>DMDA01000026.1:2015-2607 GCA_003451595.1 Chloroflexota bacterium | reverse complement strand
CTACACGGCAAACCAAACGCTTATCCCAACTGTGACGTAGCGCATGTGACTTCCGGCACGTGCACAAATGACCTAAGCTGTGGTTGAATAGCAGCATGACTACATCACCGGCGTCATCTGCGCCACGCATTACCTGGATAAGTCTGGTCGGGCTGGGCACGCTCGGTGTGGTCGCCCTGATCATTTTCACCACCTATGCCCCCGATGACGCACGGCGCTGGTTGGCGCTCGTCGTCATCGGCGCGCTGACATTGCTGCTGTATGTGGACGACCGGCGCGTTCGTCGTCCCGCCGTGCGGCATCTTTGCTATGCGCTCGCCGCGCTGGCCATGCTTGCCTTGGTCGCGCTGGGCGCCAACCTTACCGGCTTCATCATCATTGGTTTTCTACTTTCGGGCACGGCGATGACCTCCCTGCCGCCGCGCGTTGGCTATCTCTGGATTCTCCTGTTCGGCGCCATCACGCTGCTTTACACCACGCTGCTCTGGCCTGGCAGTATCCAGGCGCTCTTGAGCGCGCTGGGCGTCCTGGCGGGCTATCTGTTCATGGGCGCCACCATCGACGCGCAACGCAAAGCCGAACGCGCCGAGGC
>DMDA01000026.1:0-1760 GCA_003451595.1 Chloroflexota bacterium | reverse complement strand
GAAGCACTGGCGGTGGCGGAGGAGCGCAATCGCCTGGCGCGGGAGGTGCACGACACGCTTGGTCATCGGCTGACGGTGGCGGCGGTGCAACTGGAGGGTGCACAGCGGCTGATCCCACGCGACCCTGCGCGCGCAGCAGAGATAGTGGGAACGGTGCACGCGCAAGTGATGGAAGGGTTAAGTGAACTCCGCCGCACGGTGGCAGCGTTGCGTGCACCGCTATCCGCTGAGTTAAATTTGGCGGCGGCGTTGCGCCATCTGACGCACGACTTTGCCGCCGCAACCAACATCCAGGTGGAGTTGCACCTGCCGGTCACCCTCCCCGCTCTGACACTGGCGCAACGTCAGGTCATCTACCGCGTTGTCCAAGAGGCGCTGACCAACGTTCAACGGCACGCGGGCGCCAGGCGGGTGTGCGTAGCGCTGCAACAGGGAGAAGCAGACATCGTGCAATTAACCGTCGATGATGACGGACGTGGATTATCGGCGACGCCAGCAGCCGGATTTGGCGTACGTGGCATGCGTGAGCGCGCTCAGCAGATCGGCGCCACCTTGACGCTAGGCCAGAGCGATCGAGGTGGCGTGCGGGTCGAGCTGACCCTGCCTGTAGGCGACCACGCCGCCGCAGCGGAGGGAATATGACGGCCAGCATTCGTGTGTTGGTGGTGGACGATCAACGGCTGATGCGCGATGGACTGCGCACCCTGCTGGAACTGGAAGATGACCTGGTCGTGGTGGGGGAGGCGTCGTCAGGGGAAGCGGCGGTGAGTGCTTTCGCCGAGTTGCAGCCAGACGTGGTGTTGATGGATGTGCGGATGCCAGGGGTGGATGGCGTCGAGGCAACCAGGCGCATTCGCACAAACTGGCCCGATGCGCGCATCATCATCCTGACCACCTTCGATGATGACGAATACGTCTTCGAAGGGTTGCGCGCCGGCGCGCAGGGCTATCTGCTCAAAGCGATCGCTGGCGCCGAGTTGGCGCGCGCTATCCGCACGGTGATGGCGGGCGGCGCGCTGATTGATCCTGCGGTGACGCGCAAGGTGGTGGCGGAGTTTGCGCGTCTGGCGCCACCGGCCCGTGCCCCTGATGCCGGGCTGGCCGAACCGCTGGCGGAGCGCGAGATCGACATTTTGCGCCTGGTCGCGCAGGGGCTTAGCAACCGCGAAATCGCGCAACGGCTCTTCCTGGCGGAGGGCACGGTCAAGAATTATGTGACGGCGATCCTGCAGAAGATCGGGGTGCGCGACCGCACGCAGGCGGCGCTGCGCGGTCGGGAACTGGGGCTGCTGTAACCCACCAACTGCGCGGCAGCCTGCAACTGCCCGACAGCCGGTGAAGCGCGTGTCGTGGCTTCAGCGCTTGCTGTGGGGTAACCTCACCGCCGGCTGCCAAAATCGACAAGCGCTGTCATGTTCCACAGCAACTGCCCGGCATGTGTTTCCGGCTCAATCACCACACGGTAGACAATGTCGCCGCTGACCTGGTCGGCAAGAGGTGTGTCGTTGCGCACCACAGCGCCGGAAATCGATGCGGCGCGACTGTTTTCGCCTACAGGCCGAATGTGCGTCACCTTGCCGCGCAGGGTGAGCGCCGGCAACGCATCGAAGGTGATGTCCACGGCGTCGCCAGGACTGATCGTTGCCACGTCGATTTCAGTAAGGTCAAGCGCCTCGATGCGCCAAGCGGATAGGTCGGCAAGCTGCAGCACTGGCAGGACGGGCTTGACCGGTTCGCCCTTATCGGAGACTGTCTCTTCT
>DMDA01000102.1:10884-11040 GCA_003451595.1 Chloroflexota bacterium | reverse complement strand
CGGCGCGGAATTGCCGATGGCGAACAGGTTCGTGTCGCTAACGCACAGGGTGAAGTGCGTCTAACTGCGGTCGTGACGGCGAACATAATGGCAGGAACGGTGCTGGCGCCCGGCGTCTGGTGGCCGAAGCACAGCCTGGACGGACGCAATATCAAT
>DMDA01000102.1:10320-10539 GCA_003451595.1 Chloroflexota bacterium | reverse complement strand
CCACCTGAGCAGCCGGAAGCGCACCCGGGCTTCGGGTTGCAACTGATGCTCGAAGAGCAGGCAGAGAAAGACCTTGACTTCGCTCCTCTTCATCTGCAGAGCCTGTGTGAAGACTCCCTGTCTTTGGCGCAGAGAGCCGCAGAGAGCCGCAGAGACCGCAGCAGCGTAAAGAACTGTATTTCTTGTGCTTTTCTCTTTGCGCATCCTTGCGGCTCTGCG
>DMDA01000102.1:5443-10071 GCA_003451595.1 Chloroflexota bacterium | reverse complement strand
GGCGCAGACGGTGCAGAAGAGCTTGTCGTAAGGATGCTGCACGAAGCCGCTTGTGGCAGCTGTTGCACCGCATCGAGACCGGCAAGGAACGCAGTCACCATTGCGGGAGCAGGCGCACGGTGCGATGTGATCCTCTATCGCAGGCAAGAGCGGCTTTGTTTTTGTAGTCATGGTTGCTTGACGCAAGGTTGCTCATTCGGTAAGATCAAGCGATTATTTTCCCAGATGGCAATGGCGTTGATGCGACAAATCTTGTTGCTGCTTCCCATTGTATTTAGACGTGACAAATCAGAAGGAATGCAAAGTGACTGAGAGTACGCTGCAGGAAAAAATTGAACGCTGTCCGTCAGCATTGCAGGGGATTATTGAGGAGTTTCGCGAGGCGTCTCCGCGCGATCGGATGGAATATTTGTTGGAGTACGCCATGAGCCTGCCACCATTGCCTGCGCGCTTTCAGGCGCAGCGCGATAGCCTGGAGCAGGTGCATGAATGCCAGACGCCGGTCTTTCTGGCGACGGAGATCAACGACAATGCCGTGCACTTTTACCTGGATATTCCGCCAGAATCGCCAACGGTGCGCGGTTATGCCGCAATTTTGGTGGAGGGTCTGGATGGCGCCACGCCGGATGCCGTGCTGGCGACGCCGGATGATGTGCACATGCTGTTGGGGTTGCATGAAGTCATCACGCCGCAGCGGGTGCGCGGCCTGCACGCTCTGTTGGCCTACATGAAGAAACAAGTGCGGAGGCATCTATGAGCGAGCAGCCATCCTTCTCACGCTGTCCTTACTGCCGGCGCAAGCTGGAGAAAAAACCAACGCGCAAGAGCAAGTGCCCTCACTGCGGCGAGCTGATCTATGTGCGGGCTGGCGATCTGTTGCGCGAGGATGAATTGGAGCAGCCCACTGCCGCCACCGGCAGCGCCAAGAAACCGACCAAAAAGAAACCTGCGCAATCCAAAGAACATGCAACGAGCAGTAAGCCGAAGCCGCGCAAGGCAAAGCCAAAGCCGCAAGGACAGCTTGCCGCCGACATTAAGCGCAAAAAGAGGAAGGAAAAGTACGGGCCAGACGACCTGCTGGCTGGCTTGCAACTGCTCTTCAAAGTAGCCGGTGCACTCCTGGCGGGGGGTGGGCTGACGACGTTGTTGTCTAGTCTTTTTGGCGCCCAACCACAACCGGTGACACGCAGCAACAGCGATCTTGCCGCGCTGGTGCAAAACATCGATAGCGCCGACCTGTTGCAGGCAATCTCGGACGCATACACCTCTCTCACCGAGGAGGAGCAGTTCCAGATGCGCGCCGTCGTAACCTGGCTACAGAACGGCTTCCAATTGCCCGCCGACGCAACATAAACATAACATAGGCGTATCAGTTTCTGCAGCTGTTTGACGACTTCTATTTTGATGCAGAGGCGCCAGGAAGACGCATCGCAATGCGTGCATTCCGTAAGGCTTTGTATCTGCAAATTCCTATGACTTGGCATCACAGTCTCTAACTGTATGACGCCCCCTTGCACGAGTGTTGCTTTACACCCGTCAATGACGCTCGCAGCGGCGCAGCCTCTGACTTCCACCGCAAAAAATTGGTGTATTTTATATTTGCAAAACCTGCTATAATTGTGTCTCGCCCCCCATAACACAAAGGAGCCTGCCTAATGTCAACGTTGCCGCCCGGCCCGTACCAGTTGCTGCCTTGTCTGAACGCGCCGCCTGCGCCCTTCTACATTTTGCCTTTCGACAAGCGTGGTATTTGTGAAGCGCCTGCCACGCGCACCCGCCTGCTGGAAGATGTCGCTGCCGGCCGTTACACCGACATCTTTATCTTCTCGCACGGCTGGAACAACGACTGGCCGGGCGCGGTTCAGTCCTATCGACGCTTCATCGCTGGCTTCACTGCCATGGTGCAAGAGCGCCAGCTAGCGTTGCCGACGCCCTTCCGCCCGCTGCTGATTGGCATTCACTGGCCGAGTGCGGCGCTTACGTTTGGTGAGGAGGAGGCGCCCACAATGGCGGCGACGGGTGAAGCTCTCGATGCGATTGTCGCCGTTGAGGCCGAACGCCTGCGCGATCTGGCGGAGGCGCTGCCCGCTGCCGTGGCAGCCAGGTTCTATACCCTGTTGCAACAACCGCGTCTCACCGCCGCAGAGACGCAGGAATTGGCGCAGCTCGTTGCCCCCTTCTACGCAACCGCCGATGATGAGTTGGGGGACACAGCAGCGTTCGGCGTCGAGGATATGGTCGCGGCCTGGTCGGCGCTGGCGCCTGCGCCTGATCGCCCATTGGGTGAATTTGGCATTGCCGGCGGCGGCGCTAGTCCTGGCGCCGCCGCTGATGTGGCGCAGTTTTTTGACCCACGTCTTATCGTGCGCGGATTGACGGTTTTTCAGATGAAGGATCGCGCCGGTGCGGTGGGCGCGCACGGGGTTGGGCCGCTGCTGCGTGAATTGCTGGGGGCCAGTACTGCACGCGTCCATGGCGCTGGCCACTCTTACGGCTGCCGCGTGCTGCTCTCCGCCATCTGTTTCGGTGAAACGTGGCCGCGCCCGCTGCACTCGCTCCTGCTGATGCAGGGCGCGCTGTCACACCTGGCCTTTGCGGCAGATGTCACCGGACAGGAGCGCCCTGGCGGCTATCGCCGCGCGCTTGACCGCGTCTTTCTTCCCCTGCTGTGCACCTTCAGCCAGCGCGATGCGGCGCTGCATCGCTTCTATCACCTGGTCTTGCGGCGCGACAGAGATGTGGGCGAGATGAAGATCGCCGCCGCCGGTGAGCCGCCCAGTCGTTACGCTGCTCTTGGTGGGTACGGGCCGCGCGGCAGCGGCGAACACTTGATCAACGTGCTCGACGCCGCCGCAATCGACGCTGGCGCCCGCTACGACCTCAGCTCGCTGATCCCGATCATCGGCATCGACGCCACGTCCACCATCGGCGGTCATGGTGACTATAGCAACCTGTCGACTTACTGGATGCTGTACAACCTGTTGACTGCGTGAAGCGAGAGGCGGAGACCGGCGTTGCGCTCTCAAGGGTGAACCAAGCCGCAGCGCACAAGACATCCTTGTCGCGGCTTCTCCAGTACAGCGGCGCTTATGGAAAGGAGTTGGCGATGGGTTATTTGCTACGCCGGCAGTATGAGCTGACTACTTTGGTGCTCGGGTTCGAGCTTTCTGGACGTAGGTCGCAGGTGCGGTGTGCGCTGGAACGCGATGAAGCCGGGACGCGCACGCCGCTGCTTGACTATCGGCTCGAGCCAACGGAGCTTGGCGTGCCGGATCACCTTGACCGTAGCCAGTGCATGTTCGAAGGATACCCCTTCATCATGCCTGGTTATGTGCTGGAAGCCCTGCGCACCGCCCTAGACGCCCGTATGGTGGCCGATGAAGCGCTTTGGCTTTACCTGAAAAGCCCGGCAGGCTACCTGGCGTTTGTCCCCTGGGAGCAGTTGCTGATTCCCGCCTTACAGCGCCCGGTGTTGCGCCTGCCGGACTACTTGGTCGATCCCGCGCGCGCCGCTGGCGAGATCAACATTGTCCTGTGCAGCAGTCAGCCAATCTCCGAAGAAGCGTTCATGGCCAGCGATTACATGGCGCGCATGACGCGTATGGTTCTCGACCAGGCGACGCGGCCAACCAACGTACATCTCTTCACAGATAGCGGGCTGCTAAACGATCTGGCAAATCATCTTGGCTATTATGGCGCCAATGACAGCCGCGTCGTGCTCCACGATCCACAAAGCGCCGCGCCTTATGCCATCCCGGACCGCAGCAGTCGCATTACTGATCCGACCGGACAGCTGACCAGCCCCTGGCTGTTGTGGATGCGCAGTGCGCTGGCAGGACGCAGCATCGATTTGGTGCACTTTGTGGCGCACGGCTACCTCTCCGGTGAAAGCGCAGCGCTCTCCGTCGCCGAGTCACCGCTGGAAAACCTGGATCGCAAGTTGCCGCGTTTCATCGGTCCCAATGAACTTGCGGCTTTCCTGGCGCAGACAGGTGCATGGGGCTGTGCACTTACTTCCCCCCTGCGCAACTATTCGGAGATGGCGCACCGGCTGCTCACCACCACGCTGGCGAATTTGCGCCCCGGACCAACGTTGCACCACGAGATGCGCCTCGACCCCGATCTGAGCGCGCTGACAGCCGCCTATCGGCTCTTCCTGGCGGAGCGCCCGACGTTGGCGCCTGCGGCGCCGTCGTTGATGATTTACACGCATCCGGCGCGGGTGGCGACGCCGCTGCCTGAAGGCGCCGCCGCTATCTTCGACCCCAATCTTGCGCAACTGACGGAGCCAGACGACACGAATCGTTTTGTCGAGGAGCTTTACACGCCGGAAGAGGAGGTTCCCGGCTGGGTTGCGGCGGCTATGCGTTATATCGATCAGCGCACGCTGGCAGTGGCGCAACAGATCGATGCCACGCCGGGGCAAGCCGCCAGCACCTCGCGCATGGCTGGCTTCGAGCAGTCGGAGACGCTGCGCAAGTTACAGATCATCGTTGAGGAAGAAGCGCGGATGGAAGCAAGCAGCCGACGCGGAGGTGCGCAATGACGTTCAATCGCATTATCGTCACCTTGCAACCCACCTTTGACGGCGGCACGCAGGTGAAGTTGGAGAAGGCGACCGCCAACTT
>DMDA01000102.1:0-5178 GCA_003451595.1 Chloroflexota bacterium | reverse complement strand
ATGCAGCATGGCCGCCAGCTGCGTCAGGCGCTGGCGCAGCACCCTGCCATCGCCCAGATGCTGCAGCTGCTGGCAATGGCGCCCCCTACCCAGGTGACGCCTATCTACTTTTATTTGCAGGCGCCTGAAGCCGAACAACTCTATTGGGAAGCGCTCTACGACGACACGCAGGGCGCGTTCCTGGCGCTCGATCTACGCTGGCCCATCGGCCGTATCGCCGATGCGCTGGCTACACAGCCTACACCCCCTTTTTACAAGTTCGAGGGCGCGCTGCGACTGGCGGCGGTGCTATCGGCGCTTGATGTGCCCGCCACAGTTGAATGGGAGAATCTGCGTCAAGCGCTCGACGTCGCCCGCACTGCCGGGCTGCCCGTCGAAACACTGTTGCTGGTCGGCGAGGAATCCTTGCACGATGCCGTACAGACCGCGATTGCCAATGGCGTGTTGACCGACGTCAAGGTAAGGTTGATTGAGTCCACTGTCGATCAGCTTGAAGCTGCGCTGGAGGACTTTAAGCCGCACGTGCTGCATTTCTTCTGTCACGGTGCAGTCGATCATGGCGTCAGCCGGCTGGAGGTGGCGACGGCGCTGGATTGGGCGGCGGGCGCAGATGTCGCGTCGCTGGTGTTGCCGGTCGAACAGTTGATTGCGCTGCCGGCGATGCGTCAGACCTGGCTCGTTGTGCTCAACTGCTGCGAGGGCGGCGCCGCCACGGCGCAACTGCACTCGATGGCGCACACGTTGGTGGCGCGCGGCGCCCCCGCCGCCATTGGGATGCTCGAACCGATTGCGGCGGCGGACGCACACCGCTTCTGCGCTGGCTTTTATCCCGCTCTCTTTCGCGAGATTGCCGAGGCATTGGCGCAAGCCAGCGGCGTACAACCTGCTCCTATCGAGTGGAGTATGTCGTTGCGCGCAGCGCGCATTCAAATCTTTAGCGGTGCCGATCCGAAAAACGAGCGGGCGTGGGCGTTGCCGGTGCTCTATGCACGTCCAGAACTCTTCCAGATTGTGCGCGTTGACCAGCCAGCAGTGACGCCAGGACAGCCGACGCCAACTGCAGCTCAAGGCATTGCGACATTGCAGAAGATGCTGCAGCGCGCGCAGGAGGTGGCAGACTTTCTGCGCACATTGCCCCTCGACGCCCCCGCCTCTATCCGCACGCGCGCCCTGGCGTTGCTCGACGAGGAGCCGCCGGTGCCGCCCGATCTGCGCCCGGACATGTTCGGCAAGTTTGCGTGAAGTTGACCTGCACTTGGGAGGTGACGATGAGCGCGCGGTTTCCAACTGAGCTTGCTGCTAACCTGTGGACGGGCGACGCCTCGCCGACAGCGGCATTGGACGAAGCCGCCCGCAAATGGGGCTTGAAGGAGCGTATGGAAAAGGTGAGCCGCGAATTGGCGGCCGCCGAGCCGGTCGACCTGCGCGACTGGCGTCATCCACAGGTGGGGTGGGGGCTGGTGCTGCCCGATGATGACGCACTTCCCGCTGCTGCTCGCGCCACGGCCGACGACGCTCCGGAGCCGATTCGTGAGTTGTTGGCAGCACGCTCAGGCGCGCCGGTGTTGCGCTACCGGGCGGAGACTGGAGCCAGGTTCTTGCGGCGTTACTACCCGGACGGCAGTGCACAAGATATTGCTATCTCCGGAGCTGGTGCGCGCGGCGTAGCGCCTGGCGCACTGCCCTACTATCTGCTCATCTACGCCGGGCCAGAGGTGATCCCGTGGCGCTTTCAATACTTGCTCAATCAGCCCTGTTTCGCCGGCCGCCTGACGCTGACCGATACCGCGCTGGAAAATTATGTGAATGCACTGCTCAAGGAGTGGGATGGCGCCGGCTGTGATCCGCATCAGCCAGTGGTGTGGACGGTGGATCACGGCGGCGGCGACATTACCACGTTGATGCGTAAGGCGATTGCCGAGCCGGTGGCGGAAAAACTGGCCGCCGATAGTCAGATCGGCGCCGGGTTGCGGCTGCTCGACGATGCTGACGCCACGCTTGCCGCCCTCAAGACGACCCTGGCGCAGCGCCAGCCCGCGCTGATCGTTACCACCAGCCATGGCCAGACTGGCCCGCTGCAAGACCCGGCGAAGATGGCGGCATCGCTTGGCGCGCTGGTTGATGGACAGCATCTCACCCTTGATATCGATGCCTTGCTGGCGGATTGGCAGCCAGATGGCGCAATCTGGTATGCGCACGCTTGTTGTTCGGCAGGCTGCGATAATAGCAACTCCTACAAAGAACTAGTGCCGGCCGGTTCACCGCTCGCCACAGTGCTCGATGGCGTCGCCGCGTTGGGCGCACAGGCGGCGCCGCTGCCACAGCGTCTGCTGGGCGCCGCCAAACCCCTGCGTGCGTTCATCGGCCACGTCGAGCCAACCTTTGATTGGACGCTGCGCCAGCCGGAGACCGGCCAGGTGCTGACGCGCACGACGATTGCGGCGCTCTACGATCACATGCACCGCGCCCAGCCGGAACCGGTAGGCATGGCTTTCAACCCCGGCTACAAAGTCGTAGGTGAGTTATTTCAGCAGTGGCAGCAATTGACAAGGCAGTTTGCTAGCGCCACAACTGCCGAGCGCGATTTCATCCGGTTGATGACGGCTAGTGCTCAACTCGCCGCCCTCGACCGTCAGAGTCTGGTGATCCTCGGCGACCCGACGGTGGCGTTGCCGCCGCTGTAATGCCAGATAGACGCCTAACGTCAGATAAATTCGCCATTACTTGCATGAATGTCCCCTTGATGGCACGATATACCATCAGGTGGGCGCCGACGCCCATGATATGATAGACGGGCGTCCATGCGCTGAGCTGGACACAACAAGCAATCTCAATCGGCAAGGGCAATGCGCCCCTGGCAACGCGCTTCTCGCCCCTTGTCATACTCTGGTTGGACAGGTGGATGTATGAGTGATTTGATCGCACAACTCGAACAGTTGCAGGTGGAAGCACAGGCGGCCTTAACGGCCGCGCAAAGCACGTCGGAAACCGAAGCATGGTACGCCGACTTTCTGGGGCGGAAGGGCCGATTGACCGCGATGTTGCGCGGTTTAGGGCAACTGTCGAAGGAGGAGCGTCCCTTGGTCGGCAAGCGCGCCAACGAGATCAAAGAAGCGTTGGAGGCGGCGCTGGCGGCGAGGCAAGAAGCGATTGCTGCCGAAGAAATGCAGCGCACGCTGGCGGCTGAGGGCATCGATGTAACCCTGCCGGGACGACGCCCGCAGGTGGGCAAGCTCCACCCCACCAACCAGGCGATGCGTGAGATGGTCGAGATTCTCAAGCAGATGGGTTTTCAGGTCTTTGACTCACCGGAAGTCGAGACCGACGCTTACAACTTCGAGCTGCTCAACTTCCCGCCTGACCACCCGGCGCGCGAGATGCAGGACACCTTCTTTACCACCACGCCCGATGTGATCCTGCGCACACACACCAGCCCAGGACAGCTTCACGCCATGCGTCAGTACGCACCTGAGCCGATTCGCGTCATCCTGCCAGGAAAGTGCTACCGCAATGAGGACGTGACCGCGCGCTCAGAGATGATGTTCTACCAGATTGAGGGGCTTGCCATCGGGCGCAACATCACCTTCAGCGATCTCAAAGGGACGTTGCTCAACTTTGCCAATCAAATGTATGGCGAAGGGCGCAAGATCCGTTTCCGCAAATCCTATTTCCCCTTCACAGAGCCAAGCGTGGAGTTTGATGTGGACTGTATTCTGTGTGGTGGCGTAGGCTGCCGCATCTGTAAATACACTGGCTGGCTCGAAATTCTGGGCGCGGGCATGGTGCACCCGATCGTGCTGAAAAATGGTGGCTACGATCCGGCGCTTTTCAGCGGCTTTGCCTTTGGCATGGGCATCGAACGGCAAGCTATGCTCAAGCGTGGTGTGGATGACATCCGGCTATTTTATAGCAACGATGTGCGTTTCCTGGAGCGGGTGTGATGTTGCCAGGGCGGCAACGATGCTTCAATGCTGTTGCTGACCGATACCATATGCGCAGCGACAACGTCCGGCAAAATCGAACCTGTATATCTGGCGCCCACAGAGCAATCTGTGGGCGTTTTTGTTATCTGTGTAAGTTTTTGTTCTCTGTGCAATTAGAAGCATACTCACTGAATAAGCGCGAAATTGGACATAGACTAAAGCTGTGCAAAACCATTGCAAAAGGATGAGAGAATGAACACAACACTTGGAGTCACCGAGAATCGTCGCAATGCAGCGGGCACGGGCGACTACCTGCGCCAGTTCGCCGTGATCATGATGACACTGGCAACGATTGCCATCAACGGGCTGGCGACCGGGTTGCCGCTTAACGGCCAATCGACCGGCGAAATCTCGGATCGCTTTCCGTCGCTTTTCACGCCTGCAGGTTATGTCTTTTCCATCTGGGGCGTCATCTATCTGGGGCTGCTGGCCTACATGGTCTTTCAGGCATTGCCGTCCCAGCGCACCAATCCGAGCCTGCGCGCCATTGGTTGGCCCTATGTGCTCAGCGGCATTGCCAACTCCGTCTGGATTTTTCTCTGGCATTACAATCAGTTTACATTGAGCCTCGCAGTCATGCTGGTGTTGCTGGTCAGTCTGATCGTAATTTACCGGCGACTGCATCCATGGCGCGGCGCAGCATCAGCAGCTGCGCGGTGGACGACACAGATTCCGTTTAGCATTTATCTTGGCTGGATCACGGTGGCGACGGTTGCCAACGTTGCTACCGTGCTGCTCGACAATGGGTGGGACGGCGGCTTCCTGCCGCCGATGGCCTGGTCGTTGGCGATGATCTCGGTTGCGACTTTGCTCGGCCTGTATTTTGCCATGATCAAACGCGATGTTGCCTATGTGGCGGTGCTTGTATGGGCATTTGTTGGGATTGCCGTCAAGCAGAGCGCCGCGCTGCCGGTCGTCTACGGCGCTATAGTCGCAGCAATTGTGCTGGCGGTCGCCGCTGCTGTGGGTTGGTGGACAGCGCGCCAAGCGCACGTAGTGCAATACACGTAGTGCAATCAATAAAGACGTAAGCTGCAAAATCAAAGATAAAGATAAAGCGAGGAGTTATGGGACAGAAGATCATTGTCATTGGGAGCGGGTTTGGTGGGCTGGCGGCAGCGGCGCGGCTGGCAGCAAAAGGAAACGATGTAACGTTATTTGAAAAGCGCGCCAAGCTGGGTGGTCGCGCATACAC
>DMDA01000048.1:19203-55053 GCA_003451595.1 Chloroflexota bacterium | reverse complement strand
AGATGTGTATAAGAGACAGTTATGAGGATTAACAAAATAACCCGGCAATCGATGTAGGCGCGGCTCTAAGCCGCACGTTCTCGTCGGACAGAAAAATGCGGTTACGAACCGCATCTACGATTACCGAATCGATTTGTTAATCACCATGAGCCGACTTTCGCTTTCAGCCTCGATTTCAATCGAAGGCGGCGCGCCCCGTATCTGAAGTTCACCCGGGAATATCCAATGCGACGCTGTCGCCCGTCGCCGACCCCGCAATCGTCACCGGCAGACGCTGCAGCGAGACTGGGTCGTACAATCCCACACGCAGTGTGGCGTCGGCTGGAAGTGAGAGCACGTGTTCGGTGATCAAGAATTCGCCGGGCTGCCAACTTCCCGTCGGCGCCGGGCCAGAGGCGGTGACGGGCGGACCATCTTGCTGCGACAACGTGACGCCATCCGGCGCATCGACGTGGACAAAGATATGGTGTGGCGGCAGCAGCGGCTGTAGAATCTCCCAGTACAGATGGAGAGTCACGGCGTTGTTCGCTGCAGATGTGAGCGTGTAGCCATAAAGCCGGGCGTGCGTGCCAAACTGTACCGGCGTCGGCAGACTGACGGTGGGCGCAGGGCGCGAAAACACTCCGCGCCGCTGGTGGATACGCACCGCACCGAGCATGACAGGGGGCGTCCTGACATCGGTCGCCGGGTCGTAGAAACCAGCCACCAATCGATAGTCGCCGCTGCTCAACGCCCCAGGTATGTCAAAACGCACCGGCACGCGCAGCAGTTCGTCCTGCGTCAACACGTTCACCGGATAAGCCGGCAGCGGCCAGCCTGTGTAACCGGCCACCCCGGCTCCCTGTGCGTCGAGCAAGCTAACATAAAGATCGCGCGTGGCGGGCGTGTCCGTTTCTGCGCGTAAGAAGAGCGTGACGCCTAACTCTGTTCCTGCCAAAATGGGCGTGTCTGCCGCCGGCCCGGTGAAGCCCAAAAACGTGACGCTTGCCTGTGTCACCGGCTGCGCCAATGGTGTACGAATAGGCAAGCGTGCGACGGGTGCGGCCGCCTCAGGCGCCACGACTGTCAGTGCACTGATGGGGGCGTCAACCGTGTCGCTGCCTGTCAGCGTCAATGCATCGCCACTGAGTCCCTGAGCATCCTGATGCGCCACACTCACCCCCACCGTGTAGACGCCAGGCGGCAACCCGACAGGGACGATCAGCCCAACACTCTCCGTCACTATCCGCCCCGGTGCGACGGTCGCCCAGGCCGCTGCATAGTCGCGGCTACTCCAGACATAGCCGTCGGCGTCGAGTAGGCGCAAGCTGATGTTGTAATCGGCGGGGGTGGCGACCTGCCATGTCAACGTCACCGCTATCGGCTGATTAGTCGCCGCTACGCTGAAGGGCGCCGTGGCCGCTTGCAGGAGTTGCACAGCCCCAAAGTCGGCGGCGATGGCTTGCACCGCTGGTCTGGGGAGGTCCGCCCAGGCCGTCAGACGTGTGCCGCCGTACCACCGATTTTCCAGGTTAGCGGCGTGCGCAGCGAGATACGTTTCGATCTCTCCCGGCAACGTGCTGCCAAAGGTCAGTGGCGCCGGAAACCACAGCGTCCCCGTCGTCAACGCATGATCGATCACTGACTGCACAGCCGGCGACCATGTCACCGCGCCGTTGGAGAGCAACACCGGCGCCGGCCCCGTCAGGGTGGGATCGTCTTGTGGCGTGTAGGCGCGCCAATAGCCGACCTGCCACGGAAAGATGGCGAGCAGCGTGTCTTCGTTACGCCCTTGTTGCACGATCTGTCGCAGGAGGGGTCGATAATCCTCTGTGACGTAACGCGGCGTCGTGTAGAAGGTGAACACGCCTCCAATCGCTGCCGTCAGCAAGAAAGTCAGCGCGACTTGCCCGGTATGAGCGACCTGCCAGGTGCGATCGATGCCAACCGACAACAGCAGGATCACATAGGGCAGGGTAAAGATCAACAGACGTTCGCCACCCTCCGGGAAGAAGGGAAAGCGCAGGCTCACCAGCCAGCCGCCCACAAAAGCAACGCCGACCAGGGCGCTCAGCAGGGCAAGTGGACTGTACGCCGACGATTGGTGTATTGGCGCCCCCTCATCCGCACCGAAAGCGCCAGGCGCCCGCGTTGAACGGCGCCGTGCCACGAACAACCCTGCGGCGATCACTGCCACTGCTGCACTGCTCAACAGCAGCGCCCACGGCAACGTCGTCTCCGGCCAGGTCACGTGCCCACCCGTAAACGCCACCCAATGGCGCTGCACATAGTGCAGCGGATCAAGCGCCACATCCTGGTCTGACTGAACTTTGGCGCCAACATAACCGACCAGACGCGGGGCCGCGTAGAGCAACCAGGGCAGGTAGAGCACAACGACGAGCGCTTGCCCGGCAATGAGCGCCCCCAGCCGTCGCCATCTGTGGCGATGGACAACCACTGCCCACAGCAAGTGGGCGGCGGGCACGAATGCAAAATAGTAAAGCGTGTACAAACCTGCTGTTGTCGCCAGGAGGTAGCCGATAGCAGCCCAACGGCGCCCACGCACGCTGTGGGGAGTCTCTTCCTGCCAGCCCCAGAAACATGCTGTACTCAGCAGACTGAGCGCCGTGCCTAGCCCGTACATGCGCACTTCCTGGCTGTAGAACAGGTGCATCGGGTTGAAGACCAGCAGCAGTACAGCGATCACCAGCAAGCGGCGGCGACCAGGAAAAAGTTGCCACGCCAGCCACGCCTGCAGCGGCAGCGCCGCCACGCCGACAATCACGGAAAATGTGCGGAGTGCGGCTGGCGCAGCATTATTCCAAAGCCCAATCCAGCCGTGCAGCAGAGCATAGTAGAGCGGGGGATGAATGTCGCTAGCGGTGAGATCGAGCATCCGCAGCAGTGGCTCGGTGGCAAAATAGACGCTGTAGCCCTCATCCCACCAGAGCGGCTGCCATGACAGGCGCAGGCTGCGTAACACCGCGCCGGTCACGACGAGCAGCAGCACCATCCAGCCGATGCGCACAGGGCGCAACGTCGCCTTCATCGAGCGCCTACTGCTTTTCGTAGCGAACGTAGAGTTCTCGATTCGTGTCGGTGGCGGTCAGTGTGAAGGTCGCCACCGGGCCAACCGGTGCGCCGCCGCCATCGACCAACTGGATTTCCCATGTTCCGCCAGGATTGACGCCGGAGAATTCGACTTTCATGTTTTGAAAGCGCTGACGCGGGCTGGCAGTCGGCCAGGTCAGTCCCGCAGCGTCGGCAGAGACGCCACTCACAGGCAGCTCGGCGCCGTCTTTCATGACGCGCAACGTATAGCCCGGCAGCGCACTCTCACCCTGATACACGTACAGGAAGATGCGCACCAGGTCATTGTTTTCGGGGAACGATTCTTGTGCAGCAAGCGCAAAGGGAAACGCCGGCGCAGGCGCTTCAGCCGGTGGCGCCGCTTCAGCCGGTGGCGCCGCTTCAGCCGGTGGCGCTGCTTCAGTCGGTGGCGCCGCCTGATTCTGCGCAACAGAGGCTGGCGTCGCGGTTGGCGCCAGGATGACGCCCGCTTGCGCAGCAGCGTCTGGGTCAGCGACAGGGATAGCGTCAACTGGCCCATCGGCTTCAACGTAGGTTTTGCTGACCCAGGCTGGGAGCTCCTCAACGCAGCAAATTTGCCACCACAGATCGTCGGCGCTACGTCCGATGATCGTGAATTCGTCGCCGCGCATCCCGAGCTTGATGGGCGGGTATTCCAGCCCAGGTCCACGTCGAATATTGATCAGATCGTCGCTGATGACAGCCAGAGCTGTCTGCGTCGGGGATGTAGACGACTCCGCCGGTGCGTCTGCAGCGGGTGTGGCGACGATCACCGCTGCCTCTGCCGCTACAGTGGTTGGCAGGGGTGTGGGCGTAGGTGGTTGCGGCGGCGTCGGCGTAAATGTCGGATGCGGCGAACGCAGCGGCGCAGGCGCCTCCTCCTGGCTGACCTCACGGCTGCCAAAGCAACCGCTCAACCATAGCGCGCTTGCCAGGATGATAAGCAATGTTAAGGGAATCGGCTTCATACTCGATATCTTTCTCGCGATTTGCACGTGCGTCAACGCATGCGCACAAACCCCAGATAGACTTCACGGTTTGGGTTATTGCAGTCGGTGTAGAACTCAACAACGTCGGAAAGCTGATTGCCGGCGCCGTCGCGCACCCACACCTGCCAGGCGCCCTGACCGAGCAGCTCACATGGGCGCGGCGTCGCAACGGCGCCAGGCGCCGGGGTTGGTTCAGCAGGAGGGCGATATTCGTACTTATAGTTGTACTTCACGCGATTACCGGCGCCAGGGGCGGCGCTGTACTCGATCACATTCGTGCTGGGTCGCTCCGGGTTGGCGTTAGGACGCTCGACGCCCTTGAAGCGTACATCAAGGAAGTAGCCTTCGGCTGGCTCCTCCGGCGACACAGGATCGTTAAGGGCGCCAACAAAGAAGTAGGCCCAAATCGTCAAAAACTGGTTTTCTGTCGGGAAGAACTGTGGCCCGATGGCGCGCTCAAAGGGGAACGGGGTTGCGGTGGGGGTAAAGGTCTCGGTTGGGGTAGCCGTGGGGGTAAAAGTCGGCGTGAAGGTAGGCGGCGGTTGCGCTACGACCAACGCCACCTCCTGCGTTTCATTGACGACGCGCACATGCGTCGCCGCCACCCACACCGAAACGCCATTGACACAGCACACTTCGTACCAATCCCCCTGCGGGTTGCGCCCGATGATGGCGATGGGGATGCCAGGGCCAAGTTGCGCTACCTGCGGATATTGCACGCCCGGACCAGTGCGCAGCGCCACAAAGCCGCTATCGACAATGATAAATGGCGTTGCCGTCGGACCGGGTGTGGGTGTGTCGGTAGGGATGAGCGTCGGCGTCGGCGTGGGGAAACCGGGCAGCGGCGTGGACTGGGCGGCAGCCGTCATCTGTGCGATCAACACGGCAGCAGTTGCGGTCTGTTCCAGCGGCGGCGCTGTCGGTGTGGGCGCTGGCGTGTCGGTGGGCGGCGGCGCCGGCGTATCTGTTGGCGGAATGGCGATGATGACTTGACCGGCGTTGAGAGTCGGCTGAATCACAATCACGCCGGGCGTGCCATCGCGCGGGGGCGTCACGACGATCAGCGGCTGTAACGCTTCTGGCGTCGGAGTGAAGGTGGGCGCCAACGTGCGCGTCGGCGCTGGCGTTGGCGTGGGCGGCGCCAGTAGCTCGGAAAATGCGCAGCCGGCAGTCATGCTGAGCAAAAACAAGAGCGCCCCCAAACCCAGCAAGCGCCGTTGCCATGTCAGGCTAGGGGCCGATTGATCAATTTGAGTCAATTCTATGGGAGTTGCATGCATGTCGCCAGATTGCATCACGACAATCGCCTCTCATTGCGGCGCCGGAAAAAGATTGAACCTGCACATCCGGGAACGCCGCCAGCTTGATGGTAGCGGTGCGCAGTATAGCATGAGTCTGCATAGCTGTTGAATCCATCGGTAGCAATAAACCAATCCACCATCGCTTGCTCACCAATTTGGGCGAACGCCCACGATTCGGTATGATATAGGTCTGCCTGCCTTCTGGCGTGGCAACAAGCAAAGCAGCGACTATGCTGCAAACCACGTATCAACAGATGCGCTTGTCAAAAGGAGAAACGTTATGGCGCGTGTCAAAGTTCTATTGACCAAAGATGTTCCAGAGTTGGGGCATGCTGGTGAAGTCTATGCTGTCGCCGGCGGCTATGCCCGCAACTATCTGATGCCGCGTGGTCTGGCTGTACTCGCCACGCGTGGGGCCATGAAACAGGCTGAGGAAATCAAGGCCGCTGCCACGCGCCGTCGTGCGCGCGAACGCGCCAATGCTGAAGCGCAGGCGCAGATGATCGCTGGCAAGAAGCTGCTCTTTGCCGCCAACGCCGGTGAAAATGATCGGCTCTATGGTTCGATTACCAGCAGCGACATTGCCGAAAAGCTCAGTGAAATGGTTGGTTTCGAAGTGGATCGCCGCCGGATCGAGCTGGAGCACGGCCTGCGCGACCTGGGCATTCACAACGTCAGCATCCGCCTGATGCCGGAAGTGACCGCGTCGTTCCAGGTCGCAGTCGTACGTGAAGGCGAGGATTGGGCAGCCGCCGAAGCACGCGCCATCGCCAAAGCCGCCAAAGCGCAGGAAACTGCTGGCTGAGACGCTCTCAGCTTCAGCGCGACCAAAGGCCGGGACAGCAAACTGTCTCGGCCTTTGTGTTTCTCGACTTTACGCCAGTATGTGTCATCAGTCAAACCGGCAGTTTCTGTTGTATTTTTGCTCAGAATTGCAACATAAAATCAAACGACTTGGAATTATAGTCGCTTGTGTGTTCGCCACACATGATGTATCATGCATCTACACTCATGGGGAGCTGCGAGCGGATAGCACTACCCTGCTTACCGTCCACTACCCACCCGACCAATATTTCCGACTTGATTTGAGCAAAGGGGAGACTGCTTATGCAGGCGAAACGCACATTCTTGCCGATTCTCCTGGTGATGGTGTTCGTCGTCTTCGTAATCGCGGCGTGCAATGCTGGGGCAGCCGGTCAGGAAAAGACCTGGTTCAATCTACCATCAGTGCCTGTCGACATCGACGCCAGCGGTGCGGCCAGCGTCTACGGCATCGGGGTGGCGCAACTGCCGCCGGAGCAGGTGAAGTTGATCCAGTCCCTGGGTCAAAAGGTCGAGTTGCGCGCCGGCGCCAACGGCATCCACTTCTATATCGACGGTCAGGATCAGCCCTACATTGCCTGGAACGAGGAAAGTGCCGCCAACCTGGAAAAATTGCTGGCAAGCGTACCGACGACGGCGTCTGCGGCTCCCGTGATCCCCTGGTTGCGGCGGATCGGGTTAGGCGCGGCAATTTCTGTGCCGCCCGCTAGTGGCAGCGCTAAGGACATCCCTGCATGGCGTGGGGAGACGGCTGTTTCGCCGCAGGCGCCGGCGAATCAGATGCCTCCGGTAGCGCTTGGCGTCTCGTTTGACGAGAGCGGCGCGGGCAGCATCGGCGGAATTTCGGGTGATCTGCTGGCGCCGTTGACCGGTGGCGCCAATCCACTGCAACTTGACCCCGCCTTGGTGGCACAGCTCAAGAGCTTTGGCATTGAAAATCTTGGCATCCAGACGACGCCCGGTGGACTTGCCATCAATGTCAACGGCGCTCCCTTGCCTGGGCTTGCTTACGACGGCAGCTACCTGGAACGCCTGGCGGGGCTGTTGCCGTCGCTGCCCGGCGTCGATGCCGCGACTGCCGGGCTAGTGAGCAGTATCGCCGGTCAGTTGCCCGCCATGAACCTGGGGCTGAATGTTGATCTGAGCGGCCAGCCAGTTGATTTGAAGCTTTCGGACCTGCCAGTGAAACTGGGCGACGATGGCAGCCTGCAGGTGCTGGGGTTGGCGATCCCCGGCGTCACTCTGCCGATGGAGGCGTTGCAACCGCTGCGCGACCTGGGCGTCGCACAGCTGGCGATCAACGCCTCGACCGAAGCCATCAACATTGCGGTCGACGGCAACGCGCTGCCGCGCATTCGCTTTGCCCCGGACGGCCTGGCGACCATCGCTGGCATCGCTGGCGCACAAAGTGGCCTACCCCCCGCCCTGCTTGATGCTGGCCTCAACACGCTGCTGAAAGATGGCATCACCACCCGCATCGCCCTGAGCGGTGAGGTTGACCAAAGTGCAGCGCCAGCAGAAGCAACCTTCGCCCCAGCCGACCTCGGCGACATGGCCGCCCCCGTGATTCGCGCCAAAGTCGGCGTCAAGGGTGGCCAGATCGTCTCTGTCGGCGACCTCTCGGCGGATCAGTTGGCGCAGCTCGGCGTGACACTGCCGGCGCTACCCCCCAACGTGATGCAGATTCTGAGCGACCTGGACGCAAAGACGGTGGACATCGTCAATACACCCAATAATTTGTCGATCCAGGTGAACGGGGCGGAGCTTATGTCGATCGATTACGATGCAGCTTCGCTGGCAACTGCTCTCAACCTGGCAAAGCCTTATCTGGCTGGCACGCCGCTTGAAGACCCGGCTGTCATGCAATTGATTGTAGAACAGATTCTACCCATTGCACCGGCAGCCGACGTCAACGTGCAGATCACAGTTGAGTAGCGATCGGCGACGCGTGACCGGCGACTCGTGACGCATAAGTCACGAGTCGCCGGTTGGCTGGCATTCCCCCAAACAATCCCCTCAAAACGACATCGCAACATTGCAATGACAAACTATCCCCGAAGCAAACTTGTGTCATCGAAACGTTTGCCTCACCATCCCGTTTGAAACTGCAAGGAGCATAGTTGTCATGCCATACGGAATCGAAACCGTCACCGTGATCGGCGCGGGGACGATGGGGGCAGCCATCGCCGGGCATCTGGCTAACGCCGGCATCCGCTCGTGGTTGTTGGATATTGTCCCATCGGAGCTGACCGCCGAGGAAGAGGCGGCCGGGCTGACGCTCGCCGACCGCAAGGTGCGCAACCGCATTGTCCAGGCCGGCTACGAGCGCATGGTCAAAGCCAAGCCCGCCAATCTCTTCACGCAGAGCGCCGCCTCGCTCATCACCGTCGGCAATCTCGAAGATGACTTCGACGCCGCCGTCGGCGCCAGCGACTGGATCATCGAAGTGATCATTGAACGCCCCGGCCCCAAACAGGCGTTGATGGCGCGCATCGAGAAGGTCGCCCGCCCCACTGCCATCATCAGCAGCAACACCTCCGGCATCCCGATCCACATCATCGCCGAAGGACGCACGCCGGAGTTCAAGCGGCGCTTCCTCGGCACACATTTCTTCAACCCGCCGCGCTACCTGCACCTGCTCGAAATCATCCCGACGCCCGACACCGACCCCGCCATCGTCAGCCGCATGAAGGATTTTGCCGAGAACGTGCTGGGCAAGGGCGTCGTCGTCTGCAAGGATACGCCCAACTTCGTCGCCAACCGCATGATCAGCTTCATCCAGAGCGACATCATGGAATTCGCCATCGAGAATGGCTACACGGTCGAGGCCGTCGATGCGCTGACAGGGCCGCTGCTTGGTCGCCCCAAAACCGGCACCTTCCGCCTCAACGACATCGTCGGCATCGACGTGATGGCACTCGTGGGCAGCAATCTCTACGACCTGATTCCCGATGACGAGGATCGCGAGATTCTGCGCGGCGAGTACGGCTCGGCGGTGATGAAACTGCTGATCGACAATAAACTGCTTGGCGCCAAGACTGGACAGGGCTTCTACAAGACTGTCGTCGACGAGAAGGGCAAAAAGTCCTTCTGGGGTCTCGACCTGCAGACCGCCGCCGAGGATGGCAAGCTGGAGTATCTTCCGCCCAAGAAACCGAAGTGGAGCAGCGTCGGTGAGGCGCGCAATCTGCCGCTGGCGGATCGCCTCAAGGCGCTGGTCGACGCCGACGACGAGGCGGGCGAGCTGATCTGGCACACGCTCTCGCGCACGATGGCGTACGCCTCCAAACGCGTCCCGGAGATCGCCGACAGCCTGGTTGACATCGACAACGCCATGAAGTGGGGCTTTGCCTGGGAGATGGGTCCGTTCGAGACGTGGGATGAACTCGGCGTCAAGCAGACGGTCGCCCGGCTTGAAGGCGAGGGCGTCAGCGTGGCGCCGTGGGTCAAGCAGATGCTGGCTGCAGGCAAGGAGACGTTCTACACCTACGCCAACGGCAAGCAGATGGTCTATGACCCGGCGCGCAAGGAGTACGTCGAGGTTGCGCGCAGCCCCAAAGCGGTCAGCATGAAGGATATACGCCGCACGCGCAAGGAACTGGCAGGCAACGAGATGGCGAGCCTGTGGGACATCGGCGACGGCGTGATGCTGTTGGAATGGCACACACGCGTCAACGCGCTCGATGGCCCCATGTTCGACATCATGCAGGAGGCGATCGAGCGACTGCACGGCAACGCCAGCGGGCTGGTCATCGCCAACGATGGCAAGAACTTCGCCGTTGGCGCCAATATCTTTGCCATGCTGCTCGCCGTACAGAGCCAGATGTGGGGCGAGCTGGAGATGATGATCAAGTTTGGGCAGGACGCCTTCATGGGCTTCCGCACGGCGCCCAAGCCGGTTGTCGCTGCGCCGCACCAGATGGCGCTAGGCGGCGGCTGTGAAATCTGCCTCGCCGCCGACCGCATCGTCGCCGATGCTGAGACCTACATCGGTTTGGTCGAGGTTGGCATTGGCGTCATTCCCGGCTGGGGCGGCTGCAAAGAGATGGTGCGCCGCCACGTCAGCCCGCATATGAACGCCACCAACGTCAACCCGATGCCCTACCTGCGCAAGGTTTTTGAGACGGTCGGCTTCGCCAAGGTTTCGACCTCCGGCGAGGAAGCGCGCGAACTGGGTTTCCTGGCGCCCACCGACCGTGTCGTGCTCAACAGCGACCATCGTATCGCTGAGGCTAAACAAGCCGTGCTCACCATGAACGACGCCGGCTACCGGGCGCCCAATGTCAAGGGCAACGTCTACGCCGCCGGGCGCGACATGCTGGCTGCCGTCAACATTGAAGTGCACAGCATGATCCAGGGTGGCTACATCAGCGAACATGACGGCGTCGTGGCGTGCAAGCTCGGCTACGTCCTTGCCGGCGGCGACCTGAGCCAGGGTCAGTGGATGGACGAGCAATACTTCCTCGACCTGGAACGCGAAGCCTTCCTCAGCCTGGTCGGCGAGAAGAAGACGCAGGATCGCATCCAGTACATGCTAGAGAACAATAAGCCGCTGCGCAACTAAAGGAGAACACACATGCGAAATGCTGTAATTGTTGCCGCCGCGCGCACGGCGGTGGGAAAGGCGCCGAAGGGCACGCTGCGCACGACGCGACCGGATGAACTGGCCGCAGCGGTGGTCAATGCCGTCATCGAGCGCGTCGGGATCGACAAGAACGAAGTCGAGGACATCGTGCTCGGCTGCGCCTTCCCAGAAGGCGAGCAGGGCATGAACATGGCGCGCATCGTGGCGCTGCGCGCTGGCATGCCGGTGACGACTGCCGGGCAGACGGTCAACCGCTTCTGCTCCAGCGGCTTGCAGACGATTGCCACTGCCAGCCAACAGATCATGGCCGGCATGGGCGACGTGATCATCGCTGGCGGCGCCGAAAGCATGTCGATGGTGCCGATGATCGGCAACAAGTTCGTGCCCAACCCGTACCTGGCAAGCGAGTATCCGGGCGTCTACCTGGGCATGGGTCTGACTGCCGAGAACGTGGCGAAGCAGTACGGCGTCAGCCGTGAGGATCAGGACGCCTTTGCCCTGCGCAGCCATCAGCGTGCAGCGGCGGCGCAGGCAGCAGGCAAATTCGACGCCGAGATCGTGCCGCTCGAAGTCGTGATGAAAGTGGGCGAAGGCAGTGAAGTGAAGGAAATCCGCACCGTCTTCCAGGTGGACGAGGGCGTGCGCCGCGACACCAGCCTGGAGGCGCTCGCCAGGCTCAAACCCGCCTTTGCCATGAAGGGCACCGTCACCGCCGGCAACAGCTCGCAGACCAGCGACGGTGCGGCTGCAGTGTTGATTATGAGCGAGGAGAAGGCGAAGGCGCTCGGTCTCAAGCCGCTGGCGCGCTTCGTCAGCTTTGCCGTCGGCGGCGTCCCGCCAGAGATCATGGGCATCGGGCCGGTGGCGGCAGTGCCCAAGGCGCTGAAGTATGCCGGCATGGAACTCAAGGATATCGACCTGATCGAACTCAACGAGGCTTTTGCTGCGCAGGGTCTCGCCGTCATACGCGAACTGGGCATGGACGAAGAAAAGGTCAACGTCAACGGCGGCGCGATTGCGCTGGGCCATCCGCTCGGCTGCACCGGCGCCAAGCTCACCGTGCAGATCATCCACGAGCTGCAACGCCAGGGCAAGGAGACCGGCCTGGTGACGATGTGCATCGGCGGCGGCATGGGCGCGGCAGGGATCATCCAGATGATGAATTGAGCAGGGAGTTGCAGTTCGTAGATGACCTGCCGATGCAGACATGAGGCGGGTTGAACCATTGCACGCCGACACTCCACGACGTGCGGAGGCGGGTGGCCGAAATATGGCCACCCGCCGAACTTTGATTATGCTACAACTATGTTGCGGCTAATCGGGTGTCGACGGTGGAGCAGCACACAGGCGACGGCCCGACACTCTTGGCCACGACTTCGCTCCTGGTGTATCCCGATGGTACAATACGCATCATGAGCGACGGTGTCCAGCATCCCCACGACAAGCTCTTTCGCACCGTCTTCTCTGATACGGAGGAGGCGGCGCTCTTCCTGCGTGCACATCTGCCCGCTACTCTCACCGAGCGGCTGGAGTGGTCAAGCCTGACGCTGGTGGAGACGAGCTTCGTCGATGAGACGCTGCGCGAGAGCGAGTCTGACCTGCTCTACACCGTGCACATAAAGGGCAGCGGGGTCGAGGTCTTTCTCTACTTGCTCTTCGAGCATCAGTCGCAGCCCGACCCCTGGATGCGCTTCCGGCTGCTCAAGTACATGTGTCGCATCTGGGATGAGTCGTTCAAACAGAACCCGGAGCAGACGGAACTGCCGCCGATCCTGCCAGTGGTCTTCTACCAGGGGGAGCGGGCGTGGCGCTACGCCACCGAATTCGCCGACCTCTTCCCGGAAGGCGAGCGGGAACACAGCTTTCTGCCCCGCTTTGCCCACTATCTCATCGACCAGTCAGGGCTGGCGCCAGAGGCGGTCGAGGGCGGCTTGAAGGCGAAGGTGGCGCAGTTGTTGATGATGGCGGCTTACCGGGCGCAGGTGCAGGATGCGCTGCGACTGGCCGCACCGTTGATGGCGCAGTTGACGCGCACCGGTGGCGTCAACTACGTGGCCGTTTTCGTGCTCTATCTGGCGGCGACACAGGAACGCAGCGTGGTGAATGAGTTTGCGGCGCAGGTGCGCCAGTACGCACCGGAGTCAGGAGGCGATATGTTGACCTACGCAGAGGAATTGCGACAAGAAGGACGACAGGAAGGTCTGCAGAAGGGTCTGCAGAAGGGTCTACAGAAGGGTCTACAGAAAGGCGAAATCAAAGGCAAAGTCGAGACAATCGATAGCCTGCTTTCAGTTGGCGCCGACTGGTCGCTGATTACCAGGGCGACAGGGATTACCCCAAAGGAGTTTGAGCGCCTGAAAGAAGAACTCACACAGTTCGCCGACCTCAACGATCAGGAAGACGCACAATCGTAGCGACCACGCTGCAACGTCAGCGTCTGGCGCAGCACGGTTGTCACACAGATGCTGCGCTTCGTTTCTGACGCCGAGCAGTGGCTGATGGGTTTGAATTACCCCGAGGAGTTTGAGCGCCTGAAAGAAGAACTCTCGCAACTCGCCTCTTGCCTCAATCCGGCGGCATCTGGAGCAGCACTGCGGCGGAATTGGGCGGCAGGCTGACGCTGGTCACGGTTTGATAGGTCAGCGATCCGGTGGGTGCGCCATCCTCGCCCACAGGTCCACCTCCGCGCGGTTGCGCCAGCCGGAACACACCGCCCAGGTTGACGCTAATTGGGGCGCCGTCCTCCGCCGGGTTGACCAGCACGAAGCCGTTGGTGAAGTCACGACGATAGACGCCACCGTCCGCCAGGTCGTCGATGGCGGCGACCGGTGGCTGCAGTGGGCTGCCGATGGGGATGTCATACTCCGGCCACCACTCCGGCGCCATGTCCGACTCCAGGTTGAGGTAGGTGCGGTCGCCCTTGATCAGCAGATAGCTGCCCAACGCAAACAATCGCTCGCGCCCATTACCTGCATAAGCCTGCGCAATCACGGCTTTGCCCTGCCGGATCAAACCAAGCGCCCGGTTCATCTGCAGACGCCAGTCATCGACGGCATAGGGCGACCCTTCGCCCCACATTGCAAAGCCCTCGACCATCACACCATCGACCGCGGCGTAGGTTGTCGGGTCGCGCGTCGTCACCCAACTGCCGACATTAGGCACAATGGCATAGTCGCCCACCGGCTGGGTCTGAAGCCAGGTCAACCAGGCGTCGATGCGGCTCGCCCAGGCATTCTCATAGGCGGCATCGACCGCCGGCAGCGCCGGATCGTAGCGGTCGGCGCCGAGATAATTGGGCACGCTGAGGCTGTCCATAAAGACGCCGTCGTCGTCGTTGGCTTGTAGTTGGCGCAGCACCTCGCCCTGCCAGTACGCGCGCCAGCCCGGCTCGTCCAGGTTCATCAGCCACCAACCCCAGTCGCAATTGAGCACGCGGGTCGCGCTGTTCGTAGGCCAATGGGCGAACCAGCTCTCCTGGACGGCGCTGTCGCCAGGCCACTCCTGCACCCACGCATCGCCTTCGACCACGCGCACGTAGTCGCCGGTGGGCTGGCAGCCGTTCTCGATGCCGCGGTAGCCCAGCGCCAGCCCCAGCCGGTAGTGCAGGATCAGCAGATTGGGGTTGTAGCTGCGCAGCGTGTCGGCGTCGGGACGCGTCATCTTCTGCACGCCGGCATAGTGCGTGGCGGCGAATTGCCACTGCGCGTCGCTGAGATTTGGCTGCAGCTGGTCATTGAAGACGTGGATGCCGTCGGTCGTGTTGGGCCAGGCGCGCGCGGCGGGTGTTCCTGTGACAGGCGGCGTGATCGTTGGCATAGGCGTTGGTGTGCGTGCCGGTATTGGTGTAAGCGTCGGTGATGGCGACGCCCCGGCGCGCTGCACCACCGGCAAATAAGCCGTGCGCGTCGCAACGCTGGTCGGCGATGGCGTTGTGGTCGGAAGGTCGCCATCGGGAGCCAGGATCAGCCGATTGCCGTCAGCGTCGTTGAGCGCAAAATCGGGCACGGTGATCAGCCCGTCGCCGTCCGCCGTGACGACGCCGCTGGCGACCAGCGCACCATCGCGCACGCGGCGATTCTCCCACCGATAGCTGGCGCCCGGCACGCGTGGAAAATGCTGCACACGCCGCGGTGTGATGTCGACGGTGAGCGGCTGACCGCTGCCGCATTCGTTGTCATAGAAATCTGCGAATTTATAGCAGAAGCTCATCGCCCACTGTGTTGGCGTATCGACCGGCGCGCCATCCCACGCGTCCCACGAGGCTGACCAGCGCACCGCCAGGTTGTAATCGCCCACTCCGACGGGTGGCAGAGGTGCATTCAGGCTGCCATTGCTCAAACCGGGGACCGTTTCGTTGCGCACAGGCAGAAAGCTGAAGAAGGGCGTGAGCGAGCCGCCGGGGCGCGTGTCTGGAGCCAGGTTGTAGAGCGAGCCGCCAAAACCCGTCCACCCATGACCGCCCGGCACAGCCGCGCCGCCCCATGCCTGACGGCTGTCGTTGAGCGCGGGATAGACCGGCTGCCCTTGCGTGCTCCATTCGATCACGTCATCTTCGACGCCGTGCGCAATGCCCAGCGGCGTGATGTCGCGCCTGCGCTGCGCGCCAAGCTGCGCCTGGTGATTCTGCCACGTCCAGACGCCGGTTCCGTTGTCGGCTTGCAGCGGCGCCGCCCAGTCACCCGGCGCGGTGATGCTGACCGGCAGGTTGGCGCTGCGTGTTCCCCACTTCGGTTCGACATCACTGCGCCAGTCCAAGCCGCCGCCGTCGCCCGCCGTGGCGTAGTTGGTCATCGGCTGACCCGCATAGGCGGCGGCAAAGACGTTGGCATAGCGCAGCGCAAAGGCAAGCGCACCGCTGCCGCCCATCGACCCACCGTAGATGAAAACGCGGTTGGGGTCGGCGGCGGCGATTCCCGGCGGGTCGCGCAGCAGGTCATAGATCATGCGCAGCACGCGCTGCTCGGTGAAGTTGGCAATCGTGTCGCCGATGGCAGGCGCACCGCCGGCGCGGTAGTCGTGATTGCGCGCAAAGCCGAACCACCACGTTTCGCTCTGATCGATCGGGTAGATGCGATAGACGCACCAGCCGTAGGGATCGGGGTCGGCGGTGCGCGGATCGTAGCTGTTGCCACCCCAGCCGTGCAGCGATACGACGACCGGCAGCGTGGCCGGCAGCGCGCCGCCGCAGTCCGCTGCACTCGGCGCATAGACGGCGTAATCGTAGGCGTACTGGATGGCATTGGCAATGGCGGGGACGTCGCCATCCAGCCCGTAGAATCCGTTGCCGGGGTTGGGGGCGTGAAAGGTGACGTTCCAATCGCGCAGCGGCATGTACTGAATGTAGATGTGACCGCCAGGATCGACGCCGTCGACGGCAACCTCGACTGGCAGCGGGTCAGCCACCTGTTCGGCAACAGGCCCCGTCGTGTTGCCGGGCCCAAAGTCTGTGCGATTCTCGACGCCGCCCGTCACGGTCGTGATGGCGTAATAGCCGACGCCGGTTTGCGCGCCCCCAAAATCTGCGGGCGCCAGCGTCCACACCAGCAGTCCGACGCCCGGCGCCAGCGGCGCTGCGCCATCCTCGATCACCAAGCGCTCGACATAGCGCTCATCCCAGACGCCACTGGACTGAACGTTATAGCGGTTGGCATAGAAGCGCGCCGAGTCCTGCGGCACGCCGTCGTAGAGCAGCGTCGCCTGCGCCAGGTTGCCGGCGTTGATAGCGGCGTTGTGGCGATAGACGCGATAGCGCACGTCGGCGCCCGGCTGCTCCTGCCAGGTGAGAAAGGTCTGCCCGCTGCGATGGCGCGCGGTCAATGCCGTGGGCTGAGCGGAGGGCGCAACGACACCCGGTTGGCGCGGGCGGTGCAGTGCAGCGCCGGTCGTGACCAGCGCTGTCACCAACAAGGACGCAAACAGCAAATTGCGCATGAACGCCATTGTGAACCTCCGCAAGCCAAAGCGTGCCTCGCATTGGTCGGCACGCGCTGCACAAATCAGGGCAACGCACCCTCTCCATCGCTCTGCGCCGCCTGTGAGTTCTGCAACTTGGGCGCGGGCGCCAGGAATGCGATCACCAGGATCAACAGCCCAACGCCGATGAACGAGACAATGCGCGCCACCGTGCCGACGCCAGCCAGATCAACCACGAAGAGCTTGAGCACGGTCATCCCCAAGACGACCGCACCCGCAATCCACGCCGAACGTGAGCCGCGGCGACTGCCCCACACCATCAACCCAAGCGCAGTGACGCTCCACAACACCGCCAGCAGCGTCTGGTAGATCGCCGACGTGTAGAGGCCATCCCAGGTGAGCGGTACGCCGAGCAGGTGATGCACGCTGCGCGCCAGTTCTGCGCTCATCGTCAGGATCAGCAGCGCCCACCACACCCAGCGCAGCCCCCACAGCAGCGGACGCCATTGCGCGTCCACATCGTTGCGCACCACCGCCAGCCAGTAGATCGTGGCAGCCAGCAGCGCCGCCATCGCCAACGCCAGCGGATTCAGGAGCGGTAGATAGGGCAGCCCGTGCAGCGCGCCATCTTGCGTGAAGTTTGTCATCAGGAGCAGCAGCGCGCCGATGACGACCACCAGCCCTACCCCGCCGCCACGATATGCCTGGACATGGCGAGCGAACGGCGCCGGCAGCCGCGGCGCAAACGTGGTGACGCCCGCGATCACCGCCGCCAGCACTGTGAAGACCGCCGCCACCTGCCACGTCTCGCCGGCGTCGCTGGCGCCCAACCACCCGTTCGCAGCCGCTGCCGCCAGGTAGGTCGCCAGCCACAGACCGGCAGCGTGATAGACTGCGACCGGCCGCCAACTCTCGTTGCGGCGCAGCATCCACACGTGCGCTAGCAGCGCCAGGGGCCAAGCCAGCCACGCTCCGCCCTCCAGCGGTGAATCGATCTCCCAACGATGCACGACCGCCAACACCAGCAGCAGCGGCAGCAGCCCGCGCAGCGGCACTTCGAGCCAGCCAAACGCCAGCCGCCAGCCGATCAACGCCATCACGACCGTCGAAAGCGTGAAAAACAACACCAGCGCGCTGACCACGAAGCCTGCGCGCACCGTCGTCGCCTCCAGCGCGCCGCCGCCAAACCACCAGGCAAAGCCCCACGTCAGGCTGAGCACGGCAAGCGCCCGCCAGATGCTTGCGCGCGCCGCACCAGCCGTCGCAAAGGCGGGGCGGGTGAAGAAATACGCCGACGCCATCCCAGCCGCACCCAGCATCACCCAGCCGAGCGTAAATTCGTTGAGAAACGGCGTGCTCATTGCCGCCGGCGTCAAGAATTTGCCAAGCGCATCGAGCAGCGTTGGCGCAAAGGCGAGACCCGCGCCCAGCTGTGTGATGAGTCCCCAGGGCGCCAGCCAGCCCACCGTGCGCCGCCAGCCGATCCACACCCACGCTGCGCCCGCCACCGCCCAGATCGCAGCGGTGATCTGCGCCTCGACAAAGACCGGGATCGCCAGCGTCAGCATGAAGAGCGCCCAAAACAGGCTCAACTCGCGGTGCAGAGTGAGCTGTTCATCCTTGCGCCAGCGCAGCAGCCCGAACCAGCCAAGATAGAGCGCACCGCCCACCAGCAGACTGTAGCCGGCTCCGCGTTCGAAGTCGATGATGAGCATCATCTGCCAGATCAGCGCAAAGACCGGGTTGAGCACGCCGATCACGAGATCGCTGATGCGGCGTCCCGCGCTGCGCCGTTGTGCAAAGAGCAGAGCGGCGACGGCGAACAGCCCGAAAAAGAGCGCCACGAAGCCCTGCACCCCAGGGTAGTCGCCGTTACGCACAGGATCGTTGGCAAAGGTGTAGCCGATCCCGACGGTATAGGTGAAGAGCAAGCCGATCACGCCCAGCCCCTGCCAGCCTTTGCGCACCGCCAGCCCCAGCGCCACGAGCACGAGCAACGCATAGTAGCCAAACAGCCCGAGGTAGCTGCCGCCATCGCCTGCGGCAAGCAACGGCGCCGCGAACGCGCCGATCAATGCAGCGTACGCCAGGATACGTGCATTCTGCAGCAGCGCCAGCGCCATGCCGACGCCGCCCAACACGACGAACACGCCAAACGCCATCGACGCCGGCAGCAGTGCATAGAACTGGTAGGCAGAGAAGGTCGTCAGATAGAGGATCGCCAGACCGCCGCCCTCCAATGCCAGCCCGTAGCTGCGTTGCCGTTTGCGCAACAGCCAGCCCACCACACCCAGCGCCACACCACCCATCGCCGCGCCGATGTGGCGAATTTCCAGCGACAGCCAACCTTGATCGACGGCATAGCGCAGCAGCAGCGCCACGCCGATAAAAAGCACGATCAAACCGATCTGCACCAGAATGTGACTCTTGAGGAACCAATCGACCACCGGGATCGGCTTGCGCGGCGCTTTGACCGGCGCAGGTGCGGGAGCAGGGAGCGGCGGTGCTGCAGGCGGCAGCGACTGCGGCTTGGGCAACGTCGGGGGAGGCAGGTTCGCGCGGAGTCCTGCCACCGGCGCGGGTTGCGCAGGCTGTACAGGCTGCGCCGACGCCAACGGCAGTGTGACCTGCGGCGCTTCCTGCCCAGGCGTGGCGTCCGGCAGGATGTTCGCCTCGAGACGCAGCTCAAGCTGCTCGATCTGCTTCTGCAGCCGGTTCATGCGCCGGTTCACCATCAAGAAGCCAACGCCGCTGCCCAGCAGTAGCAGCAACATCAGACAGGTCAACAAATCAGCCGTCGATTCCATCGCACCCTTACCTTCATTGTTGCGTTTTTGACACCACTGCACGCCGCTGTCTGGGCATGCAGTGGTGCACATCATAGTGCAAGATGGGGTGCAATTCAACGGCCATATGTGTATCATTGAGGGTGATTTCAAGTTGCATATTGGCCGATAAGTTGCAGGACGTTCTGTTGCCCTGGAAGGGGCATGCGATAATCGCCCCCTGGTTGGGTTCAGCGAATCACCATTGGTGCATGTACAATCAACATATGAATCTGCCACCCAACTTCTTCAATACGCTCTACAATACTTTTGGCGAAGCGGGTGCTGTATTTCTACGCACGTTGCCGCAACGCCTGGAGACATACGCGCAGCGATGGGAACTCACTCTGTTGCCGGCGTTCCCCAATTTATCCTATAACTATGTAGCGCCTGTCCTGCGCCGCGACGGTAGCGAGGCTGTGCTGAAGCTTGGCGTCCCCCATCGTGAGGCGCGCTCCGAGTTGGCGGCGCTTGCCTTTTTCGATGGTGGCGGCTGTGTGCGCCTGCTTGAGTCTGACCCGGACGGCGGGGCCCTGCTGCTTGAGCGACTGCGCCCCGGTGCAACGTTGCGCAGTCTGGTTGATGATGACGACGTGCAGGCGACAGCCCTTCTTGCCGACGTGATGGAAGCATTATGGCGCCCGGCGCCAGCGACACACGCCATGCTCACGATCGGGGAGTGGGCGGCGGAGCTGGCAACCTTGCGCACGACCTTCGACGGGGGAACGGGGCCATTCCCTACGCTTCTGGTGGAGATTGCCGAGCATCTCTTTAGCGAACTATTGGCGTCCAGTTCGGCGCCTGTCGTGTTGCACGGTGATCTGCATCATGACAATGTGTTGGCTGCACCCGGCGGGCGCTGGCTCGCCATTGATCCCAAAGGCGTTGTCGGTGAGCGAGAATTCGAGGTCTACGCCTTGCTGCGCAATCCGCCTGGCTGGCCGCTGGCCCAGCCCAACCCGGCGCGCGTCTTGCGGCGGCGCATCGACCAGGTGGCAGAACGACTAGGGCTAGACCGCGAGCGGATGCGGCTATGGAGCGTGGCGCAGTGCGTGCTCTCCGCCTGGTGGGATTACAATGACGCTGACCCGAACGCAGGTCAGGATGATCTGCGTGTCGCCGATCTGTTGTGGAGGGAGAAGTGACTTGCAATGTCGAGGACGCTTAACGCAATTTATGATCTAAAGACAATTGAGCTGCCCGTTGCCGGCATGGATTGCGCCGAATGCACGCGCCATGTTGAACATGCGTTGGCAGGCGTGCCGGGCGTGGCCTCGGTGCAGGTGCTGTTGGCGTCGGAAAAGGCCATCGTGCAGCTTGACCCGGCGGCGGTGTCACTGGATCAACTGCGTGCGGCGGTGGCGGCGGCAGGCTACCAGGCGGCGCCACCACCGACAGCAACGCCGGCGCTCCAGCCAGTCCACTACACGCGCAAGGTGTGGACGGTGCTGGCGCTGGTCTTTGGCGCAGTGCTTTTCGTGGTGGTAGTCGGCGAGTGGTTAGGACTGTCTGAGACGATCACCGCCCGCATACCTTTTCTTGTGGGCGCAGCGTTGGTTGTAATCAGCGGCTGGCCGATCTTTGCCAACGTGATCCGGGCGGCGCGTAAGCGGCAAGTCATCTCGCACACGCTGATGACTATCGGCGTGCTGGCAGCGCTGGCGGTCGGGCAATGGGCGACGGCAGCAGTTGTGGTCTTTTTTATGCGCGTGGGCGATTACGTCGAAGGCTTCACCGCCGAGGGTGCGCGCAAAGCGGTGCGCACCCTGACGGCGCTGGCTCCACAGCAAGCGCGCGTTGTGCGCAACGGCGTCGAAACCGAAATCCCCGTAACGGATGTGGCGCCCGGCGAGATCGTTGTCGTGCGTCCGGGCGAACAGATTCCCGTCGATGGCGTCGTGGTTGACGGTCGCGCCACTGTCGATCAGGCCGCGATCACGGGTGAGTCGTTGCCAGTGGAGACTGGGCCTGGCGCGCACGTCTTTGCGGCTACGCTCATACGGTTGGGCAGCCTGCGCGTGCAGACCACGCGCACCGGCGTCGACACCACCTTTGGCCGCGTCATTGCCCTGGTCGAGGCGGCGGAAGCCAACCGCGCCGAGGTGCAACGCTTTGCCGACAAGTTCAGCGCCTACTTCCTGCCCGTCGTGCTCACGCTGGCGGCGCTGACATTGCTGATCCGTCGCGACCCGCTGGCGGTGACGGCGGTGCTGGTCGTGGCCTGCTCGTGTGCGATTGCGCTGGCGACGCCCATCGCAGTGCTGGCAGCCATTGGACGGGCGGCGCGCGAAGGCTTGTTGATCAAGGGTGGCAAGTACATTGAAACGCTGGCGCGCGCCGACGTCTTGCTGATCGATAAGACGGGCACGCTGACGCTGGGGCGCCCGCGCATCGAGGAGATCATGGCCTTCGGCGGTGTTGCCACGACGGAGGTGCTGCGGCTGGCGGCGGCGGCGGAGCGCTACTCTGAGCATCCGCTGGCGGCCGCGGTGCGCGCCCATGCGGCGGCCAGCGGGTTGACGTTGGTCGCGCCCACGCACTTCGAGGCGCTCCCGGGCCAGGGTGTCATCGCCGAGGTCGAGGGGCAGCGCATCACCGTCGGCAGCCAGCGCCTGGTGACGACGCCAGCGCCGCCGCTCAATGCGGAGCAGATGGCTGGGCGCAGCGTGATTTGGGTGACGCGCGACAATGCGGTGATCGGGGCGTTGCTGGCGGCGGATTCGTTGCGCCCCGAAGCGGCGGCGGCGTTGGCGCAAGTGCGGGCGTTGGGCATCGACACGATTGAGGTGCTGACCGGCGACAACGCCGCCACTGCTGCGCGGTTTGCTGGGCAACTGGGCATTCCCTATCGCGCTGGGCTGCTGCCGGAGGATAAAATCGCCGTCGTGCAGGCATACCAGCAGCAAGGGAAGGTGGTCGTGATGGTGGGCGATGGCGTCAACGATGCCCCGGCGCTGGCGCAGGCCGACGTCGGCGTGGCGATGGGGGCGGCTGGCAGCGACATTGCGCTAGAGGCCGCCCACGTCACCCTGATGCGTGATGACTGGCTGCTCGTGCCAATGCTCTTACAGTTGGCGCGGCGCACCATGGGCGTTGTGAAAATGAATCTTTGGTTTACCGCCATTTACAACCTGGCCGGGCTGTCGCTGGCGGCGTTGGGGTTGCTGCCGCCCATCCTGGCCGCCGCCGCGCAGTCGATCCCAGACCTGCTGATTCTGGGCAACTCGGCGCGACTATTGGGGCGGGCACGGGATTGATCGATTGGATAATTGCGAGATTCGTGCAGCGCGCCCTGGCGTCCGCAATCAATCATTGGCGTCGGCGCTTTATTGAACGTCAGGAGCAAGAGTGCGTATGACAGACCTAACTACGGAGCGCACAGCGCTGGTGCTTGGCGCCAGTATGGCTGGCATGTGGACGGCGCGTGTGCTGGCGGATCACTTCGACCAGGTGTTGCTGGTCGAACGCGACCGCTTGCCGACGGATGCATCACCGCGACCTGGCGCACCGCAGGCGCGGCAATATCACATCCTGCTGCTGCGCGGCTTGCAGATCATGCACGCGCTTTTCCCGGGGCTGGAGCAAGAGCTGATCGCTAGCGGCGCCGTGCCCTTCGACATCACCGGCGACGTCAGGCTGCGCTCGCGCGGCAAATGGCTGGCGCAGTTCCCTTCTGGCCAGCAGTTGTTGAGTTGCAGCCGCCTGCTGCTGGAGGCGACCATGCGCCGACGTCTGCGCCAGGATGCGCGCATCTGCTTGGTTGAGGGCGCCGACGTCATTGGGCTGGAGACCGACGCCGCACACACGACCGTAACCGGCGTCCGCATCAAGCGGCGGCGCGCCGAGGCGGCGCAACCCGACGAAGAAACGCTGCGCGCTGCGTTGGTGGTCGATGCGTTGGGACGACGATCGCCGACGCCGGAGTGGCTGGTGGACCTGGGTTACACCCCGCCGGAGGAGACCATCGTCGATTCGTTTCTGGGCTATGTCACCCGGCGCTACCGACAGCCGGATAACTTCCAGGCCGATTGGCGGATGATGCTGATCACTGCCACGCCGCCGCATGACCCGCGCGGTGGGCTGATCTTCCCAGAAGAGAACGGCGTCTGGGTGGTAATGATGGCGGGCGCCAACAAGGTCTACCCGCCCACCGACGAGGCAGGTTTTCTGGAGTTTGCTCGCGCCCTTGGCTCAGAATATTACGCCGCCGTGCAAGCCGCCACGCCGATCAGCAGCCCGATCGGCTATCGTGGCACCGACAGCCGTTGGCGTCACTATGAAAAGTTGGAACGCTGGCCCGAACGCTACGTGGTCTTGGGCGACGCCTTCTGTGGCTTCAACCCGATTTATGGCCAGGGCATGACGGTGGCGGCGCTTTCGGCAGTGGCATTGGGTGAGGAGATCACCCGGTCACAGGGAAAGCTGGACGGTGTGGCGCGCCGCGCTGAGCGCGCCTTTGGCAAACTGACGGCTGGCGCCTGGCTGTTGGCGACCGGCGCCGATTTGGAGTGGCCGGGCACAGTGGGCGGTGAGCGCAGCAATAACCTGGGTGATCGCTTTGGTCGCTGGTACATCGACAAGGTGCTCGACGCCGTAGCGGTTGATCCGCACGTGCGCATTGCGTTCAATGAAGTGAATCAACTGGTCAGCCCGGTGACGCGGCTTTTTGCGCCCGACATCCTGTGGCGTGTACTAAAGCGTTCAATCTGACGTAAGGACGCAGAGATGCATCAGGTCAATCAACGTCTGCTGATTCTCTCTGCGCATCTCTGTATCCCTGCGTCTCTGCGACAACAGTGACATGATCTTCAATATACAAAGGAGCTTCGGATGACAAAACTTCTGCGTTGGGGCTTGCTCTCCACCGCCAATATCAACAAGGCGCTATTGGGGCCGCTGCGACAATCGCCGCGCAGCGAGCTGATGGCCGTCGCCAGTCGCGACGCTGACCGCGCTGTTGCCTACGCTGCGCAGCACGCCATCCCGAAAGCGTATGGCAGCTATGAGGAGTTACTTGCCGACTCCGAAGTGGACGCCATCTATCTGTCGCTGCCGAATGGCCTGCACGCCGCATGGGCGATTCAGGCGATGCAGGCGGGCAAGCACGTGCTATGTGAAAAACCGTTGGTCGTGAACATGGCGGAGTTCGAGGCAGTGGCAGCCGCCGCCCGCGTCAGCGGCGTCACCATCTTTGAGGCGTTCATGTATCTGCATCACCCGCAGACGCGGCAGGCGTTGGAGCTAGTGCGCAGCGGACGACTGGGTAGGCTGCAACTGATCAATAGCTGGTTCAACTTTTACCTGCCGCCAGAGCGCGCCGCCAATGTGCGGCTCCGCGCGGATCTGACTGGCGGCGCCGCGTGGGATGTCGGCGTCTATCCGAACAGCGTGGCGATCACGATGCTGGGCGAAGGGGCGCCGGTTGAAGTGTGGGCGCAGCAGACGATTGGTGAAAGCGGCGTGGATGTAAGCATGAGCGCACAGCTACGTTTTGCCAGCGGCGCAGTGGCGCAAATCTCCACCGGCTTTCGCACCCCCTTCCGCGAGGCTGTTTATCTGGTCGGGGAACGGGGCATCCTGCATATCCCTGAACCGTGGAAGCCTGGGCTGACCGGGCGCGACAGCGTGATGACGCTGACTGACCTCGATGAGCGCACCGAGCAAATCATCACGCCGGCGGTTAATCCTTACTTATGCGAGGTGCAGGCAATGGAGGCGTGTGTGCTCGACGGCGCTGCGCCTGTGGTCAGCCTGGCCGACTCGCGCACCTTCCTGCAAAGCATGTTGGCGATCCACCAGTCGGCGCGCACCGGGCAGGTCGTGCGCGTGGGAGAATAGCGCCAATGCACGAAAACGTCGCGCTGCGCGCATTGCGGGCGGAGGACCCTGAGATGATCGCTGCGGCCTTTGCCGCCCAAGGTTGGCGCAAACCAGCGACGCAATATCTGGCGTATCTGCGCCAGCAGGAAGCCGGTGCGCGCGATGTGATCGTGGCGGAGGTGGCGGGCGACTTTGCCGGTTACGTCACGATCGTGTGGGAATCCGACTACCTGCCCTTTCGCGTTGCTGGCATCCCGGAGATTGTCGATCTCAATGTGCTGATCAAGTATCGGCGCCAGGGGATCGCCACAGCATTGCTGGATCGGGCGGAGCGACGTATCAGCAAGCGCGCGTGTGTCGCTGGCATTGGCGTCGGTCTCACGGCGGATTATGGCGCGGCGCAGATTCTCTACGTCAAGCGCGGCTATCGCCCCGACGGGCGCGGGCTGGCGGCGCGTGGGGTCGCCCTACAATCTGGCGACCAGGCGACGGTGGACGATGATCTCACCCTGCACCTGACAAAGCTGGTGATGCGACCCAAACGCCCGCGCAGCACCGCCATCGTCGAGACGCCGCAGGGCATCTTGCTGGCAGCCATGGCGAACGGCGTCTTTCTGTTGCCGGGCGGCGGCATCGAGACGAACGAAAGCGCCGCCGCTGCTGTTATCCGCGAGCTACACGAGGAGACAGGTCTCTTTGCCGAAAGTGTGATCTATCTTTTTGACCACGAGAGCAGCAGCAGTCAGCATCACGTCTTCTATGTGCAGGCGCACGGGCAGCCACAGTTGTGCGGTGAGACGCGCTATCTTGCCTACCACACGCCAGGCGCCGACCTGCGCATGTCCGCTGGGGCGCAAGCGATCGTGGCGCGCTTTGCGGCGTTGAAAGCGGCGCAGCCGGAGTTCTTCGCCGCGCTTGCGATGCTGCGGGAACGCGCCACGACGGGTTAGCGTTACTGATTGCCAGGGGCTATCCAGCAACCCTCTCGAAACCAATCGTGACTACGCCATCGAAGCGTAAATTTCCAATGGAGTGATGATGCATCCACAATATCCTGCAGTTTCCTATCGAGTTCATGGCATCGTGCTGACGTTGCTGCTGGCGCTGAGCCTGGCGGCGTGTGGCGGCAGCCCGGAGCCTACGCCCACGGCGACTCCGCTCCCCACTGCCACGCCGACGCCCACACCGATCCCCACACCGACGCCGAAACCTGCCGCCAGCGACAGCGGCGCGGTGAGTGCGGCTACGACCGGCGGCGTGGAAATTGTGACGACAGAACAACAGCTTAACGACATGTTGCAGACGACGTTGGCGACGCAGCAAGATTTGCCGATTTCCGATGTGACAGTGCGCCTCGATCCAGGCAAGATCGTCGGCAACGGCAGATTGGCGCTCGGTTTCCTCAACGCCAATGTGCAGCTTTCGTTAGGGCTGAGCGCTGTTGATGGTAAAGTGCTCCCCACCAACATTGAAATTCTGCTCGATGGCAAGCCCGTGCCTGCGCTGTTGCAGAGCCAGGTCGACGCCATGACCGCGCCGATCATCGAGGAGGCCAGCCGCGCCGACTACGGCTTCTATGTCGAGTCGGTCGAAATTACGGACAGCGAGATACGTATCCAAGGGAAACCATAGCCGGTAACGGGTCCAGGTGCGGTGGATGAAAACGGCATGCCCACAAGCGATTTCGATTTGTTCACGCTAGATGGCGCCTTCCTGCACGAGACCTCTTGTGGGGAACCAGTGAGTCTCACCTTCCCGGAAGCTCAGAGCTTCCGGGAAGGTGAGCAAAGTCTATCCACGCCATGTCGACGAGGGCGCATCGGTTCGGCGACTGCGCACCTACCGTGATACGACCGGCAGATAGAGCGTTTGCACTGCGTCAGGTGTGTCGGCGGCTTTTACGCCAAATGACCGGGTGACCAACGGCGCGGGATTGAAGACTGCGTTTCCCGACTGACTTGCGACCAGGTTGCAGGCGCCCGTTCCGACCAGGGTGACGGTGCTGTTGGCGACGGTGCAGACACTTTGGGTCAGGCTAACAAGCGTCACCGGTAGACCCGACGTCGCCGTTGCAGCCACGTCGAAAGGTGGGTCGCCGAATACCTGATCGGCCACGGCGGCAAAGGTGATGGTCTGGTTGTGTTTGGCGACCTCGAAGCTCTTTTCCGCTTGTGCGGCCGGGCAGAACTCAGCGTTGCCCGGCTGCTGCGCGCTCACGGTGCACGCGCCGACTTCTCCAGTCAGCGTTACTGTGGCGCCGCTCACGGTACAGACGCCCTGCGCCTCAAAACTCACCGGCAGACCTGAGGTGGCGGCGGCATTAAGCAGAAATGGTGCAGCATCGACAAACTGATTCTGCGAGGCGCCATCGACGCCCCACTGGATCGACTGCGTCTTCTTGAGAATCTCGAACTGGATGCTCTTGTCGGGCGCTGGCGCAAAGATGGTATTGCCGCTCTGCTTTGCTGTCAGCATGCAACTACCTGCGCCGGTCAAATGGACGGTTTGCTGGGTGAGCGTGCAGGCGCCTTCCGCCTGGAGCGTGACCGCAAGCCCCGAAGAAGCGGTCGGATTGACGGCAAAAGCAGGATCGCCGACAAACTTGTTGGGGATTTCGTCAAAGGTGATCGTTTGTGGTGTACCCTTGCAGAAGTTCGGGCCGAATTCCGAGGAGGATTTAGCGTCGCCCTCGCTGATCGTCTGAAAGGCGGTGAAGCACCCCGTGGCGCCGGCAAAGGCAAACGAAAAGTCGCCGTTGGCGTCGGTCTGGCCGCTCACAACGAAGCTCTGCCCCTCGCCATGTCCTGATAGATCTTCGGCAACGCGATAGATTTCGACCGTGGTGATCTTCTCCCCAAAATTGCTCGGGGCGCCGTTGCCGCTGACGATCAAAGTGTCGCCTTCAATGGTGATGGCGGTGATGATGGGATAGGAGCCGGTGATCGTGTTGGCGCCATTTGCAGCTGCCAGATCGATGCCAAGACCGGCGTTGGCGAAGGTGCTGATGCGCGACCAGGAATTTGGTCCAGCGTTGCCGCTCTGTGCGATGCCATCGCCAGAGCCTCCTTCGTTCTCGTAGATACGTGCGCCGATGATGATGTTATGATGAGTTTGTGCGTCCAGCAGATGCACGCCAGCGCCGTTGTTGTTGTAGATGTGGTTCCCGCCCACGCTGTTATGATGTGCTCCGCCGTTGATGCGAACGCCCGACCCACCATTGCCGTAGATGCGGTTCACTGCTAAAGCTGCCAGACCGGTTCCACCGATACTGTTGTTCTCTGCCTGATTCTCCAGTTGAACGCCATCCAGCTGGTTGTTGGCAATGACGTTGTTCAAGAATATGTTGAATGACGTGCCCGCGTCGCGCAGCCGTACGCCCGCCTCGCCGTTGTACCTGATGTGGTTGATCGTGCTGTTCGCCACCATGCCGATTCGGTTGTGGTGGGCGTCGCCTTCAACCAGAATGCCCGTTTTGCCGTTGGGCAGCGTTGTAAAGCCGTTCGTACCGATATAGTTGTTGTAGATTGTGGTGTCGTGCGCTGCGCTGCGCAGCCAAATGCCATGTCCCTCATTGCCGCCAATCACGTTGGGCGCCGCTGGCGCCGGGTCGCCGATTGCTGTGCCGACGGCGCCAGTCAGTACAATGCCGCTTCCCTGGTTAGGGGCAGCGTCAACGACATTCAGCGTGCCGATCCAGTTGCCGACAAGGCGGTTGCCGGTTGGCGTGACCGTGGGGGAGAGAGGGATTGGCACAAGCGCAATCCCGTGTGAACCGTTGTACCCGATGCGGTTGCCGGCGCCGATCAAGTTCTCGTTGGACGCCGCCATCAGCGCCACGCCGTCGCCGCCGTTGTTGCGGATCAGGTTGCCAGACACACTGTTGCTGCTGCTGTTCACCAGCAAAACACCCGCTGCGCCGTTGTAACCGATCGTATTGCTGATGATCGTGACATGCTGTGCTTCGTTCAGCACGATGCCGCTGCCGGCATTGCCCAACATCGCTGTGGCGCTATTGCCAAGCGTGCCGATCTTGTTGTTTGGGCCGATCGTAACACTGCCCGTCGCATTGTTGACATAGATGCCGGCGCCCTGATTGCCCTTGCCGTTGCAGCCGATGATGCTGTTTTTGATCGTAAGATTTGTTGCGTTGGGGCCGACATAGATGCCGTGCCCGGTGATGCTGCCGCCTATCCCCGGCAAAGCATCTGGACAAATGGCAGCGCCATCGACGACGCCGATGCGCACATTATCGACTATGTTCCCGTTCCCACCGACGACAAGCGCGTCGGACTGGATGTCCTGGATTGTGATGTTCGCAACCAGGTTGTTGCTCCCAAACACGCCCAATGCATAACCTTGTTCGCAATGATTCGAATTGCTACACTTGAAGCGACGAATTGTCAGGTTCTTCAGCACGTTGTTGTGCGAATTCAGAGTGATCCCAAAAGGGAGCCCGTCGTTCGCTCGATCCAGGATCGTCGTGCCGCCGCCATCGATAATTGTCGGCGCTGAATCATCGATAAAAGGGAGATTCCCCATATCGATGACGGCGACCCACGACGCAAAGAGAATTGTGTCCGTCTTATTGGCGCCACATCCGTTGATCACATGCCATTTGCCGTCGGCAGTGGCTGCCAGATCGCAGCCGCTGATCGAGCCAACTTCCACACTCGACAGCCCGCGATTGAGACCGCCCGCCCCCGTGCCGCCCCGCGCCAGCAGCAGCGCCTCGCGTAGGCTTAACCCTTCACCGTCATGGTTGTTGTTGCTTGATACTGTCACCGTAAAGACGCCGCCAACTGCAGGGCTATCCGGCTCGGCATGCGCCGACGTCGCTACACCGACCGAGATCAAGCCTACGACCACCATCCATATGAATAGACGCGACAGCCTGGACGCCGCTGAAGACCGTCGCTGAATATACCGCTGTAAACTGTTGAACGTCCCCCACTTGCTCATCTCGTTCCCTTCCACTATCCTGTCTCGCTGCGCGAACCGACTTGCCAAAGTCAAGTTTATGACGACAATTGAAGCGTAAATGGCGGCGAATGTCAGTGGCGGAGAGTGACACAAAAAGTGACATATCAGTGACAGTAATTAGTGACAGTAAGGTGTCGGTGACATGTCAGTGGCATTTGGAGCGGTGGCAACAGTCGAAGGTTGTCGATGTCAGACGCCATGCACCCTGACGAAATCTCACAACGGTTTGGCGAGTGGCTCAAACTGCAACGGCGGCGCTTGGACTGGACACAGCAGGAACTGGCGATGCACTGTTATTGCTCGCTCAGCACGATCCGCAAGATCGAGGCCGGCGTCCTTGTCCCTTCGCGCGCGCTTGTTGAGCAGATAGCGACTGCGCTGCAAATAGACAGCGAGCAATGGCCCCTGTTCCAGGAATTTGCGCGCGGCGTCTCTCTGCATTTTCTTGCCCAGCCCAATGTAGAAGGGCTGAAGCCAGCTTTTGCACTCGATCCGGTTGACGCGCACTTTTACCCCGCCACCCCGCACTATTATCTGCCGATGCCGCTGACCGCATTCATCGGTCGCGAACGCGAGTTGCAGCGCGGTTGCGATCTGTTGCGACAGCCGTATGTGCGCCTGGTCACATTGATTGGGCCGCCAGGCGCCGGCAAGACGCGTCTCAGCCTGGCGCTTGCCAACGCAATTGGCAAGGAGTTCAGCGACGGCGCTTGCTTTGTGTCCCTCGAGCCGCTCGCTGACCCCGATCTCGTCCTTTCCGCCATTGCCCACTCGCTCGGCGTCCATGAAGTCGCCGGACTGCCACTGGCGCAGAGTCTGCATGAATTCCTGCGCCACAAACAACTGTTGTTGGTGCTCGACAACTTCGAGCAGGTCATCGACGCCGCGCCTGTACTCGCCAGCTTGTTGAGTGCAGATGCAGGGGTCAAGGCGCTGGTTAGCAGCCGAGAAGCGCTCAAACTCTACGGTGAATACGAGTTTCCAGTGCCGCCGCTCGCCGTGCCAGACATCAACCGCTTGCCGGCGCCTGAATTGCTGCCGATGTTTCCGGCGGTTGAGCTGTTCGTTCAGCGTGCGCAGGCTGTGTGCGCCGATTTTGTCATCGACGACACGAACGCTGCCGCCGTTGCTCAGATCTGTGTGTGGCTGGACGGCTTGCCACTTGCGATCGAGATGGCGGCCAGCCAGGTCAAATGGCAGCCGCCTGAATTGCTGCTCGAACAATTGCGCCATCGCTTGATGAGGCTAACCGGTGGGCCACGCAACTTCACCCCACGCCAACAAACCCTGCGCGGCGCCATCGACTGGAGTTTCAATCTGCTGGGAGCCGATGAACGGCGGCTGTTTGTGGCGCTCTCGATCTTCAACGCCGGATGCACCGAACGTGAGGCAGCGGCGCTGGTCGAAATGGAGATCACACAGTGCATCGCATTGTTGCGTAGTCTGGTGGAAAAAAGTCTGCTCTACTACGAACCTGGCGGTGCTGCGGGGCAACGGTACGGCATGCTCCAGATCATCCGGGAATACACGCAGATGCGACGGGCTGAGTTCCACGATCCTGATCGTCTGGCTGCACGTCACGCCGCAATCTACGGCGCGCTTGTGGCCGACCTCCAGCCAAAACTGCACACAAACGCTGCCGAAGCCGCGCTCAACCAACTTGAAATCGAGCACAACAACTTGCGCGATGCGCTTGCCTGGCATTTGCAAGCCGACCCTGAAGGTGGTCTGGCCCTGGCGGTTCATCTATCGGAAAGTTTGTGGGGCGTACGCGGTTACTATGATGAAGGACGCAGTTGGATAGAAAATCTGCTGGCTGCTGTCGCCAGCGTCGAGGGGCATCACACCGGCCACTCCCCTACTGCGGCCAACCATGCCGCAGCATGGCTGGCCGCGGCGAATATGGCGCTCGGTCAGGGCGATCTACCTGCGGCGGCGCGCTTTGCGCAGCGCAGCGAGGCGCTTGCCACAGCCGGTGCAGGCGGGCAGGCGGTGCGCGCCGCCTTGCGCTGCCGCGCGTCGATTGCGCTCCATCAAAGCGACTATGTGCAGGCACACACACTCTACCAGCAAGCGCTGGCGCTCTGCGACGCCGACAGCGATCGCAAGGAGGCAACCGCCATCCTCAACGGTCTTGGTCTGGTCGCAAAAGACCGGGGCGACTATGCTGCGGCGCTCGATTATCACGAACGCAGCTATGCTCTAGCCGCCGCAGATGGCGATGTGCTCGGCATGGCGCGCTCGGTCACCTATGCGAGCATCGCCGCCTACTGGCAAGGCTCCTTCGCTCAGTGCGTCGAACTGGCGCAGCGTAGCATCGAACTGCAGCGAGGTATCGGTGATGTCGTCAGCATCACTTACAGCCGGGACGTGCAGGCGATTGCGCTTATCCGGCAGGGCAGGTTTGATGAAGGCGTATCGCTCCTCAAGGAATGTGCGGCGATCTTTGCGCAGATGAACGATCAGTCTGGGTTGGCAGTCACATTGGTTGACCTGGGGCAGGCAGCCTATCTGCAGGGCGATGATGCGATTGCGTTGCGTTGCTATGGTCAGGCACTCCAAATTTCGCTCACCATCGGTGATCGGCGTCGTCTGGCTTTCTGCCTGGAAGGGCTGGCTGCATCGACAGTGCGCCAGGCGCTGACGCTTGAGATGGCGTCAGCGCAGCGCCAACAGAGCCTGGCGCAGGCCGTGACCTGGCTTGCAGCGGCGGCGGCGCTGCGTAGCGCCATCGGGGCGCCGCTGCCGCAGATCGAGCGCACACTGGTCGACCATAGCCGCGCTGCTGCCGAGGCCAACTTGTCGCCGGTGCACTATCATGAGGCATGGCGACAGGGCGCCACCATGAATGTCGAGGATTATAGGGACGCTCCTTATCAAACACGATGAGTCATCCCAAAATTCGGGATGACTCATCGCGGCGGCATGGTCACTAATCTGCAAACGCCAGATCGACCTTGACCTTGCCGTTGGTGCGCTCATCGGCGGGTGATTCCGGTGCGTCTTCAGGCGCCGACGCGTCGATTTCCGCCAGCAGCGTGGCGAGTTCGTCCACTTGCGCGACGACCTCCTGGCGGAACTGCTGTGTGTAGAGGCGGTGATAGTGGCCGCCCAGCTTGAGCAGTTCGCGGTGTGTGCCCATCTCTTTGATGCGGCCGTCCTCAATGACCAGAATGCGTGTGGCATTGCGGATCGTCGAGAGACGGTGTGCGATCACGAAGCTGGTGCACTCCTTCATCAGGGTGTCCATGCCTTGCTGAATCAGGGCTTCTGTGAGCGTGTCCACGCTGGCGGTCGCTTCGTCCATGATGAAGATGTCGGGTTTTGCCAACACTGCCCGCGCCAGGCTTAGCAACTGCTTTTGTCCAGTGGAGAGCAATACGCCGCCCTCGCCGACCTGCTCCTCGTATCCCTTTTCTAGCTGTTCGATGAAGGCGTGTGCGCCTGCCAGCTTTGCGGCGTCCTCGACTTCCTGATCGCTTGCTTCCAGCCGCCCGTAGCGAATGTTCTCACGGATGGTGCCGGAGAAGAGATGCGGCGTCTGCAAGACCATGCCGATGCGCGACTGGATAGCGTGCTGCGTCAGGTCGGTGTAATCGTGGCCGCTCAGCAGGATGCGTCCCCCCGTCGGCTCGAAGAAGCGACAGAGCAGGTTGACGATGGTGCTCTTGCCGCCGCCCGTCGGGCCAACGAGCGCAATGGTTTCGCCGTGCCGCACATGCAGGTTGAAGTCGTGTAAGATGGGCTTGCCCTCCTCGTACTGGAAGTCCACGTGTTCGAAGACGATGTCCCCACGCAGATGCTCCACGTCGTAGGCGTTTGGCTTGTCGACAATGTCGGGCACGGCGTCGATCAGCGAGAAGATGCGCTCGCCCGAGGCCACGGCCTGCTGCATCTCGGCAAAGACGCGCGCCATCTCCTGCACCGGCCAGATCATGAAGAGCACGTAGGAGATGAAGGCGTACATGCCGCCCACGCTCAAGCCATTGCTGTTCACGGTGAGGCCAGCGTAGGTCACGATGCTGACGATGGCGACCGCCGAGATCAGCTGCACGGTTGGCAGGAAGAGCGCCGAGTACCACGCTGCGCGGTAGCCGGCCTGGTACATCTCGCCGGTCAGCTTGCCGAACTCGCGCAGATTGACCTCCTCGCGATCCAACGCCTTGATGACGCGCACGCCGGTGATCGTTTCGTTGTAGGCGCCTGTGATCTTCGAGTTGACCTTGCGCACCTCGCGATACTGCACGATGATGCGCCGCTGGAAGTAGGTCGCCACGACGATGATGATCGGCACGATCACCATCACGATCAGCGTCAACTGCCATGAGATCTGCCACATGAAGAAGAGCGCCGTGATGATATTGAACGACGACCACGTCACATCGAGCAGTCCCCACGTCACCAGCTCGGCCACGCGGTCGGTGTCCGAAGTGACGCGGCTGATGATCCAGCCCACCGGCGTGCGGTTGTAGTAGGTCAACGACAATTGCTGCAAGTGGTTGAAGAGCTTCTGGCGCAAGTCGTACCGGATGCGCTCACCCAGGATGCCCGCCAGCCAGATGAAGGCGAAGACGGCGACAGCCTGGATCAGGATCAGCGCCGCGTACTGCTCCACAATCTGGACAAGCGCAGCCCAATTACCGGCGCTGATGCCCTCGTCCACCATGCGTTTGCTCAGGTAGGTAAAGTATGAGTCCAGCCCGGAGACCATCATCACCATGCTGAGAAAGCCAACTACCCAGAGTGTGTAGGGGCGCAGCAAACTCGCCAACCGGCGGATGGTCTGCCCGCTGAAGCGGGTGTTGAATTCTTCTTCTTCGAACTCAATATGTTCAGACACGGCTCAGTTCCTCCTCCAATTCCGCTTCCAGGCGCGTCTGCGCCAGGTAGATGCGGCGATAGATGCCATCTTGTTCGACCAACTCTGCATGTGTGCCGCGTTGCACGATGCGGCCATGCTCCAGCACCAGGATCAGATCGGCGTCCATCACACTTTGAATGCGATGGGCGATGATGAAGGTGGTGCGTCCTTGCATCAACATGCGCAGCGCCTGGCGAATCTCCGCTTCCGTCTCGAAGTCGACCGCCGAGGTGGAGTCGTCCAGGATCAGGATGCGCGGATCCTTGAGCAATGTACGGGCGATGGCAACGCGCTGTTTCTGTCCACCCGACAGGGTGATGCCGCGTTCGCCAACTAGCGTGTCGTAGCCCTGCGGCAGCTTGTTCAGGATCACGTCGTGGATGGCCGCCGCGCGCGCCGCCGCTTCGACCTCGTCGTCCGACACGTTGCGCGTCACCCCATAGGTGATGTTGTCGCGCACGGTGCGGCTGAAGAGAAACGGCTCCTGCTCCACGATGCCAATCTGGCGGCGCAGATAGTGGCGCGGATACTCCTTCAGCTCGATGCCGTCCAGCAAGATGCGCCCGCTAGTATACTCATAGAAACGCGGCAGCAGATTCACCAGCGACGACTTGCCCGATCCGGTGCCGCCGATGAGCGCCACGGATTGCCCTGGCTGTACACGGAAGCTGACGCCGTGCAGCGC
>DMDA01000048.1:17266-18954 GCA_003451595.1 Chloroflexota bacterium | reverse complement strand
TTCACCGGCTGATCGGTGCGCACGCTGCCTTCGCTCACCGGCTCGCGCTCCTCTTTGACCACTTCCGAGATGCGGCCAAAGGAAACCAGGCTCTCGGACATCTGCACGATCAGCCGTCCCAGGTTGCGCAGCGGCCAGATGATCCAGACGACCAGTCCGGCGTAGGCAACGTAGGTGCCGACCGTGATTTCGCCATTGATCGTCAGCCAGCCGGCGAAGAGAAAGCCCCCCAGCATCTGCGCCGCGCACATGATGTCGGTGATCGGCCAGAAAAGCGCATGCATCAGCAGCAGGTAACGCCCGCGGCGATACTTTTCCTGGTTCTCGACATCGAACTTGTTCTCTTCATACTCCTGACGAGCAAAGGCCTTGACCACGCGCACGCCGCTCAGGTTCTCCTGCAAGGTGCTGGAGAGTTTGGCTTCCTGCGTCTGATAGGCCTCGTAGGCTTTCTCGACGCGGCGGAAGAAGAATAGTGAGATTGCCATCACAATCGGCACGATGATGATGGAGAACCACGCCAGGCGCCAGTCCAACAAATAGATGGCGATGAAGTTCACCACGAAGAGCATCACGATGCGCCCGGCTTCGATGGCCTGGTCGGCAAAGAAGCGACGGATGGTGTCGATGTCCGACGTGGCGCGCTGGATCAACTCCCCCGTCTGTGTCTTGTCGTGATAGGTGAAGCTCAGCCGCTGAATGTGGTCATAGATGTATTCGCGAATGCGGCGGGCGATGCCTTCCGCCGTCTTCGCTGCCAGCCGCCGACTATTGAAGGTGGCGCCGGCCTGGATGATTGCCAGACCAAGAAAGCCAGCAACATAGACGGCCAGCGGCACGGTGCGATCGCCCGCCACCATGAAATGATCGACAAACGCGGCCAGCAATAGAAAGGTCACGGTGTTCATGATGGCGGCGACGCCCATGCTTACCGTCGAAACCAGATATTTGCCGCGAAAGCCGGTCATCAACTTCCAGAAGCCGCGCAGCTTGCCGATGCCGATGGTCTCTTTCAGGTCTAGCTCTGGCTGTGTGATTGGTTGCGCTGTTGGATTGAGCATTGTTTTTCCCTCTTGATTGATGTATGTCTACGCAATCAGCAGGCAGACGCCGCCTGTGCGCGTCATGGAGTCTTCTTCCTCCCACCACGAATCTGCCTCTGGTGCATTCAGTGTGACGACAGGCGCCGACGCTTGGGCGCTGGCATCGTCTGCCGCTGGCCCGCTTGCGGCGTGCGCCGGGCGTCCGGTCGCGTTGGGCAGGGCGTCGCCGGCAGTGAGCGGCGACTGTTCTTCTGGTTGCTGGTGCTGGTGTTTCATCTCACCCTCACTGTTTACTGAGTTGCTGTGCCAAAGTTGCTCATCAAAAAAATTGCAGGCATCAAGGACAACGTCCGATGCCTGCATCTCTGGCAATTTCGCTTGTGACCCAGCCCTGACGTCGGCGTCATGGGACGAGATCAAGACAAACAAAAAGGCCGCAGGCACCGGTGTGGTGCGTGCGGCCCGTAACTGACTTTACCGTCTAGTTATGGGTGACAGACGCACCACTCCCCTGGCGCAGAAATCCACCACCGATGATCGATGTGTTCAGGATTTCATCGAAGAGCATAACCATTGTGCGTCCGTTCCTTTCCATGGTTATTGGCGCAAGTACCTCTCACGCAGGCAACACTGTAGCATAGGGGA
>DMDA01000048.1:15950-17054 GCA_003451595.1 Chloroflexota bacterium | reverse complement strand
GTATACTGAGCATTGTAAGTTGGCGGTTGAACGCTCACGGGATGCTGCGTTTGGCCGCCGAAATTGGTCAAGTGTAGTTGTAGAAGAATGGAAAGAGGTATTTATGCAAAGGCTTGAGGGAGTTGTTCGTCGCCAGCTGGTGAACATTTTGCTATTGTTTTTGGTCGGGGCATTTGTGATGCTGCTTGCCGAATTGTTGCTCACCAACCATGTCGACGGTATTCAGAACGTAGCTGTGATCGCCTCTATCGTGGGCGCAGTGGCGGCGCTGGCCGGCCTCTTTGTCAAGGGCACGCTGCGTCACCTGGTGGTGCTGGTGATGGTGGTGTTGTCGCTGAGCGGGCTGCTGGGCGCGTGGGAGCACCTGGAGAGTCGCGAAGGCGGCGAAGCACGTGCACCCAGTGTACGTATGGCAGACGCCGTTGCCAGCTATCAATCCGTAGCCTATCAAGCCGGCCCGCTGCAACAGGAGGAGAATGAAGAGCAAGAGAACGGCGAACGTGAAGGCGGCGAACGTGAAGGCGGCGAACGTGAAGGCGGCGAGGGCGCGCCGCCACCTCTAGCGCCACTGAGCCTCTCCGGTCTGGCGCTGATGGGCGCCGTCGTGCTGATGGCGAAACAGGACAATTAGTGCGGCTACGGCATAGTGTATGGTGCGTGGTGCGTGTGGCGTCTTGCCATGCACCACGCATTTTTTTGTGGCATCTGCCCCTTTATTCCTCACGTTGCCACCTTGCGGCGCGTGATCAGACTGATGATCTCCTCGGCGCTGGTCTCGATGGGCTTGTCTGTGGTGTCAACCACGTGGTAGCCCTGCCGATAGAAAAAGTGATTGGCGGCGCGCATCTCTTCAATAACCGACTGTCGGTCGACATAACCTTCTTCAGGGATGCCAGCGCGTGATGCCCGATACCGGCGGTGGGCGATCATCTGCGCCGGTTCGATGATCAGGCCAACGACTTTGTGCGGTGCGACGAGCTGCAACTCTGGCGGCGGCGGCACTCCTGGTACAAACGGCACATTGGCAGTCTTCCAGCCCAGAATGGATAGATACATGCTGAGCGGCGTCTTGCCGACGCGTGAAGGGCCGAGCAACACAATTTC
>DMDA01000048.1:0-15684 GCA_003451595.1 Chloroflexota bacterium | reverse complement strand
TCCACGCGGTCGAAGTAGGCGCGACGCATCTGGTGATACAGACCCGGCTGCTGCAGCGGTTGCATCCCCAGCTCACGGCTCAAGTGTTCTTCCAACGGGCCGGCGAGATCGAAGGTGACAATGCCAGCGCGCGCCGCCTCAACCACCAACAGGCGCCGCAGGTCGCGCTTGACCATCGTGTGCAGAATAATGGCGCCGGGGATGCCCGTCGCTTTTCGGATCACCTCTTGCACGCGGGCTTCGCTGACGACCTTCGCCTCCACGTTGATGGGAACATCGACATCGGGAAATTGCGCCAGCACTGTGCGCGCCAATAGATCGCCGGTGGCGCCGACGCCGCCCGATACGACAAAAATTGGCGGCCCTTTGCGGATTGCTTTGCCGTGACGATCTTCGCTGAATTCAACCATGTCAGTCGCTGCTCAAGATTGCTGATTGGTTCGTTATACCAGGCGTCGGCGCCGGCTTATCCTGGAAACAGGGGCGAGTTGCGAGGGCACGAGGCCATCGCCTTTTCGTGCTTCATAGCATCTGACAGAAAAAGGATACGACTCCTTATTTTGTCCGTATTGTAGCGTAGCGTCTTCCTGCGTCAATTCGCTGTGATCCGCTAAGTCGGCGATTGGCAGTTGATGTCGCTGGCTGTGCCTGCCCCATTCGTCCATCAACAGGTGCGTTGCGCGGCAATGACGGGCAGAAACAGCTGCTCGGTTGGTGTGAACGATTCGCCGGGCGCAACCGGCAGCAGCGGCACGTAGATATCCAGCGGTGCACTCCACACACCGGGATAACGTTGGTTCGGCGACGCGCCGTGGCTGCCTTCCGGCTGCTCAGCGCGCGGTTGCACGCGGAAGCGATAGACGCTGCCAGGACACGCCGCGTTAAAGGAGAAACTCCCTGCACCGACGTCGCTCACCACATCGCGCCAGCGTTGATTGGCGTCATGCCAGTATTGCACATCGAACAACAGGACGTGCGTGCTGCTGGGAATCAGTGGAATATCGGGGCCGAGGCTGCCGTCCCATGTGAGCGTGATCGCTGTGCTGCCGGTGAGTGGCGGCGTTGCCGTCAGCGTGGCGGTCGGCGCCTGCACCAGGCTGAGCGCATCGATGAAGCTGTGGTTGCCATGCCACTGGAAGGGGCTGTTGATGCGCGCAAAGACGGTGATGCTCGGCGCCTGCGCGGTGACGCCCAGGCGCAGGTTCTGCCAGCCGATGCGCGTCACGCCGTCCGGCCCCACGAAGTTGCGCCGATTCTCCACCCACTGCACGGTCGCCGCCTGCGGGTCGATGCCGCCGGTCGGGTCGATGCCGAGCAGCTTTGCCATGTAGTAGCCATCCGGGCAGTCACTGCGCGGCTGGGTGTTGCTGCCGCCACAGAGCGTCAAGAACCAGCCGCTGAGACTATAGGTTGTGCCGCTGACAACGTCGACTTGTTGGTAGAGGCTGGCGTCGAAGGGCTTGCCCGGCGCACTTGTCCATTCGATATCGCGCGCCTGCATCAATACGCTGTCCTCGCCGGAGATGCGTTCGACATGGGCGCTGCCGTCGCAACTGCCTTCAATGTAGATGCGCGCACTGTCGATGACGGGCGTCTTGTCGGTGTAGGTGATCTCCCAGCCGTTGGGGATGTGATTGGGGCGGTGGATGTAGAGGTCGTCGGGAACGGCGCCGTCGTGGTAGCTGGTTGTCTTACACTCGAAATCGCCAGCGATCAGGCGTTCTGGCGTGGCGGGTGGCACGGTGCCGCCGCTGACCGGCGCACTCTGCGCCAACGCCGCCTGCCCCAACAGCGCCAGCACGAACACGAACAGCAGCGCCGCCCCGTTGTACACTCCTGCACGCTTCATTGCGTCCTCCTTTGCAGCCAGGCCACCATGCTGAACAGCCCACAGCGCCCTTGTTCAGCGCGATGGCTGAAAAAGTCTGCTGTGTTCTGTGCCGTGTCGATGCCGCTGACTTCGATCTGTGCGGCTGGCACGCCCGCCTCGACCAGCAACTGCACGTTTGCCTGCCAGAGATCGAAGTGCGGGTTGCGCGCCGCGCCGTTGGGATAGGTGAACAGCGCCTCCGGGTGGGGCAGCCGCGCTGTTGCCAGCGCCACGACTTCGGGGCCGACTTCATAGCTCTGCGGGCCGATGCTGGGGCCGATGGCAACGCGCACCTGCGCCGGGTCACTATCGTAGGCGGCTTGCAGCGCCCACAGCAGCGCCGTCGCCGCGCCGTTGACGGTGCCGCGCCAGCCTGCATGGACGATGCCCAGTACGTGGTGCGTCGGGTCGTAGATCAACAGCGGTACACAGTCGGCAAAGACCAGGCTGAGCGGCAGATCGACGGCATCGGTGATCAGCCCGTCGCAACCGTCCATGCACGCGCCGGCGTCATCCCAACTTACTTTGGCGATGGCCGTGCCGTGCACCTGGCGACAGTAGACAAAGTCGTTGGCGCTTAGCCCCAGCGCGCTCGCCAGCCGTCGTCGATTTTCGAGCACGCGTGCACGGTCGTCCCCGCGCAGGATGCTGAAGTTGAGGCTCTGCCATGGCGCCGGACTGACGCCGCCATGACGGGTGGCGACATGCGCGGCCACTGGCTGGTCGGCCAGCGTGGTGAAGGTGTAGGTGATGACACCATTGGCGTGGTGGATACGTTGCATAGATTATAGTCTATCACGAATTTGGCCGCCCGGTATGCAACAGGAGAGGCGCATGTGCGCCTCTCCTGTTGCATACCTGATCAATCTGCCCGGTGCAGCGACGTTGATGTTACTGCGGTGTGATCGGGAAGAGGAAGGCGTCGCCGGCTTCAACGGTCAACTCGCCGTTGGTGGAACCCCACGGCGGCGGCGCATCGAGCGTGTAGGTGTAGCGACCTGGGGCGAAGCACTTCTCGACCTCACCGTTGCCCGGCACCTTGAAGGTTTCGGATTTGCCGCTGTCTTTGTTCGTGAAGGTGATGGTCAGTTCTGGGCCGATCTGATTCTGGAAGAGATAGCAGCCTTGATTGGCTTTGCCGCCGCTGGCCTGTCCGCCACTTGTGCTGCCACCGGTGCTGCCGCCGCCGTTGCTTCCGCTTGCAGGCGCTGCGGGGGCGCTCACTTCCGGGATGTCCGTGCACCGTGCATCCAGCGTAACGTACTGGCTGTTGCCCGACACCCAGCCCTCGACGCCGGTCGGCGTTGTGATTTTGAGCCAGCTACAGTTGTTCACCTGTCCCGTGACGATCAACGCTTCTCCTTGCGTGACGGCGCCCACGCGATTGAAGTTGGTGCCTGGCCCGCTGCGCACGTTCAGCCGTTCCACCACCACGACTGCAGACGGATTGCTCAACACCTCAGCCTGGGCAGCAGCCTGCGCAGATTCGACGGCGCCCGCAATTGCCAGCGTGTTGACCAGATCGCCAAAGACCTGAGCATCCTCCTCGGTGGGCAGGAGCGTGTAGAGCACGATCATCGGTGAGTCGGCGTCCAGCGGCGTCGCCGCCAGCACGACAAATGTGCTGCCCTTGACGTCGCCGCAATCTGTCCAGACATCGTAACCACCCACGAGGACGCTGGTCTTATAATCGTAACGGGCGTCGTAGGTGCAATTCTCAGCAAAATCGAAGACGTCAAGCACCTCGTTGACTGTGAAATTGCTGGCCAGTTGCTCAGATACGCCGATAAAGACGCCGGGCGTGTCCCAGGTGTCGTTGAATTCCTGTACGTCAGGGGCGACACTGAGGGCGACGCCGATCTTGTCGCCGTCGATCAGCCAATCATCGCTGACAACGTCAGTCCAGCTCTCCGGTGTTTGCACACTGATGGTTTCGGTGTCGTCGGTGTGCGTGACGAGCGCTGGGCCGGTCTCGGTTGTGGCGCTACTGCTGGTGTTCGCCTCCGTGGTCACGTTGCCGGCCAGATCAGCATCGAGATAGAAGCTATCGAGCAAGGTGTTGAAGGCTTCGACGTCGGCGTCGGTCACCGCCAGGAAGTCGATGAAGATCACCTGATCGATCGGATTGGATTGGGCGATCAGGACGGCGTACTGGTTTTCGGTGTTATCACACTGCTTATAGACATCGAAGGTGATGTCGTAGGTGCGGTCGAAGGCTTTGTGCGTGTAGGTGTAGCGGTCGTCGTAGGTGCACGTTTTGGCCAGCGTTTCGTCGGTCAACAGCTCGTCGGGGTCGATGGCTTTTGTCATGCCGATGGCGCTCTTGATGATCATGCCCGGCGTTGTCCAGGTGCTGTTGAACTTGTCGATATTGGGCGCCGCTGTCAGGATGTAACCGAGCGGCTCACCAGCGTCGTTCGTCCACACCGCCGAGGTGATATCGCTGTACTCCGACGGGATCAGCGCGCTGATAGCCGGGTCTTCGATGGCGACGTAGGTGTAAGCCAGATCACTGGTGTCGACCAGGTCAAAGAGTGGGCTGCCATTGTTGGTGACGGGCGCAGGTTCGTTGTCCGCCTGCGCGCTGGAGGGTGTCACTGTCAGTGTGTTCAGAATTGTATCGCGCGCATTGAGATCCTTGTCCTCCGCTGCGTATAGTTCCAGCAATACATAGAAGGCCTGAGTTTCCGTTGGCGCCAACGCAACGATGGCGCCAGTCGTGGCAGTTTTGCCGCACTTCTCCCACAGTTGGTAGACCCCTGCCAGCTCGCCCAATTCAATGGTGTTGCGTTCACCCTTCGTGCACGACTCGTTGAGCGTGTACTCATCTAGCAGATTCTCCACCGCCATCTGGTCGGGCAGCACGTCAGAGTAACGCAGGATGGCGCCAGGGATATTCCAGTTGTCGTAGAAATTTTGCAGATCGGGCGAGATGTCCAGGCGGATTCCCACGACTTCGTCGTTGAATTTCCACTCGCCGTCCTGGATGTCTGTCCAGGCTGCCGGTGCATCGAAGGTCAGGATGCCCTGGGCGTCGGCGACGCTGACGAACTCATCGTACGTCTCGCTGGCAGGCGAAGTGGCGTCGGTTTGCTGAGCGCCGTTGTCGCCAGTGGTCAGCGACACACTCTGCTGCAACACCCGTCCATTGAGTTGCCCTTCGAGCACTTCCTCCGTGTCGAAGCGCACCACTTCGATCGCCATCACGTCATCGGCGGCGTGGCTGCGCAAGATTTCGCAGTAGGTGGACATCGTACCGTCTTCGCCGACAGGTATATTCTCCAGCGACGTGATGAGATCACCCGGCTTCAGCCCGACGCGGTCGGCTGGCGAGCCTGACGCCACCGAGGCAACCCAGATGCCATACAGTGAGCCGTCGTCATTCATGACGGCGCTGCCGTTGACGCCGATCGCATCGACATCCTTGCCCTGCAATAGCTGCTCGATTACCTCCAGCGCACCGTCGCGCCCAATGGCGTAGAACTGGTTGGCGTCACGGTCACCTGCATAGTTGACGCCTACAACCTGGCCGTCGGTGGTCACCAGCGGGCCTCCCGAATTGCCGTGGTCGATAATGGCGTCGTGTTGGATGACGCCATCGACCGAAGCCCAGCTGGTCTCGCCATTCGCACGCGCTTTGGCGATAATGCCCCGCGTCAATGTGTACTCCGGGTCGCCCAGGGGGAAGCCAGCGGCGTAGACATCCAGCCCCACTTTGAGCGGTTTTTCATACCATGTCAGATAAGGATAGCCTTTGCCTTGCAGGTCGATCACGGCCAGGTCAGCGCATTCGGAGACGCCCATGACCCGTGCATTGACTGGCTGTGCTTTGCCATCGACATAGACTTTGAAGAGTGCCGCGCCGGTGACGACATGGTTGTTAGTGACCACGTAGCCTTCCGGGTCGATGATGAAGCCGCTGCCAGAGCCGGCGCCGATCATCATTTCCTCAGCCGGGTCGCGGAACGCACCGACGGCTTCGATTCGCACGACGGCTTTCTGGACATCTTCCAGGTTGTCGATTGGCGACGGTGTGCTAGTGCTACGCTGGACGAGCGGCGTTGGCGTCTCTGCCGCTGCCACGCCAGGGAGGTTTAGAACCAGACAGAGCGTCAGTACAGACAAGAACCCACTCCAATGGTAGCGGCGAAGAGTGCACATGTTCAGCTCCTTTGCTAGGCTTCTCGGAGCGAGAAGACGTTGGTTGGTGACCGGGGGATTTCTTTCTATCTTATCGAATTGTGGGCATTGCTGCAAGCCGGAATTGGGGGCCTACTTCCCGTTCGGGGCGAAGTTTCACCTGCAGGTGTATCTTCCCGGCAGCTCCGCAGTTGCTCTGCCACAGGTGCGGCAAAGTAAGAGGCGTTGGAAGATTTGGCGAAAGCATACCCACAAATTACAATATCGATACGCTTATTGTGATTGCTACAACAACTGATTGCGCAAATGATTGCGGTGGACGCCAATCATTGTCAGTTTTGTATCCGGTATGGCGACTCTTGATCGACAGTCAGTAACAACAGCAGTCAGTAACAACAGCAGTCAGTAACAACAGCAGCGTCTCTACTTCGGTTATGAAAAACAGCATGGCAGGGCTGCGCCATGCGCAACAGTGGGTGGGCACAATTCATCAGTGATGATGATTGCTGTGATTTACCTCATCATTCGTTGTAGTTCCTTTTCCAAAAATCAATTTGAAGGAGGTTTCCCTTGTTGCAAGGAACTGTTCCCATCGTGATTGCACTGGTGCTCAGTGTGGTCGGCATCGGCTTTGTCGTCTATCAGATACGCCGGGTGCTTGCCGAAGACCAGGGCAACCAGACAATGCGCGAGATTTCTCAGGCGGTCCAGATTGGCGCTGCGGCGTTTCTGCGCCGTGAGTACACCTATCTGGCGATTTTTGTGGTGGTGGTAGCGCTGATTGTCGGTGCGTTTATCAACTGGCAGACAGCGGTCAATTTTGTTGTGGGCGCACTGATTTCGGCGTCGGCCGGCTACTTGGGCATGTATGTGGCTGTACGCTCCAACGTGCGCACGGCGGCTGCCGCTGCGCGCAGTCTCAACGACGGGCTGCGCGTTGCCTTTGGCAGTGGTTCTGTCATGGGCATGGCGGTGGTCAGCTTTGGTCTGCTCGGTCTGAGCGTCATGTACCTGGTTTTTGCAGGCAGCAACGACCCGGCGTCCTTATCGGCGGAGATTGGCTTTCTGGCTGGCTTTGGTTTTGGCGCCAGCAGCATCGCTCTCTTTGCCCGCGTCGGCGGCGGCATCTATACCAAAGCGGCTGATGTCGGTGCGGACCTGGTGGGCAAGGTGGAGGCAGGCATCCCGGAAGATGACCCGCGCAACCCGGCTGTGATCGCCGACAACGTGGGCGACAACGTGGGTGACGTGGCCGGCATGGGCGCCGACCTCTTCGAGAGCTATGTCGGTTCGATCATTGCAGCTTCAGCCCTGGGCGTGGGGTTGGTGCTATCCACCGGGGCGGCGCTAGGTTTCGTTGGTCTGCCGTTCTTGATTGCAGGCGGCGGCATTATTGCCTCGCTGATTGGCACCTTCCTGGTCAAGACCGAAGAAAACGCCTCGCAAGAGCAATTGCTGGCAACGTTGCGGCGTTCCGTGTGGGGCGCCTCTGGCATCGTGCTGGTCATCTCGCTGCTCTTTGTGCTGCTGGCGGGCGTGCCTTTCTACTTCTTCCTGGCGATTCTGGCGGGTCTGGTGGCTGGCAATGGCATCGCCTGGTTCACTGAATATTACACGGCGTACACCAATAAGCCGACGCGTTCTATTGCCGACGCCGCCGAAACCGGTCCGGCTACCACGATCATTCAGGGCATTGCTGTCGGTATGAACAGCACGACGGCGCCCGTGATGATCGTGGCCGTTGCCATGCTGCTGTCGATGTGGTTTGGCTACCAGGCAATTCCAGAGGCTGGCATCACCGCTGGCCTGTACGCAGTGGCGTTGGCCGGCGTTGGCATGTTGAGCACGCTGGGCGTGACGCTGGCGACCGACGCCTATGGCCCTGTCGCCGACAATGCTGGCGGCATTGCCGAGATGGCGCATCTGCCGCCGGAAGTGCGTCAGCGCACTGACGCCCTGGACAGCCTGGGCAACACCACCGCCGCCACCGGCAAGGGCTTTGCGATTGGCTCGGCCGTGCTGACGGCCCTGGCGCTGCTTGGCGCTTACATGGATGCAGCCGGCATCCAGACGCTCAATGTGCTGGCGCCTACGGTGCTGCCGGGGATGTTGATCGGCGCTATGTTGCCTTTCCTCTTTACCGCGCTGACGATGACGGCGGTGGGTAAGGCTGCCAAAGAGATTGTGCTGGAGGTGCGTCGCCAGTTCAAGGAGATCACCGGGTTGATGGAGGGCACGGCCAAGCCAGATTATGCTCGCGCCGTGGACATCAGCACCCGCAGCGCACTGCGCGAGATGATTGTGCCCGGTCTGTTGGCGGTGATCTCGCCGGTGTTGATCGGCTTCCTGCTGGGGAAGGACGGCCTGGCGGGGATGCTGGTCGGCGCCATCACCTCAGGCTTCTTGCTGGCGGTGATGATGGCGAACGCAGGCGGCGCCTGGGACAATGCCAAGAAATGGATCGAGACCGGCGAGATGGGCGGCAAAGGCTCGCCAGCGCACAAGGCTGCCGTTGTTGGCGACACAGTGGGCGACCCCTTCAAGGACACCAGCGGCCCGTCGCTCAATATCTTGATCAAATTGATGTCGATCGTCTCGTTGGTCTTTGCGGCGGCTTTTGGCGCCGGTCTGTTCGGTTTCTAGGCTGCAGAGGTGGGCAGCACAGCTTCCGGGAGACTCCGCAGTCTCCTGGAAGCTGCGCCAACAAGACCCCAAAGTAAGAACCCGGATTCGACGAGAATCCGGGTTCTTACTTTGGGGTGGAGGTTTGACATCTTTCGATGTGCACGACTATACTCTCCGGCATCTATACGAAATTTCGTGGCACGATGACCCAACGGTGAACGAATCATGTCCGAGTCGCCAGCAATCCCACCTGCACTATCTGAAGAGGACGCCCGCCCTGGCGTCGCAGCGGCTATGTCAGCGCAGCCCGGTGAAAACGCCGCCCCAACGCTGACGCCGCCATTGCGCGCCAGCAGCGCGCTGATTGATGCGGTCGATGCCTTTCGCGAGTATATGCTCCGCAAGGGCTTTAGTGAGAACACCATCAAAGCATTCCAAAATGACCTGAAATTTCTGACTGACTATCTGGGGCGTGACACCAAACTCTATCACATCACCACGCAGAACCTGGATGAGTTCTTGCCCTGGCTGGCTGAAGAGCGTCAGATGGACTTCAGCGCCAAAACGCAGGCGCGGCGCATCACGACCATGAAGGTCTTCTTTGGCTGGCTACATGGCGTCGGCGTCATTGGTTCCGATCCAGCGGAACCGTTGGTGCAGATTCAAGCGCGCACGCCGTTGCCCAAAATCCTGCGCGATGGTGACGTGCGCACGCTGCTGCTTAAGGCGCAAGACATCAGCCGCGACCGCCAGAATCCGGATGCACGCCCCTATTTGTTGGTGAGCCTGCTGTTGCAGACCGGCATCAAAAAGGCTGAATGTGCGCGCTTGTTGATTGATGACATCGATATTGCGCAACCCTCATCGCCGGTGCTACTGGTGCGTTACCGCGAAGAACGGTACGCCCACAAGAACCGCGCCCTGGGCTTGACAGCCACGATTACGCCGGCGCTGCAGCAGTATCTGGCGCAATATCGACCCAAAGACCTGCTCTTCGACTGCACCCCGCGTAATCTGGAGTATGTGTTGGAGGAGCTGGGAGAGTTGGCCGGGATTCGCTATGTGCAGGTTGGTTTCGAGACGCTGCGCTGGACATGCGCAGTGCGCGACTTTCGCAACGGTATGCCCGAAGACCAGTTGCGACAGAAGCTGGGTCTCAGCAAAATCTCCTGGCGGGAGACGAGCGAGAAACTTCACTTGTTGGCCGGACGGTAGCCCATGATGACGACAGAATTGCAAGGAAAGTGCGCCGTCATCACGGGGGGCGGACGCGGCATCGGGCGTGGCATTGCACTGGCGCTGGCCGCGCGCGGCTGTCATGTCGCCATCAATTATGTGCGTCATCGTGAGGAGGCGGAGCAAACCGCCGCAGCCGTTGAACAACTGGGCGTGCGCGCCGTCGTTGTCAAGGCGCATGTCGGACGCGAGGAGGAGATGCAGGCGCTGGTGCATGAAAGCGCCAGCATGCTGGGCAGCGTCGATATTTTCGTCGGCAATGCCGCCAGCGGCGTCCTCAAGCCGATTACTGAGATCGACCTGAAAGCGTGGGAGTGGACGATCAACGTCAACGCCCGCAGTATTCTGGTGGGAGCGCAGGCGGCGGTTCCCTATATGCGCCGACAAGGCTGGGGGCGCATTCTGACCGTCACCAGCATCGGTAGCCGGCGCGTCTTCCCCGAATATGGCGTCGTCGGGGTCAGTAAGGCTGCGATTGAGGCGTTGACGCGTTACTTGGCGGTGGAACTGGCCTCCGAGAATATCATTGCCAACTGTATCAGTCCTGGGGTGGTTATCACCGGCGCGCTGGATTTCTTCCCGCGCAAGGATGAGATGATCGCCTACGCTCAGCAGCATACACCTGCCGGGCGCCTGGTCACGCCAGAAGATGTGGGTGAAGTCGCCGCCTGGCTTTGCACCGATGCCGCCCGCATGATCGTCGGTCAGACGATCGAGGTGGATGGCGGCTACAGTCTGCTGGCGTTCTGATAGGATAGTCGGCTGGCGCCCTGGCGTTGCTTTCTTCACGCCCGCCAGGGCGACCTCTGCATAGCGCACTTGCCGTGCACACTTCTGGCTCGGCTCACGCCTGGATGCTGATGCGCGGGAAACGGCTTTGATCGAACTCGTGCAAGCGCGCCGCCCCCAGCGTTGTGACTTCCCAGTGGATCGCTTCGGCGCTGGCGCGGAACGTCGCAAGGTCAACCCCCTGACAGATGGGCGGCAGCGTGCGCAGACGCGGCAGCCCACGACGGAACATCTTGATGGCGCCTGCCCAATTGTTGCGCTGAATCTGCAAAAAGGCTACACCGATCTGCAAAATTCCTTGATACATCTCGCGCACGGCGCGCGGTTCTTCGCGCCAGGCCAACTCCAGCGACTCATGCTGTTCAAAGTACTCACCGCGGTTGAACTCGTCGATGCCACGGCGCGCCAGGCTGCTCAATGGCGCGTCCCATCCTTCCGGATAGACGATAGGTGGGTTCAGATAGTGCGCCACAACCTGCGGCAACTCCGTCATCAATTTGCTGCGCGCCCAGGCGTGGTCGGCGCCTGCATGACGAGCAGCGCGCAGGGTTGCGGTGTCCACGTGACTGCCAAAGGCGATCAAAGGAACCTGGCTGGTTTGGGGGCGAATCTTACAGCGCGTGATGGCGAGCGCCCAGTCGCCCTCACTGGCGAGGTCGAGCAGCGCCAGCACCGGAAAATGACGATCCACAGCATCGACAAAAGCCTCCGGCGTCGCCACGATCACGGGTTGCCCGCCCAATTGCTGGATCACGTCGGCTAGGCGCGGCGCAAAGAAGAGATCGGGCGCCAGGCAGACGATCACGCGGGGCGGTGTGGCTTCGGTCATGGTATAATTCCTCGTGTGCTAAACGATTTCATCGGTGCTATACGTTGCACCATCTTATCAGTAAAGTGGGGATTATGGCTGTAGAGATCGATCCCAATCTGAGTTATGACGCTGCGTTGGCGCAACTTGAAGAGGTGTTGGCGCAATTGGAGCGGGGTGATCTGCCGCTAGAGCAGACGTTGACGCTCTATGAGACTGGCGCCGCGCTGGCGAAATTGTGCGAGGCGCGCCTGGATGCGGCAGAATTGCGCGTTCGTCAATGGCAGGCTGACGACGAGGCGACCCCGTTCATGGGCTGGCAGGAACCCTGATCGCCGATGCGCGCTCTGTTGAGCAACGCGGCGCTGTGGCTGCCGCTGTCGGTAGCGTTTGGTGTGCAACTGTATAAAATGCTGGCTTTCTGGGTGCAAACGGGGCGGATCGACTTCAAGGTGCTGGCGCAGGCCGGTGGCATGCCCAGTAGTCACTCGGCGATGGTGTGTAGCTTGATGACGGCGATTGGCTACCAGTACGGGCTGGATAGCGGGCTGTTTGCCATCGCTGTTGTCCTGGCAGTGATCGTGATGTACGACGCACGCGGCGTTCGTCAGGAAAGCGGCAAACAGGCGCGTGTCATCAACCAGATTCTGCAAACCTTCTTTAGCGGTCATCCGCTTACGGACGCACAACTGAAGGAACTCATCGGTCACACCACACTACAGGTGATCGTTGGCGGAATCATCGGCGTCATCTACACATTGATCTACCTGATTTCGCGAGATTGGGTGTAGCCCGGTGCAGCCACCGTCACGAGTCAGCCGTCAGTTACGGCTATCAGGCGTGACGGACATATTAAGTGTGACGAATGACTCATGATGGGTGGCTGGTGAATTTTTCTCAAGTTTTTTCTACTAATAGCTTGTCGTCACACAGCACCTGTGCTATTATATGCGGCATTGTCAACGGCGCGCCGCTTAATTCACTCCGCACTATGGCTGGCTGCTCGCTGCGGTGCGGCAAAATCGCCTGACAATCTGAACAAAAGCGTGTTTGCGCCGCCATGGCGGCCCAGTAGATCGGTGGAGGATGTATGCGACGTGTGGTTCTGATTCAGCCACGACGTGATGGCCGAATCTTTGGAAAAGCTCCTGGCTCGCCCTATACCTTGATGCGTCTTGCCTCGCTGGTGCCCAACGAAATTCCGGTCGAGATTTGGGACGAAAATGTGCGCGACCTGGAGCTTGACACCTTGCGTGAAGGCGACCTGGTCGGCATCACGTCGATGACCGTGACCATCGAACGCGCCGAACAGATTGCACGCAAGGCGATGAAACAGGGCGCCGGCGTCGTCATGGGCGGCGTGCACGCCACCTTGATGCCGGAGCACACGGCGACCTTTGCGCACAGCGTCATGGTCGGCGAGGGTTACTTTACCTGGCAGCAGTTGATTCAGGACTTCGCCGCGGAGGGCATCAAGGGCATGAAGCCGCTCTACGAGGACCTGCGCTGGGCCGACCTGGAAGGGCTTGCCACCATCACCGACCGGGTGATCGCCATGGTGGATGAGAACAAAAATTACTGGACGCCCTATCTGGAGATCACACGCGGCTGTCCACGCAACTGCGACTTCTGCACCGCCATCCGCGTCAGTGGGCGTCGGATGCGTTTCCGCCCCGTTGATGAGGTGATCGACGAGATCAAGCGCCGCAAGATCAAGCGCTTCTTCCTGACCGACGATAATTTTGGCTTGAACTTTACGCTCGACCCCGACTACTGCGCCGAACTCTTCACCGGTCTTTCCAAGCTCGATCTACACGGTTGGACCTGCCAGTCAGAGATGAGCATCGCCAAGCATCCAGAATTGCTCGAAATGAGCGTGGCTGCACATCTCGACAAACATTTCATCGGCTTTGAGAGCGTCAACCCGGACAATCGCTCGTCGTTGGGGGGCAAATCCAAAGGCAACGCCGACCAGACGCGTGAAGCGATCCGCGCCATCCGCAAAACGGGCGTCGGGGTCGTTGGTCTCTTTGTGATGGGCTTTGACTCTGACACGCCGGCGACCTTCCAGGCGATGTGGGATTTCATCCGCACCAGCGAGCTGGACAGCGTCAGCACGACTATGCTCACGCCCTATCCGGGCACGCCTTTCCGCGAGGTGGTGGAGCGCGAAAATCGCCTGCTCGATGTGCCGTGGAGCCATTACGACACTGCGCACTTGACTTTCATCCCCAAGAACTTCACGGTCGAGGAGCTGCGCAGCGCCTACGACTGGCTCTGCCGCAAAATCTACAGCCCGACGCAGATCGCTCGCCGTGGCTTGCGCTCGCTTGGGCGCTACCCAATTTCCAAAGCCGGCAAGAAAGCCTTCGGCAGCTTCAGCACCGACTACGGCTATCGCCGCACCTACGCCTATCGCAACGCTGTGTAAAAACACATAGCCCGCGGATGACGCGGATGCAGCGGATTTGCGCGGAGCAGAACAAATTCTGACATCCGCGTACATCCGCCCAATCCGCGTCATCCGTGGGCTATCTCATTCCTCAATACTTACTGCTCAATACTTACAATCGACCTGCCGCTTCGATGCCGCTGATTCCAGGATGGCGTCGCAGATCACCGCGCAGCGATAGCCGTCCTCGAAGTCGGCGCCGATCGGGGCGACCGGCTTGTCGTTGACGATGCAGTCGAGCAGATGGGTGATCTCGTGCACGAAGGTGTGCTCCCAGCCGATCATGTGTCCCTGGGGCCACCAGTTTTCCCACCACGGATGATACGGCTCCGACACCAGCACCTGATGGAAGCCGCGCGTCTCTTTCGGCTCATCGTCGATCCAGAAGACTTCGAGTTCGTTCATGCGCTCCAGGTTGAAGCGCAGACTGCCCTTTTCGCCGTTGATCTCGATGACGTTGCCGTTCTTGCGTCCGGCGGCGAAGCGCGTCGCCTCGACCGTGCCCAGCGCGCCGTTGTCGAAGCTGACCACCGCCGCGAAGGCGTCATCGACATCGACCTTGCCCATCGTGCCGTCGCCCCACGGCCGTTCGGTGATGAAAGTGCGGGTCATGGCGCTGACGCTCTCCACTTCGCCCACCAGATAGCGTCCCAGGTCGATGATGTGTGCGCCCAGGTCGCCGAGCGCACCGCTGCCTGCCACGCGTTTATCCAGCCGCCAGATCATCGGCATGTTGTAGTGCGGCATGATCCACTCCTGCAGATAGACCGCGCGGAAGTGGTAGATGCGTCCCAACGCGCCGCTCTCGATCAGCTTGCGCATCTGGCGGATCGCCGGGACGAAGCGGTAGTTGAAGGCGACCATGTGCTTGACGCCTGCCTTCTGCACGGCGTCGAGCATCGTTTTGGCTTCCTCGGCGGTGCGCGCCAGCGGCTTTTCACAGAGGATGTGCTTGCCCGCCTGCGCGGCAGCGATGCTTGGCTCGGCGTGGGCGTCGTTGGGTCCGCCGTTGTCGAACAACTGCACGGCGGGGTCCGCCAGCATTTCCCGCCAATCGGTGTAGTAGCGGTCGTAGCCAAAGCGTATCGCCGCCGCGCGCGTCGCCGCCTCGTTGCGCCCACAGATCGCCGCCAGCTTCGGGATGGCAGGCGGCGGGTACATCATATACGGAATCTTCTTGAAAGCGTTGCTGTGCGCCTTGCCCATGAAGGCATAGCCCAACATGCCGACGCCGATCTCGGGCGCCTGGGTTTCGGCGGCCGCCGCCGCCATCGAGGTGAAACCTGCTCCTTCGGTCATTGCGAGTCTCCTTGCTGTGTATGACGGATTCAATTTGTTTTGGAATTGTGATAGCATTCTAGCACGAACGCCCAAGAACCGAGGAAACCATGAAAAACAGCGCTGTTGTCAGCGACGAAGAGCTGAACCGAGATACGCCAACTCAGGCGGTGGATACAAGTACAGACCTTGTGACACACCCACACGCATTGACCGGTGAAGAGAGTGAGTTTCAGCGTCGCAAACGGTTGCAGCCACACAGTGAACGATTCTTGACCTACCTCCGCCACTACGCCGACAAGAACCTCGACGCCATCGCCGCCATGTTTGCCGACGACATCACCCTGCGCGACTGGAACCTGGCGGTGGCGGGCAAAGTCGCCGCGCTGCGCGAGACGGCGAAGAATTTTGCCTCCGCCCAAACCATCGCGATCGAGCCGCTCCATTTGTACGCAAGCACTGAGGGCGTGGCGGGGGGGGCGGGGC
>DMDA01000045.1:5553-8032 GCA_003451595.1 Chloroflexota bacterium | reverse complement strand
GGTCGCCAGCTCCCGCGTGCCAACGCCATCAACGCCACGCCAACCGCCAGCAGCGCTGTCAGCGTCCACGGCAGGCGCTCCGGCGCAACCAGCAGCGGTGCATACGCCGGCCACGTCGCCGCCACATCGAAGATCAACGCGATGTAAGGGCGCTCTGCCTGGATTGTCTCGAAGAAACCAGGCTGACCTAGAATCTCGATGCTGTAGCGCACTGCCAGCGCCGCCACGATCAGCAGGTGAGCAGGCCAGACCGCACGGCGCAGCAGAAAACGCCAGCCCCGCCAGAGCAGCGTCGCCAGCAGCAACGGCGGGTAGAGCAGCACCGTCTGTTCTTGCGAGAAGAGCGCCAGGATGAAACAGACTGCGAAAATGAGATGTCGTTGGTGCAGCGTTTTGCCGAATCGTCCACTGCCGGGCGTCTCCTGGATCGCCCAGTAGGCCGCCCAGATCGTGAGCAGTGCAAAGAACTGAAATTGCGTGTAGAAGCGCGCCCGTCCACCCCAGGCGATCGCTTCGGGCAGCAGCGCCAGCCCCAACGCCGCCAGCCAGCCGACGCGACCATTCCACTCGCGGCGCCCGGCGGCAAAGAGGACAAATATGGTCGCCAGTCCAAAAAGCAGGCCTAGGAGCCGTCCTGTTGTGTAGTCCAGACCCAACAGCGCGCCGACCGCCGCGGTCACATAGGTTGCCAGCAGCCCGCGCGTATAGAGCACCCCGCTTGGCATGATCGGTGCGCCGATCGCCTGTGTACGTTGTGCTGCCCACAAGGTTGTGAATTCGTCGACGTAGAGGCTGATCGTTTGCAAGTACTGCCAGCGCAGCCAGAAAGCCAGCGCCAGCAACAAACCTGGCGCCAGGAGCAAGAGGATAGCGCGCAGATGACGCGGATGTGACGGACTGGCGCGGGTTTTTCCTGCTGGACGTTTTGATCTGTTTTGATCCGCCGAATCGGCGGCATCCGCGTTCCACTGCCCTATCATGGCACGACGATCTCCCCCACCACGGCGAAGTCGCCCACAGTCGCGCCTTCCTGACTGACCGGCAGGCGCGCGTCGCCAGCGTACAACCCGACGCGTACGGCGTAGCGACCCGCCGCCAGGTCAGGCGGCAGGGTCAACGTCACCGCATCGACGAGGCGTTGGCCGGGCTGCCAGGTGTGCGTCGGCGCAAAACCACCCAGTGGCGGTTGATCTTGCTGGGCGGCCAGTGCGCCAGCGGCATCGACGAGATGCACGAAGATCGTGTAATCAGTGGCAGGTGTAGCAAGCGCGTCCCATTGCAGTTGCAGCGTTACAGGTGCGCCGGGCGTGGCAGTCTCCGGCAGCGCCGCACCTGAAAGCTGAGCCACATCGCCAAAGGTAAAGGGCGCTGCAAGTGGCGTCACGGCAGCATCTGGCGGCGCGCCCACCTGGATCAGCGCTACCTTCTGTTCGCCAGCCGGCAGGGGCTCCCCACCGCGCACCGGTGTGGCGGGCAGTGGGGTCAGGGTCGCCGGGTCATAAAAGGCGAGCAAGAGTTGATAGAGTCCTGGCATCGCGTCTACGGGGATCGTGAGCGTGTAGCCATCGGGGCGAACCTCGCGCACGGGCCAGGCAGAAGTCGGCGCGCCCCAGGGCCAGCCATCTGCCCGCCAAAGCTCGGCGCCATCAGGTGCAACCAGCCGCACGAGTGCGTTGTAGTTGGTGGACATCGGCGCCAGCGCCTGCAAGTAGAAGGTGACCAGCTGCTCTGCGCCCGGCGCCAGCGTCGCCTGCGGCAGATCGACGCCGATGAGCCGGACCGCAGCGCCAAAATCGGCAGCGGGCGCAGTGTTAAGGTCAATGAAGGGCGGCAGCAGCGTATCGCGCAGATCGTAGACGCGCGCCAGCGTCAGGCCATCCTTACGCACCTCGAAGGCCGGCGTCTGCGCCTCGAACCACGCCACTGCAGCGGGCGAAGGAAGCTGGCGTTGCCACTGGTTGATGTAAGTGACGGCATAATCTGTATCCAGCCAGGAGAGTGGCGAGCTGTAGCCCATTGGCACTGCCTGGCTGTCGGAAAAGTAGGAAAAAGGGCCATCGGCATACCAGGCGGCTACGCGGAAGTTCTCACTACCCGGTTGTGCATTGAGCCAGCGCGCCGCCGCGTCCAACCCCTCGCCCCAGCCGACAAAGAGCACATTGGGCGCCGTGCGGCTGCCGCCTGCCAGCGGGTTGTAGTAGGTCAAGTAATAGGGATAGGTGAGCGCCGTGAAGATGCCGTGCAGTACGAAAGCGAGCGTCAAGAGTGCTGCGGTCGGCGATACGGCGCGTAGACGGTGCAGCCACGCCGGTGCATCCAGGCGCCAGGGGAGCAGCGAGAGCGACAGCCAGCCCAGGGCGGCGAGCACATCCAGCGCCAGGAAGATCGGCAGCACGTAGCGATCGAACTTCTTGGCGGGCACAGTCATGGCGACTACGAAGAACACGACGAAAAAGGTCAGGGCGCGCACGGTGCGGCG
>DMDA01000045.1:4292-5343 GCA_003451595.1 Chloroflexota bacterium | reverse complement strand
AAGATCGCCACCGGGTAAAAGAAGAGACCCGGGTCGCCGGTTGGTTGTCCCCAAAAGAAATTCGGATTGACATGCCCCTCGACGTAGGCTTCCATCTCTGTTGCCATGCGCAGGAGCGAGCCAAGCGGGTCGCCCCACATTGCCGGCCAGAGTAGGAAGAAGGTTGCCACGGCGATGACGCCCCACAAGATATAGCCGCTGAGGAGGCGCGTGGGGCGGGGCGCAAGTTGTCTTGTGGACTCGACGCGTTCATCGCGATCTGCGTATGGATCATCCGGTGGTGTGTACTGGCGGCGTCGCCACAGCCGCCACATTTGTCCTGCCACCAATATGCCGCCGATAGGAACGAGCAAGGCAGCCGGGGTTTTGGTCAACCACGCCAACCCCATCACTACGCCGGAGATCGCCAGGTCGTGCCAACGCAATCCGGCGTAGAGCCAGGCCAGAAAATGCAGCAGGGCGAGGAAGATGAAGCTGGCGACGAAACCGTCTGGATGTAGTTGACGCGACAGCGCCACGCTGAAAGGATCGAGCGCCATGAAGATAAAGGCCAGGTGCGCGGCGTTGCGTCCGATTAGCCGGTGCAGCGGAAAAATGCACAGCCACAGCGTCAGCGCCACGCCGAATGCGATCCAGCGTCGCCCCGCTGCCAACAGGTCGAGCGGCGTGTGATCGGTGTTGGTTTTCAGCCAGGCTTCGAGATTCTCTTGCTCCCAGGTGAAATAGCCTGGCGCTGTCTGGGGGTAAGCCGGATACTCTCCCAACAGACCGAGCGTGCCTGCCCACATCACCGTAACGCCGGGATGCTCGCGCTGGAAGGTCTGGGCAAAATCACCATGCGCCAGCGCGTAGGTGAAGTTAGCCGAACGCGCCAGCCACTTGCGTTCGTCGGGGGAGACGTAGGCGTCCAACGCCAGCGCACGCGGCGCCCACGCCAGCAAAAACAGAAAGAGCAGCCAGGCTGCTTCACGATAACGCAGCTTCATTCTTCCCCAATGCGAATATCGGTCAGATGCACCTGCGTGCCGACCTCGGCGCCGCTGGCATCCAG
>DMDA01000045.1:3325-4111 GCA_003451595.1 Chloroflexota bacterium | reverse complement strand
AGCCGTCGCGCTGCGCCACAATTTGCCCATCGCCAAAGTAGGATTGATTGAAGACCTTGAAGGACTTATCGATGGGGCGTTGAGCGCGCCAGTAAAGCGTCAAGTAGATATTGTCGCCAGGACGCAGTGGCTTCACGTAGTGAATGTCGTAGCCTTCCAGCGTAATCAGATCGCCGAGGTTGATCTCCAGCGGGTTGGCGATGGGCGGGTCAACCGACGGATAGGTGAGCGGCAAATTCGCCAGTGCGTTGGCGTCAAAAGCGGCGACATAATCTTCGGCGCGGAAGGTGGGCAACCCATCCACCGGCGCCTGGGTCGGAAACTCTTGATGATTGCCGGTGCGCTTGTAGATAATCAACTTGTCGCGCCCGTTGACCTGGACGCGTCCCCATTTCTCAAAACCCTGGCGCAAGTAGTGCTCCATCGCCAGCGCGTCTTCGTCGGCCCAGGGTTCCAGATTGCGAATCTCGAAGAACCATTGCGCGTCGCGGCGGCAGCGATCTTCCCCGCGCGTGTACCAAGCCGGCACCCATGCTTCTTTTTCGTTGCTCTCGAAGGAGCCGTTCAACACGCCGGTGCGGTACAGTTCGCCGATCGTTTTCCAGCCATTGTTGAGCGGGAAGCCAAAGCGCGCCTTGTTGTCCGGTTCGTCGTAGACGACGACATAACCAGGCGGGCGTCGGGCATGATAGTCGAGCATCACCTCATCCTGACTGAGAAAGTAGGCGTAAGCATAGTAGCCGAAAACAAGAGTGAGCAGCGCCGCCACGCTCACACCGATCCACC
>DMDA01000045.1:2648-3067 GCA_003451595.1 Chloroflexota bacterium | reverse complement strand
CCAGCGAGCAGCATCCAGGGGATGAAGAAGGTGTAGACATGCGTGCGCGGTTTCTCGGTGAGAAAAAGCGCCAGGATCATGACTGCGCTGAACCAAAGCCAGACCGTGCGGTTTTCGTGGCGTTGGTGCGGCAGCAACACGACCAAGCCGAACAGCAGCGCAAAGGGGATGACAATCCAGTCCTTGCCGCCGATGGTCAACCAGTCGGGGCGGAAGAGCGTCGCGCCAAAGAAGATCACAATGACTGCCGTCAGGAGCCAACTGACCGTTGGGCGGAAATGCCGGCGAATGACGCGGATCACGGCCAGCGCAGTCAACGCAATTACCAGCAGCACATAGTAAGTTGTGCTGTAGAGCGTCGTGCGCAGAAAAACGTCGTTGAGATTGTTGTAAGGCGGGCTGCCGCCAATGCGCCGATC
>DMDA01000045.1:0-2386 GCA_003451595.1 Chloroflexota bacterium | reverse complement strand
GTAGAAGACGCCCAACACCACAGCGCCGACGCCTGCTGCCACCACCACCGCACCGAGCAGCGAGCGCCACTGTTGGCGGTTGCGCCAAAAGAGTACGGCCAGCAGGTAGGCCGCGGGGATTGCCGCCAGTGCGCCTTCATAGTGCGACAGCATGCCCGTCGCCAACAGGATGGCGGCCAACGCCAGATAGCGCGCAGGCGCTGCTGGCTTGACGTATAGCCGATAAAGCACCAGCACCGTCAGCACTGAGGTCAAAAAGACGACGCTCTGATATTGCACGATGTGGGCAAAACCAATGAAGTAGCCATCGAGCAGCAGGAACATTGCCGCAATCCAGCCGGCCAGTGGCCGATAAAGCCGCCAGCCCAGCACAAAGCTTGCCAGCAGCGCGGCCAGGTTGGCGATGGCAAAAGGCAGCCGCGCCGTCTGCTCGGTCAAGTGACCGGTCAGTGTGTAGAGCGCCGTCGGGACAAGGATTTCGGTCGGCCCCTTTTTGTGAAGCATTAACACATCTTCGTAGCCTTGCAGCACGGCCGCCGCCCGCAACGCTGCGCGCGCCTCGTCGCCCTGGTAATCGGCGTACTCCAGCCCCACGAAGCGGAAGACGGCGCCAAGCGTCAGCAGCGTCAGCAAACCCGCCCAGAACCAGCGTCGGTCGCCGCCAAAAGGCTCCCAAGCCGGCGCCCCCGGTTGCATGCGCTGCCCGCGCTGCCAGACCCAACCTGCCAGCGCTAGTGTTACGGCGTCAAACGCCAACAGCGTGGGGAGCTGCGTCGGCCCGCCGGGCAAATAGCTGATCAGCAACATCCCCACGACCATGACCAGGTAGGCGGCGGCGATGCTGTAGAGCACGCGCTCAAAGCGGTCGGGACGCGAGGCGCTTTGCCCAACCAACGCCTCGGTCAACAGCGCGCCAGGGAGGAAGCCGGCGATCCACAATGCGGCGATAGCCTGCACCAGCAGCGGCAGCGGCGTCAGCAGCAACACATTCGCCAGCGCGCCGGTCAGGATCGCACCCAGAAGCCAACGGTTTGTCATGACGCAACAGTGTACCATAGGCGGACGGAGAAGGGCACACCGGCGAGGCTGCTGGCTTTCAATACAATGTTGACCGCCGGATGCAGCGTGTGTACACTGGAAGCATCAGCGGATGCGAGTTCATTCCTGGCTGCAACAGGGCGTCCCGGTAATTGCATTTGTGCAGGCAGGTGATCTGCGTCAATGGTATGGGCGCCATGCACAAAATCGACAACGCAGTCAAAAGTTGCACATTCCCTATCTTCCCGGAAGCTCTGAGCTTCCGGGAAGATGAGCAAAGTCTATCTGTGCTATCTATAAGACAAGAGCTATGCACCTCGTCGCCGACCTCCACATCCACTCGCACTACTCACGCGCCACCAGCAAAGACTTGACGCTCGAACATCTCTGGAAATGGGCGCAGATTAAGGGCGTCACCGTCGTGGCGACCGGCGACATCGCACATCCGGGCTGGCTGGCGGAGATTCAGCAAAAGCTGACGCCTGCCGAGCCGGGCCTATTCCGGCTAAAGGAGGAGTTTGCGGCTGCGGCCAGCGCCGACATCCCGGCCGCGTGCCGGGGCGAGGTGCGTTTTCTGCTCGGCGGCGAGATCAGCAACATCTATAAACGCCACGGTAAGACGCGCAAGGTGCACAACCTGATCTTCGCCCCCGACCTCGCCGCAGTGGAGCGCCTGCAGGCGCGGCTGGAACGCATCGGCAACATCCGCGCCGACGGTCGCCCGATCCTGGGGCTGGACTCACGCGACCTGCTAGAGATCGCGCTGGAGACGGACGCACGCTGCCACTTCATCCCTGCGCACATCTGGACGCCGTGGTTCGCCATGCTCGGTTCGATGTCGGGCTTCGATTCGGTGGAGGAATGCTTTGGCGACCTGACGCCGCACATCTTTGCGCTGGAAACCGGGCTTTCCTCCGACCCGCCGATGAACTGGCGCGTCTCCAACCTGGATCGCTACACGCTCGTCTCCAACTCCGATGCGCATTCGCCGCAGAAGCTGGCGCGTGAAGCCACCCTCTTTGACTGTGAATTGAGCTACGATGCACTCTTCGCCGCCATGCGGAGCGGCGATCCGACGGTGTTCAAGGGCACGATCGAGTTCTTCCCCGAAGAGGGTAAATATCACGTCGATGGTCACCGCAAATGCGGCGTGCGCTGGCATCCGGCGACGACGCTGGCGCACGGCGGCATCTGCCCGGTTTGCGGCAAGGAAGTGACGGTCGGCGTGCTGCACCGCGTCGAAGTGCTGGCGGATCGCCCCGAAGGCGAACACCCATCGCGCACGCATCCCTATCTCAGCCTCACGCCGCCGCCCGCAGCGTTGCGGGAACCGTACGGCATGGCAGCT
>DMDA01000046.1:75079-76331 GCA_003451595.1 Chloroflexota bacterium | reverse complement strand
CTCTATGCCGGGGTTGCGCCGGGTGCTGCGCCAGTGACCGGCGCGCTGACTCTGTCGCCAACGCATGAATTACTGCTTGTCGCAGATTCACTTTATGTCAAATCAACCTATCGCAATACGTTGGCGCCAGGACAAACAACGGTGTACGGCCGGCTTGTGGCGCAAGCGCCAATTCTACACGTGCCAGTCTATGCGGCGCCGCGTCCCGTGGCGGCGATCAAAGCCGCCCCCGCATCCATCACAATTGCCGACGAACCGACAGCCACGATCACCCTCACCGGCCAGACGTTGATCGGCAGCACCCCTCCCACCGATAGCGTGGCGCTCGTCCACGTGCTGCAACTCGCCGTGCAAAGCCCCAACACGCGTCCGCCCAGCCTTGACCCTGCTGCGCCCGATCGCTATGACGCCGCCGACCTCAGCCACGTTGGCATCGCCACCGATTTTGCGCGCGTAGGCGCGCAGGACGCTATGCTTGTCTTCGGCGTTGCCGCACACGCGGCCTGGTCAACACCCAATCAAGTGCGCTTCGACGTCATGATCGACACGAATCAAGATAGCGTTGCAGACTATCGCCTTTTCAACAGCAGCCGCGAAGGGTATTTGGCGAACCAGTTTATGGGCGACACTTTTGTCAGCGTGCTTGAGAACCTGCGCACCGGTCAGCGCAGCATCCAGGCGCCGCTCAACGGGATCGATCCTGCCACCGCCGACAGCCGGCCCTTCCAGAGTCGCGTCCTGGCGCTGCCGGTGCGCGTGGCTGACCTGGGATTGACGACCGGACAGACGGTCATCTCCTATACAGTGACAACTTATCATGCGGCGCTGAGGATGGCGCCCGAAAACATCGTCGATCAGACGCCGCCGCGCGTTTTCGATCTGGCGCATCCGGCATTAGACGCACCAGGGGTGATGGGAGCGGCGCCGCTGGCAGTGCAGAGCGACACAGGGCTGACACTACAGTTGGACATCTCTGGTCATGCCAAGCAAAATCCCGGCGGCATCCTGCTGCTCCATCACCACAACCGCGTAGAGACGCAGGCCGAAGTCGTGACGATCCGGTACGCCTGGCCATATATGCTACAACTGCCGTTGGTGGGGAAATAAGAGACAACGCGTCACAGGGTCATCCAGCAAACAGGATACGTCCGCAACTTGGGCAGAAGACGGGGTTGCCCTCGATGACGCGAGCGTTGGCAACGATGCCGGTGGGCAGTGAAACATTGCACGCGCTGCACGCGCCATTCTGCAC
>DMDA01000046.1:71556-74821 GCA_003451595.1 Chloroflexota bacterium | reverse complement strand
CGCGTTGCTCGACCAACTGTTGCTCCGCCTCCTCGCGCTGCTGAAAGGTTGCCATCGCATCATCTTCGACCTGGCTACGCTGGCGCTTCATGGATGCAATGCTGGCTTGCAATGCCTCCAATTCCTTAGCGTTATGCACCTCGCCGCTCATCAGCCGGCGCTCGCTGGCCTTGATGCGGTCTCCGAGTTGTTGGCCGCTCAGTTCGGCGTCAAGCTGGTGGGCATGGAGGCGTTCTACGGTCGCGCGCGTCGTCTCGACAGCGGTGCGTGCGGCGCGCAACTCATCCGACTCGCCCAGGTTGCGTCGGATTTGCGCCACGCGCCGGCGCACCTTCTCCATGTTGGCGTCGATCTTTTGCAGTTCGTAGAGCCTGGCAATATCCACGGTGTCTTCCTTTCTGATGGATGGATGCCAGCATTATACCAGCGGCGGCGCGCTTCGCGAAATGGCGGGCGAGAAGCAGGATTTCGGTTTGCCGCGCCGTAACTTGGGCTGACTTCCCAGCCGATGATATACTCAGGAAATGGCCTTCAGTCGCTGAAGCGCTCATAGAAAGACGAGCCTGTAGAAAGACAGGCGCGTAGAAAGAGGGGGTTGCATAGACATGGCAAAGTATCCATCCAATCGTGGCAGCGAAAGCTTCATGGAGTTTGCGCTCATGATCATTTTGCTGGCGATCGTGATGTTGGCGATCCTCTTGATTGTAGGGGACAGCATCCGCGAGTTTTTCAACGACATCGGCATCCGTTGGTCGCTTTTTGGCGATCAGAGCGTGTGGGCGCCAGGGCGCTTTCCCTGGCGCGTCTAACTCTCGGCCAGCATGAGTGTGTCACATCACGCCCGCATCAGCCACGCCCTGCAACGCTGGGCCGTCGCTGGCATCGATTTGCTCTTTCCACCGCGCTGCGCTACCTGTGGCCGCGCCGGGCGTCAGATTTGCGCCCGTTGCGCCCAGCTTGTGACGCCCACGCCAGCGACCATCTGCACCCGTTGCGGTCGCGTGCAGCCAGCGCGCGTTCCCTCATGTGCGCAATGTGCGGATGACCTCGACTTTCCGCTCGATCATGTACGCGCGGCAGCGCTGCATACGGCGCCCCTGCGCGAGTGGATTCACCTGCTGAAATACGAAGGGCGTCGTGACCTGGCGCCAGCACTGGCGCGTTATCTAACGGCGGCGTTGGCTGGCGCCGAATGGGCGACGGTGCGGGAGCGGATCGATGCAGTTGTGCCGACGCCGCTCCACGCCGAGCGGTTGCGCACACGCGGCTACAACCAAGCTGAATTGCTGGCGCGTGGCCTCTGCCAACAGACAGGGCTGTCACTACGCACCAATCTCTTGCGCCGCGAAAAGTTGACGCAGTCGCAGGTTGGCCTGAACGCCGCTGCCCGCAAGGCCAACGTCGAGGGTGCGTTTGCAGCCGCGCCCGGCTGTCGCGGACTGCACCTGCTCTTGATCGACGACGTATACACCACCGGCGCCACCCTGCAGGCCTGCGCTCGCGCCCTACGCGCTGCCGGTGCAGTGCGCGTCTATGCACTTACATTGGCCTTGCCCAATTATCACTCATCATCGATGCACCATGACCTACTACATTCCTGACGACCTGCTCGCCGCATTACGCGCCGCCAACCACATCCTCTGCGTCAGCCACGTCAACGCCGACGGCGACGCCTACGGCAGTGTGCTTGGCATGACGCACCTCTTGCAGCGCCTTGGCAAGCACGCCATCGCCGCCATGCCCGACCCCGTCATTCCCGACTTTACGTTTCTACCCGGCGCCGACGCCATCATTGCCCCACACGCTGTGACGGATGTCTATGACCTGATTGTGTGTCTGGATATGTCCAGCCCGGATCGCATGGGTGCAGTCTTCGACCCGGCGCGTCATGCAGGCATCCCGTTGGTAGTGATCGACCATCACATCACCAACACGCGCTTCGGCATTGCTAATTGGGTCGAAGCCGGCTGCGCCGCAACCAGCCAGATGCTCGTCTATCTGGCAGAGGCATTGGGGGCGTCGCCCGACCCGGAGATCGCCACGTGTCTGCTCACCGGCATCGTCACGGACACGCTTTGTTTCCGCACCAGCAACACTACGCCCGAGGTGCTCGAAGCGGCAATGCATCTGCAGCGCGCTGGCGCCAATCTGGCGGCGACTGTACAGCGCACCCTCAATCGCCTGCCCTTCAGCACGCTGTCGCTGTGGTCGCGCGTGCTGGCAGATGCACGGTTGGAAGAAGGCGTCGTCTGGGTGACAGTGAGCCAGGCGCAGTTGCGCGCCGCCGGTCACACCGATGACGATTCGCGCCTCAACAGCATCCTGGCTTCCGTCAATGAGGCGGACATGAGCGCGGTCTTCACCGAAAAGATCAACGCCCAGGGCGGCCCGGCAGTGGAGTGCAGTTTTCGCGCCAAGCCGGGCTTTACCGTCGGTGAGCTGGCCGCTCAACTGGGCGGCGGCGGTCATGCACCGGCCAGCGGCTGCACATTGGACGGCGCCCTCGATGCCGTCGTGGCGCGCGTGATCCCCCTGATGATTGCCGCACGTCGGGCGCAAGCGATGACGGAGCCGCGCGCGTGAATATTGCACACCCGGCGCTAGATGGCTTGCTTGTTGTCGACAAGCCCGGTCGCGCCGATCTCACACCAGCACCCATCGAGGAGGCTCGTCCTGCTCTTGGGGAGAAGCGCCCCTATCGCGGTCTACTCAGCAGCCACGATGTCGTGGCGCGCGTGCGACGCTGGAGCGGACAGAAACGCATCGGCCACACCGGCACGCTCGATCCGCTGGCCAGCGGCGTGCTTGTACTCTGTCTCGGCAGCGCCACGCGGCTCGTCGAGTACTACCAGAATCACCCCAAACGGTATGAAGCCGTCATCACGTTAGGCGCCGAGACCGACAGCTACGACGCCGAAGGCCACCTGGTTGCTCATTACCCTGTGCCACCGCTGACTGCCGCCGCCATCGACCAGGCGTTGGCGCCCTTACGCGGCGTCGTCGAGCAACAGGCGCCGCGCTTCTCTGCCATCAAGCAGGAAGGCAAGGCGCTCTACTCACTGGCGCGTCGCGGCAAGGAAGTTGACGCGCCCACGCGCACCGTCACCTTCACGCGCATCGACCTGATCGAGTTCATCCCGCCCGCGCGTGTCACGCTTGCCATCGACTGCTCGGCCGGCGCCTACATCCGCAGCCTGGCGCACGACCTGGGCGCCGCGCTGGGCACAGGTGCGTATCTTCAGGCGCTGCGCCGTACAGCCGCCGG
>DMDA01000046.1:69069-71354 GCA_003451595.1 Chloroflexota bacterium | reverse complement strand
CTGGCCGTCTCCATGAATTGTTACTACCCACCGGCGACCGGCTGCCCCTGCCCGATTATCGCTTCGACGCCGACATCTTGCAGCGCTTGCGCCATGGACAAACCGTGATCCTGCCCGACGCCGCCTGTGAGCCGTCACGTCAACTCGCCGCCGCGCGCGACGAAAATGGCGTGCTGGTCGGCGTCATTCGTCGACTCGGCGTGGCGCGTGAAGGCGCTGGCTGGCGCTGGCGCGCGCAAAAATGGTTGCAATGAAATCTCCAAGAAATGACAGGTATGCGCACTTTTGACGAACTCCGCAAAGCTCATCTCGACGGGCCAACTGTCCTGACTATCGGCAACTTCGATGGCGTGCATCGCGGGCATCAGGCGCTGCTCCAACACATGCAGCAGCTGGCAAAGCACATGGCTGCGGCGCACGGGACGCCGGTCAACACCGCCTTTCTGACCTTCGACCCCCACCCTGTGCGCGTGCTGCGGCCCGATCTGCCCTACTTCTTGCTCACAACGCCGATGGAACGCCTCGAAGCCGCCGCCGCGCTTGGCCTCACGCACGGCCTCATCCAGCCCTTCAACCTGGAGATTGCTCACCTTTCCCCGCGTGATTTTACAACGCTGCTCAAAGAACATCTTGGGCTGGCCACGCTGGTGGTTGGGCCGGATTTCGCCCTGGGGCGCAATCGCAGCGGCGACATTCCCACGCTGCGGGCGCTCGGCGCAGAGCTTGGCTTCACCGTCGAGGTCATCGCACCGATTACGTTGGATGATCACCCCGTGCGCAGCAGCTATATCCGCCAGCTCCTGAGCACGGGAGCGGTCGAGGCTGCTGCAACGCTCTTGGGCCGTCCTTACCGCGTCAGCGGCGTCGTCGAGCATGGCGACCAGCGCGGGCGGCAGGTCGGCATCCCCACCGCCAACCTGCGCACGCCGCCCGACAAATTGCTGCCTGCGGATGGCGTCTATGCCACGCGTACGCTGATTGCGGGGTTCGACCGCATCAACGCTTTCTACAGCGCAACCAATATCGGCGTCCGGCCGACTGTCGACGGGTTGCACCGTCGCGTGGAAAGCCATCTGCTCGATTTCCCACCACCCGGACAGGTGGACGATTTGTACGGCCGTGTGCTGGCGGTGGATTTCTTCCATCGGCTGCGCGGCGAAACGCGTTTTGCCACCATCGCCGAGTTGGTGGCGCAGATTCACGCTGACATCGCACAGGCGCGCGCCTTTTTCGCTGACGCGCCAGCGACGATGCCGGTTCGCTAGAGGTCAAAGTTTTATGGTTACTCGTTTACGTTTTGTATTGGTGCTGTTCCTGCTGAGTCTATTGACCGGTTGCGCACCCACCGCCCCCCTCGTCCTGAGCGGGGGCCCCAAACCTCCCATACTCGACCCCAATCTGCTCGGACGTCCAAACCGTAACGTTCAACTCATCACCGACATAGCAGCGCTGGAAGCCTGTCTCGACGCTGGCTTCTCCGCATATGGCGCCACCCTGCAAACCACCAACGTGCGCAGCGACGCCGACATCGCCGCCTGTCGCGTGGGGCGGCTACCGCGCGGTGCGTTAGTGGAGCTTGTCGACTACACCACCATCAGCACGGCGACAATGCAGGTCATGACGCCGACGCTTGCTATACCGACGCCAACGCCCGCACCCTTGCCGCCGCCTGGCCCCCAAATCGGTTACGTCGAAGATATCCAACCGCTGTTTGAACGCTCATGCAGCGCCTGCCACAATGCCGCGGCGCGAATCATGGGCTTGCAGACGACAGCCTACGCGCCGTTGATGGCGGGCAGCGCCAACGGACCGGTCGTCGTGCCTGGCGACCCGGAAGCCTCCAAGTTGTGGGAGATGATCGGTTCGGGCAAGATGCCGCTAACCGGCCCGCTGCCGATGCATGAACGTCAGCTCGTCTATGACTGGATCAAGGCAGGCGCCGCCGAACACCGCGCGCCGGCGCCCACCATAGCGCCGAATTCACCCGCCAAACCGCTGGTGAACAACAAAGTTGGCGACATCTGGCTGACCGTTAGCGCTGGCGTCAAGCTCGATGCCGTGCCCGATGGTTGCGCCGTCAGCCGCGATCAGTCGCTGTATGTCAGCAGCGATCTGATCCTGCCCGTCAGTTGCGGCGCCGTCCCCAATGAGGCGGCGCTCACTGCTGTGTTGGCGAAGGTGGGGTTGGCGCCGGCGCCGGCCAACGTTGCCCAGAATGTTGCGACGCCGGCGGGCGAAAGCAGCGCCAGCGCTGCGACCACTGCGCCTACGCGTGGCACTGCTGC
>DMDA01000046.1:66552-68901 GCA_003451595.1 Chloroflexota bacterium | reverse complement strand
GCAGTGCCACGCGTAGGCGCGGTTGCCGGCGCCGTAGGGATTCGCGCTGCTGCGCTGGGGCTGCCTCCGGCGACAGAAGGCGATCTTTACATGACGCCACGCGGTGGCTTCTGCCTGGAACAACGGCTGCCAGACAACACGCGCGGCATCACGGCCATTACCTTTGCACCCGACGGACGGATGTTCCTGGCGCTGGACAGCAGTCTGGCCGGTGACGTCGATCCGCTGATCCTCTACGATGCCTACCATCCCAGCCGTTCGGTTGCCGTCTACGACTGGGTGAACAACAGCACCAAATACGACGAGATCATGGTGGAGTCGAGTCGTATCACCGGGCTGGACTATGCTGACGGCGCGCTCTACCTTTCACGGGCGGGCGAGGTCGGGCGCATCCCAGATGGCGGCAGTTACGAGAAACTGGCGGATGGCTTTGCCGTAGAAAGCCGACTCTTTCACGCCAACAACGGCATCGTGATCAGCAATGGCTGGGTCTATGTCTCCGCAGGTGGCGTGCGTGACGGCTATGTCGAAGGTCCGATCGTCGGCGTGGGCGAGGATGGCGCACAGCAGATCGTTTCCGGCGGCAACCCCTACGCCGCGCGCATCGTGCGGGCGCCACTGGGCGAACTGCTCAGCCAGCGCAGCATAGCCGCCTTCTCGACGGCGGCGCGCGGCGTGCGCAACCCCTACGGCATCACCGCCGACCCATCCGGGCGCATTTGGTTCACCGATAACGGCGCCACCAATGTGCCGGACGAAATCAGCGCCGGTGACGAGGTCAATCTTCTCGATCCCGGTGCAATCGGCGGCAGCGAAGGGGAGACGCCCTACTATGGCTTCCCGCTGGCGCTGAATGGCGCGCCCCCCGATTGGTACACCGCCCCTGTCGCCACGCTGGTCAACTCTGCAGCGCCGACGGGCATCGCCTGGGCTTATGACACGATCTACTTCGGCGTCTACGGGCGCTATCCTGGTCTCTACCGGCTGGGGCAAGCAACAGACGGCGCCGTTGTCGCTGAACGCATCCTGCATGGCTGGCCTATTCTCGCTGTAGCAACCGCTCCCGACGGCGCGCTGTGGATCGGCATGGGCAACGGTGGCCTGTATCGCGTGACGCCTGGGTGCAATAATTAGGGAGGGCGAGGGGCGAGTTGCAAGCGGCGGCAGCGTCCTCTGCTCAACTCGCAGATTCTGTCAATCACAAACCACTTGAATCATGCGCTATTTATTTGTGTCGGCGCCATTGGCCGGACACCTGGATTGGGGCGGCTATCTGGCCACGGCGGCGGCGCTGCAGGAGAATGGACATGAGGTCGTCTGGGCGTCGGGTGCGGCAGTTGAGGCACTGGTGACCGCAGCGGGTGTGCCTTTTGCGACCCTGGCGGAGACGGGTTGGCGCTGGCCGCCCCCGCCGCCGTTGACACGCCCCGCCGACATGCCGGAACCGGAGTGGCGCCACCTGCGCGGAATGCGGGCGCTGGATCAGTGGCTCGACCCGTCGCGCGTGGCGGCAGCGGTGGAGTCCCTCACCATGATCGCCAATGCGGTGCAACCCGATGTCGTCGTGAGCGAGATGTTTGTGGCGGCGAGCGGGTTCGTCGCCGAGCGGCTGGGCAAGCCGCTGGTCGTGGTGGGTTGGCCGGCGCTTGCCCTGCAGAGCACTGCCGGCGACGCGCTGACGCATGCGGCGCGCGCACGTCTGACGCAGTTGCAGGCAACAACGGGCTGTCGGGGCGTCAACTTTACGGCTGAGGGACCGCCTGCGCTACGATCACCACTTCTGCATCTCACCTTTTGGTGTGCGCGCTGGTACACTGGTCTCCCGCTGCTGCCACAGACGCACCATGCCGGCGCGCTGCCGCTCGTGCCGCTGCCTGCCGACGTCACGCTGCCCTCCCCCGATGACCGCCCCTGGGTGGTCATCACGCTTGGCACCACCTTCAACCACGACCCCGCCTTTTTCGTCACCGCGGCTCATGCCGCCGATCAGTTGGGCTGCCTGCCTATCTTGCTCCTGGGACGCACACCCGCCCCGACTGGCGCCGACAGTTGGCTGGCGCGGCTGCCAACGCCGGCAGTTGTGCGTAGCCATGCCGACTTTGGCGCGCTGCTCCCTTATGCGGCGGCGGCAATTCATCATGGCGGCGCAGGCACAACGCACGCACTCGCGCGCACCGCCGTGCCCCAGATCGTCGTTCCGCATGCCGCGGATCAGATTCACCAGGCGCAAGGGCTGATGCGCACCGGCGCTGGACTGCACATCCCACCCAAAGAGGTCACAGTCGAACGGCTGACGAACGCGCTGGCTGCCATCCTACCCGACCTGGCGCCGGTGCGAGCGCGCGCGGC
>DMDA01000046.1:60194-66276 GCA_003451595.1 Chloroflexota bacterium | reverse complement strand
CGCGAAGTTGTAAATCAGCGCAGATACTGTGAGTACGGATAGACCTGCCACTTCTGGAGTTCCTGCCCCTGACGGTAGACGCGCGTGCCCGCCCAGTTCTGTACATAGTTCCATATCTGCCAGAAGGCGTTCATCTCGTTCTTGCGAAAGGCCACGCGATAGATAACATGGCGATCTTCGTCGAGGAGTTGCATGAAGCCGGCGCGCTTTTGCGCTTGGCGCAGTAATACGGCAAAGAACTCGGAGCGGCTCTGGCGGAACTCCAGGATGAGGTGGGCGCGGCTAAGCTCGTCGGTGGCAGCTTCGGTGACGGCCAGATCGCTCTCAGCAGTGGCAGGCAGATTGGCAAGCCCGGGCGACGCGGCTTCGGTGACTTGCGCCAGCCCGGTCAACAGCCGCTCAAGAGGGCGGCGCACATCCGGCTGGGGTAGGTCGAGTCGCAAGTCGCGGTGTTGACAACGCCAGGGGCGTGGCGTGCGGACGGCAGCCTCTAGTTGAGCAAGCGACCACGCCAGCGGCTCCTGCCCCAACGTCAACGCCAGCGACTGCAGGCGAAAGGCGAGCACCACTTCCGTCAACGCAGCGGCCGGATGTCCCCACGTGCGCGCCACTTGAAGCGTCGCAGCGGCAGTCAACGGTGTGCCGAGCAACGCCTGCAGCCCCAACGCCAGCCCTGTCAGCTCCACCGGCGCTGGGTAGGCGGCAAGCCACTGCGCCAGTGCAGCGCCATCTTGCGCCAGCCAGGCCGCCAGCAGAGCCACGCGCCATAAGGCAGGATTGGACGTCCAAGCGTCGCTCTGCATCAATTCCCCCAGCCGCTTCCAGGCAGCCTGGTTGCCTTCAAGCAGACGAACCTCCATGTTGGCAAGATAGAGTTGCTGAAAGGCGCGCGGCGCAGGTGTGAGCGGCGTTGCCTGCCAGGCCAGAAACCAGCCACGCTGGCGGGGCGTGAAGGCGGCATAGCTAAGACCGGGCGCTGGCGCATTCTCGATGGGCGTGACCGAATCGGACTCCACCGCCAACGCCAGATCGATCAGAGCGAAGTCTTCGTCAATTGTGGTGTGAGATAACGTGATAGGCAGGGCAGCTGTCGTCAGGCGTCCGACAAGCTCAACTAAGGGGATGTGGTTCCCAGCGACGCGCAAAAGTGGGTCAATTGAAAAGATTTGGGACATGCCCACGCAACCTCATTTCGCAATGACTGACTGTCAGGCAAAATTTTGATGGTTCATGTGTTAGCCCGCAGAAGGCGCAGCCATGCCCCGACCTCACGACTCAGGATCAACCCCGAATACGCGCAGCTCCTGATCACATCGACATGCTTTCGCGATTCGTGCGGCCCATGCAATGGCCTCCTTACGTGAAGGCAACTCTAGTATAGTGAACCCACCATTGAGCGGGGGCGCCCACGCATAGCCTCCCTCAGCGACAGCGCCATTGGCCGCAACGAGAACGGGTGGCACTGTTTCGTCAATACCGCCGCTGAAAACGTAGACGCCCGCTTCCTTTGCCTCGCCAATCACGGCATGGGCGTCTCGACCCACCGCCTCCCACTCACTTTCGGATACATTCATGGCAGCACTGGGGAATGAAATCAGATATTTGGCCATGATCATCTGCCTCCATGAATCTTGCGGTCGGTGATAGCGGCCATACCGAACGGCGCGCATAATGTTCACCGGCGTCTTTCTATCTAGCGTATAGCTCATATTCCAGTCAATCATACAGCCACACCTGACGCTTATAGTCAAATGAAAAACTGATATTGACCTACGCGGCTCTCTGCACTGGAGCTGCATAAAGTCGAGAAAGCGCCTGGCTCAGCGACTCCCTCCTGCCAACAACTGCGTCGCTGCTTCAATCAGTGGCGTCGTCAGCCGGTCGATCAATCGGCTGAGGGTGTGACTATCGTCAAAGAGGGCATCCCGCGCAATCAGTGGCTCGCAGCAGTGTTGATCGAATGCAGTGCAATGCGCTCGACTTGCGCCTCATCTGTATGTAGTTCCCGGCGCACGACCGGCGCTACTTCCGTGCCGAATAGCTCGATTGCGCGCAACACCTTGTGATGCGGCAGCGTGCCCACCGATATCTGCAGGAGAAAGCGGTCATGACCGAACAACTCATGTTGGAAAAGCAACTTCTCCACCACCTGCGCCGGGCTGCCGATGAAGTTGGCCCCGCGCAGTGAACAGGAGAAGTCAAACTGCTCGCGCGTCATCGGCGGCCAGCCCCGCTCGCGACCGATGCGATCCATCACCAGCTTGTATGCCGGGAAGGCTGTCTCACTTGCCGCCTGTGTCGTGGGCGCCAGAAAGCCATGAGATGCAACGCCCAGCCGCGGTGTATGACCATGATTGCGCGCAGTTTGCCGATAGAGTTGGGCAAACGGTGCAAATCGCTCCGGCATGCCGCCGATGATGGCAAGCATCATGGGCAAGCCTAGCTCGCCCGCGCGCACCACCGACTCGGGCGTGCCGCCCACCGCCACCCACACCGGCAGCGGCTCCTGCAAGGGGCGTGGATAGACCAGCTGCTGGCGCAGCGGCGCCCGAAAGCGGCCCGACCAGGTGACCCGTTCCGCGCTGCGCAGCTTGAGCAGCAAGTCAAGTTTCTCGGCGAAGAGCGCGTCATAGTCGCGCAGGTCATAACCAAAGAGCGGGAATGACTCGATGAACGAGCCACGGCCCGCCATGATCTCGGCGCGACCGCCAGAGATCAGGTCAAGCGTGGAAAACTCCTGGAAGACCCGCACGGGGTCGTCGGAGCTGAGCACGGTGACGGCGCTGGTCAGGCGGATGCGGCGGGTGCGCGCAGCAGCGGCGGCAAGCACCACGGCCGGCGTCGAGACCACGAAATCGGGGCGGTGATGCTCGCCCACGCCAAAGACATCCAGCCCCACCTGGTCCGCCAGCTCGATTTCCTCCAACAGGCGGCGCAATCGCTCGGCCGGGCTGATCAACTCCCCTGTCTCAGCCTCTACGGTGCGCTCGCCAAAAGTGTAGATGCCCAACTCCATGAGTGGTCTCCTTGTATGAATTGCGTATGGATCGCCGGCGATGATGTCACCGCTTTGCCGCCTTAGTTCAGACCAGCAGCCACTTCTGCGCCCACGCCGCCAGTGCATCCAGAATCGGCAGCAGCTCGCGACCCTTTGGCGTCAGTGCATACTCAACGTGGCGCGCATGCTCCGGGTCTTCATGACGCATGATCAGCTCTTGCTGCTCCAGAAAGCGCAGCCGCTGGGTGAAGGTCGCCGGGTTGACCTCACCCACCAACGCCTGCAACTCACTGTAACGGCGCGGCTGGCGCAAGTGGTGAATCAGTTGCATCGTCCAGCGCGAACCAAGCAGCCGGGTGACGGCTGAAACCGGACAGGCGCCACCCGCCCCAGACGTGGTATTTGCTATAGAAAGCATAGTAACCATCCATCAAGAAAGTGTCCTGACCAGAAGCCGCCCCCCAACACAGCCCCCGATGCGAGCACGGTTGCGGCTGCCAGAGCAATGTGGCCTTGCAGGCCGGACGCTGCAGATGCGCAGCGATGATACTACAAAAAATATAGCAAGTAAACGCTGTAGGAAATTCTACAATCTGTGCGCTGTCGGTGTGCAGTTGAAAGCCGAGGCGCGCCTCTACTCAGATGTTTCCACCTGACGATGGAACAACGTTATAATCCCTCTTGCACATTATCCGTCCCTTGCTGACCATTAGGTTAACTATTCATCTTCCCGAAAGCGTTGAAGCGTCCGGGAGGATTGCGAACGATATGACGTTGCAACCTGGCAACCAACCAATCCCAAAAGGCGGCGCGTATGACGATCGATCTCCTTGTGCATAACTGTTCCGTGCTCGTGCGCGGCGACGATGGCGTGTACAGCACCCTGCCCAATCATGACATTCACATCACGGGCGGTCGCATCAGCGCCATTGCGCCGACGCAGCCGGTCGCGCAGCTCGATGCACGCGCAGTCGTAGCGGCGGACGGGCTGCTGGCGACGCCGGGCTTGATCAACACGCACGCGCACACGCCGATGGTGCTCTTTCGCGGCATTGCCGAGGATGTGTCGGTCAACCGTTGGTTCAACGAATTTATCTGGCCCGTGGAGAGCAACCTGACCGCCGAGGATGTCTACTGGGGGATGCTGCTCGGTCTGGTGGAGATGATCGAGGCAGGCGTGACAACCGTCGCCGACCACTACTTTTTTATGGACGAAGCGGCGCGGGCCGTGAGCGAAGCAGGCGCACGCGCGCTGCTGGGCTGGGCGGTCTTCGCCAGCCAGGGCTACGCTGCGCTCGATGCCACGGCGGCTTGGGTGGAACGCTGGCAGGGCGGCGCGGGCGGACGCATCCGCACGTGGATGGCGCCACACGCTCCCTACACCTGCGACGACGATTTTCTGCGCGCCACGGTCGCCCATGCGCGGCGGCTGGGCGTCGGCATTCACATTCACGCCGCCGAAGACCCGGCGCAGACTGCCTCTAGCCTGGCGAAGCGCGGCGTCACGCCGATCCAGGTGCTGGAGCAGACCGGCATCCTGGAATTGCCGACGCTGATTGCGCACGGCTGTGGAATCCTCCCGGAGGATGTCGAATTGCTGCGCGCGTATGGCGGGCATGTCGGCGTGGCGCATTGTCCGAAAACCTATCTCAAACTGGCGTCGGGGTTGACGCCGATCCGACCGTTGCAGGGTGCGGGTGTAGCAATTGGCCTGGGCAGCGACGGTGCGGCAAGCAACAACACGCTCAACATTTGGGAGAGTCTGCGGCTGATGGCGCTGACGCAGAAGTTCACCGCCAACGACCCGGAGGTGATGCCCCTGCACGCTGCGCTCGACATTGCCTTCACGGGCAGTGCGACGGCGATCGGCATGGCAGGCGCGCTGGGCAGGCTGGCGCCCGGTTATCTGGCGGACATTGCGCTGATCGACCTGAGCGGCGCACACAACCAGCCGCTGCACAGCATCCCGGCTGCGCTCGTCTACAGTATGCAGGCGGCGGACGTGCGCACGGTGATTGTCGACGGCAAGGTGGTCATGCAGGATCGCACCCTGCGCACGCTGGACAAGGCGGAGATCATTGCGCAGGTGAATCGGAGTATGGCGCGGCTGGCGCAGCGCGTGCCAGAGCGGCGGATTCAGGTGTACAACCCGTGAATCCCTATCCAGGCGGTTGAGCACCCGCTTGTCTCTTCTGCAAGCAAGCCTGATCACTATCAGCACAGCAAGGAATGCTGAGGCAACGCGGCATTCCTTCACGTCATGGCTCAAGTGCACGTCAAGCTCGCCAACCGTCGCGCCGCCTCCTGGCGCAGGTCCGGCCGAGGCGCAGGCAACCCGTACTGCTCGACCAGAAAACTCGCCGCCACCGAACCGTACATCCCTGCGCGCCGCAGGTCGCCCGTCTCCAGCCAGCCGACCAGCAGCGCGCCGCAGTAGGCGTTGCCCGCACCGACCGGATCGACGACTGCAGTCTTCACCGCCGGAATGTGGTGCGTCTCCCCCGTTGCAGCGTGGTGCACCAGCGATCCATCGGCGCCCATGCGCATCGCCACGATGGTTGCGCCGGCGTCGGTCAGCCGTCGGATCAGCGCCAGCGGCTCGCCGCTGCCCACCAACGTCTCGGCTTCCACCAGATTCGGCGAGAACAGCTCGCATGAAGTCAGCAACGCGCGCAACTCAGCATCGCTGAGCGGGCGCGACGCCTCGCGGAACGGCTCCACGCTCACAGTGACGCCGTGCGCCTGCAACGCCTGCATGATGGGCAGATTGGGCGCTTCCGGATGCACGCCAAAGTGAAAGCCACGCGCCGCCCAATAGTGCTTGGGCACTTGCTCCGGTCGCAGCGCCAGGTGCGTCGGGATCGTGGCGCCCTGGGTGCGCCAGACCTGGGTGCGCCGGCCATCCTCCTCGATGATCTGCCAGGCGCGCAGCGAGCGGTGTTCGGGGTCGCGGCGCAGACCGGTCGTGTCGATCGCCATGTCATCCAGCCAGGCTTGCGCCTCTGCCGGGAAGTCCAACCCCACGCCGCCGCACAGCCCGACGCCGCCCTGCGTCCACAGCTTCATGCCGAAGGCAGTCTGCGG
>DMDA01000046.1:59652-59965 GCA_003451595.1 Chloroflexota bacterium | reverse complement strand
AATGATGGCTATTATGTGCGCCGCAACCGGCGGATACGATATCCGCCTGCAGTCACCGTCATAAAGGAGCTTTGCAGTGAATTCTCAGTATGTGAATCGAGTGCACGCGCCAGCTCTCGATGGACTTTGTCTATATCGCTTGCTCGAATTCGCAGATAAATCACCCCACTCCCAAGTTGGTGGACAAAGACTAAGTTGCCAAAACCCTTGTCTCTGGTGATCAGTATCCGATTGTGCGCCTGTGCAGCAGTCAGAATCTGCTCATCTGGCGCTTGCGACATACCAAGTTCGGCTGCAAGCCAAAGATCATGCC
>DMDA01000046.1:54581-59449 GCA_003451595.1 Chloroflexota bacterium | reverse complement strand
CCACTAGCCATGAGTGTGGCGTCATCGTAACGTCTGCGCAAGAATTTCCTTCCACAGCGGCTTGTCGATCTCCCAGCAGACCTCCATGTTGGGCTTATGTCCGGTCACGTTGAGTTCGTCGACGACGGTCATGCCGCGCGTCAGTTCTTCGGCGCAGGCGACGTCGACGTAGTGCCGGCTACGCCGTGTGCAGACGCGGTTGTCGAGCGCAATCGCCATCGTCACCGGGTCGGGCAGCATCAGCCCGCTGGCGCCCTGGATCGTCATGCCCGCCTCCAGCGCATAGGAGTTGCAGTCGAGCGCAAAGTGCGCCAGCGGCGTGTCGAGGGCGCGGATCGCCGCCATCTCCTCGAACGAGAGTGCTGAATCAAAGCGACAGTGCTCCCAGCCAACCATCAAGCACTTCATGCCGGAGTGAAAAACGATGCGCGCCGCCTCCGGGTCGCACCAGATGTTGAACTCGGCGGCAGGTGTGACGTTGCCCACACAGTTGGCGGCGCCGCCCATGATGTAACATTCCTTCACCCACTCCGCCAGCCGCGGCTCGACGATCAGCGCGGCGGCGATGTTGGTGAGCGGCCCCAACGTCACCAACGTGATCTCGCCCGGCGCCTCACCAAAGCGACGGATCAGCTCGGCGACAGCGTTCTGCCCGGCGGCCGGGCGCTGCGGGTGCAGTTCACCCAGCTTGCCCATGCCGTAGGGGCCGTGAAACCAATCGGCGTGGGCGACGGAACGCAGCAACGGGTGCGCACAGCCTTCATAGACCGGCGTCTCCTTGCCACAGATTTCCACGCTGTAGCGAGCATTGGCGCTGGCGATCTTCAGCGGCATGTTGCCGTAAACGACGGTGATGGCGTCCACCTCCACATCGGGCCATTGCAGCGCCATGACAATGGCGACGGCATCGTCGGACGCCGTGTCGGTGTCGATGATAAAGCGGCGAGTGGTCATTGCCTTCCTCTTTCCATGCGTTGTCGGCGCCTGGAGGAGCCGAAATAGAACTGGTCAACCGAGGCAAAATGTGCACTTACATGTCAGTTGGTAAGAATCGACAGACAACATCATAGTCTATCACAAGCTCTCTATAACGAAATCTGTGTACAAAGGCGTGTCGGAGTTTCGCATTTTCGTATTATGCAAATTTCTGATAAACCGCAATGAGCGCACAGGCAGTTTCATGGTTGGGAGAAGGGCCATGCAAACCTACACAGTGCGGCTGCGCGAACGTGGCCAGTTGACAATCCCTCAAGCCGTTCGTGAAGAGCTAGACTTCAAAGAAGGGGACACGCTGACCCTACTCCAGCTCGACGGCTTCCTGCTTTTGAGACCCAAACAGCCGCTGGCGCCGCTCTTGAGCCAGCAGTTCAGCTGGCAAATGGACGAGGCTGGTCTCTCGCTCGCTGAGTTGCTGGAAGGATTAGCAGAGGAGCGGCAGATCAGCAGCCAGAAGCGTTTTGGCAACGATGTGTAGAATCTTCATTGATGCCAACGTGCTGATTGCAGGTGCAGATTCCCGATCAGGTGCGAGTAACGCACTGCTAAGGCTGGCAGAAGTCGGTCTCCTCAAGTCATAGATAGCACAATCAAACATCGTACATCCGATATCTTCCCGGAAGCTCAGAGCTTCCGGGAAGATGAGCAAAGTCTATTTGTGTTGTCTATTAGTTGTCAGTCGTCAGGTGTTGGATGAAGCAGAACGCAACGTGCGCCGGAAACTTCCAAGTGCACTACCCTACCCCCCCGTGATCCGCTCCCTGTACAACGCCAGCACCCGCTCCGCATCCACGCCTGTGCAGACGCCGACCGACCGCCGCCCCGTCCATGGGTTGGGGCGATGCCATTCGCCGCGACGATCCCACAGCGTCATGCCCATGGCGATTCCTTCGGTGATGACGCGGATCGGGCCATATTCGACGGTGTAGAGCGTCGGGTCGATCAGGTAGGCAATGACAGACGGGTCGTGGGTGTGGCAGGCGTAGACGCCGTGCACCTGGCGATGAAATTCCAGGTAGAAACGCGAGATGTCGTAGATGAACTCGCCTGTGCGCGAGCTGCGCAGCTCGGCGAGATAGGCGTCGTCCATCTGCACCGCCATCGTCACATCCAGCCCCAGCATCGTGATGGGCCAGCCGGCGGTGAAGACGCGATCGGCGGCGTGGGGGTCGTGCCAGATGTTGGCTTCCGCCGCCGGGTTGACGTTGCCATTGACCGCGCCCGCGCCGCCCATCAGCACCACACCCGCCACGCGCTCGACGATGCGCGGCTCCAGCAACAACGCCAGCGCGATGTTGGTGAGCGGACCCACCGGCGCCAGCGTGATCTCACCGGGGTGCTGCATCACCATGTCCACGATGAACTGCGCCGCCGGGCGCGGGTCGGGCGCGGTGGTTGGCTCGGGCAGGTAGACCTCACCCAGCCCATTCTCACCGTGCACGAAGGCGGCAGGCTCGTCAAAGTCGATCTGCAGCGGTTTCGCCGCGCCATGCGCGACGGGAATGTCGGCGCGCCCTGCAAATTCGAGCAGGCGCAGTGCATTCCGGGTCGCCAGGTCGGTATGGACATTGCCAAAGACCGTCGTCAGTCCGACAACCTCGATCTCTGGCGACGCCAACGCAAAAAGGATCGCCATCGCGTCGTCGATGCCGGGGTCAGTGTCAAAGATAATCTTCTGCGCCATTGCGCGCTCCATCTGATTTGTCGGTTGGAAAGGGTGAGGTGGAACACAGAGGACGCGGATCAAACGAATTTATGCAGATCAAGAAGAATCCGCGTGCGTTCGCCCAATCCGCGTCATCCGCGTTCTATGCTGTCTATAATCCAGCCTCGATCACCAGCTCGTCGGTGACCTGGCCGCTGGGGATTTCGCTCTCGCTCTTGAGTGCGTCAATCATCTTGTTCAGCGCCTGCATGTAGGCTTTGGCGCTGGCGACGATGATGTCGGTCTCGACGCCGCGCCCGCTGAAGAGGCGACGGCGCTGGCGTCCTTGCGCAGTCTCTTTGTAGCCGCGGCTGTCGGGCACCTCGATACGGATCGTCACGTCGCCGTTGGCGTCCATGCCCTCGGTGATCGCCTGCACCAGGAACTCGACCAAGTTGTTGGGCTGTTGCACGATCTCGTTGATCGCCTTGTAGACGGCGTCCACCGGGCCGGTGCCGATGGCGGCGCCCAGCTTGATTTCGCCGGTGCTGTTGTCCTTCAGCTTGACCACTGCAGTCGGCGTCAGCGCCGTGCCGGAATGCACCTGCACCTCGACTAGCTCCCATGCCTCAACCGGCTGGTAAAGCTCATCGCCGACCAGCGCCTCCAGGTCAGCTTCGGTGACGTTTTTCTTTTTGTCCGCCAGCTCCTTGAAGCGGTTGAAGACTTCCTTCAGTTCTTCCTGGCTCAGGCGATAGCCCATGCTCTCCAGCTTGCGCGCCAGCGCGTGCTTGCCGGAATGCTTGCCCAGCACCAGCTTGCTCGTATTCAAGCCAATCGTGGAGGCATCCATAATCTCGTAGGTGCGCTTGTGTTTGAGCATCCCGTCCTGGTGGATGCCCGCCTCGTGCGCAAAGGCATTGGCGCCGACGATGGCTTTGTTGGGCTGGATCACCATGCCGGTGTAGCGGCTCACCATGTCGCTGGTGCGGTGAATCTCCTGCGTGATGATGTTCGTGTCGAGGTGATAGGTCTGCGGGCGCACGTGCAGCGCCATCACCGTCTCTTCCAGGCTGGTGTTGCCGGCGCGCTCACCGATGCCGTTGATCGTCACCTCGATCTGACGGGCGCCGTTCTGCACGCCTGCCAGCGTGTTGGCGGTCGCCAGTCCCAGGTCATTGTGGCAGTGACAGGAGAAGATCACATCCTTGCCGCCCGGCGTGTTCTCGCGCAGATATTTGATCAGCGCGCCGTATTCCTCCGGCGTGGTGTAGCCGACCGTGTCCGGGATGTTGAGCGTGGTGGCGCCGGCTTTGATCGCCACCTCCAGCACCTTGACCAGAAACTCCGGGTCACTGCGCCCACCATCTTCGGGGCTAAACTCAACATCGCTGCACAGGCTGCGCGCATATTGCACCATGTCGCCGACCGTCTCCAGCACCTCATCGCGCGTCATGCGCAGTTTGTGCTGCATGTGGATGTCGCTCGTCGCCAGGAAGGTGTGAATGCGCGGGCGGACTGCGCCCTGGACGGCTTCCCACGCCTTGTCGATGTCGTTCTTGTTGGCGCGCGCCAGCCCGGCGATCACCGGCGGCGCCACGATCTCGCCGTTCTTGCCGCGCCGCGGGGCGCGCCCGACGGTGTTCGCAATGCGACGCACCGCTTCCAGGTCGCCGGGGCTGGCGGCAGGGAAGCCGGCTTCCATGATGTCCACGCCCAGCCGCGCCAACTGGTGGGCGATCTCCATCTTTTCCTGGATGTGAAGGGTGGCGCCGGGGCTTTGTTCGCCATCGCGCAGGGTGGTGTCGAAGACGAGGACAACGTCGCCGTTTGCAACTGCGCGTGCGTAGGCGGCTTGATCTTGAATGCGGAATTGCTCGACATCTACAGCAGGAATCTCGTCGCTGCCGCCGTCAGTGTACGTTACTTCGTTATGTTCCACCGATGCTGCCTTGCTCATGGGTCAATCTCCTTGAAGGTGTATCGAAATCGGGTTGGCGTTGCGTGCGCTGCGTATGTACACACAACAGAAAAATCAGGTCGTTGCAAGAAATTAGGTTCTGGCGCAAAAGGTCAGCAAGACCATCGTCCATTTCGATCACCTCCTTTCATTTCTGTTCGTCCATTCGACAGCAGCTTGATTATGCAGGTTGTCCGGCTTCACTCAATTCGCTCATCACGATGAATCTCAATCCATGCATCCACGAGTCGCAGCTTGTTTGCTGGT
>DMDA01000046.1:35339-54327 GCA_003451595.1 Chloroflexota bacterium | reverse complement strand
TCACGATAATACATGCGAATAATGATTCCATAAAACATCGACAATACCGGCATTGGATTGTCCTTTACCCAATTACAGCACATACCGCTCGCGCTGTGCAGCCTCCAGCGGCGGTCGCTGCATCGTGCGCACGGGTGTAGCGCCATTGCGCGGCGCCAGCAGCGGGTTGTGATCCGAGAAGCTCGGCATGACGTTCTGGCAGACCATGATCATCGTGCGCACTGCCTGCACCGGATAGGCGCCCACGGCGGTTTCGCCAGAGAGCATCACGGCGTCGGCGCCGTCGAGCAACGCGTTGGCGACGTCGCTAACCTCGGCGCGCGTGGGGCGGTGGTTGTGAATCATGCTCTCCAGCATCTGCGTGGCGACGACGACCGGCTTGTGCGCCCGCCGGCACGCACGCACGATCTGTTTTTGCAGCAGCGGCAGTTGCCAGGGGCTGGTCTCCAGCGCCAGGTCGCCGCGCGCCACCATCACACCATCGCTGGCTTCGATGATCGCGCGCAGATTTTCGACGCCGTCAGGTCGCTCGATCTTCGCCATGATGCGCGGCGATGCGTGGATGTGGCTGTGCGCCTCCGCCGCATCGACAATTTCACGCAGTTCGTTGACATCATCGGCGGAACCGGCGAAACTGAGCGCGATCCAGTCCACGCCCAGACTGACGGCAAAGCTGGCGTCGGCGCGATCCTTGTCAGTCAACGCCGGAATCGGCAGCATGGTGTATGGCACGTTGACGCCCTTGCGCGACTTGATTTCGCCGCCGTGCACGGTGACGCAGTGCACGTGACCGTCAACGATCTCCGCGACGCGCAATTCGATGTTGCCATCATCGATCAGCACGGTGGCGCCGGCTTTGAGATGCGGCGCCAGATCGAAGTCGACCGGGATGATGGCGGCGCCTGCCGGTGGATGGCCGCTGGCTTCACGCACGTCCACATCCATTCCGACAAGAACGACTGGCTGATCGACCGCCACCGGCACGGCCTGCGCCAGCCAGCCGACGCGCACCTTGGCGCCCTGGAGGTCGGCAAGCAGCGCGACCGGCTTGCCTGCAACGTCGGTCGCCTGGCGCACCAGACCCGCCATGCGTTCGTGAAAGGCGTAGTCGCCGTGGCTGAAATTCATGCGCGCCACGCTCATGCCCGAGCGGATCATTTCCGCCAGAATCTGGACGTCGGCGCAGGATGGTCCAATGGTTGCGATGATGTCAGTCATAGGTTGAGATTGTGCGATTATGAGATTGGAGATTGGAGATTGGAGATTGGAGATTGGAGATTGAATTGCGCCATTACAACAATCTCCAATCTCCAATCTCCAATCTCCCAATCTCCTCTTCTCTTAATTCACTTCTTTGGCATTCAGGAAGGTCATCATCCGTCGCAGTTGCTTGCCAACGACCTCGATCTGCTGGTTCTGCTCCTGACTGCGCGTGGCGTAGAAGGTCTTGCCGCCGCTGTGATACTCGTCCATCCACTCTTCGGCAAAAGCGCCGCTCTGGATGTCCTTGAGAATCTGGCGCATCGCCTCGCGCGTTTCGTCGGTGATGACCTTGGGGCCGCTCTTGTAGTCGCCCCATTCTGCGGTGTCGCTGATGCTATAGCGCATGTAGCTCAAGCCGCCCTGGTACATCAGGTCGACGATCAGCTTGAGTTCGTGCAGACACTCGAAGTAGGCGATCTCTGGCTGGTAGCCCGCATCGACCAACGTCTTGAAGCCGGCTTTGACCAGCTCGCTGACGCCGCCGCAGAGCACCGCCTGCTCGCCAAAGAGGTCGGTCTCGGTCTCCTCGGCAAAAGTCGTCTCCAACACGCCGGCGCGCGTCGAGCCGATGCCTTTCGCGTAGGCGAGGGCGTTCTGCAGCGCCTTGCCGCTAAAGTCCTGATGCACGGCGACCAACGCTGGCACGCCCGACCCTTCCTTGAAGACCTCGCGCACGCGGTGCCCCGGCGCTTTGGGTGCGACCATGCTCACATCGATGTTAGCGGGCGGCTGGATCATGCCAAAGCGGATGTTGAAGCCGTGCGCAAACATCAGCGTGTCGCCTTCCTTGAGGTTGGGTGCGATGTCCTGCTCGTAGACCTTGCCCTGCACCGGGTCGGGCAGTGTCACCATGATCATGTCGGCTTCGGCGCAGGCGTCAGCCGTGCTGAGCACGCGCAGCCCATCCGCCTCGGCCTTGGCCCAGCTCTTGCTGCCGGGATAGAGACCGACGCGCACATCCATGCCGCTGTCGCGCAGGTTGAGGGCGTGGGCATGTCCCTGGCTGCCGTAGCCGAGGATAGCGATCTTCTTGCCACGGATGTCGTCGAGATTTGCCTGGTTTTCGTAATAGATCGTTGCCATGAGTCCGTTGTCCTGAAAAAAAGTGATTGAGTAATTGAGAGATTGGGCGATGGAAAGACTGGAGATTAGAGATTGGAGATTGGAGATTGGAGATTGGAGAGTTGGAGACACGGTGTACGGATTAACCAATCTCCAATCTCTTAATCTCTTAATCTCTTAATCTCTAATCTCTTAATCTCTAATCTCTTAATCTCTACTTACACGCCACCCGTCCTGAAGCGCTCCGCTGCGGTCGCGTCTCTGCCGTTTGCCTGAGCGCGCCAGACGGCGGTGCTGCGGCGGTGCTTGTGCTCGACCTGACCGCGCGCCATGGCGACGGGACCGGTGCGCACCATCTCCACAATGCCAAAGTTGTCGAGCAGGTCGATCAACGACGCCACCCGATCTTCCGAGCCGACAATCTGCACGATCATCGAATCGAGCGCCACATCGACGATCTCGCCGCGATAGATGTTGACCATCTGCACAATCTCGGAGCGATTCTCGGCATTGGTCGAGACGCGGATCAGCGCCATCTCGCGCGCCACGATCGGCTGCTCGGAGATATTTTCGACGCGCGTGACATCAACCAGCTTGCGAAGTTGCTTGATGACCTGATCGACCATGCGGTCGTTGCCATCGACAACAAAGGTCATGCGGCTAATACCGGGCGATTCGCTGTGCCCGACCTGCAGACTGTCAATGTTGAAGTTGCGCCGCCGCATCATCCCCGACACCCGGCTCAACACGCCAGGCTTATCGCGCATCCAGGCTATGAGAGTGTATTTCATAAATGCTCCAGTTGAATCTGAAATGGAGATTGGAGATTAGAGATTGGAGATTACGGGATTGTGCGATTGGGTGATTCAGAGAGTAGCTGCACAGTGAAGGCACAATCACCCAATCTCCCAATCTCCCAATCTCCCAATCTCTTGATCTCTTTCTTTTACCAACTCGGCTGCACGCCGCTGTAGCCTTGCATCACGGCTGGCTTGGGGCGGCGAATCAACTGATCGACCGCAGCGCCGGGCGCCACCATCGGGTAGACATTGACTTCTTCCTTGACGCGGAAATCGATCAGGAAGGGACCGGGCGTCGCAATCGCCTTCTCCAGCGCCGGCACGACATCCTCCGGCTTGGTCACAGCCAGCGCAGGAATCTGGTATGCCTCCGCCAGCTTTACAAAATCGGGTGACCAGACGGGTGTGCCGGTGTAGCGCCTGTCATAGAAGAACTGCTGCCACTGCCGCACCATGCCCAGGAAACCGTTGTTGATGATGGCGATCTTGACCGGCAGATCATGTTCCTGCTTGATCACGGCGAGCTCCTGCAACGTCATCTGGAAGCCGCCGTCGCCAGCCACCGCCCACACCAGCCGGTCGGGATGCGCCATCTGCGCACCGATAGCGGCGGGCAGCGCGTAGCCCATCGTGCCCAAACCGCCGCTGGTCAGCAACTGGCCGACATGATCGTGCGTAAAATATTGGCACTCCCACATCTGATGCTGCCCCACGTCGGTCACGATGATCGGCGGGCCATTCTTGGCGTTATGTGTGGCATGCCAGAGCTGGCGGATCACAAAAGGCGGGATCAGCTCGTCGACTTCGTAGTTGATGATGTCCGTCTGCTCGGTGTCGCTCTCCCACTCCTTGATCTCCTGCAGCCAGACCTGATGGCGGCGCTCCTCGATCAGCGGCAGCAGGGCGGGCAATGTCTCGGCCAGGTCGCCGATCACGGGCACGTCGGGCACAACATTCTTGCCGACCTCGGCCTTGTCCAGCTCGAAGTGGATGATCTTGGCTTGTTTGGCGAAGCTATCCAGCCGCCCGGTGATGCGATCGTCGAAGCGCATCCCCATTGCGATCAGCACGTCGCACGCCTGCACCGCACGATTGGCATACGCCTCGCCGTGCATGCCACCCATGCCCAGGCTGAGCGGATGGCTTTCCGGAATGTTGCCAGTGCCCAACAGCGTGGTGACGACCGGAATCTCCGCCCTCTCAACCAGTTGCAGCAGTTCGCGTCCCATGCCCGCCAGCGCCACGCCGTGCCCGGAGAGCACCAGCGGGCGCTCAGCCTTGTTGATCAGCGCCGCTGCTTTGCGCACAGCATCCATATCGACGTTGGGCCAGGGTTCAAAGCCGGGCAGGTCGATCTCGAAGTCGTAGCGGAACATGCCGGTGGCGTTCTGCACATCCTTGCAGATATCGACGAGCACCACGCCGGGGCGCCCTTCGCGGGCAATATAAAAGGCTTCTTTGAGAATTAAGGGAAGTTCGTTGACGTCGGTGACCAGATAGTTGTGCTTGCAAACGGGGGCAGTCACACCCACCACGTCGGATTCCTGGAAGGCGTCGGTGCCCAGGAGGTTGGTCGGCACCTGACCGGTGATGGCGACGATCGGCACGCTGTCCATCTGCGCCGTCGCCAGCCCGGTGACCAGGTTGGTGGCGGCTGGCCCGCTGGTGGCGATACAGACGCCCACTTCGCCGGTCGCCCTGGCCCAACCGTCCGCCATGTGTGCGGCGCACTGTTCATGACGCACCAAGACATGGTGAATCTTGCCTTCCGCCTCATAGGGCGACAGGGCGTCATAGGTTGGCAAGATCGCGCCGCCCGGATGCCCGTAGACCACGCGCACCCCTTCGCGCACCATCGCCTCCCAGACCATTTGCGCCCCCGTCATCGGCACAGGGGTCTCCTGTGGCGTCGGGGCAGGTTTTCCATTCCTTTTTGGCATCTCGAATCTCCTCCGTTTGCCGGATTGGAACTGCTACGGTTGCAATAACAAAAAAAGACCCTTCCCAGTTGGGAAGGGTCTACGATGACCTTGTGTGACGCCGCCTGCGCCTCAACCTTCTCCAACCATAATTGGCTTCCGGTCTACTACTACGACCCGAAGCGCTACGATAAGAAGGAGGCTAATCAACGCAGAAATACGCATGTCAGCGATTGATCCTGTTGTCGTCTTTGCACAATCACAGTTGGGCAATTCGTTCACTGTGCGACAGTATAAACGCACCGCCATCCCTTGTCAACTGCGTCGGCAACAAAATGCTCCAATTGCGACATCATGCAATAGCGCCTGCCTCCCGCAGCAACGCCACCTCTGCTTCATCAAATCCCCACGCCAGCAAAACGTGCTCGGTGTCGGCGCCGGGTTCGGGCGGCGGGTTCTGAATGGCGGCGGGCGTGCGGCTGAGGCGTGGCGCCGGCGCTGGCTGTACAATATCGTCAACGACAACGAAGGCGCCGCGTGCGCAGTTGTGTGGGTGAGCTGGCGCCTCGTCCATGTCAAGCACAGGCGCCACGCAGGCATCTGTTCCCTCCAGCAGCGCGCACCATTCGTCGCGCGGCTTTTGGGCAAAGATAGCTGCCAGCTTCTCCCGTTGCAGCGGCCAGGAAGACGGATCGTAGTGCGAAGCCAGCTCCGGGTCGTCGATGCCCATTTTCTCCAGAAACAACCGATAGAATTGCGGCTCGATGGGACCGATCGCCACAAATTTGCCGTCACTACATTTGTATGTCCCGTAGAAGAAAGCGCCGCCATCGAGCAAGTTCGCGCCGCGCTGGTTGCTCCACAGCCCGGCCGCCTTGACGCCATAGAGCATCGCCATCAAGTACGCGGCGCCGTCGGTCATAGCCGCATCGACGACCTGTCCCTGACCAGAACGCTGCGCCTCCCAAAGCGCCGCCATCATCCCCCACGCCAGCATCATGGCGCCGCCGCCAAAATCGCCGACCAGGTTGAGCGGCGGCAGCGGCTGCTCCGGCGCACCGATGGCATGGAGCGCGCCACTGAGCGCGATATAGGTGATATCGTGACCAGCAGCGTGCGCCAGTGGGCCATTCTGCCCCCAACCCGTCATGCGCCCATAAACGAGCCTGGGGTTGTACGCCAGACAAATGTCCGGCCCCAAGCCGAGCCGCTCCATCACGCCAGGGCGAAAGCCCTCAATCAGCGCGTCGGCCTGAGCGATCAGGCGCAGCGCAGCGTCGCGACCTTCCGGGCGCTTGACGTCGAGCGCCACGCTGCGGCGCCCGCGGCTCGTCACATCAAAGGGGCCAAGGCTGAGCAAACTCAACGACCGTCGCACTGCCGACTTGCGTTCAATGCGCACCACCTCGGCGCCCATATCGGCGAACAGCATGGCCGCAAAAGGGCCTGGCCCGATACCGGCGAATTCAATGACTTTGAGACCGTGGAGAGGACCCATTGCGATTATCCTGGTGATTGATCGACTTCCAGAATGCGCCCATCAAGGAAGTCTGCGAACGATGCTCACGCTTCTGCTACGCTTAGCGGACGCGGCTGACGACCGTCGACGTCGGTGAAGCCGTAGTCCAGCGCCACCTGCGCCGAGACTTGCACCTGCCCAGACTTTGCCAGGATTGCAGGATCAGCCGCCAGCGCCGCCACGGCGCGCCCCTGAAACTCCGGCGACTCCGAATTGTGCATATCGAAGAACTCTGCCGCCGCTAACACCGACTCGGTGCGCACCAACCCCGGATAGAGCGTCACGACCGCCACCTGGTGAGGACGCAGTTCATGCGCCATGCAGCGCACCATGTGATCGTCCGCCGCCTTGGCCGCGCCATACGCTACGCCCTTGTCGTCACGCTGCGCCGCAAAGTAAGAGACGTTGACGATCAGCCCGGAGCGCTGCGCAATCATGATCGGCGCCGCCAGGGCGCTGGCGGTGAAATGGGCACGCACACCGCTCGTGAACATCTTATCCCAGCGGTCAAAAGGCGTGTCCCAAAAGCCCTGCTCGCGCCAGAATTCGGTGACGCCGTCGTAGAAGTGTTCGTAGCCACCCCAAACATTATTGACGAGAATGTCCAGCCGTCCCTGTTCCTGTTGAATACGCGCAAACAAGGAACGCGTCTGCGCATCGTCCGTATGGTCGCACGGTGCAGCCAGCCCAACGCCGCCCGCCTGTGTCACTGCCTCCGCCGCCGCATAGATCGTGCCACCCATTTTGCCAGGGCTGGCGCCAGCAACGCGCGTGCGCCCGGTGACATAGACCGTGGCGCCAGCCTCACCCAGCCCTACCGCAATGCCCTTGCCCACGCCGCGACTGGCGCCCGTCACGAGCGCCACCTTCCCCGCCAGGTTGACCACGTTGCGCGCCACTCCTCACTCGTCACTCGCTAGCAACAACAAATCATCTCGCCAATCATAACAGAAAGCCGGCTAAGGCACACGAATTGCCCTTGGCCATTTCATGGCGACTGCGCCAACCTGGGGTACACTGTATATACAACAAGATATACAACAAGCGCACAACGTTATTGACCATCCGCTGCCATATATCAATACCTTGCACAAATGGAGAGGCGCATACCGATGGCGACGATCGAATTTTACTTCGAGGATGCAACGGTGGGTGATCACCTGGAATTGGGCAGCCGCACCGTAAGCGAAGCCGAAATCCTCGCCTTTGCCCGTGATTTCGACCCACAACCCTTTCACATTGACCCGGCAGCCGCCGCCCAGTCGATCTTTGGCGGCATCATTGCCAGCGGCTGGCACACCTGCGCGCTGACGATGCGGCTGATGGTGGACGGCTTTCTCAGCCGCGCCGCCAGCCTCGGTTCCCCTGGCGTCGAGAACATCCGCTGGCTGCGTCCTGTGCGGCCAGGCGACACACTGACGGCGCGCATCGTCGTGCTCGAGACGCGCGCGTCTCAGAGCAAACCCGATCGCGGCGCCGTGCGCATGCGCACGGAGGTGACCAACCAGCTTGGAGAGATGGTGATGACGATGGAAAGCACCGGCTTGATAGGTCGGCGATCGACAGGGTAACGCTTGCGATGCACGCCATCACGGAATTCTTTCTCCGCAACATGATTGCGGTCTACTTCTTCTATGGTCTTGCCTTTTTCACATTGGGGCTGGCATTGGCACTGACCACGCGCCAGACTTCACGGCTGCGTTTTGCGCGCGCGGCGCCGTGCATGGCAGCCTTCGGTCTGCTCCATGGCGCCCACGAATGGGTCGAAATGGCGCAACGAATTGGTGTGGAGACGCAGGGCTACGTTCCGGGTGTGGTTGAGGAGAGCGGACGCTTGTTGCTGCTGGTTCTCTCTTTCGCCATGTTGCTTTGCTTTGGCATGCAATTACTGATGCCAGCCGCCATCCCGCGCTGGCGCGTCTATGGCCCGGTGACAGCATTGAGCATTGTCTGGCTCACCCTGACGGTAGTCTTTGCCTACAGCGTGCAGGCGACGCCACTAGCAACTGTGGCGATCGGCGATGGCCTGGCGCGCTACCTGCTGGCGATTCCGGGTGCGGCATTGGCGGCGTTGGCGTTGATGCGCGAACAGCGCGTCTTTCGGCGGCTGGAACTCGGGCAGTTTGGCCGTGATATGGTCTCAGCGGCGGCAGTGCTGCTGCTCTACGGCGTCGTCGGCCAGCTCTTTGTGCGTCCCAGCGCGCTGCCGTGGACGAGTGTCCTGAGCACCGATCACTTTCTAGCCTGGTTTGGGATGCCAGTGCAACTGTTCCGCGCCGTGATGGCGGTGGCATTGACGATCTTCTTGATGCGGATTATGAACGCGTTCGCCATCGAACATCGCCATCAGCTCGAACGCGCCAATCATGAGCGCCTGGCGGCGCAACAGAGCGCCCTGGAGTCCGAACGCCGCGCCATGATCGTGATGGAGTCGATGAACGATGAGCTACGGCTGGCGGCGCACAAACTGTCGCTGCTGCTGGATGTCGCCAACCTGCTTGATGCGCCAGGCGCGCTGGAAGATCGTCTGCGGCAAGCGCTGATGCGCATCATCGAAGCGTTGCCCTTTGCCGACGCCGGTCTGGTTCTGATCACACGCTGGGGCAATCGCGACGAAGCTGTCATGGGCGCAACCGGCTTCCCTGACTTGTCGCGCGCGAGCGATGCGACCGAGGCGTACGCCCAGGCAATGGCGCTGGGCCGCATTGCGGCGGCGCGGATGGTGGCCGTCTGTCGCCACACAGACGGCGCCGTGATCGAGTTTGATGCCGAGACCGAAAGCCACACGCCAGAACACAAATGCCGCAGCCATGGCGCCCCCACCTCCATGATCGGCTATCCGGTGACTGCGCATCAGCATGTCTATGGCAGCATTGTATTGGTGCGCCTATCACCAATCCACTATCGCCCTGCACCCGCCGAGATGGCATTGATGGCGGGCGTAGCGCAGCAACTGGGCATCTCCATCGAAAATGCATTGTTGGCTGCCGAAGCACAACGTCACGAACTGGTGCTAGGCGATCTACTGCGTCAAGTGGTCAGCGCTCAAGAATCCGAGCGGCAGCGCATCGCACGCGAACTGCACGACGCCACCGGCCAATCGCTGACGGCCATTGGGCTGGGGTTACGCGGCGTCGAAAGCCAGTTAGCCCAGTCGGAATGCAATCCGGCGGTGGCGCCGTTGACCGAACAGGTGCGCGAACTACGCTCCTTTGCCCAAAACGCACTGGGAGAACTGCGCAACATCATCAGCGATTTGCGTCCGCCGCAATTGGACGAACTGGGTCTAGCGGCGGCGTTGCGCTGGTATGTGCAGAACTATGCGCGACGCCGCAATGTCAACGCAGTGTTCACCGCACAAGGAGATGACAGGCGTTTGCCGGCAGACTATCGCACCGTGCTCTTTCGCATTGCCCAGGAGGCGCTCACGAATATCGCCAAACACGCCCACGCGACACAGGTGAATGTGAGTCTGAACGTAGGCGCCGACACCGTCGAAGTCGTGGTGACCGACAACGGCGCCGGCTTCGATCCTGCCTTGCCCGACCACCTGGCAGACCAGCCCGCTGTCGGGTGGGGCATCGTGGGAATGCGCGAACGGGCGCTCTTGTTGGGCGGTGTATGCACCATCGACACCGCACCGGGAGCCGGCACGCGCGTACGCGTGGTTGCACCGCTTTTCCCCATGCACGCCGAATGGTTGAGTGAAGCGGAGGTAAGCCATGAATGAGAAGCCACTGCGTCTGCTGCTGGTGGACGATCATCCCATCGTCCGCACCGGCCTGCACATGCTCTTCCAGTCTGAGCCGGATATGCTGGTCGTCGGTGAAGCAAACAGCGGCGCCGACGCAATTATCGCCGTGCAAACCTTGCACCCGGACGTCGTCATCATGGATGTCGCCATGCCTGGCATGACAGGCATCGAGGCGACGCGCCAGATCAAAGCCATCAGTCCGGACACAGCCGTGCTGGCGCTGACTATGCATGAGGACGAACAATATTTCTTTGCCATGCTCCATGCTGGCGCGTCTGGCTACATCCCCAAGCGCGCTGCACCAGATGATCTGGTGGCGGCGGTTCGCGCCGTGGCGGAGGGCAATGTCTTTCTCCATTCGTCATTGGCACGCTTCTTGATGAAAGACGTTGCCGAGCAGAAACTCACCTCTGCCCCTGAAGGTGACGACGGCTTAACCGCCCGCGAGCTTGAGGTCCTCACCTTGATCGCCGAGGGGCGCACCAGCCGCGAGATCGCCGAGGAACTGGTGATCAGCATCAAGACTGTCGAGCGCCACCGTGAAAACATCATGCGCAAACTCGACATCCATAACCGCGTCGAGCTGGTTAGATACGCCATCAAACGTGGGCTGATTCAGGCAGAATAGCGGATCAGTAGTTCACGATTTTGCCTCACACGAAGACTCGAAGCAGCGAAATTAGAGACGCTTCTCCCTGATGGTTTTCCAGAAACGCAAAAATATAAAGATAAATCATTGACAAACTATCTGTTTCACGCGAAAATCGAAAGCAAATGAAATCAAATGAAGATATAAAAAATACAATCGAGCCATCACCCGACCTCTTCCTCGCTGAACGCCGCCGCGCCATCGTCGAGCTTGTGCAGCAGCAGGGACGTGCGTCCGTGGCTGAGCTGAGCCAGCGCTTCGCCGTTTCCGAGGTGACGATCCGCGCTGACTTGCAGGCGCTGGCGGAGCAGAAGCTATTGGTGCGCACACACGGCGGCGCAGTGCGGGCAAGCAGCGACAGCGGCGATCTGGCATTGGCGCTGCGCCGTCAGCAGCAGGTCAAGGAGAAGCGCCGGATCGGGCAAGCCGGCGCTGGCTGGATCGCCGATGGCGACGCCGTTTTCCTGGACTCAAGCAGCACATCGCTGGCGATCGCCCACCATCTCAAGCAGCACCGCTACGTCACGGTGGTGACCAACAGCCTGGAGGTTGTCCACGAGCTGTTCGACGCGCCGGCGGTGGATGTCGTGCTGATCGGCGGCGTCTTGCAGCGCGCGACGGCGTCCTTTGTCGGTGCGCCGGGGTTGGACGCCATGCGCAGCCTCAACTTGCAGAAGGGCTTCTTCGGCGCACATGGCATCGACCTGGCGGCGGGCCTCACCGATGTCAGCCCGGACGAGGCGGCAGTCAAGCGCCCACTTGCCGCCATGTGCCGGCAGGTCATCGCCGTGCTAGATGCCACGAAATGGGGACGCGTCGGCGTCGCTTCCTTCGTCAACCTCGACCAGCTTGACGTCATCATCACCGATGCCGGTGCGCCCGCTGAGATGGTGGCGCAGGTGCGCGCGGCTGGGGTCGAGGTGATCCATGTGTAATCTGCACAAAGCGCGCCTGCAATTTATGCAGGCGCTGCCATAACGTGAAGTTAATCAATTGCTGGTAAACTTGGACAGCGGTTTTGTTCGAGGACTTCACGGAGAGTGCAACATGAAAATGAAACAGTACAAGAATTATTTGATGGATATGGATGGCGTGCTGGTGCGCGGAGCAACGGCGATCCCCAGCGCGCAGGGCTTTATCGACAAACTCAATGAACGCGGCATCCAGTATCTGGTGCTGACCAACAACCCGATGTACACCCCACGCGACCTGGCGCACCGTTTGCAGACCGCCGGCTTGCACGTTTCCGCCGACCGCATCTTCACGTCGGCAATCGCCACGGCGCGCTTTTTGCAGCGCCAGCGCCCGAACGGCAAGGCGTTCGTCATCGGCGAAAGCGGCCTGACCGACGCCATCCACAGCGTCGGCTACGTAATGACTGAATCCAATCCCGACTACGTGGTGTTGGGCGAGACGCACGGCTACAATATCGCCCAGATCACGAAGGCGATTCGGCTGATTGCACACGGCGCCCGCTTTGTGGCGACCAATCCCGATCCGTCCGGCCCGACCGAGGATGGCATCGCGCCGGCTTGCGGCGCCATGGCCGCGCTGATCGAGAAGGCGACCGGCGTTGCTCCCTTCTTTGTCGGCAAACCGAATCCGTACATGACGCGCAGTGCGCTCAATTTCCTGGGCGCGCACTCGGAGGAGACGATCATGATCGGCGACCGCATGGACACCGACATCGTCGGTGCAGTGAGCAGCGGTCTCGACACGGCGCTCGTGCTCACCGGCGTCACCAAACGCGAGGAGATCGAACGCTTCCCCTACCAGCCGACCTACGTCCTGGAATCGATCGGCGACGTGGAGTTGTAGGATTTGCGAGGGGGCGAGTTGCGAGGGGCGGACGTGTTGCGGTGGTGTGTGGTGCGGGTCGTAACATGCCATGCACCACGCAACACGCAACACGCAACACGCCTGTCAGTCTATAGAAAGTGAAATTAGCAAGGAGCAGAGGGATTGCATATGGCGACACCCATCGTCATGCCCAAGCAGGGCAACACCGTTGAAAGCGTCATCATCGTCGATTGGAAAAAGCGGGTCGGCGAGCCAGTAGCCATCGATGACGTGCTGTGCGAAGTTGAGACCGATAAAGCGACGATGGAAGTGCCCAGCACCGCCGCTGGCACGTTGCTGGCCACGCTCTACGCTGCTGGCGATGAGGTCCCGGTGATGGCAACGATCGCCTGGATCGGTGAGGCGGGCGAAGTCGTGCCAGGGAGCGAGCACGAGAGAGGAGGAGAGGAGAAGACAGGGGGAGAAGCCCCGATGACAGCTCCTGCTGCGATCTCCCAATCTCCAATCTCCCAATCTTCCAATCTCCCAATCTCCAATCTCCAATCTCCCAATCTCCAATCTCCCAATCTCCAATCTCCCGTCTCCCCGCGCGCCCGCAACCTGGCAGAACGCAAAGGCATCGAAGCGAGCGCGCTGGCTGGCTCTGGCCCCGGCGGTCGTGTGATCGAGCGTGACGTGCAAGCCGCCATCGCTGCACAGCCCAAGCTCACGCCCGTCGCCAAAGCCATGGTGGCGGAAGGCGGCTTCGCCGTGCCTGCGCAGGGCAGCGGCCCCGGCGGGCGTGTCACGTCGAAAGATTTGGTCAAAGCACTGGAGAAGGGAAGCAGGGGAGAAGAGGAGCAGCGAACCCAGGCAGACGCGTCCGGCGCAGTCGCCCAATCTCCAATCTCCAATCTCCAATCTCCCGCCGCCGAAGCGACTCCCGTCGAAGTGATTCCCGTCAAAGGCGTGCGCAAAGTCATCGCCGAGCGGATGCTACACTCGTTGCAGACGACGGCGCAGCTCACACTCAACGCTTCAGCCGATGCGCGCGCCTTGCAAGCGCTGCGCAAACGGCTCAAGGATAGCCCAGAGGCGATGGGCGTGCGAGGCATCACGATCAACGATCTCGTGCTCTTTGCGGTGGCGCGCACATTGCCCGCCTTCCCAGGGCTGAATGCACTCTTCACCGGCGCCGAGATTCACCAACACCGCAGCGTCCATCTGGGCATTGCCGTCGACACCCCGCGCGGGCTGATGGTGCCAGTCGTCCGCAACGCCGAAACGCTCAGCCTGCGCCAGCTCTCCGCCGAAGCCAAACGCCTGGCAACCGCCTGCCTGGAAAGCAAGATCACACCCGACGAACTAACTGGCGGCACCTTCACCGTCACCAACCTGGGCGCGTTCGGCGTGGAGAGCTTTACGCCCGTGCTCAACCCGCCACAGGTCGGCATCCTGGGCGTCTCCAGCATTCAGCTCAAGCCAACCGAGATCGGCGACAAGGTCAAATTCGTGCCGCACATCGGCCTGTCGCTGACCATCAACCACCAGGTCGTGGACGGCGCACCGGCGGCTCGCTTCCTGCAGGCGCTGGGTCAGGCGATTGCGACGATCGATCTGCTAATGGTGGGGTAAGGATCGACATTATCTCATTTTGAGATAAAATAATATGCATATCATCTCACGCAAGGCGGTGGCTGACTTCTGGGAAAAGCACCCGGACAGCAAGGAGGCGCTGATTCGGTGGCATCGGATTGTTGAAAGAAGCACGTTTGCAGGTTTTGCGGAGCTGCGCCAGACCTTTCCATCAGCGGACATAGTGGGGCGCTACACCGTCTGCAACACTGGCGGCAATCAGTATCGGCTGATTACGTCGATCCACTATGATCGTGGCAAGGTCTATGTGCGCGACGTGCTGACGCATCAGGAGTACGATCAGGAAAAATGGAAGAAGTAAAGAAATTCGCCGAAACTGTGCAACCCTACTGGGCAGTCGTGGAGCCGGTGCTGACGGTGCGCACCGAAGCTGACTACGTGCGCGCAGTGGCGCGCCTCAACGCGCTGCTCGACGAAGTAGGCGACGACGCGACGCATCCACTCTACAGCCTGCTCGACACGCTGGGCACGCTGATCCGCGCCTACGAGGACGAACACATGTCCATGCCCAAAGCCACCGGCGTCGAGGCGCTGCAATATCTGATGGAGGAGCACGACCTGACGCAATCCGATTTGCCGGAAGTCGGTTCACAGGGGGTGGTGTCGGAAATTCTGCGCGGCAAGCGGCGGCTCAACATCCGCCAGATTCAGGCGCTAGCCGAGCGTTTTCACGTGTCGCCCGCCGTGTTTATTTGAAGCGTCGGCTTATTGAACCGTCGGGCGCCCCTATCGAGCGACGCTGGGGGCGTCCATCAACTTCCCTCCCAACGGGTGCAAATCACCCGATGACGTGCGCACATGGCGCCGTCGATGCCATCTCGCCGCTCACCACGTGGCGTCCCGGCGCCTGGCGTGCGCTCCTCATGGCTAGACCGTCTTCAAATATTCGCGGACAAGCAGGGCGACGGCGGCGCCTTCACCGGCGGCGCTGGCGACCTGCTTGGTGCTCCCCTGCCGCACATCCCCAGCGGCGAAGACACCGGGCACGCTGGTCTCAAGCGCGGCTGGCTCACGGTGCGCAAATACAGCGGGCCGATCGCCAGCGTGGACCAGGTCGTGACCGGTCACAATGAATCCCCACTCGTTCAAGCGCACGTCGCTGCCCTGCAGAAAGCCCGTGTTGGGGTCGAGGCCGATGAACACAAACGCGCCATCGACTGTCAATGTCTCCTCGCTGCCGGTTCCCTTTGATATGCGTGTTGTTTTCCGCTTTATGGCGTTGCGTAGACTGTGGTTTGCGGGTGGAACGCTGCCCAGGCAAACCAGAAATGATCGAATGCGAGTTGTCGGGTCAACTGTTCGCCTTGCAACTCACCGGCGATTGCCTCTCCCAGAATATTCCAGACGCTGCCAGTCTCCTGGTCACGGTACGTGCCATCGCCATTGGCGACAAAGGTCAATGTGCGGCCCGCGATCCGCCGGTCAAAGACCGCCACACTGCCCACATCGCGCCCCTCACTGATGGCGCTGGCGTCGAGTGCGCTGGCTACGCCAGGTTTGTGCAGAATGACCAGCGGCGTACCGTTCACCTCATCGTTGATGGCGCCCGCCGCCGCAACTGCGGTGAAGGGATAGGCTTTGACCGCCCCCGACAGCGCGACGCCCGCAACGCGCTCCGTCGCTGGCAGGCGTGGGTCGATCTCGCCGCGGAAGAGGAAGGGCTGGCTGCTGCTGTCGTAGCGCGTGTAGGGATTGGCGCCGTAGCTGCGAGGATAGGTCGGGCGCGCCAGCACCTGCGCAGCCGGGAACTCGGCGGCGATGTCGGCGAAGCTGAGCACCTGGCTGGGCAGAAAGGTGAGCTGCTCGCCGGCATAACGACCGACGATCCCCTCACCGGTGAATTGCTGCCACCACGTTTCGGTCTGGCGGTCGTACATGATCAGGTCGCTGTTGCGCAATCTCCCCGTCGTGCCAAAGTCGAGCACCTTGCCGTCGAACGTGCGCTCGAAGACAATGCTGGCGTTGCAAAGCGGGCAAAAGGTCACCGTCACGGGTCGCCCACCCACTGCGTCGTTGACAATCTCGTGCCAGATCAAGATCGCCAGCGGATACGCGCGCACATCGTCACCTTCGGCAAAGAGAATGACCGGGTCGCGCTCACTCAACCAGCCGGCGGCGGCGTCCACCGACTCGAAAGTTGGCGCGTCGATCGCCGGAATGCCATCCTTTGGGGGGCCGCCAGAGATGATCTCGTCCCAAGCCACTGTGCGGCGCGTGAAGTCAGTTGTCCAGCCACCGGTCGAAAACGGCGGCGTGGACGGCGGCAACAGGTTCGCGTCGTCTGCATCTGCAGCGGTTAACGCAGCGGGCGTAACCGCGTCGGGCGTCACGGATGGCGTTGGCGCCAACGCGGCGCACGCGGCTGCGATCCACGCAGCGACCAGCGCCGTGACCCCGGTGAAAACCAGTTGTTTGTTCATATTGAATGCGCGCACGGTGACTGCTCCTTTGTTGCGTGAACCGTTCAAGCCGTCGGCTCTGTGACGGTCGTTGTCGCTTCACGGCGCTTGAAATACCGCGACAGCGCGATGCTGACGACAAACATCGTCGCCGAAATCGCCAGGAGCCTCCAGTCCAGCGTGGGCAGCTCGCCCGTCAGGAACATGTTGGTGATTTCCGTTGCCGACAGGGACGCGCCCACAAACACAAAGGCAATTGTGCCAGGGATCGAGCCGATCACGGTGGCAGCCAGGAAGGACCAGTAACCAATGCGCAGGAAGCCCGACAGATAATTCACCAGGTCGTAGGGCAGAAAAATGAAGCGCATGATCAGCACCGTCTCGAAACTGTTGTCACGCATCCGACGGGCGTAGCGCTGCATCCAGCCGCTGGAGCCATCATCATCGAGGACGCCCCGACCAAAGTAGCGGCCGACGAAGAAGGCAACCGTCGCCGACAAATTGGCGCCGATCACCGTGTACACGACGCCCCACACCGGCCCGAACAGAAATCCGCCTGCCAGCGTCAGCAACACCGAGGAAAAGAGTGTCAGCGGACGAAGCGCATAGATGATGATGTAGGCAAGGGGGGCGAACGGGTTGTCTTGCACCCACTGCATGCCGGCGAGAAACAGCTCGGACAATGTAAGTTCGTTGGCGCGCATATAGAGCACCAGCCCGGTGATCAGTGCGATCCAGATCGCCGCCGCAGCTATCTTCTGCCAGTGCCTTGCCCACCATGAAGTGCTTTGCATTGACATACTCACGTTTTCTTTCATCCTGGAGCGTTCATCAGAATCGTTCGCCCGATCAACTCCCCGTGTTTTCCAAGCATCGTCTTACCGTTTTGGCGCTCTCGATGACGTTCTCGCTCACGTTTCCGGTGCGCCCGCCATGCCACAGACGACAATGCCGATGGCGACAACCTATTGACAACCTGGGATGCGGATTTCTTACCTGGACGCACCAAAGAATATGCTCTCGCAAACCCAACTTGTCGAAATTGCACAACCAGAGTACATTGAGCTGCATGCACGATCAAATCACATGGCGACAACGCCTGCTCAATCGCTTCTATGCCATTCCTGCTGTAACGCAGTGGTGGGCCAGACGCGCGGCGGCGCGTGTACACACCGCATCCGCACCCGGGGAGAAACCACCGTTCACCGTACTGCGCAAACCGCTGGCCGCGTGTACAGTGGCGCTTATCACGACGGCGGGCGTCCATGTGCGCGGGCAGCACCCGTTCGACATGGAGAATCCAGACGGCGACGCCACCTACCGCGAAATTCCTGGGGACGTCACACCTGACATGCTGACGATCACCCACAAGTACTACGACCACACGGACGCAGACCGCGACCTCAATGTCGTCTTTCCGCTTGATCACTTTCGCGACCTGGTTGCCAATGGTGTGATCGGCGCCCTGGCGCCGCGTCATTACGGCTTGATGGGGCATATCGAAGGCGAGCAGATCACGCGATTGACGCAGCGCTCCGCCCCAGAAATCGCGGCAAAGTTGCGCAAGGATGGCGTCGACTTTGCGTTCCTGACCCCTGCCTGAGGGCTTTGCAATCGGTCCGTGGGACTGATCGCACGCAGTCTGGAAGCTGCCGGCATCGCAACGGTCAGCATTTCGCTGGCGCGTGACCTGACGCAGGCAGTGGGCGTGCCGCGCGCCGTCTTCTTGAAGTGGCCCCTGGGTCATCCGCTCGGCGAACCTGAGCAGCCCCCCCAACAGCGCACAGTGATGTTTGTCGCGTTGCAGACCTTGCTGACAGCGGAGGCGCCCGGCACGATCGTCGAGCCTGGCTATCGCTGGCGACGCCAGCACTATACTGAACCCGACTGGGCGCAACTCGTCGCGATTCGGGTGTCCCCTCCTGACGCGTAACAGCGATCACCGCATCCTCTCTTGAGTCTAGCCTCCGGCGCAAGTGACGCAAGGTGACTTCGCTCCCAAACCTGCTGCCCAACAAGAATGGCTGGTCACCAACGGCTCCAGCGAAGGCGCGTTCCCAATTGCTGCCGTTGCTCTGTCACCTCTTCAGCTAATAGACAACACAAATAGACTTTGCTCATCTTCCCGGAAGCTCAGAGCTTCCGGGAAGATATCGGATGTACGATGTTTGGTTGTGCTATCTATAAG
>DMDA01000046.1:32232-35118 GCA_003451595.1 Chloroflexota bacterium | reverse complement strand
GCCTTACGCTCGACGGCGTCGCCTGCAGCGCCATAAACAACACCACACCATCCGATTCATTGTCACACGCAGGAAGGACAAGTCACCATGACAAAAGCAGCTGTCGTCACACCCGTCACCGGCGCCAGCCAAACCACATCTTGAAGAGCTTCGCCACCGTCGGCGTGAGTCGCGTGCGGTTATAGGCATCGGCCACCTTGCGGATTGCCTCGGCCTCGGTCGGGTAGGGGTGGATGACGGTGGATAGATGGCGCAGCCCCAGCCCGCCAGACATGGCAACGGTCACCTCGCTGATCAGTTCGCCAGCATGACGCCCTACAATCGTGGCGCCGAGAATCTTGTCCGTGCCCTTCTTCACGTGCACTTTGACAAAGCCATCTACTTCCCCGTCAGCGCGACCGCGGTCGGTTTCGGCAAGCATGTGGGTGTAAGTCTCGACCGCAATGCCAGCCTTCTCCGCCTCCCAATCGTACAGGCCGACGTGCGCCACTTCCGGGTCGGTGTAGGTTGCCCAAGGAATGATCAGATCGCTCAGTTTTCTCTTTGGGCCGGGAAAGAGCGCATTCTGCAGCACGATGCGCGCCGTTGCATCTGCTGTGTGCGTGAACTGAAAGCGCGAGGCCACATCGCCGGCGGCATAGATGTCCGGGTTGGTGGTGCGCAGTGTGTCATCCACCTCGACCCCGCGTTTGTTGTAGGCCACGTTGGCCGCTTCGAGATTCAGCCCCTCCAGATTCGGCAGACGACCGGCCGCCACCAAAATCTCATCAACGACCAGGGTGTGGCTTGCCCCGTTGAGTTTGTAGGTAAGCTGCTTGGCGTCGCCGTTGCGTGACACCAGTTCGATGTCGGCGCCCAGGGCAAGTCCGATGCCTTCCGCCTCGAAGACGCGACGAATGACCGCAGCGGCTTGTTCGTCTTCCCTTCCCAACAGACGGGGAACCACATCGAAAACGGTCACTTCGCTGCCAAAGCGGCGAAAGGCCTGCGCCAGCTCGGCGCCAATCGGGCCGGCGCCGATGACAGCCAGGCACGGCGGCAACATCGTCAGATCCCACACCTTCTCGTTGGTCAGGTGCCCCGTTTCCGCCAGACCGGGAATCGGCGGCGCGGCCGGGCGCGAGCCGGTGGCAATGACGGCTTTGGTAAAGTTCAGTGTCTGGCCATCGATTTCCAGGGTGTTGGCGCCGGTAAAGCGCGCATCGCCCAGGTACATATCGATGCCCAGCTTCGTCACGCGGTGCACCGAGTCGTGTTCGCTCAGGTCGGCGCGCACACGCCGCATCCGTTCCATCACTTCACTGAAGTCGACGCGGACGTCGCCTACCTGTACGCCCAGTTGACTCGCTCGCGCGATTTCGCCCAGCACTTTGGCAGAACGAATCACCGTCTTGGAGGGCACACACCCTACATTCAGGCAGTCGCCGCCCAGGAAGTGGCGTTCGATGAGCGCCACCCTGGCGCCCAACCCGGCTGCGCCGATGGCGGCGACCAGTCCCGCCGAACCGCCGCCGATGACCACCAGGTTGTATTTGCCGGTCGGTTTAGGGTTGCGCCAGTCGGGCGGGTGTACGTTGGCAATCAGCCGCTGATTGGCGTCACTGGCGGCGGTCTCAGCCGGTCGATAGCCTTGAAAGTAGGCAACATGCTCCATTTCTTACTCCTTTTTCGGTTACGATCTTCATATCGATTCTCATTCTCAACCATAGACGATGCCGGATCGGCAAGTCTTACCCTGTAGGGGGCCACATACAGTTTTTGGCGAAATGGCAATGTTGGGCGCCCTGATGAACGACACGTTCGCCGAAGCGATCGAAGATTGTCTCATCTGTGTCGTCAGCCATAATGACCTTGAGCGCCTGGTCATGGCGAATCCCCAGGTAGCGCTAGGTTTACTGGAGATGGTCGGCCAGCGCTTGCGTGATGCGGTGGCGCGTCTGGAAGACATGGCATTCAAGAGCATCAGCGCGCGCATGGCCAATTTGTTGCTCCGACTATCCGAATCATCTGGACAGCAGCACGGCGTGATTGATGGTTACACGCATCTGGACCTGGCGGAAATCATTGGCACCTACCGGGAGACGGCGACACAGACGCTCAATCAATTCAAGACGGCGGGCTTGATTGACATTGTGCGCAAGCGCATTATCATCCTCGACCGCGAAGGTCTGGAAGAAGTTGCGCTTGACCTGGATTGATCTCCACGTAACTGTCGCCAGATATAGATCAGACAGGGTGTACTTCCGGTTGAGGGCGACGTCAAGCCGCTATGCAGCGCATGTCTCAACGGATCGACGCCAGCCGTGCTTCCAACGCGGTTGGCGTCAGGGCGCCGGCATAGACCGCGTCGATGCGCCCGTCTTTGTCGATGAAAACCGTTGTCGGCAGACCGCGCACTTCGTACAATCTCTGTACTACACCCTCCGGATCGATCACCACGGGCGTAGTCATGGCAAACTCCTCAGCGAAGGGCGCAACGGTTGTCTGCGCCTCCTGAACATTGACTGCCAGCATGACGAGGTTCGGCTCGGTCGCAGCAGCCTGCATCAATTCTGGCATCTCCAGCCGACAGGGGCCGCACCATGTCGCCCAGAAGTTGATCACAACCGGACGTCCTTGCAGATCACTCAACCGTAGAAAGTGGCCATTCTCCAGTACGACAGCAAAGTCAGGCGCAGGCGCACCTATCTGCACGCTCGCCTGTGAGTTGTCGTCGGCGAGCAGCTGGGCTGTCGGGTAGCCGCGTCCGACGCCATCAGGAAAATCTGACAGCGCCACGACCGCCGAGGCATCCAGACGCTCCGCACTTGAGCCGCCACAAGCAGTCACCATCAACAGCGCAATCACCACGATCGCCTGCCAGCCGCTGCACCGAATCCTGTCACG
>DMDA01000046.1:16287-31998 GCA_003451595.1 Chloroflexota bacterium | reverse complement strand
CGAATCCTGTCACGGATACGGTCACCGTGCGCCCAAGCACCTGCCATGATCGCTCTCCTTTCTGGGCGCTGCGTTGCGCCACACACGCCATCACAAACTTGTACGGAGATTACAGAGAAGAGCATAGAACAGCCCGCCATGACGTACTGTGAGTTGCTCTACGTAGGGCAAACTACACCGATGCGGTTGCAGATTGTGCCATACTTGCCACCACTGACGACATGAAATTGGTGAAGATGGCATCATTGCCAAAGGAGGCAGACATGAACAGGCGCCAACTTGCCGGTCTAGCGATCCTGGCGATCCTGATAATGTTGGCGCTCCAGGCGCCCGGCGTGGCAGCGGTGACGACGGCGCCTACAGCCCCACTGCCAGCCGTCCCACCGCCGTTGCCATTTCAAGACAACCCCGATCCCTTGCTCTGCGGCATCCCGCAACCCGATGGGCGTCAAGGCGTCGTGACGGGGGAGTACGCCGGTGAAGTGGTGCAGCCGATTGTCTATCTCTACGATAGTCACAGCCGCAATCAGGTGGTGGGGCAAGTCTATCCGGGCACGCGCGTCAAGGTCGAATTCAGCCAGGTCAACCCGCAATTAAACTTCTATTTTGTGCGCACCATCGGCGTGACGCCAGCGCAGTCCGGTTGGATACCGGCGCCATTTTTGGTCTTCAGGGATCAGCCATGATCGCACCGCTTGGCTTACGCCTTTCCTGCTGCGCGGCAGTCTAGAAAATGTCCGGCTAGTTCCATTCAACCGAGCGAGGAGGGACATGCCTACCCCGCACAACACGACAACTGCGCCACATCCTTCTCAAAGGTCTGCGCGGCGAGTTTCAGCCCCTCCACCTGTGTTAGATAGGGGAAGAGCATGCCGCGCAGGTCGGCTACGGTGAAGCCGTAGCGCAGCCCGGCGTGCACAGCCAGCGCTGCGCTCTGAATTACGTCGCCAGCGCCTGCCGCCAGCACGTGCGCACCCAGCAATCGCTCCGTTCCCTGTTCCGCCACCAGCTTGATGAGACCGCGCGTGTCGCGCGTCGCCAGCGCGCGTGGAACATAGCTGAGCGGCAGCACGCTCGTCTTGACGGCGTAGCCATCCGCCGCCGCCTGCGCCTCCGTCAGCCCCACCGTCGCCACCTGCAGGTCGGTGAAGATGACATCGGGTAACACCGTCAGGTTCAGGCGCTTGCGGTTGCCTTCCAGCGCATTTTCGGCGGCAACGCCACCGGCAGCCGCCGCCACGTAGACCAGCTTGGGGCGATTGGTCACATCGCCTGCTGCGTAGATGCCAGGGCGACTCGTCTGCATGAACTCGTCGACGACGATGAAGCCGGCCGCATCGGTGGCGACGCCGGCCTCCGCCAGCCCCAAAGCCGCGCTATTGGGCGTGCGACCGGTCGCCATCAGCACTTGTTCGGCGCGGAATTCCCGCAACGCGCCGTTGACTTTGGCGGTCACCACCTTTAAGCCCGCTTCTTCCCGCAGAGCAAGCGGCGTCACGCCGGTCTCCACCTGCAGCCCTTCCTGGCGCAGAATCTCGGCCAGCGCGTCGGCGATCTCCGGCTCATGCTCCGGGATCAGGCGTGCGCTGCGTTGCAAGATTGTCACCTGCGTGCCCAGGCGGGCAAAGGTCTGCCCCAGTTCCAGCGCAATGGCGCGACCGCCGATCACAATCAGCGAAGCGGGCTGCTTCTCCAACGCCATTGCTGAGGTGCTGTCGAGCACCGACACGCGGTCGCCGCCCTCCAGCGGCAGCAGCTGGGGACGCGCACCGGTGGCGATCACAACCCCGCGCGCCGTGAGCACGCGGCCGTCGTCGAGCGCCACTGCGCCGTCAGGTTGCAGGCGGGCGCGCGCCTGCATCAGGGTGATCTGGTCGCTATAGGAGGCCAGGACATCGACATATTTTGCCGTGCGCAACTCTGCCACCAGCGCATCCTTCTGCGCCATGACTGCGCGCCAGTCCACACCGTGTGCACTGGTGTGAACGCCTGCAAAGGCGTGATGGCCGGCCAGATGGCGCACTTCTGCGGCGCGGATCAGCGTTTTGGAGGGCACACAGCCGATGTTGACGCAGGTGCCGCCAATAACGCCCGCTTCGATGATGGCGACGCGCTGGCCCAACTCGGCGCCTTTGATCGCCGCCCCCATACCGCCGCCACCCGTACCGATCACAATCAGGTCAAAGTCCGTGGCTGCGCTGGCCGGAAGGTGGGGCGGCGTCTGTGGGGTAGGTGTAGCGAAGGAAGTGCGCAGCGTGGCCTGATAGCCGGCGGTCTGCACTGCTGTGGTCAGAGCAGCCGCGGTCACGTCGAGTTGAGCGGTGACGATGGCGCGGCCTGATTGCCAGCCTGGAACCTGCACCTGGGCGACGCCCGGCACGCCTTGCAGCGCCTGCGTCACATGATGCGCGCAGGCGTCACAGGTCATGCCGCGCACGTCGAGTTCGATAGATTGGGTTGATAGTTGACTCACTGTAAATCCCCTTTGATGTGGATGATGTGGAACTCAATCAATGTGATTGGGCGAAGCAGCGCGCCTGCCTGTCTGCTGAGCCTGCCCTGCGCTCCGTGTCCTAACGTTCTGGATGCGTCGGCGTCTCACACTCACAGGCGACGCCCACCTCACGGTTTTTTTGCTGCTTCCACAGGGCGTAGATGGTCAACCCGATGAAAAATGCCAATGCCGGGAAGAGGACGTAGTCCAGATACCCCACCGCCCAGCTCAGCCCCACCACACCGAACAGGATAGCCAGCACCGGCGTGAAGCAACAGAGCGCTGCCACGACCGCGCCGATCACGCCCCACCGCAGCGCATTGTTTGAGTCTTGCTGTTTCATTGCTTACTCTCCCTATCTGTTACTGACCTCTAGGTTAGCTGTTCATCTTCCTGGAAGCTTTGGAGCTTCCAGGAAGATTGTGAACGAGTGTGGAACGGCCCTTCGTGTTCCAGCGCCTCGAGCAACGGACATTCGCCGGTAGGCCCGCCCTGAAGGCACGCCGCCGCCAGCGACGCCAGCGCGTTGCGAATGCGCTGCAAGTCGGCGATCTTGGCGTCGATCTCCGCCACTTTCGCTTCCGCCTGCTCGCGCACCTGGTCGCAGGTGGCGCGGTCATCGACGCGCAACGCCAGCAGGCCGGCGATCTCGCGCAACGTGAAGCCAAGCTGCTGCCCGCGCTTGATGAAGCGTACGCGCGTCACAATCTCTGGCGGGTACGCGCGATAGCCGCTTTCCCGGCGGCCCGGGTCGGCGAGCAGCCCGCAGCGTTCGTAGTAACGGATCGTCTCGATGTTGATGCCAGCCGCCTGGGCGACCTGGCCGATGCGTAGTTTGCTCATATCGAATCCCTTCTCTGTACATGCACGTCCACATTGTAAACCCTGAAGTATAGTACGGAGTCAAGTAGCAAAATCTGCATCTGGCCGTGTTTCACATAACGTGATCGCCTTCAGGGTGACGGAGCAACTATCTCGCTTGACCCCTTGCCCAGAACGTACAGCAGCCCCGTCCGGTTTTTGGCCAAAAGGGTGTACTTCAAGTTTGGGGCGCCTATCGTAGGTCATCGCCTCCGGCGTGACGGGTTGCCATGTCACGCCGGAGGCGATGACCTACGCAGCGAGATCTCGCCCCAAAAGTGAAGTAGTCCCTGGCCAAAATATATCCTTGACAACCACGAACGTTTGTTCTATAATGCATCGAACGTAAGTTGCTACAGAGAAACTTATGTCTGCACCGGTCTAGACGGACATCTTATCGCCTTCCATCGCCGCCTGGTGATTGCCTCAATTACATGGCAGCGGGTGACGAAGTGGGCGACGGGTGCGGCGCCGTCTGGCCGAATTGACGATTTTGAGGAGGAGAGACACATGCAAGCGCAGTTTGTTACCTGGCCAGCTTTCACCATCGTCGGCATGGTATTACGCGCCACGCCGATGACGCCGGAGATACCTAAACTTTGGGATCGTTTCTTCCCGCGCATCGATGAGATTGCGCACCTGAGCGAACCCGATGTCAGCTACGGCGTGATCGACCACTATGACCCAGAGGCCCATCAGTTCGATTACATGGCCGGTTGCGCCGTTACAACAGTGGATGCCCTGCCGACAGGCATGCAGCGCTGGGATGTGCCCGCCAATACCTACGCCGTCTTTTCGACCACGCTGCCTTTGCTCGGTCAGGTGATGGAGCAAATCTATAATACGTGGCTGCCTGCCTCCGGCCATCGGCGCGGCGCTGGCCCTTACTTCGAGCGGTACGATGAGCGCTTCAATCCGGCGGATCCAACCTCCACCTTTGCGATTTACATTCCCATAGAAAAGCCGGCGTAACATTTGTCGCCCCCTGGCGTCTCTGCAGGAGGAGGTTTAACAATGATCACACCGCATCTCTGGTTCGCTCAAGAGGCTAGAACCGCCGCCGAGTTTTACGTCGATGTTTTTCCTGCTTCGGCGATCAACCGATTGACGTTGTTACGCGACACGCCATCCGGCGACTGTGACCTGGTGGCGTTCGAACTGGCGGGGCAGCCTTTTCAGGCGATCAGCGCCGGGCCGCACTTCACGCCCAACCCATCCATCTCGTTCAGCGTGAATTGCGCCACCGCCGCTGAAGTGGATGCTTTGTGGGCGCGCCTGGGCGATGGCGGCATGGCGTTGATGCCACTCGACGCCTACCCTTTCAATCCGCGCTTCGGCTGGGTGCAGGATCGCTTTGGCATTTCGTGGCAGGTGGGCGTGATGGAAGAACAACACGGCGAGCTGCCACTAATCGTGCCATTTTTGCTCTTTACCGGCAACAACTTTGGCAAGGCTACCGAGGCCATCCGCTTCTACACGGCGATCTTCCAGGATGCGCAGTCTGGGCAAGTCACGTACAACCCAGACGCACCATGTGCAGACGGCGCGCCCAGCGTCCTTGTTGCCACCTTCCAACTTGCAGGGCAGCGCTTTGCCATCGCCGACAGCAACGCAGCGCATGCTTTCACCTTTAACGAGGCGATCTCCTTTATCGTCGGTTGCGCTACACAGGCTGAAATCGACCATTACTGGGAGCAGCTATCCGCCGTCCCAGAAGCCGAACAATGTGGCTGGCTCAAGGACAAATATGGCGTCTCCTGGCAGATCACGCCCACTGCGATGGACGCAATGCTGGGCGATGGCAGCCCGGAACAGGTTGCGCGCGTGACGCAGGCGTTGCTGCCGATGAAGAAACTCGAGCTAGATGCGCTCCAACGCGCATTTGCTGCATAACGTGTACAAACGTGTACACCTGACATCGTCAAGGAGGAGGAACCAATGACGACAACAACGGCCCCGCGCGCCCACGGCGCATTCACCTGGATGGACTTGGCAACACCGGACCTGGAAGGCGCCAAGCAATTCTATCAAAGCGTCTTTGGATGGGAATTTCACGACATCGGCGCTGAGTTTGGGCATTATCACTACGCCCTGGCGCAGGGACGCGCCGCGGCCGGACTTGGACAATCGTCGGATGCACAGATGCCGCCGGCATGGACGGTCTATCTCGCCAGCGCCAATGGCGATATCGAGCGCGTCAAAGCGTTGGGCGGGCAAGTCATGCTGGAGCCAATGGCGGTTGGTGATGCTGGCAAGATGGCAATCTGCGTTGATCCCACCGGCGCGGTTTTCGGTCTCTGGCAGCCGTTCAACTTCATTGGCGCTGGGGTCGAAGCGGAACACGGCGGCATTGCCTGGAGTGAGGTGGCTACGCGCGACGCGGCGGCAGCCTGCGACTTCTACGGCAAGCTCTTTAACGCCACCCCGCGCGCGCAGAGCGACGAGTATTTCATCATGCAGCGCGGTGAGGACATGCTCTTTGGCGTCATGCAAATGAACGAACAATGGGCAGAGTTGCCGCCGCACTGGATGGGCTACTTCACCATCGACAACGCGGACGCCGCGCTCGAACGAGTCACGGCAGGCGGCGGCAAGGTGGTGGTTCCGCCGTTCGACACGCCGTTCGGTCGTATCGCCGTGATCGCAGACCCGCACGGCGCTGTGTTCAGCATCGTTCAACTGCCCATTGCGGGTTGAGGAGAAAAAAGACCATGAGTGGAGTACGCGTCCTGGTGGGTACGCGCAAAGGCGCCTTTATTCTGACCTCCGACGCCGCGCGCAAAGAGTGGAAGGTCAGCGGGCCGCACTTTGCGGGCTGGGAGATCTATCATCTCAAAGGGTCGCCTGCTGACCCGAACCGCATCTATGCGTCGCAATCGACTAGCTGGTTTGGCCAGCTGATTCAGCGTTCCGACGATGGCGGGCAGACATGGACGCCTGTCGGCAACGACTTTGCCTACGACGGCGTGCCCGGCACCCATCAATGGTACGATGGCTCGCAGCATCCATGGGAGTTCAAGCGCGTCTGGTTGCTGGAGCCGTCGCCAACCGACCCAGATACAGTCTACGCTGGCGTGGAGGATGCAGCGCTCTTCCGCACTCACGATGGCGGCCAGACATGGCACGAGTTGCCAGCATTACGCCAGGCAAAGGGTGAGCTGTGGGCGCCAGGAGCAGGTGGGATGTGTCTGCACACCATCCTGCTCGACCCAAGCAACCCGAATCGCATCTACACTGCGATCTCGGCAGCAGGCGCCTTTCGCAGCGATGATGGCGGCGCCACATGGCGTCCGGCGACGCACGGGCTGAAATCCAACTGGGAATTGCCCGACCCAGGCGCCGAGGTCGGCCACTGTGTGCACAGCATCGCCATGCACCCGTCGCGGCCAGAGGTGCTCTACATGCAAAAGCACTGGGATGTCATGCGCAGCGACGACGCCGGCGACAACTGGCGCGAGATCAGCGGCAACCTGCCCAGCGATTTCGGCTTCCCGATCGCCGTGCACGCCCACGAGCCGGAGACGATTTACGTCGTGCCGATCAAGAGCGATTCCGAACACTATCCACCGGAAGGCAAGCTGCGCGTCTATCGCAGCCGCACGGGTGGCGACGAATGGGAGGCGTTGACCCACGGGCTGCCGCAGGAAAATTGCTACGTCAACGTACTGCGCAGCGCCATGGCCGTTGATACGTTGCCGTCGTGCGGCGTTTACTTTGGCACGACGGGCGGCCAGGTCTATGTCTCGCCTGACAGCGGCGATACGTGGACGACCATCGTGCATGACTTGCCGCCGGTGCTCTCGGTGGAGGTGCAAACGTTGCCATGATCCGCGTCCTGATCCCGCATCATTTGCGCACGCTGGCGAACACCGGCAAGGAAGTTGAGGTGGAGGTCGCAGGTGTGGCGACGCTGCGCACCGTGCTCGACGCGCTGGAGGGTCGTTATCCAATGCTACGCGGCACGATCCGCGACCGCGCCACGCAGACGCGTCGTCCATTGATTCGTTTCTTTATGTGCGGGCAGGATTGGTCGCACATCTCACTTGACGCGCCGCTGCCGGAGGCCGTGGCGCGTGGTCAGGAGCCGCTCATGATCGTGGGGGCGATGGCTGGCGGTGCACTGCGGTGAGAATGATTGCATCATGCAACGGAAGATGCTGTCACCTTCTCACATTAGGCAACAGCACGCGGTAGGGCGGATAGACATAGAAGTCGCGGCTGGTAAAGGTGCACACGACAGTCTGCGCCTCTGCGATCGCGAGGGTGGCGGCGATGCCCTGACCACTGACCAGCGGCTGGCCGTTGACCGTGCAAGTGTAGCTGGTGGTGTAGAGCGCATCAACACGCGGGGTAAGGCGAAGCGTATAATCCCCGGTGAAGACGGGTTGGAGGCCGGTGCTGGCGTCGCCGGTCAGGGTGGTGGTGACGGAAGTGGGGCCATCCACGCGCAAATCCCAGGCGCTGGACGCTGCACTTGGTTCGAGCTTGTGCACGACATCCAGCAAGCCGGTGCGCCGGGTGGCGGTGAAGGTGCAGCGCGTGACGCCCATTTCATGGACGGCGACCTGGAAGCTGACGCCTACACCGTTGGGACCAGGCTCGCCGTCGACCGTGCAAGCATACGTCGTGGCGTAGTCGCCGCCGTTTGTACCGGCGTCGGCGGCGAGCGTGACGGTGTAGATGCCAGCGCCTACTGGCTGGCTGCCGGTTGTGGCGTTAGCGCCCAGCGTGTCGGTAAAGATGATCGTGTCGGCGCCCTGGTAGGTTGTCACGCGCCACGTCGGCGTAGCCTGGGCTGGACTGACTGTTGTGAGAAGTTCCAGGTCGCCGCCTGGCAGGTAGGCGCGAGCGGTCGTGGCAAGCTCACTGACAGAGACGTTAAAGCCGCCGCCAGGATAGACGCCGTGCGCCCGCACAAAGAATTCCTGATTGAGAGGCAATGCCACGCGCGGAGATTGCCAGCCGTCGACTGTGCGAGCGCCTGCGCCCAACAACACATAGGCGGCGCCATCCACCGAGTACTCAAAGGTCGTGCGCGCCAGTTCCGGCGCCGAGCCGCCATGACGCCAGGTGACATACATGCCGCTGGCATCGCCCTGTAGCGTGTGCAGCGCGGGTTGTGTGGCGCTCAACCGGGCAAGGCTGGTGCGCGCCACGCCATCGACATCGGTAAATCCGCCGCTGATCACAAGTTTGCCATCTTTCTGCAGGGCCGTGGCATAGATCACGCCAAGCGCTTCGCCTGGATTGACGTTGGGGTTGTAGGTTGGGTCGAGCGCGCCGTCGCGGGTGAAGCGCGCAATCCGGTTGCGAATCTGTCCACCAATGACAGTGAAACGTCCGGCCAGAATGATCTGTCCGTCTTGTTGAATGGCGATAGAGTAGACAAAGCCGGCTTGACTCTCAACGTTCGGATTGAAAGCTGGATCAAGGGCGCCATCCGCCAGCAAGCGCGCGACATAGTGGCGCGTCACGCCGTTTACACTCATAAAACTTCCACCGATCACCACGCGACCGTCAGCCTGAGGCGCCAGCGCCAGCACGATATTGTCGGTGCTGGCGTTATAGGTTGGATCGACGGCGCCATCGGGATGCAAGCGCATCAGGTTATCATGGATTTGTCCGTTGGCGTCGCGACGACTGAATTCACCGCCAACTAGAACCTTGCCATCCGGTTGCAGCGCCAGCGTGATGATTCTCCCGCTGGTGTCGGCCTGAAAGGTGGCGTCCAAGGAGCCATCAGGGTTGAGGCGCGTCAACCCCTGGCGCGTCTGGCCGTTGACCTGGGTGAAATCACCCCCCAGGATCATCTTGCCGTCAGGTTGCAGCGCCAGCGCCAGGACAAACTGGTTGGCAGTCGCCATAAAGGTGGGATCGATGGCGCCGTTCGGCAGCAAGCGGACGATGTTTTGGCGCGCCTCCCCATTGATTTCGGTGAACCCACCTGCCACGATGATCTTGCCGTCAGGTTGGACGGCGATTGCCCAGATGTCCTGATCGGCGCCGGCGACAAAGGTTGGGTCGAGCGCACCATCAGGCAGCAAGCGCGCCAGCCTACGCCGCGGCTGCCCGTCGATGGCCGTAAAAGAACCGCCGACTAGAATCCTGCCATCCGCCTGGATGGCCAGTGCTTTGATGTTCACTTCGGGGCCACCAGCATCGACGACAGGGTCAAAGTCGGCATCTAGTGCGCCGTCCGGATAGAGTCGCGCTAGATAACGCCGGGTTACGCCGTCAGCTTGCGTGAAGACGCCGCCAATCACGAGGTTGTTATCTGGCTGCTCGGCCAGCGCCAGGACGGTGTCGCCAAAGCCGGGCGTAAAGGCGGCGTCGAGTGCACCATCGTGTGTGAAGCGCACAAGCCGCTGGCGTGGTTGGCCTGCTGCCTGTGTGAACGCACCACCTGCGACGACGCCGCCATCGGCCTGCACCAGGATGGTGTGCACAGCGGCGTCGAGTGCGACGGCGGGCGCGGCATCGACGACGCCCATTGCACTCACCTGCGCCATGTAGGTGCGCGGCTGGCCGCCGACCTGAGTGAAGTCACCGCCGAGGAGAATCTTGCCGCCGAACTGGAGTGCCACAGCGCGCACGATATCGTTGGCGTCTGGGTTGAACGTCGTGTCGAGATCGCCGCTGGCATCCAGGCGCGCAATGTGATTACGCGTGGCTCCATTGACCTGAGTGAAGGCGCCACCAATGACGATGGCGCCGTCGCGCTGGACGAGCAAGGTGTAGATGGCCTCGTTGAGGACTGGAGCAAAACTGGCGTCCACCGTGCCATCGCTATTCAGGCGCGCCAGGTAAGGCTGCGCCTGTCCGTTGATCTGGGTGAAGGCGCCAGCCACCAGAAGTTTCCCGTTGCCAAGCGCGGCAATGGCGTACACAATGCCATTGGCAGATGGTGAGAAGAGCGTGTCAAGCACGCCCGCACTGTTGACGCGCGCCAGCCGGCTGCGCACCACGCCGCCCACGCGCCCAAAGTCGCCGCCCACGACGATGGCGCCATCCGCCTGCACCGCCAGGGCGTAAACATCGCCATCTACATTGGGATTGAATGTTGCATCGAGTACGCCATTGTTCTTTAGCCGCGCCAGATGGTTGCGCGTCGAGAGACCAATGTGGGTGAAAGCGCCGCCAATCAGAATGTTGCCATCCTCCTGCACGCGAATGGCGCGAACAACGCCATCTGCATTCGGGTCGAATCCATCGTGTGCAGATTGCGCCGACGCCCGTTCCATGTTGACTTGACCACTGAGCAGACACAGCAGCGCTACAATCGACGCGATGCACCACCGCTGCAGCGGTGTGAGCGCCCCTGTTGTATGATTGATATGCGACATGGTGAACATTCCTGTCTGAATCGACCTTCTCTGAAGCCAGAATCCCTTGTATGATCGTATGCAGGTAGTCCAGGTTGCGTCGTGCCACATAAAGACGAACTTAGGGGGGACATTCCGCAGGAAAAAGCTGCTTATGTACGGAGATGGTGGCAGTTCGGTGATTTGATCATCTGGCGAATTGTCGGTAACATGGCGGCAACCATATTTCTGCCCACATGAAGGACACTCTACATGGCGCCCACCATTCTCTGTCTTGCCAGCTATTTCAAGGGCGGCGCATTCCTCCAGGAATGCAAACAGCTTGGCTGCCACACGATCCTGATCACGTCGCAGGACCTGGAGCATGATCCCTGGCCGCGTGACGCCATCGACGAGTTTTTCACCATGCCCTTTGTCAACCTCTTCAAGCAGCCCGACATTACCTACGCCGTGAGCTATCTGGCGCGCACCCGCAAGATTGATCGCATCATCGCCCTTGATGACTTCGATGTAGAGACAGTCGCCGATTTGCGCGAACACCTGCGTATTCCCGGCATGGGCGGCACGACGGCGCGCTACTTCCGCGATAAGTTAGCGATGCGCGTGCAGGCGCGCGACGAGGGCATCCCCGTTCCCGACTTCGTGCATGTGCTCAATCATGACGACTTACGCGACTACATGGCGCGTGTACCTGGGCCGTGGGTGCTCAAACCGCGCTCGGAGGCTAGCTCGATGGGCATTCGCAAGGTGACTCATGCCGACGCGCTGTGGCCGATGTTGGAGGAACTAGGCGACCGGCAGAGCTTCTACGTGCTGGAGCAGTTTGTGCCGGGCGATGTCTTTCATGTCGACTCGATCGTGTGGAACAAACAGGTGCTCTTCACGGTGTGCAGCCAATATGGACAGCCGCCCATGGCGGTCTATCAGGGCGGCGGCGTCTTCATCAGCAGCAACCTGGCCTATCATACGCCAGAGGAGCAGGCGTTGCGGGCGCTCAACCGTGAGGTAATTGCGGCGATGGGTATGGTGCGCGGCGTCACGCACGCCGAGTTCATCCGCGCCGAAGCGGACGGCGCCTTCTACTTTCTGGAGATCGCCGCCCGCGTCGGTGGCGCCAACATCGACTTGATGCTGGAACATGCCACCGGTCTCAACCTCTGGCGGGAGTGGGCGCGGCTGGAAGTGGCGCATTTCCGCAAAGAGGAGTACACCCTACCGCCGACACATCACCGATACGCCGGGCTAGTCGTCTCGCTCGCCAAAGACCCCTGGCCCGACACCAGCGCCTATACCGATCCGGAAATTGTCTGGCGGCTGCACAAGGAACATCACGTTGGCTTCATCGTCGCAGCGCCAGACCGTGCGCGCGTGCAGCAACTCATCGCCAACTACGCCGACCGCATCGCGCAGGATTTTATGGCTGTCGCCCCGCCGAAGGCAGGCGAGCGGCCTGTATAAAAGAAACCTACTATGCCAACAATTCTCTGTCTAGCTAGTTACTTCAAGGGCGGGCTATTTCTCGAAGAATGCAAGCGCCTGGGCTGTCACACCATCCTGGTGACAACGCAGAAGCTCGAACACGAGGCGTGGCCGCGCCACGCCATCGACGAGTTTTTCATGTTGCCGGCGCCCAATCTGGCGCGGCAGCCCGACATTACCCACGCCATCGCCTACCTGATGCGTGAACGCGCCATCGATCGTATCGTGGCGCTGGATGATTATGATGTTGAGACGGCAGGCGACCTGCGCGAACACTTCCGCCTGCCAGGGTTGGGGGCCTCAGCCTCGCGCTTTTTCCGCGACAAACTGGCGATGCGCATCCGCGCCCAAGAGATGAGCGTGCCTGTGCCTGCCTTTACATCGGTCTTTCATTACCCTACGGTGAGCGACTATCTGGCGCGCACCGCCGGCCCCTGGCTGCTCAAACCGCGCAGCGAGGCCAGCGCCATGGGCATCAAGAAAATCCACCATCCCGATGAGCTATGGCGCGCACTCGAGGAGCTGGGCGACCGTCAAAGCTACTTCCTGCTAGAGCAGTTCGTGGCGGGTGATGTCTTTCACGTTGACTCGGTGGTGTGGGATGGTGCGGTCGTCTTTGCCGCTGCGCACCGCTACGGCCTGCCACCCATGACGGTCTATCACGGCGGCGGCGTCTTTGCCTCCAGCACCGTGGCGCGCGGCAGCGAGATCGAAGCCTCGCTGCTGGCGATCAACCGCCAGGTGATCGCAGCAATGGGGTTGTGGCGCGGCGTTACCCACGCCGAATTCATCCGTAGTGACGCGGATGAACAGCTCAACTTTCTGGAGATTGCCGCCCGCGTCGGCGGCGCTGGCATCGATCAGTTGGTGGAGCATGCCAGTAATGTCAACCCTTGGGTCGAGTGGGCGCGGCTCACGGTGGCGGATGTGCGCGGGGAGGCATACGCGCTGCCGCCGCTGCGTCACGATTACGCCGGTCTGATTGTCTCGCTGGCGCGGCAAGAATGGCCCGACACTTCGGCCTACAACGACGCCGAGCTGGTCTGGCGGCTGCAAAAACGTCACCATGTCGGCTTCATCGTCGCCTCGTCGGATTACGAACGCGTACAGGGATTGGTCAGCAACTATGCTGGCCGCGTGGCGTATGATTTCAGCGCCAGCGCCCCACCACTGGAGCGTCCGCCGGCATGACAGCCGTCACCGCGCTGTGGAGAAAAGGGCGGGTTGCGCAGGGCGCCCCCATGCATCGCCATAGAGATACGCCGTAGAGATACGCCGTAGAGATACGCAGAGGGAGACCGAAGGAAGATGCAGGAGCACGGTAAGAAAGGGGCAAACTCATGACGAAGTCGGTTGGCATTCTCACCGCTGGCGGCGACAGTCCTGGCCTCAATGCAGCAATTCGCGGCGTGGGCAAGGCGGCGATTGGCGCTTACGGCATGCAGATCATCGGTTTTCGCGACGGCTTTCGCGGGCTGATGCAAGATCGCACGATTCGGTTGACGGGAGCGGAGTTGTCAGGCATCCTCACTGTCGGCGGCACGATCTTGGGCACCAGCCGCGACAAGCCACACAAGATGCCGGTGGGCGATCAGACGATGGATATGACGAGCGTGATGCTGGAGACCTATCACAAACATCACCTGGACGCGCTGGTTTGTCTGGGCGGCGGCGGCACACAGAAGAACGCCTATCACCTCAGCCAGCACGGTATGAACATCATCACCCTGCCCAAGACGATCGACAACGACGTGAGCGGCACCGACATGACCTTTGGCTTCGACACCGCGTTGGGCATCGCCACCGAAGCCATCGACCGGCTGCACAGCACGGCGCACAGCCACCATCGCATCATCGTGGTGGAGCTGATGGGACACAACGCTGGATGGTTGGCACTGGGCGCTGGCCTTGCTGGCGGCGCTGACGTGATCCTGATTCCAGAATTGCCCTACGATGTCGAAATCGTGGCAGAGGCGATCCGCCAACGGCAGCGGCGCGGCGCTGGCTTCAGCATTGTGGCCGTCTCCGAGGGCGCCATGACCAGAGAGGACGCAGAGGCGCTGGCTAAAGCAACCGCTGAGAAAGCGGCTGCCAAAGAGGAAAAGGATGCCAAGAAAAAGGCGCGCGCCGAAGCAAAACTAGCTGCACTCAATGCAGCACTGCAGGACAAGACCATGCGTCTTTCGCGTCGGCTGGAGGAGTTGACCGGGCTGGAATCGCGCGTGACGATCCTCGGCCATCTTCAACGCGGGGGCACGCCTTCCGCCGCAGACCGGCTACTGGCGACGCGATTGGGAACAGCCTGCGCCGAGCTGATCCACCGTGGGGTTTTTGGCGTGATGGTGGCGGCGCGTGGCGATGGCGCAGAACCGGTGCCGCTGGCGGAGGTAGTGGGCAAAGTGAAGCTAGTGCCGCGCGACCATCCCTGGGTCAAGACAGCGCGCGATATCGGCGTCTGTCTTGGCGATCACCTGTAGACAGGCGTCGCGCCACAGCAGCGCCGGTCCGTTTGCTTCCCGCATCGTTTGCACATCGAGATACAGATATTTGCAACAAGCCGTTTTACCGCTGCATATCTCCGTGCCTCTACGATTTGGCGCCAGAGTCGGCAATCTGCAGACCGCCTCCTAGCGCGGCCAATACTCGGTCGGGCCAATTGCTGGTAATCGAGATGGCGCCCAACTTCGCTAACTGCCGCGCCCGGGCAGGATCGTCAACCGTCCACGTCCACACGGATAAGTTGCGGGCGGTTGCGCTGCGGATAAAGTGATCAGCCGCCACGCGATGGCTGACGTTCAGCCCGGTCACCTGGGTCAGGCGCATTTGCAGATGGGAGATCAAGAGCGCAAGCCGGGCGCTGCACAGCCGCAGGAATGTGCCCAACAGTTGGCGGCATCCGGGCGTGCATAGAGTTCGCTGTAATTCAGCACAGCCAACGCCGCCAGCCCCAACAGAAAGTAGGTCAACGTGTGGGCGACGATACTCTTGAATGTCAGTCCCCAAAAGCCGAGTTGTGGGCTTGACACAATGCAACCTCCTGACAGTGCGAATGATCAAAAAGCGACGCCCAGCAACATGAGTGCGAACGACATATCCAGCAAGACATGAACGACGGCCAGGTAGGGCATCAGGCGAGGGCGCCACATGAGGGCAGCGCCAACCAGAAAAGCAAAAGGGACGAACATGAAGGCGCGCCAGGCGATAAAGCGCCAATCGAACAGCAGGGGGATGGCGATATGTTGGAAGGCGAGCATCAACGCCGGCAACGAGAGCGCTGCCCAACGAGGCATGCCCTGGGACTGGAATCGGGGCATCACATAGCCAAAGTAGGTCGGCAGCTCGGTGAGGCCTTGCCCGATGGGGAACAAAACAACCGCTGCGTACGCAGCCCACATGGGCAACGGACGCACGATCAACTCAAGCGTCGCCTCAGCGTTGCCGAACAGCGCCTGCCCCAGCCAAATGTTGGGAAGATACGACACCGGGCCGGTCAACGCCACGATCAACAGTAACGCCAATAGGTCGCTCTTGAGGGTGGCGCGCTCAATACGAAAC
>DMDA01000046.1:0-16023 GCA_003451595.1 Chloroflexota bacterium | reverse complement strand
ACGAAACAGATGCCAAAACTGCATCCCCTCGGCGGCAAAGATCCGGATCAGCCATAGCAGTACCACCAAATCCACTGCCGCAACGGTCAGGGGCCACCAGTTGGCAGCGGTTTCCCATGCCTGGCCATCGCCGCCCAGAAAGAAGAGCAGCGCCAGAATTGCCTGAAACGCAGCAAAAAGGATGATGCGCGCAAAGAGCATTATCCACGGTGTCCTCTGCGAGGTTGCTACCGAGGACGTCACTAATTTGGTATACGTCATGTGCTACTTCTCTTTCTTGCTGATGCGTGTGACTATAAAGGCAGGTCCAACCAGTCTCTTAAAAAACGCCTTGGCACGCGCCTCGGTGCTCTCGGTGTGCTGGGAATCGTAGACCCACGCGCCGATCATGCCGATGCCATACCCGCTCCCGCCGGGCAAATCAGGCGGCGAGCAATTGACTGTCGACGCCGGCGCAATGGCCCAAACTTGCCAGCACAGCATCGACGACGCGCTCACACCAGTCTGCGGCAAAGGGCGTGGCCGCCAGGTACTGCGCATAGAGCGCGCCGACCAGCATGTTCACGGCTAGCCCAATGTCTGCGTCGGCGCGCACTTCACCGCGCGCTTGCGCAGCAGCGAGAATCGCCGTCAACCGCTGGCGGCGAGGCGTCACCAGATACTTGCGAAAGGCCGCCAGCAGTTCCGGCGTTTCATGCTCTTCTGCCAGCACCGTGCCCAGCAGCGACATGCCGTTGGGACGCAGAATGGCATGGCGAAAGTGCTCCATTTCTGCGATCAGATCGGTGCGCGTCTCACCGACGACCGCCGGCAACGTCACATCGCAGTATGCCACCAGCGCCGCCATCGCCAGCTCGATCTTCGAGGGCCAGCGACGGTAGATCGTCGGCTTGGTCACGCCCGCTTCTGCCGCCACCGTGTCCATCGACATGCGCACAAAGCCGTGCTGCGCCATCAGTCGCAGGGCGGCGTCGAGAATGCGTTCATCGGTCTGCGGTTCGCGTGGGCGCCCCGGCGCCCGCTGGAGTGCAGTGCTTACCTCGGTATCGCTCATATTGACAATTATACACCATGCATTATCCGCCAGGATGGTAAGATACTCAACAGAGAAATTTTGTTACTATACCGTATAGTATTGTATTATATGGCTGGAGCAACTGTCAATGCTTCGCCAGTGTTCCAGCCATACACCATGCATTCGCAGCCGTTTTCAAGCAACAAGGAGCGTTTCCATGTCCAACCCAACCATTGTCAACCGCTACGTTCATCCGCACGGCGCACCAGCCAAAGGCAAGATTCTGATGGTCGCCAGCAGCCCCGCCGTTTCCGCACAGACGGGCTGGCCCATCGGCTTCTGGGCCGCCGAATTGACGCATCCGTTGCACGTCTTCCAGGAAGCCGGCTACGACGTCGAGCTGGTGTCGACCGCCGGCGGCGCCCTGCAAATGGACAGCTATTCCGACCCGACCGACGCCAGCGGCTACTCGGCGCATGATGTGATCTCGCTCGGCTACATGCAGCAGCCGTGGTTCAAGGAGATGCTGGCGAACACCCGTAAGCTGACTGAGGTGCAGCCGGACGATTATGACGCCATTTTCCTCGTCGGCGGACAAGGTCCGATGTACACCTATCGGGGCAACGCTGCGCTGGAGAAACTCTTCGTCAACTTCTATGAGGCGGGCAAGCCGGCGGCGGCTGTCTGCCATTCGACCACGCTACTGCTGGAGGCGAAGAAGAGCGACGGCGAGCTGCTGGTCGCCGGCAAGACATGGACGGGCTTTGCCGACGCCGAGGAAGACTTTGCCGATAGCGCCGTGGGCATGAAGATTCAGCCCTATCGCATCGAAGCGAGCGCGCGCCAACTGCCCAACACGAACTTCACCGTGGCCGCGCCCTTCTCCGCCTACGCCATCGCCGACGGCAACTTGATCACCGGGCAGCAGCAGAATTCCGGCGCCGACGCCGCCCGGCTGGTTGTGGAGATGTTGAACCGGTGATTCTTAAACGCAACTTCGACCCGCGCAAGGTCGGCGTCTATGTCTGGCCCCAACTGCTGGCAGCGCTGCTCTGGTCGGCGGCAGTCTATGTCGCTTACGTGGTGCTGGGCTGGAGCTTGGTTTCCGTGCCTTTGAGCGTCTTGAGCATTCTCGGCACGGCGCTGGCGCTCTTTCTGGCTTTTCGCAACAACACGGCTTTCGGGCGATGGGGCGAGGCGAGCCAGGCGTGGGCGGCGATCACCGCTGCCAGCCGCACGTTGGCGCGGCTGATCGTCACCTTCACCGACGCCCATGCGCACACGCCGCAGTATAATGCCGCCGCGGCCGAGACATTCAAGCGGGCGATGATCTATCGGCATATCGCCTGGGTGAATGCATTGCGCCTGCAGTTGCGCGGGCAGATGGACGTCAACGAGCTGGCGCCCTATCTGGACGCCGCTGAAGTCGACGCGCTGCGCGAGGCGCCTGGCAAGCCCGGCGCGTTGTTGCTGATGCAGGGGCGACGCATCTACGACGCCATGGCCACAGGGATATTGCAAGGCTTCGACAGCTTTCAGCTGGAGGGGCAATTGGCAGTGTTGGCGAGTCAACAAGCGATCTGCGAGCGCATCAAGCTGATGCCGGTGCCGCGCCAGTATGATTACTTCACCCGGCTGTTCGTGTGGATTTTCATTCTGCTGACGCCGCTCGCGCTGGTAGGGACGCTGGTGCGCGAAGGCGTAGGTTTCTGGCTGATACCGCTGACGCTGGTGCTGACGTTTGTTTTTGCCATCGTGCAGCGCACCGGCGAAGTCAACGAAGACCCTTTCGCCAACCAGATCACCGACGTGCCGATGTCGGCCCTGTGCCGGATCATCGAACGCGATGTACGGGCAACGCTGGGTGAACATGATCTGCCGCCAATGCTAGAACCGAAGGGCGGCTATCTATGGTGAGGCGCCCGCCAGGAGGTGAAGAGATGAACTTGCAAAGTGCGGCGAGCCTGCCTGGCCCCGGTCGGCTGGAGGCGTTCAGCGACGGGGTGTTGGCTATCGTGATCACGCTGCTGGTGTTGGAACTGAAGCCGCCGCATCTCGTTGCGCCAGACGATGCGCGCGAAGCGATGACGGCGCTGGTCGCGCTTGGCCCCAAGTTCCTGAGCTACCTGCTGAGTTTCTTTTTCGTGGCGGTGTTCTGGGTCAACCATCACCGCTTCTTCCGGCTGATCCAGCAAGTTGACACCAGGCTGTTGTGGCTGAACACGCTGTTGCTGCTGGCGCTGTCGTTCGTCCCCTTCCCCACCAGCATGATCGGCGAGTATCCGGGCAACGCCGCCGTCCTGGCGCTCTTCGCCCTGGTATTGATGATCGCTGGTCTTGCATTCAATCTGATGTGGCGACATGCGCGATCGCGGCGGCTGTATCATGCGGGCGTTGACCCGGCAGTCGTGGCGCGAGCCGCAGCGCGGGGGCTGGTGGGGCCGGCGCTGTACGCTCTGGCTGCGGTGCTGGCGTTTGTGTGGCCGCCAGCCGCGTGGGCGCTGTTTGGCATCATCCCGCTGTTCTATGCACTTCAGCGCCCAGGCGGCGTAGCTCAATCGAGAATCTCACAGAAGGAGAAGTCATGAAAGTTGCAGTGTTAGGCGCAAAGATTATTGGCGGCACGCTGGCGCGCAAGTGGGCGCGGGCGGGGCACGACGTGATGTTCGGCGTGCGCAGCGTGGACAACCCGGAGACGCGGGCGCTGGCGCAGGAACTGGGCGCCGCCGTCGGGAGTGTGGGAGAGGCGATCGCCTTTGGGGAAGTGGTTGTCTTTGCCATTCCGGGTCAAGCGATGAGCGAGACGATCCAGGCGCACGCAGCGGCGCTGGATGGCAAGATTGTCATCGACGCCGCCAACCGCATGGGCGGCGGCGCCATGAACAGCGCGGCAGAGTTTGGCGCCCATGCGCCCGGTGCGCAGGTCTACCGCGCCTTCAACAGTCTTGGCTGGGAGAATTTCGAGAATCCCATGTTCGGCGATCTTCAGGCTGACCTGTTCTACTGCGGCCCGGCGGGCGCTGGTCAGGAGAAGGTTGAGGCGTTGATCGGCGCAGTCGGGCTGCGTCCGGTGTGCGTGGGCGACCTGCGGCAGGTCGGGCTGGTGGATGCAATTGGCTCGCTGTGGTTTGCGCTGGCGTTCGGCCAGGGGATGGGGCGGCATCTGGCGTTCAAGGTGTTGACGCGCCAGGCATAAACCCAAAGATGACAAGATGTACACCTTCCCGGAAGCTTTGAGCTTCCGGGAAGGTTGAACAATGACCTAGAAATCAATAACACATTGCCAACAACTCATTAAACTGTTATTGACAGCACGTTTGAGGTTCGCCTCCATAATTGCTGAGTGATAATCTACATTCACTCACTTTTTATCAGGAGGACTTGAACGTGAACCACAGGCTATACAAAAAGATTGAGGCTTTCGTTCGGGTTGTGCTGGCAACCGTTCTGGGGGTAACGGCGCTTCCTGTACTGCCGGCAGCAGCCCAAGATGCTGCGCCGCCGGTGCTGATCCTGCCCATCGACCGCGCCACCTTCCTGCCCGGCGCCTACTTCGACTTCCGCGTCGAGGTGCACGCTGCGGAGATGCCGGAAGATTTCGCCGTGACCATCAACGGCGAGGACGCCAGCGCCTTCTTCGGCGCCGAACCGAACCAAGAAAGCTGGACCTTCGGCAAAGAAGAGGAGACGCCGTCGCAGTCCGTGATCTGGCGCCAGGTGATGTTGCCGGAGCCTGGCCTCTACACCGTCGAGGTTACGGCAGGCGGCGCCACCACCAGCGTCGACTGGTATGCACGCCAGCCTGCGGCTGGCGCTGGCGCCAGAAATGTGATCCTCTTCGTTGGCGACGGCATGACCATTCCGCAACTCACAGCCGCGCGCATCGCTTCGCGCGGCAATACGCAGGGCAAGACGAACGGCTATTTTGCGATCGATCAGATGGAGACGATCGGCTTGATCCAGACCTCCAGCGTCGACTCGATCATGGCAGACAGCGCTAACACCGCCAGCGCGCTCAACACTGGTCACAAATCTTCGGTGAACGCGCTGGGCGTTTACGCCGACACGTCGCCCGACACGCTCGATGATCCGCGCCAGGAGACGCTGGCGGAGATTCTCAAGCGCACGCGCGGCATGTCGATCGGCATCGTCACCACGGCGGGTTGGACCGACGCCACGCCAGCCGCCGTCTTTGGCCACACCCGCCGCCGCGGCGACCGCGACTTCCTGGCTGCCTCGCCGCTGGATGAGGGTCTGCTGCCGGAGGTGATTATGGGCGGCGATGGTCGCTACATGCTGCCCGAAGCAGTGGCCGGGGGCCGCCGCAAGGACGGCCGCAACATGTTCGACGAGTACGAAGCCGCCGGCTACACGGTCGTCACCACCGCCACCGAGCTGCAGAATGCCATGGACGCGGGCACGCCCGAACGCTTGCTCGGCATCTTCCACTCCGGCGACATGAACGTCTGGCTGGATCGCAATGTCTACACCGACAACCTGGGCGACTTCCCTGACCAGCCAGGTCTGGTCGATATGACCCTGAGCGCGCTGGAGATTCTCGGTCAGAATGAGAATGGTTTCTACCTGATGGTCGAGGCAGGCAGCATCGACAAGCAGATGCACCCGCTGGATCAAGAGCGCGCCCTCTCCGACCTGATCGAAATGGATAACGCGGTTGCCGCCGCCATCGAGTGGGCCGCCGTCAATGCACCGGACACGCTGATCGTCGTCACCGCCGATCACGGCCATGGCTACGAGGTCTACGGCACGGTCGATGTCAAACAGTTCAATAGCGCCGCAGATGATGCAGGCAAGCGCAAGGCGATCCGCATCTACGATGCCGCCGGTTTCCCGACCTATGAAGACGCCGACGGCGACTTCTTCCCGGACACCTGGGATGTGTCGATTGTCTTCGCCGGCGTCGTGAACAACCACCCAGACTACACCGAAGATTTCCAGGTCAGCCCGACGCCGCGTGTGCCAGCGATTGCCGACGCCGATGGCAACTATGTTGACAACCCGGATGACGACCCGAACGGCATCTTGCTGACCGGCAATCTGCCGCTTGCTTCTAGCACGGGCGTGCACACGCTGCAGGACGCACCCGTCTTCGCTTCGGGGCCTGGCGCGGCTTTCTTCGGGCGCGTGATGGACAACACTGAGATTTTCTTCGGCATGGCGGCGGCGCTGGGAGTTGACCCGCTGGCGGAAGATGGCATGGCGGCCAGCATGGACACTGAAAGCGCTTGCGCAGGGATCGTCTTCAACAGTCGCTGCTACACTCGCTAACGCGTGCGCTCTGGATTGTACCGGCCAGGGCTGCTGGCGGGGAGCACGGTGCGCCGTGCTCCCCGCGTTCCTTGAAATCCAGATATCATGAACAATCGCCAACACGCTCATTCCCTCATTCTCGTCATACTCGTATTTCTGATGTCGGGCTGCAGCGCAGGTGTCAACAACGCCATCTCCGCAGTGACGCCGCTGCCACCCACAGCCGATGCGCCGACTGCACCGACTCAACCGCCAACGTCCACCGCATCGGCTGCACAGGAAACCGCGCCCACAGCTACACCCGCGCCCACACCGACCCCGCTCGACCTCAATCTGCCCGCCGGCAGCGCCCTTGCCTCCGCGCGCGCCACCGACATCGCCACGCGCCCCACCCCGCGCAATCCGATGAGCTTCGACGAGTTTCCGGTCAAGCTGCGCTTCGACGAATTTTACGATGGCTACAACGTGCGCACCGGATTGATTCTCTCTGACAAGCTGCTGTCGTTGGACGGGCAACCGGTGGTGATCGAGGGCTACATGGCGCCGCCGCTCAAAGCCGAACTCGACTGGTTCGTCCTGACGCGTATCCAGCTCGCCTATTGCCCCTTTTGCAGCACGGCGGCGGACTGGCCCGACGACATTGCGCTGGTCTATCTGGCGGACAGCACGATGCGCCCGACCGACCGCCCGATGCGGCTCTACGGCACGCTCGAAGTGGGTCCCTCCATCGATCCGGAGACCGGGATGCTCAGCCTGGTGCGCATCTACGCCGACAAGCTGGAGTTGCTGTGATGGACGTTGTACTCCAACAGTTGCGCCATACCTACGCCGCGCCGGGGCTGGAAGCGCGCACGGTGCTGATGATCGACGAGTGGCAGGCGACTTCCGGTGCACAGATTTTGCTGCGCGGCATCAGCGGCAGCGGCAAGACGACGCTGCTCAACATTTTGGCGGGCTTGCTGCCGCCGACCACGGGTCTTGTGCGCTGCGGTGGTCAGTCGCTCTACGCGCTGCCTGAAGACGAACGCGACCGCCTGCGCGCCACCACCATCGGCTACATCTTTCAGATGCACCATCTGGCGCCGACGCTGTCGGCGTTGGAAAATGTTGAAATGCCCCTCGTCTTTGGGCGCAAACTCAACGCCGGTGCGCGGCGGGCGCGGGCATATGAACTGCTCGACAGCGTCGGGCTGCGTGACTTTCACCGCCATCGCCCGCTGCAGTTGAGCACCGGGCAGCGGCTGCGCGTGGCCGTCGCCCGCGCCCTGGCGGCGCAACCGGCGCTTGTGCTGGCGGACGAGCCGACGGCGGCGCTCGATGCAGAGTCGAGCCACGCCGTGATGGATTTGCTGCAGGAAAGTTGCCGTCGCACCGGCGCCACACTGATTGTCGCCAGCCACGACCCTGCGCTGGCGACGCGCTTCGACCGCGTCGTCGATCTGCGCAACGGCGCTTTGCATGAGGCGGAAACGCTTTGAGATAGAGAGCACTATGTACGAACTCAAACTCGCCTGGCGCAATTTGGCGAATCGTCCTGTCCAGACGTGGGTCACGCTGACCGTGGTGGCGTTGGCGGTGGCGCTGGCGGTCACGGTCATCCATCTCAACGAAGGCTTGCAACGCGGCATCATCCGCGCCAGCGACCCCTTCGGCGTGCTTGTCGTCGGCGCCCAAGGCAGCAGCCAGCAGCTGGTGCTGAGCACGCTGCTGCTGCAGGGGCTGCCGGTTGGCAATATCGACGGTCACATTTTTGAGGAATTGCGCGATGACCCGCGCGTCGCCCTCGCTGTGCCAATGGCCATGGGCGACAACATCGGCGGCGCACGCATCGTCGGCACGGATGAACATTTCTTTGACCTACGTTCCTCGCAGCAAGCCGCGCCCGCCTTTCAACTGGCCGAAGGGCGAATTTTTGCGGCTGACTTCGAAGCAGTGCTCGGCAGCCGCGCCGCAGTGGGGCTTGGCTTGCGCATCGGCGACCAGTTTCGACCGGCGCACGGCGTCGAACCAGGGCTGGAAGGCGACGAACACGCCGAAGTGCACACGGTCGTCGGCATCCTGCAGCCCAGCGGGACGCCCTTCGACAATGCCGTTTTGACGACGGTGAACAGCGTCATCGCGATGCACGCCGAGGCGCTCGCCGCACCTGACGCCTCTACGACCACCGATCACGCCGCAGGAAATGACCACGCTGCAGCAGACCTCGTCAGCGCCGCCGAGACTGTGTCCGCCGCCGAGACTGTGTCCGCCGCCGAGACTGTGTCCGCCGCCGAGACTGTGTCCGCCGCCGAGACTGTGTCCGCCGCCGAGACTGTGTCCGCCGCCGAGACTGTGTCCGCCGCCGAAGCGGCGCATGCCGATGACCACGCCGGTGATGACAGCCATGCACACGCCAGCGCCGGGCAGGTGACCGCAGTGCTGGTAGCGCCGGTCGGGTTCATCGAAGCCAACCAGCTTTGGCGCGACTTCTACACCGGCGCTGAGGCGCAGGCCGTCTTTCCTGGGCGCGAGCTGGGCGGGCTGTTCGATCTGCTCAACCAGGGGCAGGAAATCTTGATTCTCGTCGGCTACCTCGCCGCCGTGATGGCGGCGCTGACGCTCTTCCTGGCGATCTACAGCGCCACAGAGTCGCGGCAGCACCTGCTCGCCATCCTGCGCGGGGTGGGGGCCAGGCGGCGCACGGTCATGCTGGTCGTGCTGGTGGAGACGGTGTTGGTGGCAATGCTCGGCGCGCTGGTGGGACGGCTACTCGGCTACGGCGCAGCTGCGGCAATCGCCGGTGAAATTTCGCGGCGTTCGGCAATTCCGGTGGCGATCGGCTGGCTGCCGCAGGTGGAGCCGGCGCTCTGGCTGCTGCCGCTGGCGCTGGGCGTGCTGGCCGGGTTGTTGCCAGCGTGGCAGGCGTATCGTGTCAATGTGGTGGAGAAGCTTTTCCCTTCCTGAAAGACGATTTCAATGTTGCGACGCCGCCTCTGGAGAATTTCCTGGGTTCACCTCGGCGCCTGGATTGCCGCGGTGCTGGTGCTGTTGGCTGGCTGCCAGCCGCCAGGCTATATCGACGAAAACGAACTACCCGCCGAACCAACGCCGTTGGAGGTTGCCGAACCGCTTGACCTTGCGCATGATTTTGCCCTGCCCACGCTCGATGGCGTCACCGTGCGGCTCTCCGACCTGCGCAGGCGCTGGGTGCTGGTGAACTTCTGGGCGACCTGGTGCGCGCCCTGTCGCGAGGAGATGCCCTATCTCGACCGCCTAGCAACCGACCACGCCGACCGCCTGAGCGTGCTGGCGATCAACCTGCGCGAGTCCGAGACAACCGTGCGCGCGTTTGCCGAAGAACTCGACCTGCGCCTGCCGATCTTGCTACAGCCGGATGATGCCACGCTGTTGGCGTACTACGGGCGCGGGCTGCCGATCTCGGTGGTGATCGACCCGGCTGGTAATGTTGTGCAGCGGGTCGTCGGGCCGCTTCAGCCGGAGACCGTGGCGCAGGTGATGAGCCACTGATACGTTTGCTGGGCGCTGCCTCAGACAGCAAACGCGGGGGTTTCGCATCTGTCTTGATCTACGCCAGGACACGACGATGAACACCGGCGTTGCCCTGCGGTCTCCCTCCGCTGGGGCACAACTGCGCCAAATAACAGGAATTCTCCGCTATACACCAGGGCAGGCTCATGCGCCCTGTGGTAAGATTTATGAAGGTGAGCCGTCAGTGTTGAGAAATCAACCGCCAGTGAAGGGAGTTGGTATGCCTGACACAACAGCAGAGCCGATCGAGATCGAAGCAAAATTCAGCGTCGCCGATGCCAGCATTCTTGCCAGGCTGGCGAAGCAGAGCACGGCGCTGCCTGGCTATGGCTTTGGCAGCGTCAGCCGCCAAGAAGTAGTCGACGCCTATCTCGACACGCCCGACCACCGCCTATTGCGCACCGGCTACCAGCTACGCGCGCGGGCAATCGACGGCGCATGGCGCGCGACCTTCAAGACGCGCGATGTGGGCAGTGACGTCGGCATCTATCGGCGGCTGGAGATCGAGGAGCCGCTTGCCGAAAACGCCATCCCGTGCGTGGTCAGTGATCTGCCGGAGGCAATCGTCGACGCGCTGGCGGGCATTGTCGCCAAAACCGCACCGCTTGTCATGATCTGTGTCCTGGAGCAGACACGGCAGGTGCGCACGGTGACTTCGACCACGCGCGGGCGCAGGCGCACCGAGAGCGCAGCGCTGGCAACGCTGAGTCTGGACGAGATCCGCATTCGCCAACAGTTGGAAGGACCGATCCTGGCGCGGGCGTATGAGATCGAGGTCGAGCTGGCGCCCGGCGTCGATGCGGCAGAATTGCAGGTCCTGGCTGATCGCTTCATCGGTGAATTTGGCTTGACGCCAAGCAAGGAGAGCAAGCTGGAGCGCGCGCTTGCCATCCTCAGCCGCCATCCCATCGACTCACCCGAAAGCTGGCAGGGTGTGCGTCCCGCAATGCACATGGGCGAAGCATGTCGCCTCATCTGGCAGGAGCAGTTCATGAAGCTGCTGCTCAACGAAGCCGGCGTGCGCTACAGCGACGATCCGGAATATGTACACGATGCACGCGTGGCGATTCGCCGGGCGCGCGCGGCGGCGCGCATCTACCAGAGCTACTTCAAGCCGAAGGTGATCCGCAACCACCTGCGTCATTTGCGCAAGACGGCACGGCTGTTGGGCGCCGTCCGCGACCTGGATGTTGCGATCGACAAGCTGGAGCGCTATCAAAAAAAGACCCGGCGCAAGAATCAAGCCGACCTGCAAGCAACGCTCAATCGTTGGAGCACGCGCCGCGCCGCCGCCTTCGCAGCATTGATCGAGTGGCTGGACAGTGAGAAATATGCCGCATTTGTCACCGACTTTCTCACCTTTTGTCGCACACCGGGCGCGGGCATCGTCGAGATGCAGCCCGAGCCCGGCGAAGCGGTGACGCCTTTCCAGGTGCGCCACGTAGCCCCGACCATGCTCATCGCCAACTTTGAGCGCGTGCGCGCCTACGAAGTCTGGTTTGATCAACCCGACGCTGTGCCCGTTGAGACGTTGCACCGCCTGCGCATCGAATGCAAGTATCTGCGCTATAACCTGGAATTCATGGCCGGGTTGCTCGGACCGGAGACCGCTGCCATTATCGACCTGCTGCGCAAGCTGCAGGATGATCTCGGCGATCTCAACGATGCCGTCGTGAGCCGGCAGCTCCTGGCGACGGAAGCCGCTAGCGACGCGGCAACCGTCAGCCGTTATGAGCGCGACCAGGCCAGGCTGATCGACAAGCTGAGCAGCCAACTGCGCGGGGACTTTGCCAACTTCGTCGCCGAAGCCAACCGACTGCGCCTCTGCGCCGCCATCGCGAAAATCTAATTGGAGCAGGGGCGAGTTGCAAGGGGCGAGAGCAGGCGCAGTTGGATCGCTCCGAATGACTGATTTCTAGTTTTCATGTTTGCAGTGTTGCGTGCTACGTGTCGGAACCCCTCATGCAACACGTAATACGCAACACTGCGCTCATAAAATATCAACCTAGAAACCATTAGGATGCTGTTAACGGACAGATTACCTGCCGTTAATCTGTTGTGCACGATTTTTTACACTGAACTGTTTCACGCAACTTGCTGCCAAATTTTGCCGGCCTTTACGCCACGGCATCAAAGGTCGGCTTCAGCGCCGGATAAAGGGCGCGATAGCTTTGATAGTAGCGATCGTAGATAGCGACGCGTTCCGGGTTGGGGGCAGTGCTGCCGGTGACATGAATCGTGCGCCGGGCGGCGGCGTCTACATCGGGCCAGGCGCCAGCGCCTACGCCAGCCAACAGCGCCGCACCATAGGCGGCGCCTTCGGTGGTGTTTACTGTCACCAGTTCAGCGTTGAAGACATCCGCCAGAATTTGCCGCCAGAGTGCGCTCTTGGCTCCGCCGCCTGCTACGCGCACCTGTTCCACCTGCACCTGGCCTGCCGTCTTGATCAGCTCGAAACTGTCGCGCAGGCCAAAGGCCACGCCTTCGAGGACGGCGCGGCTCAGGTGTGGCAGGGTGTGACGCACGGTCAACCCTACAAACGCCCCGCGCGCCAGCGGATCAGGATAGGGCGTGCGTTCGCCGGTCAGGTAGGGTAGATAGATCAGCCCGTCACTGCCAGCAGGGATGGCCGCCGCTGGCGCCAACAGATCGTCAAAGCTGACGCCTGGCGCAAAGGTGTCGCGGTGCCAGCGCAGGCTGCCGGCCGCCGAGAGCATCACCCCCATGAAGTGCCAGCGTCCCGGCACAGAATGGCAGAACGCGTGCAGCCGCCCCTCTGGCTCGACAAAGGGGCCGTCGGTTGTCGCAAAGACGACGCCAGACGTGCCCAGCGCCAGCGACACGATGCCGCTGCGCACCGCACCGACGCCTACGGCGCCAGCCGCCTGGTCGCCGCCGCCTGCCATCACCGGCAAGCCCAGCGGCAGACCTGTGGCGTGCGCCGCAGCCTGTGAAAGGTAGCCAGTGATCGCCGGGCCTTCATGCGTGGTAGGCAACATCGCCGCCGGGATGTCGAGCGCGGCGAGCATCTCTGGCGACCAGGTGCGCGCCTTAAGGTCAAAGAGAATCGTGCCCGCGCCGTCGGCTACGTCGATAGCGAAGGTGCTGGTCAGCCTATAGCGCACATAGTCTTTGGGCAGCAGAATATGGCGCGCCTGGCGCCAGACCTCCGGCTCGTGTTCCTGCACCCACAAGATTTTGGGCGCCGTGAAACCGGTCAAGGCGTCGTTGCCGGTAATCTCGATAAGTCGTGCTTTGCCCAGCCGCCGGCGGATCTCATCACACTGCGCAGCGGTGCGCTGATCGTTCCACAGAATGGCGGGACGCAGGACATTGCCGGCAGCATCGAGCAACACCAGGCCGTGCATCTGACCGGTCAAACCGAGACCGGCAATGGCGCGTGCGTCAACGCCGGATTTTGCCAGCACGCCGCGAATGCTCTGCACGGCGCCCTCCCACCAGAGGGCGGGGTCTTGTTCGCTCCACAAGGGGTGTGGCGTGGCAAATTCATATTCGGTGGCGGCGACGGCGATGACATCGCCCTGTTCGTCGATCAGCAGCGCCTTGGTGGCCGTCGTCGATGAATCAATCCCGATGAAATAACGCATGGTGGACTCCCTGTGTCATTTGCAGGCTGTGTCATTTACAAGCGAACGGATTTTATTATTATGTCAATCCACTTACAGATAGCACAATCAAACATCGTACATCCGATATCTTCCCGGAAGCTCTGAGCTTCCGGGAAGATGGGCAAAGTCTATTTGTGTCGTCTATTAGACTCCAAGCCGGTTTCTACGCAGAATCTCATCTGTGCCCTGGCGCGTCGAGGGGGTGTGCCCCGGCAGCGGCAGGATACGTTCGTGTACGGCGTCGATGATCCACTCTTTGGTGGGGAAGAACATGTCCTCCAGCTCGGCCGGCGGCGTGATCCAGTTGCGCGCGCCGACGACGACTGGCGGGCCGTCCAGATAATCGAAGGCAAGCTGCGTCAGGTTCGACGCCATCGTGTGCAGGAAGGAGCCGCGCTCACACGCATCCGATGCCAGCACGACCTTGCCGGTCTTCTTGATTGACTCGACCAGTGGCCCGTAGTTGAGCGGGTTGATGAAGCGCGCATCGATCACTTCCGTCGAGACGCCGTATTGCTCTTCCAGCACCTTCGCCGCTGCCAACGCCCGGTAGAGCGTGGCGCCGACGGTGATGATGGTCAGGTCGCGGCCACTTTTGCGCAGCGCCGGTTCGCCTTCGGGTACAACGTAATCCTCGACCGGCACGCCGCCCGCGACCAACGTCTCCGGTTCAGGATAGAGGCGCTGACTCTCGAAGAAGACGACCGGGTCGCTGCCGCGCAGAGCGAACGCCAGCATCCCTTTGGCGTCGTAGGCGGTGGCCGGGAAGTACGCCTTCAGCCCCGGAATGTGCGCGATCATGGCGCTCCAGTCCTGCGAGTGCTGCGCGCCATACTTGGCGCCGACCGAGACGCGCAGCACCAGCGGCATCTCCAGCACGTCGCCCGACATTGCCTGCCACTTCGCCATCTGATTGAAAATCTCGTCGCCGGCGCGACCCATGAAGTCGCAGTACATCAGCTCAGCGACGACGCGGCCGCCGCTCAACGCATAGCCGACGCCTGCGCCGACGATCGCGCCCTCGGAGATCGGCGAGTTGAAGAGGCGCGGGTAGGGCAGCGCCTCGGTCAGCCCACGATAGACGCCGAATGCGCCGCCCCAATCGCGGTTTTCTTCGCCAAACGCAATCATCGTCGGGTCGCGGTAGAAGCCTTCGACCATCGCTTCGTAGAGCGCCTCGGCGTAGGTGAGCGTCTTGAGCTTGGGATGGGGCTTGCCGGTTTCGTCAAAGGCAAAGCGGAACTTGGCTTGCGTCTGCGCCAGGCGGCTCTCCTCTTTTTTCTGGAGCACCCACGGCTCGCCCTCGGCATATTTTTCGCGCCGGCGATTGGTGAACATGATTTCGCCGATGTATTCAGAATCGAGCGCCACGCGCGGCGCCAGATCGTCGTTGACGGCGGCGGTGAGCACGCGCACCAGGCGGTCGATCACCTCTTCGCTGATGGCGTCGAGGTCGGCGTCGCTGGCAAAACCGTTGGCGATCAGATAATCGCGATAGCCGATCAGCGAGTCGTGTTGCCGCCAGAGGTCCATCTCCTCCTTGGTGCGATACGCCGACGCATCCGAAGGCGAGTGCCCGGCGAAGCGATAGGTGACGGTGTCGAGCAGCACGGGGCCGCGACCCGCCAGCAAAATTTCCTTCTTGCGCGCCACGGCGTCCGCCACCGCCAGCGGGTTGTAGCCATCGACGCGTTCGGCGTGCATCGCCTCCGGGTTCACGCCCAGCCCGACACGCGCCAGCACCTCGAAGCCCATTGTCTCGCCGTAGGGCTGGCCGCCCATGCCGTAGAAGTTGTTCATGAAGTTGAAGAGCATCGGCGGCGCGCCACCGATCTCTGCGGGCCACAGCTTGCGATATTGATCCATCGCCGCAAACATCATCGCTTCCCACACCGGCCCACAGCCCATCGATGCGTCGCCGATGTTGGCGATCACGATGCCGGGGCGGCGGTTGACGCGTTTGAAGAGCGCGGCCCCGGTGGCAATGTCCGCCGAGCCGCCGACGATGGCGTTGTTGGGCATGACGCCAAAGGGTGGGAAGAAGGCGTGCATCGAGCCGCCCATGCCGCGATTGAAGCCGGCGAAGCGTCCGAAAATCTCCGCCAACGTGCCAAAGAGGACATAGTCGAGCGCCAGGCTTTTGACGCCGCCGTTTTTGTGGAAGCTCTCGACCACTTTGAGCGTGTCACCGTTGTTGTAGGTGGTCATCACCTTGTCGAGCGCGGACTCGTCCATCTGCGCAATCGCCGACAGGCTCTTCGCCAGAATTTCGCCGTGCGAGCGATGCGAGCCAAAGATGAAGTCATCCGGCGTCAACGCCAGCGCCTGTCCAACTGCCGACGCCTCCTGGCCGATGGAGAGATGCGCCGGTCCCTTGTGCTGGTACTCGATGCCCTGGTACGCACCCTCTTTTTTGATGCGGTCAAGCATCGTCTCGAACTCGCGGATCACGACCATGTCGCGATAGACGCGCACCAGCGTCTCGCGGCCATAGCGCGCCGCCTCCGCCGCCGGGTCACTGACGTACTGATTCAGAGGAATCTCTGGCGCCTTCAGCACTGAAGGCTTACGGACTTCTGT
>DMDA01000121.1:2731-3781 GCA_003451595.1 Chloroflexota bacterium | reverse complement strand
CGTTCACAATCTTCCCGAAAGTTTTGGAGCTTCCGAGAAGATGATCGGCTAACTTATAGACAACACAAATAGACTTTGCTCATCTCCCCGGAAGCTCAGAGCTTCCGGGAAGATATCGGATGTACGATGTTTGATTGTGCTATCTTTTAGCGACCAGTAATTACTGATGCCTGCCAGGAAGATAGCGAGGAGCGACAGGATGAACATCTTCACAGGGTTAATCAACGGCGCGATTGCCGGCGCCACGCCGATCTTGCTAGCGGCGCTGGGCGGCGCGTACACCTTTTATGCTGGCGTCTTCAACATCGCCATGGAAGGGATGCTACTGATGGCGGCTTTTTGTGCAGTGTGGGGATCGTTCACCTTTGGCTCGTGGGTGGCGGGCGTCGTGCTGGCGCTCCTGGGGGCGCTGGCGTTGGCGCTCATTTTCATCTTCTTCGCCGTGTTTCTCGACACCGATGAGTTTGTGACCGGCATTGCCATCAACCTCTTCACACTTGGCGCCACCACCTATTTACTGCGCCAGAGCTTTGGCGTCAAGGGTGTCTACGCCGGCCCCGGCATCGATCCGATTCCGGCTGTCACGCTGCCACTGCTCGAACAGATTCCTGTGATCGGCCCGATCCTTTCTGGGCAGAATTTGATGGTCTATGCAGCGGCGCTGGCGACGATCGTGAGCGCGTTTCTGGTCTTCCGCACGCGCTTTGGGCTGCGGCTGCGCGCGGCAGGCTACAATCCCGCCAGCCTGGACTCTTCCGGTGTGCCGTCGCAACGGCTGCGCATCTACGCGCTGCTGCTCTGCGGCGTGCTCTGCGGGCTGGGCGGCGCGTTCTTGTCGCTCGGCTACGTGAAGCTCTTTTCCGAAAATATGTCCGCCGGGCGTGGGTGGATTTCGCTGGCGGCCATCATCCTGGTCAATGGCAACCCGTGGGGGGTGGCGGTCATTGCACTGCTCTTCGGCTTTGCCGATGTGCTGGGACTGCTGCTGCAGAGCTATCAGCTTCCCTCGCAATTCACCGCCATGACGCCCTATCTCGCCACACTGGTGGC
>DMDA01000121.1:0-2527 GCA_003451595.1 Chloroflexota bacterium | reverse complement strand
CGCCTGGCAGATTGACCGTGAGCTGCGCCTTGCCGCCATCCCGCGCGACCGTCGCATCTACGGCAGCGAATGGTACACCAGCGAGACCGTCTTTCCGACCGGCGACAACCTGATCCTGCTCTTCTGGAATGCAACCGTGCCCGGCTCCGGCGCACCAGAGATTCCTTACGTCGAGATGGTCGAGTCGCTGGCGAACCAGGGTTACGATGTGCGCAAAGCTGAGGCGCTGCTACCCGACGGCATCGAACTGGCGCGCGCCCAACGCATAGACGATCTGCGCGCGCTCACGGCGGAGTTGCTGGCGCGGCTGCACACTGCGCCGCGCCTCCCCAATCATCCGTACTGGCGCTATGCCTATCCAGGCCCAGCCTGGAGCGCCGTGCGCGCCGCCTTGCCCGACGCCGACCCGGAACAGGATCGCCGCGCGCTGGCAACATTGGAAGAGCGCACGTTGGACGGTTGGCTCTGCCAGCTCGCCGGCGGCGCGTTTGGCACCGCTATCGAAGGCTACCACACCGACCGCATCGCCGCAGTCTACGGTGTGATCGACGCCTACCTGACCACGCCGGAGACGATGAACGACGATGTGGTCTATGAGCTGGTCTTGCTCGACGTCTTTGAGCGGTACGGACGCCGGCTGACTGCGCGGCAACTTGGGCTGGAATGGGTGCGCCAGATTCCCTTCGGCTGGTCGGCGGAGTGGATCGCGCTGCGCAACCTGAACATGGGCATCATGCCGCCGAAGTCCGGCGCGTTCCGCAACCCCTACGTGGACTGGATCGGCTGCCAGATGCGCGGCATGGTCTGCGGGATGCTGGCGCCCGGCTGGCCGCTGGAGGCGGCGCGGCTGGCGTATCTCGATGGCACGGTGTCGCACGCACGCAACGGCGTCTACGGCGGCATGTACGCGGCGGTGTTGACCGCGCTGGCATACGTGCGCAACGACGCGCGCGCCTTGTTGGAAGAGGCGCTCAACTACATCCCGCCAAACAGCGAATACGTGGCGGTGGCGCGTGAGATTCTCGCCATTTTGCGCAGCGAGCCGAACCCAGCCGCAGCATGGCGCCTGCTCGACGCCCGCTTCGAGGAATACAACTGGATTCACGCCTACCCGAACTTAGCCGCCGACATGCTGGCGCTCTGGCATGCGCACGGCGACCTGACGACCGCCTTCCGCTGGCTGGCGCACGCCGGGCTGGATGTAGACTGCAACGCTGGGCTGGTGGGCACGGTGCTTGGCATCATGCACGGCGCGCCGGAGAAGTGGGTTGCGCCGCTGGGCGACCTGCTGGAGACCTATCTACGCGGCAAAGAGCGGCTATCGATCCGCGAACTGGCCGCGCGCACGGCGCAGTTGGCGCAACGGTAAGCCTGACGTTAGCGATCAACGCCCGGTGACGCAACCGGCGGGACTTGTGAGAACCATCACGGCAAACGGAGCATCGCAATGAGCAAACCATGGCTGCACACCCGCGCTGTAAACTGGTGGGTGCTGATCGTACTTCTGGTCGGCATCACCGTTGTCACGGCGTTTGTCAATCTCGTCTTCTTTCGGATGGACGCGCCGGATGTCATCGTGCGGGCCAGCCTGGGGCTGATCGACTGGACGTTGATGGGCAGCGCCTTCAGCCTGATTGTGATCGTCGGCGGCGTGATCTTTGGGCTGGGGCGGCTGCGTCCAGCGGAGGTCGGGTTGATCGCCGCCCGGTTGCCCGAAGCCATCATCGTCACGGCGCTGTTGTGGGGAGTGACCCAGGTGCTGGTGATGGTGGGCGCCTGGGCGTCGCTGGGTGAGGTTCCTATCAACCCGCGCTGGGCGGAACGCGGCGTGACCGTCATGGTCGGCGCGCTGCTTGCGCAGCTTTTTGGCAATGCACTGGCGGAAGAGACAATCTATCGCGGCTTTCTGCTGCCCCAGAGCTGGCTGAAACTGCCGGCGACCTTGCTGGCGCGGCCTGGCTGGCGGCTGACTGTAGCGGTGCTGATCTCCCAGAGCATCTTCGCCCTGAGCCATATCCCCAATCGCATCTTCAACGGCATGAGCCTGGCTGACATGGCGCCAGACATGCTGATGCTGCTCGTGTTTGGCGCTTACTACGCCTTGCTCTATTTGCGCACCGGCAACCTCTTTATCGCGGTTGGCGTTCATGCGCTGGCCAATCAGCCCTTCAGTATCGTGCAATCCGATCTGCCGTCGCCGCTATTGATGACACTGGCCTTGTTGTTGGCGTTGGCCTGGCCGTGGCTATGCCGCTGGCGGCGCCCCGCGGATCAGCCGTAGGCGCGTAGGTCATCGCCTCCGGCGCGCCATTAATGGCTGAACCCGCAACGGCCGCATCAAGTGGTCAATCATGCAGATTCACACCTACTGCCGGGCGCTCCGTCGGCGGCGCACTGTGCTATACTCGCATGTCATGAACAGACAACCGAAGCCATCCCAAGCCGATCTGCGCGCCGCCGCTGATCGAGGCATCGCAGATGTCATTGCACCACGCTTGCGCGTGCTCTTCGTCGGCATCAACCCGGG
>DMDA01000030.1:73995-79105 GCA_003451595.1 Chloroflexota bacterium | reverse complement strand
GGCGCGGGGCGCGTGCTGCTCACGGAAGGAAGCGCTTATTACTGCACCGAGCCGGGCACCAGCATGGCCGCTCCACTGGTAAGTGCAGCTGCGGCCATGCTGCTGTCGCTGCAGCCCAGTCTGACCAACGATCAGGTCGAAGCTATTTTGGAGGAAACCGCACGCCCCATCGGGCTGCCCAGCACCCAGGTAGGCGCCGGTCTGCTCGACATGGCGGCAGCGGTGCGGCGAGTGAGCAACACCGCACCAGCGATCACGCCGACCGCAATCGGGGCGACCGTGCTGTCGGGCGCCGCCCCTTTCACGGCCACAGCCCTTGTCGAGAGCGTCAGCCTGCAATCGACAAACGTGACCGGCACAATCCCCATGACGGATTGGTTGCGCGTGCTCAATATTGGCGGCAGTAGCTTCGCCAGCTCGGTGCGCTACGGTCAGCCACTCTATTTCACGGTTGAGATTTCGCCAACGCACCTGCTCACGGGCGCTTACAACACCGCCATCCCTCTCAACTTCACAGACAGTCAAGGCAGGCGTACGGCGAAGCAACTACCGATTTCGCTCGGTGTGGGCGAGTTTACACCTTCCCAATATCTGCCGTTGGTGAGCAATCCACCTGCGCCATCGGCGAGCACAACACCGCTCCCCTTCACATGGGAAACGCCGGTCGTCACCCCGACCGTGCTGGCGGTTGGCAGCAGCGGCTATGTGACGGTGGCGTTGCCCTTTGCTTTCCCGCTTTCTGGGGTGAACACAACGACCGCTGCCAGTTATGCTCTTGCCTATGTCTATGCCGATGGCTTTGTCGCCTTTTCGGAAGGGACGCATACGGCGGTGGCGTCGCCCAGCGTCACGCAATGCCTGCCACTGCTGGGCCAGCCGATGCAGGGCGTCTTTGGCTGGTGGGCTGATCTTGATCCAACTTTGGGCGGCGTCATCAAGACCTTCCAGCCCGCGTCGGATCGTTTTGTGATCCAGTACGAGGCCGTAGCGTCGGCGTTGGGTGTGTCGCCGCCGTATACGGTAACCTTCCAGACTGTGCTGCACGCCAACGGCGACGTCGGCTTGAACTACCTGGACGTGCCTGACGCTGCGGCGACCGGTCTATCCAGCCTGACGCCGCGCGTTATTGTTGGTGTGCAGGCGCGGGCGGGGCTGTTCCGCAACCAGGCCGCGTGCATCACGACGACGCAGAGCTACGGGCGTCCGCCTCATGATGCCGAGTCGATCCTGATCAAACGCGAGGAGGTTTATTGATGCTGAGTTCAGAGCTGCACCGACAGGCCGCTACGGGACAGGGAAGCGTGCCTATCGCCATCGTGACCGTCAGCGACACGCGCACGCCGGAGACTGATGTCAGCGGCCGGTTGATCCGGGAGTTGGCGGAAGCAGCCGGACACACGATCGTCGGCTATCGCATCGTCAAGGATGAGCCGGAGCAAGTGCTAGCCGCGCTGGATGACCTCGCCGGTGGGCAGGCGCGACTGATCATCTTTAACGGCGGCACCGGCATCGGACGTCGCGACCGCACCTATGATGTGATCCAGCGAATGCTTGAGAAGCCGCTGCCCGGCTTCGGCGAGTTGTTCCGCATGTTGAGCTACGAACAGGTCGGCGCTGCGGCAATGTTGAGCCGGGCGACGGCCGGCGTCTATCGCGACAAGATCGTCTTTAGCACGCCCGGTTCACCCAATGCCGTGCAACTGGCGTTAGAAAAGCTTATCCTGCCAGAGATTCAACACCTGGCGTGGGAGTTGATCCGGTAGGAAAAGCAGGTTGCGAGGTGTAGTGTAGGGGCGGCTCGCAGCCGCCCACGCTCCAGTCTACGTCAGCCCCCGGTCTATGTCGGTGTCCATGCCTCTACATGGGCGCAATTGATCATCAAAATTTGGCAGCAGTGTTTCGACCCTCGCCCTTATTTTCATGTCAGGCGACGAGCACAAGAAGCAGTAGCCCCAATGCCAACAACGTCGGAATCGCCGCAATGACCACGATGGGCAGGAGCAGGCTTAGCAGCGTACGCGTCGCGTCGAGACCAGTAACGCGCCGAACGGCCTGATAGTAGAGCACAAAGGCCCAGATGACGCCTGTGACAGCGGCAAGCGGACCGATGAAAGGGATCGGGCTTAGCCCGGTGAGTACGAGCGGCACAGCGGTGAAACTAGTGGCGGCAAACAAGGTTTGCAGGTTGTTGGGCGCGCCCATCAGCCGCGCCAGCCCGGCAACGACCGCGCCATAGACGATCCAGTTGGCCAGCCAGCTCAGCGGCCAATTCAGCCACAGACCCAGCGCCGAAAGCAACGCCGCCAGCAAGCCCGGCATACGCGGCTCGATGCCAGCCAGTAGACCGGCGGTATGCGCAATCTCGCTGACGACCGGATTGGCAGGATAGCCGGCGGCAAGCTCCGCCAATGACGTAGCAGCGGCTGCCAGCGGCACGGCAGTTCCCATGCTCAAGCCCAACCACAGATTTGCCAGCAGCGTCGGGATGCCCGCCAGCAGGCCAAGCACTACAATCAACCCGATTCCCTGACGCATCGACACTGTGATCGTCCTGCGCTCAAAAGGATCAAGCGCATCGGCGAGATTCAAGCGAGCGGCGTTCCACATCTGATTGAAATCAGGCAGCCAGTAGCGGCGTTGCATCCATTCTTCACGCGGCGCTCGCCCCGGCATGACGATATGTGTGTGCAAGCTCATCGAAGTCCTCCTGTCGAATAGCCAAGCCCAAAGGCTGCGGCCAACAGTAAGATGACAACTGCCGCCATAGCGTAGACGATGAGTGTGGTCAGCGCGGCGCGACGCCAATCCAGCTCCTGCGCTACGTGGATCGCCCGGTAGCCGATCAAGGCGCTCCACACCACCAGCATGACGCTGCTGACGCCAGCAAAGGGCACGATGCTCAGCAACAGGAAGCTGAGTGGGGCAACGGTCAGTGCAGCGGCGCCGAGAGTGGTGCGCAGCGCGCCATTGCCGCCAAAGGCGCGCGCAATGCCAAAGGCTGCCACGCTGAAGAAAATCCACCAGACCAACGCCATGCCCGGCACGCTGATGATCGGCAGCAGATGGCTCCAGCCGCCGCGATAGCCGGAACTAAACGCGGTGAGCGACCATACCGCCGTGATCACCTGCTTAACGGCAGCGGTGGGCAGCGACAGCAGGGCGGCCAGCTGACGCCCCCCCTGTAAGATCGTCGTGAGTGCAGCGTCGGGCGCAGGCAAGGTGGCGGCCGTCAGCCAGCCGCCGAAGGCAAGCGCCACCCCGGCTAACACGCTCACCGCTACCACCAACACAAATCCCTCCATCCAGGGATTGTCGTCATCCACCATTGCTTCGAAAGGGTCGTTGTCAAGGACAAGCGCCTTGGCAACCAATTCCGGGTAGGCTCGTGGTTGTAACATGATGATTCCCAGTTGAACGTTAACGCCGTCGAACTCGCATTCCAGGCGTCAATCCAGCGGATGATCTCGTGCGCAGCATCATAGCACAGACAAAGCGGTGATCGAAAGGTCGCCGGTGAATCGATGTTCACCGGCAGGAAGCCAAAGTCCACGCGTGGTGCATAGCCATATCCCGCCGCTTACCGCCTCCGGCGTGACGGCCTGACCAATTCGGGGCGCCCAGCTGGAAGCCAAATCTGCGATGCCTGCATCGATTGTGTCTATTGGTAAAGCCCCATGAATCGCAGGCCGCAAGCCGAAGTCGCCCGGTCAGCGCACCAAAATCAACTCCGTCTGCGGCGCGCCTAGAAAAATTGTGCCATTCTCCGTCACCAGCACATCTTCTTCCAACCCCATGTAGCCATAGCCTTCGACGAACAGCCCTGGCTCGACGGTGTAGACGTGTCCGACTTCGAGCGGATAGTTGGGCGTGTCGCCGTAGCGCTCCCATAGTGGGCCGAGTACGCCGCCGCCGTCATGACAGGCGCGACCGAGATGATGGCCGGTGGCGTATTTGAATTCAGGATAGCCGGCGTCGGTGATCACCTTGCGCGCTACGGCGTCGACTTCGCGACCGGTGACGCCCGGTTTCATCGCCGCCACCGCCGCCTGGATCGCGCGCACGACGGTGTCGAAGCCGCGCTGCACCGGCTCGGGCGCAGCTTCCTCGCCTGGGCGCAACACATAGGCGACGCGCTGGATATCGGAACAGTACTCGTTCTGTTTGACGCCAAAGTCAAAGTGGACGAGATGACCGGGCGCCACGCGCATGTCAGTAGGCCCGGCATGACCGACGGGTGTGTCCGGCCCGCTGTTGACCGCCGGACACGCCGCTCGCTCCCAGGATGTCTCCAACCCACGCGCATCAACCTCGGCATGCATGAAGTCGCCGATCGCACGCTCGGTTGTGCCAACCTGGATCAGTGCAAAGGCGCGCCGGTAGATGTCGAAGGTTGTGTCGATCGCCGCCTTGATGCGTTCGACTTCGGCCGGCGTCTTGCGGCTGCGCAGCGCGGTGACGATGTGTTCCGCAGAGGTGAAACGCGCCGGGTAGGGCGTATCGCGCAGATATTCGTGCAGCAGCAAGTACAACCCGTACGTCAAGCCGTCGGCGTGCGAGTTATTGGTCGAGTAGTTGAGCGCGATCTGCTGTGGGGCGAGTTCCGCCAGCGCCTGGTGCAGTGGCGCGCTGAAAGCGGCGTCATAGGTGAGCACTGTATCGTAGGCGCCCAGGCGGTGCACATTTTCGGCATCGTAGCGGCCAAGGATGGCGATGCGCCGTCCGCTGCGCGTCAGGATGAAGGCGCTCTGCCAGGTGACATCGTGCCCATAGATAAAGGGCAGCACCGGGTCAAGCACGGCGGAGGTCTCGCGCACAAAAGTGAGCCAGCAATCGACGCCCAGCTCGTTCAGGATGCCGGTCGCCTGGTCAAGTTTTTCGCGAATCAAGGTGTAGTCTGGGATAGTCTGGATCGTCATTTCTGAAATGTTCTCCCTTCTTGTGTAAGAGCCACTCGTGATCAAATTGTCAATGCCACAATCAGGCTGCAAGCAAACAGCGCATAGACAACGGCGCGCACAGGCGGCGTTCGCCAGCGCTGCGCGTAAGGGTGTTCAAGACGGCGGCGATGGCGCTGAAGGCCGCAGCAAGCCAGATTCGCCAGGGCGCTGCC
>DMDA01000030.1:71738-73764 GCA_003451595.1 Chloroflexota bacterium | reverse complement strand
GTGACCACAATCAAATGTACAAGCCACTCTCTTTCCGTTACAATCCAGTTCCGTTACAATCCAGCATATTCTCAGAAGTGCAACCTGACCGGATGGGCTTCACCCACCATCGCCATAGATTCTTCCACGCGTAAGCGTTCACGCAAGGAGTTTCCGCAATGCGCAAATTTCTGTCTGGCGCGCTGATCGTCGTTCTTGCGCTCTTGATCCTTTTACCGCTTGGCGGCTACTTCTGGCTGCGCACCAGCCTGCCGCTCACCAACGGCACGGTGCGCGTGAGCGGCGTCGATGGCGTCATCGAGATCGTACGCGACGCCGACGGCGTGCCGCACATCTTTGCTACGACTGATCACGACGCGTTCTACGGTCTGGGCTACGTTCACGCCCAGGATCGCCTCTGGCAGATGGAGATGAACCGACGCATTGGCGCGGGGCGGCTCAGCGAGCTTCTAGGCGAGGCGACGCTGTCTATTGATAAATTTCAGCGCACCATGGGGTACTATCGCGCCGCCCAGGCCGATCTGGAGGTGATCGAGCCGCGCAGCCGCCAGGCGCTTGACGCATACGCGGCGGGCGTCAACCAGTGGCTGAGCGAGGGGCACACGCTCCCGCCGGAGTTCATCCTGCTGGGGGCGACGCCAGCACCCTGGCAGCCCGCTGATTCGCTGGTCTGGCAAAAGATGATGTCGTGGGATCTGGGGGGCAATTACGACATGGAGCTGCTCAATCAACAACTGGCGCAGGCGCTTGGCCCGGAACGCGCCGCACAGTTGCTGCCCGATTATCCCGCCGACGGCGTCAACATCCTGGTCGCTGCGCCGCTCGACGCCGACGCCGCAGCCGCTTTGCTGGAGATCGACCGGGCGCTGGAAGTGGACTTTGGACGGGGTGGACGCGAGTCGGGCAGCAATAACTGGGTGATCGCCGGCAGCCGCACCGCAACCGGCAAGCCGATTCTGGCGGACGACCCGCATCTAGGCACATCGATCCCGTCGATCTGGTATCTGGCGGAGATGCAAGGCGACACGTTGCACGCCATCGGCTCGACGTTCCCCGGTTTGCCGGCTATCGTCATCGGGCACAATGAGCGCGTGGCGTGGGGCGTCACCAACGTCGGACCAGATGTGCAGGACCTTTACGTGGAGCGCATCAACCCGGCCAACCCCAACCAGTACGAAGTTGATGGCGCCTGGCAGGATATGACCATCTTCGAGGAGCAAATCGTTATCGATGGCGCAACGGAACCGCTGCATTGGGCGGCGCGTCGCACGCGTCACGGCCCGCTGCTCTCCGATGTGAGCGATGTTGGCTTCCCGTTGGCGTTACAGTGGACGGCGCTCCAGCCCGGCGACACTACGCTTGACGCTTTTCTTGGTCTCAACTACGCTGGCGATTGGGAAGATTTTACCGCTGCTTTGGAAAAGTTCGTGACGCCGAGCCAGAACTTCGTCTACGCTGACGTGGAGGGCAACATCGGCTACTATGCACCAGGACGCATCCCGATCCGGGTCGCCGGACACGATGGCCGCGTGCCGGTTCCTGGCTGGGCGAGCGAATATGAATGGCAAGGTTTCATTCCCTTCGCTGAGCTGCCGCACGCCTACAATCCGCCGCAAGGGTACATCGTCACCGCCAACAACCGCGTGGTTGACGCAACTTACCCCTATCTGTTGAGCACTGACTGGGCGCCGCCCTACCGCGCCGAACGCATCGTGGAGCTGATCGAGCAGATGAGCAGTGGCGGCGAGCAGATCACTGTGGATGATGTAGCGGCGATACAGGCCGATCAAGTCAGCACACAGGTGCGCGCGTTGTTGCCCTTCCTGCTCTCCGTGCCAGCGCGCGATGAACGCCAGCGGCAGGCCATCGCCCAATTGCAGGGCTTCGACGGCGAGATGCGCAGGGATAGTGCGGCGGCGGCCATCTATCAAGCGTGGATGGTGCATCTGGAGCGCGCTATTTTCGAGGACGATCTGCGCGCGTCATTGTTCGAGGCGATGTCCACACGCGCCAACCCGCTCTTCCT
>DMDA01000030.1:70947-71504 GCA_003451595.1 Chloroflexota bacterium | reverse complement strand
TCGCTCTCGATAACGCGCTCGACGACTTGAGCGAACGCATGGGCGACGACATGCAGAGCTGGCGATGGGAGCGCGTCCACATCACGCAGTACCCGCATAACCCCTTCAGTCAGGTCAGTTATCTGAAGTGGCTGTTCCACCGCACGATCCCCAACGGCGGCGACCGCTACACGGTCAACGTGGCGCCTGTCAACCTGGAACAACCCTACAACCAGACGCATTCTCCTGGCTACCGCCACATCGTCGATTTGAGCGACATTACCAACAGCCGCTTTATGATCACGACTGGCGCATCGGGCAATGTGCTGAGCCGCCACTATGACGACTTGATCCGCCGTCATCGTGACGTGGAGTACCTGCCGATGCGCTTCGGGCGCGAGCATGTGACTGGCGACACGCTGCGGCTGGAACCTTGATGGCGGCTACGGTTTGATGAACATGAGCGAATAGATTCGATCATCGATCATCATAGATGCGGTTTGCAACACATGTCCCTAGCGGGCGAGAACGTGCAGCTCACAGTTACACCTGCGCAATCACCGGGTGCTCCGTTCCCT
>DMDA01000030.1:70414-70710 GCA_003451595.1 Chloroflexota bacterium | reverse complement strand
GATGGTCTCGGCGCCGCCACGCGGATAAACCAGCCGATAAGTGTGCTGTGAAGCGAAGTCATACCCATCATAATCTGTTCTCCTTTGTCATTTCCCGCCCCCAGCGCTTATGGGCGTCTAGACATAGTATGACAGGCGCGCGTCCGGTCCGCGTCCGAAGCATCCGCCGTGCACTCTGCCAGGTAGATTGCCATCTCCTCCCAGCTCGCAAAATAGCGTCGCTCCCCAGCCGCGCCCGTTTGACTGGAACCATTCTGCACCGACCCGCGCCACTTCGCCGTCACCGTCACGCTGTC
>DMDA01000030.1:69443-70150 GCA_003451595.1 Chloroflexota bacterium | reverse complement strand
GAGATTGGAGATTGGGAGACCTGATGACTGGGAAATCTGACGCCACGAAGCGCGCAATCTCTAATCTCCCAATCCCCCAATCTCCCAATCTCTCAATCTCTTACCTGCTCACAACCGGCAGATAGAGCAGTTGCATCACCTGCTGTGGCGCGTCATTGTCCGCTGGCAGCACCCATGTGTTGACGCGAATGCAGCGCTCATCGCCGATCAGCGGGCCGCTGCCCGGCGCGGCGTCCAGGCGCACGACGCCGGAGTAGAAGCCGGGCGCCAGTCCCGCCGCATTGACTGCCACCTGCACCTGGTCGCCGACCACGTTGGTCAGTAGCCAGGGATCGGCGCTACTGGCTGCCAGATTGAGCGCGCCGCCGCCCACGTTCGTCCACTGCACCGACTGCGCCGCCGCCGCGCCGCCCGGCTGTTGCTTGACCAGGAAGCGCAGTCGCTTCTCCGTCAACGCCAGCCGCGGCAGCGTCGGCATGGCAAAGCTGCTGCCGTCGAGCGGGTCGGTGGCGGCAACGACTTCCTCACCATCGCTCAGCCCGTCGCCGTCACTGTCTTGCACGGTCGGGTCGGTGTAGCGGAAGTACTCGTCGCCGTCGCTCAAGCCATCGCCGTCGCTGTCCGCCAGCCTATCCGTGACGCCATAGCGCGCTGCCCAGTCGTCGGCCACGTCGTCGCTGTTGACGTCGCCGCCGCTGGTGATCAGC
>DMDA01000030.1:64835-69286 GCA_003451595.1 Chloroflexota bacterium | reverse complement strand
GTGTAGGTGAGCCGATAGCCCGCCGGAACCGGCCCTGCGCCCGCCTGCCAGACAAAGCTAGCGCTGTCCGCCGTACGTCCGGCCGGGGCCAGGTTGATCGGCGCCAGCGGAACCGGGTTGCCGCCTACCACCGGCGTAGCGTAAGCCGCGGCCGTCGGCGCGCTGGCGTTGCCGTTGATGTCCAGCGCCGTGACGTTCACGCCGTACTGGTTGCCGTTGAAGACCGCGCCGATGCGGTAGAGCAGCTCGCCGCCCACGGTGACCAGCGCCTGGTTGCGCGGCTCGAAGCCGAGCGGGTTGACCGGGCTGAACGGACCCCACTGCACCTGGTAGGCGTAGACATCGGGCGCTGTCGACGGATTCCAGCGCACCATGATGGCGCCATCGACAGCAGCCACCGCCAGGCCGGTCGGCGCGTCCGGCGCGCGGTTGTCCACGATGCGCACCGTGCCCGGCGCCGTCAGCGTCACCACGCCGGGGAAGCGGTTGGCGTCGAAGGCGCGCTGGCGCGGCAGCCCACTGGTCACGGCAACGCAGGCATTATCCGGGATCGTCACCTTGCCTGCGGGCAGTTCGTTGACGCCGTCGTCGATCACCGCCTTGATCTGGTATTCACCCGCCAGCATGCGGCTGGTGTCCCAGGCGTAGCTGCCCATCTTTGCCGGCAGGTTGCGCACAATGGGCACGTCGATCTGCAGGTTGCCGGTGATCACGTCCGTGCGCCGGTAGGAAAGCGCCACTGTCGCCTGATCGCTCGTGTCGGCAGGCACGCTCCATGTAACGTTGTAGACGCCGTTGACCGGCTGTTCGTTTGGCGCCGCTGGCAGCAGCAGCGCGCCGCGATTGCCCGCTGTCCCCGGCTGTCCCTTGTTTGCCAGGTAGACGAACTTGAAGTGCTCGACGCCCTCGGCGCTCAGGTTGGCGATCTTTGCCTGCCATGCACCAGGCTTGGGCGACTGCACGCCGAAGATCACGTTACTGGCGCCGCTGTAGACCTGACTCTGGAAATCCGCCGCATTCTGCGCCGTGATCTCCACACCGTCGGGGTTGATCAGGCTGAGCGTGGGATTGCCCGCCTGCCAGCCCAGGCTGACCAGGATATTTTCAGCATTTGACGAGACGGTGAAGGGAATCAGCGTGACGCCGTTCACCGCCTCCGGTGCGCTCTGCACGGTCACCACGTCGCTCCTGTCCGCCCCCGCTGCCAGCACGGGCGAGGATTGCGCGCCGCCGTACTGGTCGATCAGAATGTGGTCGTCGTTGCCCAGGATGAAGTCCAGCCCTTCGTCGAAACCGTAGTAGAGACCGGCTTCGTAGCCCAGGATCGTGAAGCTGCCTTTGATGCCCCACTCGTAGCTGGTGCAACTGCTGTTGGTGCAGAACTCGCCAAATTCCAGCGCCACTGCAAAGCCGATATCGCCCGGCGGAATCACGACCGGCCCCCAGTCCACCAGCGCGCCTTCGGGAATCTGGATCGTCGCCTCGATGGCCGCGGTGAAGTGCATGGCGTTGTTGTCAGGCAGCCAGGAATAGTTGTTCCAGCCGCGCCCGCGCCACATGTGCGCTCGCACCGTGCCGGTGAGCCAGTCCTCATAGCCGCCGGTAATCTCAAAGCCGATGTCAAGCGGATTCCACGCCACCCACAGGCTGCCGTCGGCGGAGAAGACGCCGAGCAGCCGCGCGTTGCCCTTGAAGGCGAAGAGACCCTGCGTGTCGATGATGACTGTGCCCGTCGCACGCAGGATGCCGCCGGGTCCGGTCGGCTCAGTCTGAAAGCCAACCATGACTTCGATGCGCGTGCCCTCCGGGCGGATCGTCACGGCGCCGCCCAGCGCCTTGAGAAAGAGTCCGCTGGCGCCGATGGGCAGCCCGACCGGCGACTCGAACTGGAGCACAACGCTGCGCAGACCGACGCCATCCGGCGGCGCTTCACACAGCTTGAAGTTGGCCGTGATCCCCGCGTTCGGGTCGACGGTCGAGCCGATGTTGGGCATGGCGACGCGCGTCTCGCCGCGAATTACCAGCACAGGCGCGCCACCCTCTTCGCATGGTTCGTTGGTCACGCTCACGGTGGCTTTGTAGGCGTCGAAGCTAAAGCTCTGGGCAAAGCCGCTGCTAGCCGCCCCGCTGTTGATCAACGCCGGATGATCGACGCTGGCGACCGTCATCGCACCGGCGCTGCTGAAGGCGACAGTGCCAGGCTGCACGTCGGTGTGCACATCGGGCATCTCCCACACACGGTTGAGTTGCGGGTAGACTTCGCCCGGCGCACGCAGGTCGATGCAGCTTGCCGGGCACGCTACCTGCGTCGGTTCGCTGGGCACGGGAACGCCGCGCGGCAGGATCACCGCCTTGACCGGCTTGGACGCGCCGCCCAGCCGCGCATCCTGTACAACGAAAGCCTGTTCGGCGCGGATGCCGGCAAAAACGCGCGGGCTGGTCACGCCGGATTGTCCCGCCGCCGCAGTCGGTGTATCGAGCGTGAAGCTATTGCCCAGACCAACGGTCAGGCTAGCGATCTTCTCCACCTGCGCGCCTTGCGCCAGCGTGAGCGAGCGAGTGAGTGACGCCCAGCCGCCGACGTTGACCGCCCACTTTGCAGCAAAGGTCAGCGTGGCTGGCGTGTTCATGCCGGTGATGCGGCGCACGTTGGCCGTCGCTTCGTAGAGACCGGCGACCGGATAGAGCCATGGCGTCAGGCTGGTGATGTCGCCTGCCAGCACGTCGGCCTGCGGCCACGGGTTGACCAGATTGCCGTTGATCGAACCTTGTTTGACAAAGGCTGGGCCGCCCGCCGTCTGCCCCAGGAAGCTCATCGCGCCGCTGTAGACGTGGAAGTAGGCCGATGGCTTGGGCTGGCTGCCGTTGACTGCACCGCAGGTGAGCAGCAGCACGTCGCTCATGGCGTCGAACGCAATGGCGTTTGGATTGGCGCTCTTGTTCACTGCCATGCTGCCGCCGACTACAGCCACGCGCGGCGGCTGCCGGTTGCCACCGCTGGCGGGAGGGCCAAGCAGCGGCGCCGAGTACGCGCTACCTCTGCTTGTCCATGTGGCGCCGCTGACGTTCCAACCGGACTCACTCCATAACGCCATGTTGTTGGCTTCGTCGTAGGCAGTCAGACCAGACGCATTGGCGGGCCAGGCTGCGGTCGGGCAAACCACCTTCTGACACTGGCCGTTGGCGGTCGGGAACTCGCCGTCACGGCAGGAATGTACGGAGATGTCCATGCCGTACTTGATCGGCGTGCGTTGCGAAGGCGGCTGGCTGCACACCTCGTCCTGGCAGTCGGGCACAGTCCAGCTTTCGACCTGCGGTCCGTTGTAGCTCACGACCAGCGCCCATTTGCCAGCCTGCACCGGGAAGATTGGGCTGGTGAGGAGCGCCTCGCCCGTCGCCGGGTTCTGCACGATCTCCAGGAAGGCGACTTCTTCATCGGCGCCGCGGTCGCCGAGCAGGTCGCCCTGCGCGTCGCTGCGCACCAGGCGCGCCGTGAACTGTTTGGCGTATTGCTTCAGGAACGCATCGTCCCACGTGCTGTCGGTGTGGATACGAATCTTGACGCGGCTGTTGGAACCGATCGGCATTGTCAGATTCCACAAGCCAAGCGGGTTGGCGCTGTCGAAGCTGAAGGGCAGCGTCTGCGGGCCGACTTTCGGCTCGCTGCCGGTCAGGATCGTGCTGATCGTGCTCTGCTGCGGGTGGAGGCGGAGGTCGTAGGCGCTGGGCGCGGCGCCGGCCACGCCGCCGACGCGCACGAGCGTCTGCTGGTCGAAGGCGGACGCCGGCGTCCCTGCGCCGTTGAAGAGAATGTAGCCGACGTCGTTGGGCGGCGTAGTGACGCCGCGCAGCTTGAGCTTGTCGTTCTGGCTCATCAACGCCAATTCGAGTTGTCCTTGCAGCGGGCGCATGTAGGTGAAGCCGTCGCCCGGCGGTGGATACTGACCCTGCGGCTGCCCCAGCCCGCGCACAACGAGCGCCTGCCACTGCGTGTCATCGAAGGGCGGCAGCTTGTAGAGATGGTCGGCAGCGTAGTAGGGGTCGCCGACCGGAGGCGTCCCGCCGCCGCCGGGCAGGTCGAACGTTTTGACCTGGTTCAGCGTCAGCAAGTTGTCGTTGTGATAGAAAACAACCAGGCGCAGCCCACCCTGCGTGCTGGGCAGGAAGGATGGATTGTTGCTGTCATCGCTGTCCTGCGTGTTGCGCAGATCAAGGTCGCTCCAATTTGCCTTGTGCACGTCGAACATGACGACGCCGCAGAAAGGATTCTGGATGTGCGAGTTGGGCAGCAGCGTCGGCGCGCACGTCTCCAGCGTGGAGCGCAGCAGCAGCCCATGATTGGCCACGTCCGGCGCGTTTTGCGCGGTGACCATCCACTGGCTAACCTGGCCGGTGACATCCCAACGCACGCCGGTCGCCGGTGCGGTCGACTCGACGAAGGTCACGGACTG
>DMDA01000030.1:64203-64630 GCA_003451595.1 Chloroflexota bacterium | reverse complement strand
CCGCCCAGCCACGCGTTGTCGTTGATGGCGTGCAGCGCCAGTTTCGTGCTCAAGCCGTTTTGCGCTACGGCCGGGTTGTCCTCGGCCAGGAAGAAGCCGGTCGGCTGGGCGTAGAGCCAGGCGCGGTCAACGACCGTGCCTTCGGGCATGCGTGGAATCTGGAAGCGCACCACGCCGCGCCACAAGCCGATGCGGTCGCGTCCAACCCAGATGCGGTTGTCGGACGGCGTGACCAAGTCTGGCGTGGCGAGGTTGTCCACTGCAAAGTGAGTCAGCCAGGCTTCGGTGGGGCCGCGCATCTGGAAGATCGGGTCGATGATGACCGGATAGCGGCGTTCCTCGGCGGCAAGCCAGGCCCACGGCGTGCGCACGCGCAGCTCGATCACGTCGGGCTGATCGGTGGCGCGCAGCACGTACTCGCCGGCGA
>DMDA01000030.1:60558-64002 GCA_003451595.1 Chloroflexota bacterium | reverse complement strand
GGCCGTCGCTGCCGACGAAGAGGAGCGAGTTGCGCGTGGCGAGAGGCGAGGTCAAGTCGGCGGCGCTGATTGCTTCGCCGTCTACGATCAGCTTCGCACCGTCGTGCAAGACTAGAGTTACGCGCAGGTCGAGGCTCGCCGGCTGCGGCTGCCAAAACCAGCGCTGCGGTCGCTGCGCCAGGCGCAGGGTGTACTCGACGCTGCCGGGCGCGCTCTGCCATTGATCTTGGATGCCCGCGTCCCAGCTTGCGGTGAAGCGCACGGTCTGGCCGTCGGCGCTGCGCGTGGCAGGCTGGCGTTCGCCGTAGCTGCGCAGGTTGGCAAGCGGGGCGCTGGCGCCGTGGCTGTCGGTTACCTCCAGCGCCTGCGGACGCCAGGTCAGCGTCACGCCGTCGCTGGAGATGCGCGCGGCGCTGGCGCGCTCCTCCACGTCGAGGCGCACACTGTTGGCGGTGTTGAGCCAGCGTCCGCCTAGTTTGCGGAAGACGGGATCGATCGGCTGCCAGGCGCCGTCAGCATCCTGATAGTGCAGCGGCGTCTGGCTCATGACCTGAGCGATTTCACCGTCGCCCAGGTCGTAGGCGGCGGTGTGTGCGCTGCGCAGCGTGGTCACTTCGGGCTGGCCCTGCAGTTCGGCGGGCAGCCACGGCGCCGGCGCGGGCGGCAGCGACTCGACGGTGGGCGCGCTCTCGACGGCGGCAGGAGGGTTGGTTGTCGTCCAGGACTGCACCTGTGACGCAGGCACGGCAGCCAGCAGCGTGTTGAGCAGCAGCGCCGTCAGCATCGCCAGCGCCGCCCACTGCTCCCGGCGCCACAGCGACGGCGATAGGGTTGGTAAGGTCAGGATTGCATTCATAGTTTGGTTCCTCCTCATGTTCTCTAGCGCAGCGACGGTAGAAATGACGTCGGCGTCAGCGGCGAGCGTTCGTGTGGACGTGGCGCAGACAGGGATTCATGGCGGTTATCGCCCGAAAAGCCGCCGGGAATGTGCGGGCGGGCAGGCAGGTAGGCTGTTGCCAGCCAATGCACAACATTGCGCCAGTGCATCAGCGTTTGTGGTTGTTTGAGTGCGAGCATGGTTGTGTTCTCCTGGTTGCTATCCATTTTCCGTCTGGCGACAGGATAGCGGGGGCGCGTCCGGAACGCGTCCGAAGGGGTGAACGGCGCATTGCTCCGATGCAGGCTGGTGTATACAATGCAGTGTCATGCTGTCTGTGTTATTTGTGCTAAAATGCATACGCACATATGAATGCAGGTTTGTAAGAAAGAGGTCGCCATGTCGGTACACTTGCAGTATGTTTCGGACGAGCAGGGGAATGCCGTCGGCGTCATTGTGCCGATCGAACTTTGGCGCAAAATTGAAGCGGAAGGGCTTCCTCTCAACAAAGAAGATGTCGAATTGGCTGCAACCAATTGGATGCAGACTGTCGATCTCCAGGCGTTTACGGAGGCGGCTGGGAGTTGGCAGGATGTTGACATCGCCTCCTTTATGCACGCTGTGCGCGAGCAGCGTGACCAATCCTATCGGCCAGCAGTTGAACTATGAACTATCTGGTTGATACAGACTGGATCGTGGATTATCTGAAGGGGCGAACAACCGTTGTGGAGCGCCTGCGCATGTTAGCGCCAGATGGACTCGCCGTGAGCTTGATCTCATACGGTGAAATCTATGAAGGAATCTACTTTGGACGCAACCCAGAGCAACACGAATCTGGCTTTCGTAACTTTCTGCGGGGCGTTATGCTGTTGCCTCTTGACCGAGCCATCATGCGTCGATTTGCACGGGTGCGCGGCGACTTGCGCAGGAAAGGGCTATTGATAGGCGATCCAGATTTACTGATTGCAGCTACAGCTCTTCACTACGATCTCACTTTGCTGACTCACAATGCTCTTCATTTTCGCCGCATAACAGGGTTGCGCATGGAAGACAATGCCTCAGAGTTATAGGAAGGCGGCAGCTTATTGTTTGAGGCTATCCGTGTTCAGTTTGGAATTTGGCGTTGCCGCTTACCGACACGAAGATTCCAATCGACATTGTCGATGTTCCCCACTACCGAAAAGCCATGCTGCATATCCATCTCTTCGGCCCCCTGCGCCTGGAATACAACGACGCTCCCTACCGCTTCGCCGCGCTGCCCAAGACGCTGCCGCTGTTCGCCTACCTGTTGCTCCACCGCACGGCCCCGCTGCCCCGTTCCACTGTCGCCTTCACCCTCTGGCCCGACCTCGACGAGGAGAGCGCACGCAGCAACCTGCGCCGTCATCTCTATGAGCTGCGTCGCGCCCTGCCGCCTGCATCCAACGATCTTCCCTGGGTCAACGTAGACAGCACGACCGTGCAGTGGAATCCGGCTGCACCTTGCTGGCTCGATGTGGCCGCGTTCGAGGACGCCTGCCACACACCGGACAAGCTGGCTGAGGTCATCGAACTGTACCAGGGCGACCTGCTCCCCACTGTCGATGAGGATTGGCTGATCTTTGCGCGCGAGCGACTGCGCACAGCCTTTCTGACCGCGCTGGCACAGTTGATTGAGCAGCGCCGCTCAGCCAGTGACTACGTGGGCGCGATTGACGCCGCCGCAACCTTGCTCCGTCACGAGCCACTGCGGGAGGACATTGTGCGCACGCTGATGACCCTGCGCGCTGACAGCGGCGACCTGCCCGGCGCGCTGCTCGAATATCGCCGCTTCGAGCAGGAATTGCGCCGCGAACTTGACGCGCCGCCGACTGCCGAGACCAGCGCCCACTACGACGCCCTGGCGCGGCGGGCGGTGACGCAGGATGCGCTGCGCCCCCCGGCTGAACCTGCGCCCGCAGGCGGGGCGCCGCTGGTGAACGCAATTGTCACCCCCATGCCCCGTCACAACCTGCCTGCACAATTGACCAGCTTTGTCGGTCGCGGCCAGGAACTTGCCGACATCCGCGTCTTGCTGGGGCGCAGTCAGGCGCCGGTGCGGCTGCTGACGCTGGTGGGGCCGGGTGGCAGCGGCAAGACGCGCTTGGCGCTCGAAGCTGCTGTCCGCGTGCTGGAGGAGGACATCTTCCCTGACGGCGTCTTCTTTGCGCCGTTGGCTGCGCTCACTGATCCTGGCGAGGTGGTGGGCGCGCTGTCTGTTGCGTTGAACGTCGCCGAGCAGGGCAGCAGTGCGCTCAAAGATCGGTTGCTGGCGCACCTGCAAACACGTCGGCTGCTGTTGGTGCTGGATAACTTCGAGCACGTCGATGCCGCCGCGCCGCTCGTCGCCGAGTTGCTGGCCACTGCACCGGGGCTGGCTTGCCTGGTCACCAGCCGCGTGGCGCTGCGCATCTACGGCGAGCAGGAGTATCCTGTTGCGCCGCTGCCGCTGCCCGATCTCGATGATCTGCCAGCTTACGAACGACTGGCGCACATCCCTTCCGTCGAGCTTTTCATCATCCGCAGCCGCGCCGTCAATCCGACCTACA
>DMDA01000030.1:11932-60279 GCA_003451595.1 Chloroflexota bacterium | reverse complement strand
TCTTTGCGCGCAGCTTTACAGCCGAAGCCGCCGAAACCGTCTGCGGTGACGCAGCATTCGACGTATTGGACGCACTTGGCGCCCTGTGCGACCACAGCCTATTGCAGCCGACGCAGACGGAGCACGGCGTGCGTTTCATCATGTTGACGACTGTGCATGAATACGCCGACCACTTGCTCGACCCCGCCGAGCGCGCGGCGCTGCTACAGCGTCATGCGGCCTATTACGATGCGTTTGCGCAGCAAGCCGGGCGTCAGATCTATGGCGCACAGCAAATGGTGTGGATCGCGGCGCTGAGAGAGGAAGAAGATAATCTGCGCGTTGCCCTGCGTTGGTCGTTCACCGCTGGCGTCGACGCAGTGCGTGCGCAGTGTGGAATGCGAATTGCGCGCGGACTGGCGCGCTTCTGGCAGATCAGCGGGCGCGTCACGGAGGGACGCAGCTGGTTCGAGCAGGCTGTCACCATGCTCGACGCTGTCCCGACAGCTGAACAGGTGGAAGTCCTGGGGCAGGCTGGTCTCTTTGCGCAGTTACAGGGCGATCACACCGCCGCGCTGGAGTTCCATGAGCGCGCGCTAACTCTGGCGCGCACCACTGGCGACGCTGCACTGCTGGCATCTGCCCTCTATACGCTTGGCTCTACATACGGGCGCGCTGGGGATGCTCCCCGCGCCGCCGATTTCCTTGACCAATGCCTGACGCTGCGACGCCAGCTTGCTCCTGGCGCCGTCACCGATGCACAGATGGCGTTGACGCTCAATAATCTGGCCGTCGCCTACGTAAACTCAGGCAGGTTGGAGGAGGCGGAGGCGCTCTACACCGAAAGCCTGGCGATCAAGCGCCGTAACCATGACCAGTTCGGCATCGCATCTACGCTTGTCAATCTGGGCGACCTGGCGCTGCGGCGCGGAGATTATGACCGCTCTGCTCAGTTGACACAGGAGAGCCTCCAATTGCGCGTTGCCCTCGACGACCAACTTGGCATCGCCAGGGTGCTGGATCACACTGCGGAGTTGGCGACGCTGCGCAGGGAGCATGAGCGCGCTGCTACGCTCTTTGCCGCCGCCACCGCGGCTTTCGCCCGCCTGCACGCGCGTCGCAACGCCCATGTCGCCATCGAAGTAGAAGCGTATCTCGCGTCGATCCAGGAAAATCTGACGCCGGAGAGCTATCAGCGGGCGGTGCAGATTGGGGAGCGGATGACACTCGACGAAGCCGTGCGCTTTGCGCTGAGCATCATATAATCCCAGGCTTCACCAGATTCTCTAGCTCTGGCAGCAGCCGCACACTTTCCTGTTCATTAGGATCGGTGCGCGACAACACCGCGACTGCTTCCGTGTCTGGGGAGGGGTTGTAAGGCAGGTGCGGCACGCCAGCCGGAATATAGAGGAACTCGCCAGCTTGCATTTGCAGATGATACTCCAGATTGGGTCCGTACCACATCGCCGCCTGACCGGAGATCAGATAAATCGCTGTCTCGTGATGCTCGTGTAAATGCGCTTTGGCGCGTGCACCAGGCGGCATTTTCAGCAGGTGCATACAGATCGCCTGTGACCCGACATTTTGCGCCGAGACGCCGGCAAAGTAGTTGAGTCCCTGCAGCCCGGCGTAGGTCGTTTCCGGTCGCACGAGCGGGCAGAGGTCGGCGCCAGCGTGCATGACAGGCGGATGACCGGTCAGCCACGTCTTGATCTCGGCGGCGTGTTCGGCAAAGTGTTCAGCAGTTTCGGCGTAGATATGGTCAAAGGCGGTGTGCGTATCATCGCCGATAACCGCCTGGCTGCGCGCCGGATCAAAAATGTCGGCTTCGCTGAGCTGCTCAATTGCCGCCAGGGCGCGACGATGGACATCCTCAAAGTCAAACCAGATCACTTCCCATGATTGGCTTTGGTGCTGCGCCAGCACACGCGCGTTGATGGCATCCACCTCCATGTCGATTTCGTAGGGTAGGCTGGCGACGTCGCGGCCGGCGGCGGCTGCCTCTAGCCGATCGAGCAGATAACGCTCCCAGAAGGTGATGTGCGCCAACAAGTCTTTGACGCTCAACCCCGACGGCAGTGGCTCCTCACGGCGGTCAACGGGCACGGCGTCAATGGCTGACAACAACGCAGCGCGCGTCGTCTGGAGCGTGTGCAATAAGTCGGAGCGGGTGGTTGGTCGTGTATGCATGGCTTGCTCCGTTGGGTCACAAAAAGAAGGTAGCGGCTCTGAACCGATTAGCTACAGGTCACTTGTTGCGCTGCTGTGGCGCCAACCCGAAAGGCCTCGTACGCATTCTGGCAGGGATTTCCCCACACTGCCCACAGTTCGCGGGTTGCGGGCGACATAATGCAGGCTCCGGAACTTTCCACATCGTAGCCTGGTTGGACATGGGCGCAGACCGACAACGCATCGCCTTCATGATAGCGGGTCAACGCCATCAAGGTGTCGATGGTGATGCGCCCGACCTGCTCCGTCAGGAAGTGACTGGCCTGATCGTGGCGCGCCAGCGTGCTTTCCTGAGAAATGTTCTTACGCGGGCGTTCGACGTCGATCATTGCCTGGATCAGGCAATGGTTGGTATGGGCGTAGACGCCTGTCACGGGGATGACGTGGGCACGCGTCGCCATGTGTTCGACATTGTAGCCACGCTGCGCACCGGTCGCATCCGGTCCCAATAACAGATAGTTGTGCGCGCCGGAAAGATGCGCGGCCTGCAGTACGGCGAGCGCATCCTCAACAGTGCGCTGCGCCAACATCTTGCGCACCACGTAAACCCAGTGGACGCCCGGTCTTCCGTCGGCAGCGAGCAGGTTGTTGATGCCGACCGCTACACCGTGTTCGTTCATGCCGATCATGCCGACGCAGCCGGTGATGGTGAAGGTCATCAGTGCTGGGCTTGCCTGTGGACGCAGGTCGAGCATCAGCACATAGGGCGTAGCGGTGCTATGCATGTCCCATGTCTGTCCCAGGTAGGCGCGCCCGTCCGCCGACGCCGACGGCTCCACGATGAAGGCGGTGCAGTCGCTGACGTCGCTGGGGAGTGCGCCATAGGTGCGTGCATGCCCTAGCGCGGCGGGGTTAGCGATGATGTCCACGAAATCGGTGAAGCCGTTCATGATCACCAGCTCGTTGACGCCGAGACCGGTGGCGTCGGCCATGCCGCGCATCTCTTCCATCAACTCCGGCGCAAAGGCTTCGTGATAACGCAGACAGGCGCGGCCCAGCGCCAACACCTCGTCGAGCGTCGCCTGTTGACCGCCGGTCCAGAAGGGATCGCAGCTCAGCCGCAACCGCTCCTCGGTCAGTTCGCCGATTTCGTTAGCGTAGGTCTTGCCGTGGACGTAGCCCAGTTCGTAAGGGCTGCCGGCGATGGTCAACACGCGAATAGGCGCCATAGGATCACCTGCTATTGTTCAATGGTGTGACTGCTCTCGATAATCGGTTCGCCGCTTTTCCGCGTGCACTGTCTGAAAGACTGCCTGGTCTGTTGCTTCTTGCTACGGCTCGATTGCATGTTGGAGCGAATTGCGGCGCCCAACCGGTAAATGATGAAGTTTTGCAAAATAAGCTGGCAATCGGCTGTAATTATCGCACATCTGGGCGCGTTTTCAACTTGCTTTTTCGTAGCAGTGCCTGCACTTCCGCCAACGTCGGGATGCCAATGCGTGCGCCGTGTTTGGTGCAGCAGAGCGCGCCAGCGGCGCTGGCAAAGTGCAGCAGCCCCTCCCAAGACTGGCCCTGTGCTACACCTGCTGCCAGTGCACCGTGAAAGGCGTCGCCAGCGCCAGTGGTGTCAACGACCTCCACCGGGAACGCGGGCAGCGCGCCGGTCTCCGCCCCGCGTTGCCAGATCAGGCCACGCTCACCCAGGGTGACAACGACGGCGGGCGCGTGTTGCGCCAGCAGCGCCATACCGGCCTGTGGCGAATCGGCGCCGGTAAAGGCCTGTGCAAAGTGCTCCGACGCCGCCACGATTGTGCAGCGCCGCACTAACTCTCGGTTGCCATCATTGACCGTGTCGGCGTCGAGTAACGTGGGGATGCCCTGCGCCTGCGCCCAGTCGGCAACCGCCAGGGCAAGCGCTGGCTGGTGGCCGTCGAAGAGAATGGCCTTGGGCCGCAGTTGCGTGAAGGGAACATCTGCGGGCGTGAGGCGGCTGGCGATGTGTTCGCGGTAGTTAACGATGGAGCGTGCGCCGTCGGGCTTGACAAAGATGGCAGAGATAGAGGTCGCCTCTGCCCCGCGTACAACCAGGCGCGTATCGACGCCCGCTGTATGCAGTTCGGCCAGGTGCTGGTCGCCATAAATATCGTTGCCCAGATAGCCGGTGAAGGCGGTCGTTGCGCCCAGTTGTGCGGCGGCTACCGCAGCATTGGCCGCCGTGCCGCCGCCACAGCCCAGAAAAGCGCTGGCGCGCGCCTTTTCATTGGGGCCGGGATGATGATCGACGGTGAAAATCAGGTCGTAACAGGCAAAACCGACGCAGAGTACATCGCAATCAATCATGCGTTCACCTTTTCGGGCGCTAGATCGGCTTTGATCTTGGGTATCCACGCCGCCATCGCCTGTTTGCCCGCAGCCAGCAACTCTTCGGCGGCGGAGAGGTCCGCCAGGTTGATGTGGGCGATGGGTGGCGTCACGACGATGTCGGCGTACTGTTGTTCGGCTTGAGTGGCGCGCGCCAGGGTGAAAAGCGCGGTCATGGCTGCCTCCGCCAGGTTGCGCGGCTCCACAGCGCGCTCTGCCGCCCCCGTCCCCAGCGGCGGCAGCAAATCCACAGCGATGACGTAATCGGCGCCCATGTCGCGCGCGACACTCACCGGCAGGTTGTTGGCGACCACGCCATCCACCAACAGACGTCCGTTGCGACGATAAGGTGTGAAGATGCCAGGCACGGCGCAACTGGCGCGGATAGCTGGCGCCAATAAGCCTCGATTCATGGCGACGACTTCACTTGACACCAGATCGGTGGCAACGGCAGTGAAGGGGGTGTTGAGTTGTTCGAAGTGGATGCCCTCGCCGATCAGGGAGTCAATCCATCCGATCATCTTGTCCAAATCTAGCAGACCGAGCGGCAGGCTTTTCGCCAGATCGGTCAGGTGCAGCGACGGCAGCTTGAGGCTGACTAAATCGAGCCAGGAGATGTCGGCCACGATCGCCTTGAGGCGCGCTGCCGAGACGCCTGCCGCATACAGCCCGCCCACCAGCGCGCCAACGCTGGCGCCCGCGATTACGTCAGGATAGATGCCATTTCCCTCCAGCGTTTCCAGTGCGCCGATGTGCGCAATGCCGCGCGCGGCGCCTCCGCCCAACACCAGCCCCACTCGCCTGGGTTTGGGTGGCTGATCCCAAACCAGTCGTTCGCGCGCGGTGGTAGTCAATTGCATGTGCATACTCTGACCTCTGCTTTGTTCATCGTGTCTGTCGGGCGATTGCGACCTTTGTGAAGATTAACAACGATTACCGGGTTATTTTGTTAATCCTCATCAAGGACGCAACCGGTAGCGTTGCACCGTCACGCCGGCATAGAGTTGCTGTGCTTCAAGCTTGCCGTGCGTCTGTAGCCAGCGCTCCATCAGTTGGCGGCTGTCCCACATCGTCGCTTCGCTGAGCAACACCCACACCACATCGGCGTGCTGTGTGATGTTGCCCATGTACAGCGCGACTTCGCGTGCTTCCACCTCCTCGCTGCGCCCCCAATTGGTGTAAGGCCCACCAGCCCACCAACCGAGCCGGGCGTCACTGTCTGCAAATGGATTGGGGCCAAAGTCGCTGGTGTAGTAACGATAGGCCCACTCTTGATGTGGAATCTGGAGAATCAACAGATCGTCACGGCTGCGATGTTGGTCAACGTATTGCATGGCGCTACGCAGGTCGTACTTGATGACTTGCATTTTCTGTTGCCAGGCCAGCCCACTCCACAGCCCCACCGTGTATAGCAAGAGGATCGCCGCGAGCAGCAAGGCAAGCCGTCCGCTGTTGGCAGCTACGACGCGCAGCCCCAATGCCATCAACAGCAGCGCCGCCGGGCCGATCCAGATGATGTAGCGTTCGGTGAAGACCGGCTGGCGTAGGCTGATGAGATAGATCAGGCCGATTGGCGCCAGGAGCCAGCTCACCAGCAACGCATATCGCCGACCTGGCGAGAGCGCGGTGGATGCGGCGTCGGTGCGATCGCCGATCATGGTCACGCCAAAGAGCAGCCCTGCGCCGAACAAAAAGAAGATCGGCGCCAGCCACCAGAGCGGCGTCGCCGTGATGAAGCCGCGCGCGTGGCTCAGTGCCAGCGCAGGTAGCATTGTCTCCAGCGGCGTGAAGTTAAAGCCCGATAGCTTATCGGGCGATGTCAGCATGATCCAATGCCACCAGACCATCGGCAGGTAGGGCAGCGTCAACCCGGCCAGCGCCAGCCCGTAGCCGCGCCACTGGCGCTGCGCCTGCGGCCAGGCAAGGAAAAACCAGAGCGCGTGCAACGGGATGAGCAGCACCATCAACAAGTGGATGTACATTGCCGCACTGACGACGACGAGATAGGCCAGCCAGGTGCGCCAGCCGCCAGCATCGACGCCGCGCAGCCATAGCCAGGTTGCCAGCAACGCCAGCGCCGTGTTGGTGGCGTACATCTTGCCTTCCTGCCCGTACCAGATCTGATAGGGGTTCAGGGCAAACAAGAGTGCACCCAATGCCGCCACATTCACCCATGCGGCGCCTGACGGCATCTGGACATGCGGTGCAGATGGCAGCAGTCGGCGCCCGACATGCCACACCAGCAACACGCTCACTGTACCCGCCGCCGCCGAGGGAAAACGCAAGGCGAATTCACTGCTGCCCACGATGGAAAACCAGGGGCGCAGGCTTAAGAAATAGAGCGGGCCATTTTGCGCCGCTTGGATGAACATGCTCAACGTCTCGCCCAGATCGCGCACGGCAAAATAGATTGCATCGACCTCGTCGCGCCAGAGGCTTTGGAAGTCCAGGCGCGCCATACGCCAGCCGAACGCCAGCAGCGTCAGAAGCAGTAGAAAGATGCGACGACGATGTGTGCTCATGGCAGCGAATCGGGCCACTCCTCATCGCTGGCGGGTGGGGGCGCTGGTCGCGATGCAGTCGGCGTATTGATAAACGCGGTTTGCGCCGTTGGATCGGTTGTTGGGTCTTCGACCAGATCGTACTTGGGCGGCCCTGGATTCCCGACACTGATGCCAGCCAGGACTCCCGCCAGCAGCAAAAAGAGCACGACGCCGCCGACAATCCCGCCAAACATGAGCGCGGCCACCATTCCATTGGCAATCGAACGGAGGACGGCAGCGGCGTCGGTGGGCGGCTGTGGCGTCGCTACGGCGATGGGGCGCTGCCCTGGCGCCATCGGCGTGGCTGTCACTGTGATCACGCTGCCCGGCGGCACAATGGCAACTGCCTCTGGCGTTGGCGTCGTCACTGGTGAGAGCGGCCCCAAAAGCGCCTGTGCGGTGGCGGTCTGGGCGAACGGCTCCGCGGGCGGGAAGCCGAAGAGCGCCTGTGCGGTGGCGGTTTGGGCAAATGGATCTGCGGGCGGGAAGCCGAAGAGCGCCTGTGCGGTGGCGGTCTGGGCAAATGGGTCTGCGGGCGGGAAGCCGAAGAGCGCCTGTGCGGTGGCGGTCTGGGCAAACGGATCGGATGGCGTCGCAAAGCCGAAGAGCACCGCTGCGGTGGCGGTCTGAGCAAATGGGTCTGCGGGTGGGAAGCCAAAGAGCGCCTGTGCAGTGGCGGTCTGAGCGAACGGATCGGATGGCGTCGCAAAACCGAAGAGCACCGCTGCGGTGGCGGTCTGAGCAAATGGGTCTGCGGGTGGGATGCCGAAGATCGCCTGCGCGGTGGCAGTTTGGGCAAACGGATCAGAAGGCGTCACGAAGCCAAAAATCACTGCGGCTGTCGCCGTCTGGGCGAACGGATCAAGCACGGGTGGCGGCGCAAATGGATTGGGTGTTGGCGTTTCCAGGCCGCCAATACCGATGGCAGGGAACGGCGTCGGTGGGAGGCCGCCTGGCGTCGTGATGATGATCACGGTGGGCGAGGGCGTCCAGGTCGGCGCTGGCGTCCAGGTCGGCGCCACCGTCCAGGTGGGCGGGATCGGGAAGGGCGTCCAGGTGGGCAGCGGGGTCCACGTGGGCAGGGGAGTCCACGTGGGCGTCGGCGTGTCTGGCTGTGGTGTGTTGATCGTCAACTGCGGGGAATTACTGACGGCGAGCGCGCGATAGCCCAGCGATGGGTTGGTTGAGGTGACGGAGGCGTTGCTTTGGAAGACGCCGGGGTTGGGATAACGCACCGGCCCTAGAATCTGCGCTAACCCGTGATTTGCCAGAAATTGATTTGTGACCGTCAGTACTTGGGTCGAGGAGATTGTGTAGTTGGGAATGATGACGCTCTGCTTGGTGGCCGCATCATAGATTTCATGCGTGGTCAGTGGTGCAATCGGGTTGGTGGGCGAAGTAGCAGTGGTGTTCTGGATGACCAGGCAGTAATAAGTGACATGCCCAGGCGAAGCGCTGTCCGTGAGGTCGCGGAAGCATTCTTCGGGATTGTTGGCAAAATAGCGGTTCACCAGAATACTCCCAGAGGGGCCGGTGACGGTGGCGATTGAGCTTGAAGTGGCGACCAGGTCAGGGCGCGATGGCAGCGTGGACGTAACGATAGCGTTGACGGTGAGAGAGGCCTGGCGCACTTCCTGGCGTAGATTGGCCGTCCAGGGGATGCTCAGACTCATACCGCTGGTGATACTGAGGCTGCCATTGATGGGGGGGAGGTTGGCGGTAAGCGACGCATTCACAATGCCCAACGCCGGGATTGTGACCGTGTGCTGGGTGAGCGTGATGTCGCCTGTATTGGTGAGGTACAGGCAAAAGTACGCCACGCCATATGCGTTATTGGTGATCGGGATGGCGGCGCTGCTGGTGACAGTGGGACAGGTCGCAATAGCAAGCGTCCCAACGTGGAGCTTGGTCGCCACGCCTGGCGTAACCACGTCGATGGTCGTCGCTGCTTGCGATTGCACCAAATAGGCAACGCCATCTTGCTCAACCGTCCACTGGGCGCGAGATGTGATCGTCGTGTTAGCGGTTGCGTTGCCGGGAATGGTGAAGGCGCGCACCAGGCCGCTGCCAGCAGTAGGGGCCAGCGTCTCACCTGGCGCCAGCGTCTGGCCTGGCGTCCAGTTGACGACAGTAGCGCCATCGTCATCAAAGAGTGTCTGCAGAGTAACGGCGGTTGGGCTGCCGTTGGTGATGGTGTAACAGTAAAAGATCGTACTGTTGGGGGCGGCGCTTACGGTAGTGGCGCTGTTTGTCTGGCACGCCGTCACCGCCTCATCGAGTGACAAGGCGTAGACCACTGTCTTGGTGAAGACCACGCCGGGCAGTACATTCGGGCCTTGCTGCATCGGGGTGGTTAACGGCGCCGCCACCGCGCGCGACGTTGGGGAGAGCGCCAACACGCTCCCCAACACGGCCAACAACAGCGTGGACAGGCTGAGACCTAACAGCCCACTGCGACCAGCAACTCGTGAAAACACGGTGGATGTTACGGCAGACGTGTCGATACATCTCCTGCATCGAGTAGATGCGAATGGCCGGCGTCATCCACGACGATCAGGGCGCCATCGGTCGTGACATCGACAGCGACGCCTGTAAAGCTGCGCTCGTTTTCCCCGTGGGTAATGACTGTGACCGGCTGACCTAGTGTCAACAACAGGCTGCGCCACTCGTGATAGATGTCGTGAGGGGTCGCCTGCGGCGTGATGAGTTCTTCCCACGCCTGACAAAGCGCGACCAACAGCGCCGTGCGATCGAGCATGCGCCCCATCTCCAGACGCAGACTGGTGGGAGGCGGGGCGTTAGCAGGGACTTCCGGCAGTGCGTCGGCGGCCTGGTTGACGTTGATTCCTATCCCGACGATAGCATAATCGACCTGATCGCGCACGAAGGCAGTCTCGATCAAGACACCACCAACTTTGCGAGCATGCGCCAGGTCTTCGCCGAGCACAATATCGTTCGGCCATTTCAGCCCGATATCTGCGGTTAGTTCTGGCGCCAGGCTGACGATGGCACGCACCGCTGCTGCACCCGCCATCATCGGCAGATGGGCCAGGTTGATGGGCAGATGTTCCTGTTTCAAGATCAGGCTGACGAGCAGCGCCTGCGCCATCGGTGCGTGCCACTGACGCTGAAGACGCCCCAGCCCGGCTGTCTGTTCCTCCGCTACGACAACCGTTCCCGAACGCGTGGCCGGGTCAGTCGCCAACTGATGGGCAATCTGCATCGTGCTGGTGACCGTTCCATGATAATCGATGGTGTGACCGATCACGGCCTGCTTAAGGTTGATGGCGATGCGGGTAATATCAAGAATGGCGTGGTGATTTGTGTTCGAGTTCATCGGATATTCTTTGGATTCTGGAATCGGATCGGGTATAAATGCCCTTGTTTGGAGACAGATTACATGACGAAAGGCACAGCGTCAAACCGCAGGTCGATCCTGTATCCGTCTCCTGCAAATGGTGCTTTGCGCTTCGATCCTTTGGCTGTCAAGCGGTGATCGTGTAGAATGGCAGCGGTCATGGCTCGCATCGGACCGATCTAGCAATATCGGCGCACAGGAGCCACTTTGTTTCGAGATTCATCCGCACGCTTTTCCCCAGACGATTCAAACCGCGCTGCGCTGCAAGACGACGCTGACCTGGGTTTCGACAACTCAGGCCCGTCACTGCCGATTATTTTGATCAGTGCTGCGTTTGGTATCGCAGGGGGCGTCATCGGCCTGTATGTCACGTACACGGTGCTGGGTTGGGAGCTGCCAGCCAGCGTATTTGTCGCCGTGCTGTGCGCCAGCGCCGGGCTGGGAATTTCTGGCGCCGGGCTGACGGTGTTGACGGGCACACGCGCGGCGATGGCGAATATCGTCATGAGTTGCGGACTGATCGTGCTCTCGCTCGTCTTTCTGGGTCTGTGTATGGTGGTGGGTGCGCTGGCGGCGACGGTGATTGTGATCTACGGTGGGTGAATATCGCATGCGCGCAATCGTCTTTGATCATCATGATCCGTCACCTCAGGTCTACCGCCTGGACGACACACTCCCCATCCCGGCGCCGGCGCCCGACGGCGTTGTCGTGCGGGTGGCATATGCTGCGCTCAATCGGCTGGACGATTTCGTGCGCATTGGCTGGAAGGGGCTAGAGTTGACGTGGCCGCACATCCCGTGCAGCGACTTTAGCGGCGAGATCGCGGCGGTCGGGCGCGATGTGACCGGCTGGCAGATCGGTCAGCGTGTTACAGCGAACCCGTTGATCTGGTGCGGCGCGTGCCAGGCATGTGTGGCAGGACGGCACAACCACTGCCGTCGCGCACACTTGCTCGGCGAACATGTGCGCGGCGCCTGCGCCGATTATGTGGCTGTCCCTGCACGCAATCTGATTGCTATTCCACCTGGCTACGACATGCGCCAGGCGGCGGCAGCTTCGCTTGTCTACGTGACCGCCTGGCACAGCCTGATCACGGTAGGCAAATTGCGTGCGGGTGAGCGGGTGTTGGTCGTAGGCGCCGGCGGCGGCGTCAATACAGCGGCGATCCAGATTGCCAAATTGGCGGGCGCCAGCGTCTATGTGATCGCCGGCAACGCCGACAAGGCCGGGCGCGCCCGGCAGCTTGGCGCGGATTGGGTGCATGATCGTGCCAGTGACGCAGCGTGGGCGCGCACGGTCTTCACTGCCACCGGGCGTGAGGGCGTCGACATCGTGGTGGACAATGTCGGTGCGGCGACCTGGCCGGAGAGTCTGCGTACGCTACGGCCAGGCGGGAGGTTGTTGACCGTCGGCGGCACCAGCGGTTATCGCGCTGAGACGCCGGTCAACTTGATCTTTGGCCGTCATCTGCAGGTCATGGGCAGCACGATGGGGACGCACGCCGACTATCTAACCGTGATGGAGCTGGTTTGGCAAGGTCGCCTGCAGCCCGTTATCGACGCCGTCTTTCCCTTGGACGAATTCCGGGCGGCGTGCGAGCGTTTGCTTGCTGGTGCGATGTTCGGCAAAATAGTGATCGCCGTCAACCCAACCGAAATGGATTGATTCTGAAGCAAAGGCAGGCAACAGTTGAACGACTCACAAGTAGATCAGCGAATTCAGGAACTGCGTGCGCGCAAGACTGCGGCTTTTCTTGGCGGCGGCGAGGAGAAGATCGCCCGTCAACATGCACGGGGACGAATGACCGCACGCGAGCGATTACAGTTGCTCCTCGACAAAGGCACCTTCCGCGAGGTGGATGTCTTTGTCACTCACAACGGCACTGAGTTCGGCATGGCCGAACAGAAAATCCCCGGCGATGGCGTCGTCACCGGCTACGGCACGATCAACGGACGTCTGGTTTTTGTCTATTCGCAGGATTTTACAGTCTTTGGCGGCAGCGTCAGCCGCGCCCATGCCGAAAAGATCACGAAGATCATGGACATGGCCATGAAGAATGGCGCCCCCGTCATCGGGATGAATGATTCCGGCGGCGCCCGCATCCAGGAAGGTGTTCACAGCCTGGCTGGCTACGCAGAAATCTTTTATCGCAACGTGATGGCTTCCGGCGTTGTCCCACAGATCAGCATCATCATGGGGCCGTGCGCCGGCGGCGCCGTCTACAGCCCAGCGATCACCGACTTTGTGGTGATGGTCAAGGAGACCAGCCACATGTTTGTGACCGGTCCGGATGTGATCAAGGCCGTCACGCATGAAGATGTCACGTTTGAGGAGCTGGGCGGCGCCTCGGTGCACGCCAGCAAGTCGGGTGTGGCGCACTTTGCCGCCGAAAACGAGGAGGACGCCATCTTCCTTGTCCAACACCTGATAGACTACCTGCCCAGCAACAATATGCAGGATCCGCCCGTGAAACCAGCCAGCGACGACCCACTGCGCGAGGCGCCTGAGCTGGATACGATCATCCCGGACAACCCCAACAAGCCCTATGATATGAAGGAAGTGATCCGGTACGTTGTAGATGACGGTCATTTTCTGGAAGTGCACGAGCATTGGGCGCAGAATGTCATCGTTGGCTTTGCTCGGCTGGGCGGCCGCTCCGTCGGCATTGTGGCGCAGCAGCCGACCGTGCTGGCGGGTGTGCTCGATGTGGAAGCTAGCCAGAAAAGCGCGCGTTTCGTGCGTTTTTGCGACGCTTTCAACGTGCCGTTGATCGTGTTTGAAGATGTCCCCGGCTTCATGCCCGGCGTCACCCAAGAGCATGGCGGCATTATCCGCCAGGGCGCCAAGCTGCTCTACGCATTCTGCGAGGCGACTGTGCCCAAGCTCACCGTGATTGTGCGCAAGGCATATGGCGGCGCTTACTGTGTGATGAACCCGCGCCATATCGGCGCCGACCTGGTGCTCGCCTGGCCCAGCGCCGAGATTGCGGTGATGGGGCCGGAAGGCGCGGTCAACGTAATCTTCCGCCGTGAGATCAGCGAGGCGGAAGACCCGGCAGCGCGCAAGGCGGAGTTGGTGCAGGATTATCGCCAACGGTTCGCCAATCCCTATGTCGCTGCCGCCGCAGGCTTCATCGATAACGTGATCGAGCCGCGTGAGACGCGCCCACACCTGATCAACGCGCTGGAGATGCTGCAAAACAAGCGTGACAGCCTGCCGCCGAAGAAACATGGAAATATTCCTTTATGAACATTGGAGATTGAGAGATTGGATGCCAGGCTGCACCATCTCCCGCTCTCTCGATCTCCTCGAAATGATGGTGGTTTATGGCGTTGCCTGAAATCGAGTTTGAATTGTCGGCGGCGCAGTATGCGCAGGCCGGTTATCCCGTGCTGAAGCAAGGTGTGCCGGTGAGTGTGGTGCTCGACGCCGGCGTGTTGCTGCCAGACGTGGCGGCGGACAGCTGGTTTGTTGTGCAGCCGGAGGCGCTGCCGGCGCGCTTTGTGTGCATCGGCCCGGCCACCTATGCTTTCGCCGGACAAATCACTGAGGCCGAGATCGTCACGGAAGACGATGAACAGACTGCGGTGCTGTCGGTCAACTGCGGCGTCGTCCACCTGCGCGTTACGTGTGCACCGCAAGCCGACGGGCGCCTGCCCTACGGCACATGGGAGACACGTTACCTGACCGGCGTCGGGCGCGTTCAGGGCTTGCTCGAAGATGCGTTCAAGCACGCCATTGGGCGCACCACCGATGTGACGATCTGGGGGGTCCGACGCCTGACGCTGCAGCCTGGCGATCCGCTCTTTGGTCAGTGGCATGAGAGCAGCCAGTTGCTGCCGCTGCCGTTTCATTATGATCGCGTTGTCGTCGTTGCGCGCGTCCATCGCGCGCGCATCTAGCTAGGGAACAGAGGCATGTTCAAGAAGGTACTGGTTGCTAATCGTGGCGAAATCGCAGTCCGGGTGTTGCGTGCGTGTGAAGAGCGCGGCATCGCGACCGTGGCCGTCTTCTCCGAGGCGGACCGCACGGCGCTCCACGTTCGCTATGCCAATGAAGCGTACCTGATCGGGCCAGCGCCCAGTCGCGAGAGCTATCTGCGCATCGATAAGATCATCGACGTGGCGCGCAAATCTGGCGCCGACGCCATCCATCCAGGTTATGGCTTCCTGTCCGAGCGCGCCGAGTTTGCCGCCGCTTGCCGGGATGCTGGCATCACCTTTATTGGCCCCAGCCCGGAGGCGATCGAGGCGATGGGGGACAAAATCACGGCGCGCGAGAGCGTGCGCAAACGCGGCGTCCCGCTTGTGCCTGGCACTGAGAAGGGTCTACGCGACGAAGAACTGCTCGCCGCCGCCAAAGAGATCGGCTTCCCGATCATGATCAAAGCGTCGGCAGGCGGCGGCGGCAAAGGGATGCGCGCCGTGTATGACGTCGGCGCTCTCGAAAGCGCCATTGGCGCCGCACGGCGCGAGGCAATGGCCGCCTTTGGCAACGATGAAGTCTACCTGGAAAAGCTGGTCGCCAACGCCCGTCACATCGAAATCCAGGTGCTGGCCGACAGCCACGGCAACACGATCAGCCTGGGCGAGCGCGAATGCAGCATTCAGCGCCGTCATCAGAAGCTGATCGAGGAGGCGCCCAGCGTCGCCATTGACGAAAAGACGCGCGCCGAGATGGGGCGGGTGGCTGTGGCGGCAGCGGAGTCAGTTGGCTATGTCAACGCCGGCACCATTGAGTTTCTCTATGATGGCAAGGATAATCGCTATTATTTCCTGGAAATGAACACGCGCTTGCAGGTCGAGCACCCCGTCACCGAGCTAGTGACGGGCATCGACATTGTCAAGGAGCAGATTTCCATTGCCGCTGGCCGCCGTCTACGCTACCGTCAGGAGGATATTGCGCCCAAAGGTTGGGCAATCGAGTGCCGCATCACCGCCGAAGACCCATTCAACAACTTCATGCCCAGTTCCGGCGTCATCACCTATCTCAAGGAGCCGACAGGCCCGGGGGTGCGCGTCGAGAGCAGCCTGTACGAGGGCTGTGAGATCAGTCTTTACTACGACCCGATGATCGCCAAGCTGATCGTCTATGGCGAAAATCGCGCCGAAGCCATCCTGCGCATGCGCCGCGCCCTGAACGAATATCGCATTGCTGGCGTCAAAACCTCGATTCCTTTTCATCAGGAAATCATGGACAGCACGGAGTTCATTTGGGGCACCTTTGACACCGGCTTTCTGAGTCGGCGACGAATCGGTCCGCGTCGTCCCCAGTCGACGGAAAGTGAGCGCCTGGCGGCAGTGGTGGCAGCCATGATCGAGCATGAAGAAGGGCGACAGGCTGTCGCTCGCATTGGCCAGGGCGCCAATGGCGCAGCGCCGAGCAACGACTGGAAGCTGGCCGGGCGGATGCGCGCCCAAAGGGGGCAATGGTGAAGTATTTTGCACGGATCGGCAACAACGAATACGAAGTCGAGATCACCGATGCGCAGGTCTTGCTAGATGGCGAGCCGGTGGATGTAGATATCGTGCGCAGCGGCGTCCCGGAACTGTACAGCGTGCTCTTTGGCGGGCAGAGTCACGAAATGCTCGTCACTTCAGATCGCTTCAACTACACGATCTTGATTCGCAGCGAGCAATTCCAGGTGCAGGTGCAGGATGAACGGGCGCGCCGGCTGAATCAGGCGCGCAAGCTGCCCACGTTGCCAGAAGGTGAGCTGGCAATTACGGCGCCGATCCCCGGTCTGGTGGTCAAGGTGCTGGTCAACGTGGGCGACCCAGTAGAGGAGGGGCAGCCGCTGGTGATCCTGGAAGCCATGAAGATGGAAAACGAGATCCGTTCGATGCGCGCCGGCGTGGTCAGGTCGATCCTGGCCACACCCGGCCAGCGCGTCGAGCAAAATGCCGTGTTGGTTGTGTTAGAGTGAGTGCACACTTCGCGATGGGCGTAAAGGATGGCGCCATATTGCTGGCAGGTGATAAAGCCCTGGCTGTGGCGCACGGTATGACATTTGCCGAATATTGCCAGGTGCAGGCGGATCGTGGGCGATTGTTGCGGATGCGCTACGACGAAACGCGCCTGCTCCCCGCACTGCAGGCTGGCATGATCGATTATCCCGACGCTCTCGTCATTGTGGCGCTGGTCACCGCTGAAGACCCGGATACAACGGCTGTGTTGCCGGTGATAGCGCGCCTGCTGGCTGCTTCCTGCCGCGTGCAATTGCGCATCTTCACCGATGCCGATGTCCGCCCACTGACAACCCTGCTGCCCGACATCGATCTCTCAGTGGCGCTGGAAGAGTGGGATCTGCCGCAGTTCCTAGTTTTTGATGATGAGTGGGAACTGCAGACGCAATGGGGGCCGCGCCCAGAGCAAGCCGAACGGAACCTGTTGGAGTGGCTTAGCCGTTATCCTGAGTACGAAACGCTGGCGGATGATGAAAGCGTCATTGCCCAGGAGCGCTTTAGTGCACTGACGACGAAACTGATCCACGAGATGCGGGTCTGGTATAACAGTTCACTGGCCGCAGCATGTCAGCGCGAGTTCTATGATATTCTGGCTGCGTTGCTGGCGCCGGATGAAATGAGCGAGGGTGAAAAATAGTATGACCATCAAAGTAGGAGAAAGGCGAGCTGCCTATCGTTGGGTTGCGTTGTGGATGGTGGCAGCCGTGTTGGCATTGGCGTTCGGTGGGTGCAGCCAGGAGTACAAATTTCGTGGAACGCCTTATGACCCGGTGATCCCGGCGCCGCCGATCAGTGGCGTCAATCTGGACAATATGCCCTTTACACTGGAGGCGTTGGGCAAGCGCGTCAAGGTTGTGTTCTTTGGCTATACCTTTTGCCCGGATGTGTGCCCGCTCACACTTGCTAACATGAAGGGCGTGTACGATACGCTCTCTGAGGCGCAACGCGCCGAGACCGCGTTTGTCTTTGTCACGGTAGACCCGGAACGTGATTCGCCGGAACGTCTTGCTGCCTATGTTGGCGCCTTCAACCCGAACTTTTACGGCGTTCAATTGCAAACAGATGAATTGACGCGCGTCAAGAGCGATTATGGGGTTTACGCTGAAAAACGCGTCCTGGAGTCATCACAGAGCGCCGCTGATTACTTGATTGATCATACAGCCTTTGTCTACATCATCGATAAAGAGAATAACTTGCGCGAGATTTTCGCCCACGATGCACCCAAAGGGGACATTGCCGCCGACATTGCTTATTTGACCGAACGCTAATCCTGACGCTAATCCTGACGCTAATCCTGACGGATTACTCCAAGAAGGGTTACTGGCAATACACCGAAAAACGTATGCTTTTCTGGACGCCTGCGTGATAGAATTTTGCCGATGAATGCATTAGATCGAAAACCAACCGTGAATGAGGAGCAGGCTCAGAAAATGCAGGGACAGCGACAGACGCTGACTCAGAAGACGCTGACTCAGACGCGGCTCGCAGTGTGGATTGTGCTGGGTAGTTTGATGTTGGCACTGGTGGTGTTGCTGGCGCGTCCGGCGTTGGCGGCCATTCAACTCAGTTACTTCAATGTCATTCCGAACCCCTCTTCTGTAATCCTGCAATGGGGCACAACCAGTGAGTTCAACGTCGAAGGCTTTGATGTGCAGTGCAAGCTCGCCAGTGATCCGGACATCGCCTTCCACAGCATTGGCTTTGTCCAGGCACGTGGTGGGCCATCAACGCCAGCGCAATACAGTTTTCCGGTGCTGACAGGGGTGGAGCCAGGCGTTGCTTATTGTTTCCGCCTGCAAGAAGTCACAACCGATGGCGCCCAGGGCGAAGCACCAACTGTCTGCGGTTATGGCCCGAACGTGACGCCCACGCCCGGTGTCGGCGTGATTCCGACGACCGACCCGAACGCGGCGCCGCCCATTGCCACTGATGCCTTTGGCAACCCAATCGTACCGCCAACTCCCGATCCCTTCTTTAGTCCTGTGCAACCGGTCGCCACCGACGCTTTTGGCAACCCGATTCCACAGACATTTGATGCGTTTGGCAATCCGATCCCGCAACCGCAAGCCACCGATGCCTTCGGTAATCCGCTCCCACAAGCATTTGCCACTGACGCCTTTGGCAGCCCGTTGCCGCAACCTGTTGCCACCGACGCTTTTGGCAATCCGGTTGCCCCTGCCAATGTCACGTTCGACCAGTTTGGCAACCCAATCCCCGTTGATGCGTTTGGCTCGCCGCTAGCGACGCCGACTCCAACCATCGATCCATTTGCGCCGCCAACGCCGATTGTCATCACGCCGCCGCCCGGCGATCCGCGCGGCAATGATCCGGCCGTCATGCAACCTGATCCGGCGCTGGCGCAGATGAGCGGTGAAAGCGCCGGCCTGCCGCCGACGCCCACTGCACCGGCGGTTGCCTACATTGTTGTCACTGCGGCCCCTACTGAGCCACCGGTGGCGTTGGGCGCCGTCATGACGCCGCTGCCCACCATCACGCCGACGCCGCCCGCCTACCAACTGGTCAATATGCTGGCGCCCACCACGCAAAACCTGATGATCATGTTGCTCTGCCTGACCTTCACCGGCGCCAGCGGCATCGGCATCCTGGGGCTGATCACCAGTGTGATGTTCATGCGTTCGCGCGCTGCCCAGCGTGACTTCTACGATCGCTACAGCCTCCCACCGCCACGGCGACGTCAGTGGTGATTCGGCGCCGCCGTTTGTCCAGAGACTAATGCGCGCTTTCATTGCCATTGCAATGCCCACACCAGTGCAGCAGCGCCTGCTCGCAACCCAGCATCGCCTGGCGCAGCACCTGCAACGCCAGCAGCTTGATCGCTGTGTGCGATGGACGGCGGCCAGCAACCTTCACCTGACCCTCCGCTTTCTTGGGGAAATCGATAGTGCACAGCAACAGGCATTGGCGCAGAGCCTGGTATATGTTGCCCAACGCCATGCTCGGATGATGCTGTTTGCCAGTGGTGTGGGTTGTTTTCCAAGCGCTCGCCGCCCCAGCGTGATCTGGTGCGGCGTAGAGGGCGATGTTGCGGCGCTGACCGGGCTGCAAGTGGCAGTAGAATCCGCTGCACGGTTGGCAGGATTGCCCGCTGACCCCAAACCGTTCAAGCCTCATCTGACCATCGGGCGTTTGCAGCGCCACGCTACGCCCGCCCAGTTGCAAGCGGTGGGCGCTGCCGTCGCACAACTGGCGGCTGCCCCTACGCACGCTGGGGATGTGGCGGCGGTTGATGAACTACTCTTGATGCGCAGTGAGCTTACGCCTTCCGGTCCAATCTACACCCGGCTAGGGGTATTTGCCTTGCAGCCCGCATAACCCGTTTGGGGTATTCTGACTACTCCCAGGTTATAACTGGCCAGTGGCGCCCCACGCCACCAACTGTTGTTGATAAGTCGGATCCTCGTAGCGGCTTAGCAGGAAGGCAGGAGCGTATACTGGCAGCGCCGAACCCGTCATATGCGCTGCCAGCAACTCGCCGCCGGCGCAAGCCGCCATCAAGCCGAAACCCGACAGCGCGGCAAAGATGTACGCCCCTTCGACCGGCAATGGTCCGATCAACGGACGGTTTTCCTGCGTCTTGGTGTAATAGCCGCCATCGACGTAGGATTTGGGCAGTTTCTTCAGATACGCGGCTAAGCCAGGAACGAGCGTTGTCATCCCACGCAGCACAGTTTCGGGGAAGGCCGGGTCGATCGGCGCCGGGAAAGTCGGCGTCACCGGTTCCAGGTGATATGCCCACAGCAGCAGCACTGTCTGTGCGCCGTGACCGCCTTCGGGGCGGAAGTGCACGCCGCCCGGAAACACTTCGAGCAGATGACGCGTCTCTGCGCTCTCCGCCAGCGCCGCCCGCTCCTCCGCCGACCAGGGCAAATGCTGCGCATCCTCCCAGATCACCAGGGGCGCGTCGCGCGGAATCACGCCGAGGCGATCTTCGAGCGCCAGCTTCAGGTGTAGTTCCGAGAAGATCGGCAGGTCGAGACCGAGCAGCCGCCCGACATCGTTGACCAGCGGACCGGCGGCGTTGACAAAGCGCGCCGTGGCGATGTGCTCGTTGCCGCTGCTGGTCGCCACGCGCACGGCGCGCACGCGTCCGCCAGTTGCATCCACCGCCTCCACGCGCCCCGCGATGAAGCGCACGCCCGCCGCCCGCGCTTGCTCCAACATCACCATGCCGAGTTGCTGCCCGCTGAACCAGCCGCAGCGCCGCGCGTGGAGCGCGGCCAGACTCTGCGGGTTGAGGTAGGGAAAATGGCGGCGGATCAGCGCCGGGTCCAGAAAGAGATCGGCGCCGTCGGGCTGGCTGCGCCAATCCTCGGCATTGCCGGGGATGTACGCCGGGCCATGTGCGCTGCCGGCGTGGACGCGCAGCGCGCCCGCACCCATCTGCGCCGCGCGTTTCGCCGCTTCGACCAGCACCGGCACGTGCGCTGGGTCGCCGGTGACATAGAGATAGCCGCGACGGTTGAGGCGCAGGCGGTGGTCGGTGGCGGCGTCAAGTTGTTCGAGCAGGTCGATGCTGCGGTTCATCAGGCGCAGCATGGCGTCATCGGGACCGGGCCACCAGTTGCGATAGGCTTCGGTCGACTTGTCGCTGGTCAACGTCATCGGTGCGCGTTCATCCACCAGCACGACGTTGCGCACGCCCTGTTTCACAGCCAGGTGGTAGGCAGCGGCGATGCCAGCAATGCCGGCGCCGCAGATTACGACTTCACTACTTGTGTGTGGCATCAAACATCGTTCCCCAGATCAGGTTACAACATGACAAAGACGACTGTGATGATAATGCTGCTCGTCGATCGGCCGGCGCTGGTTGAAGTTGCCTGTCAAGAGATGATGCCTCATCCGTGCCAAACCTATGATGTTGCCTTTTCTGGCGCTGCCTTTGCTGGTGGCAAGAAGAGGCTGACAACGTTCCAGCCAGCTTGTGGCGTCAGCGGGAAATTGACAGTCGCCACGACGACGGTGTGCTTGCGAATCGCCATCAGCGGCAGCACCTGCTCGCCGTGCTTTTGGCGAAAATTATCCCACGTAAACTGCTCGGTCAGTGGCGTGATTTTGAGCTGGCCGCCGCTTTCCAGCGCAGACTGAAGCATGGTGAAGGTCGCTGTACGCGCAAAGAGCAGGCGCCCAAGCCGAACGCGGTTGAACTGCTCACCCGGACGTGCGCTGAGCACGGGCGGCAATTGGTAGACGTTCGCCGATCCAAACTCATCCTCAAAGTGTTTGCACGCCAACGCATTGGCCTCCTCGTTGTTGGTCAGCGCCAGCAGCCGCCCCACCCCGGTGAGATCGACATCATCTTCGACAAATGTGGAAAGAATGTTGCCCTGCATGGCGTCGAGACCGCGCAGTCGCGCCGCCGCCACATTGTTGTAGTTGACATCGATCAGCCGCACCACAATGCCGGCGCGCTGAAGCACCGCCGCCAGTTCACAACTGAAGGCGTTGGCGCCCACGATCAAGAAGCCCTGTGGGTCTGCCTCTGCCACGTTCAACCACCGCGCCACCCATTTGGCGGTGCCGCCCTGCACCAGCACCGTCGCCACAATCACCAGGAAGACTAGCGGCACGATGATCCGCGCTTCGGGGTAGCCCAACTCCACCAACGTAAGCACGAAGACCGACGTCACCGACGCCGCCACAATCCCGCGCGGTGCGATCCAGGCAAGAAAGAGCCGTTCGTTGCGGCTGAGTTGGCTGCCCATCGTGCTGAGCAAGACGCCGACCGGACGCAGCACGAACATCACGATGCCGACCAGGGCAAAGGCGCGCCAGTCCAACAATTGCATGTCTGCAACCGTGATGGTTGCGGCCAGCAAAATAAAGAGTGTAGAGATTAGCAGGACGCTGAGTTTCTCTTTGAAGTAGAGCAACTCGTGCAGTTTGTGCGGGTTGGCGTTGGCAAGGAAGATGCCCATCACCGTCACGGCAGTCAACCCGGATTCGTGCGCCAGCGTGTTGGCGATGGCAAAGACGCCGATCACCAGCGCCAGGATGGCGATATCGCGCAGATAGTCGGGAATCCAGTAGCGGCGCAGCGCCAGGTAGGTGAAGTAGCCCACTGCCAACCCTAGCCCGCCGCCGAGCAGCACGATCTTGGCGAAGGTGAGCAGTGTGTCGGTCCAGGTGGCCGCCGCGCCGGCCACGACCAGATCGAACACGAGCACGGCAATTGATGCGCCGATCGGGTCGATGATAATGCCCTCCCAGCGCAGGATCGAGGCGATGTTAGCGGTAGGGCGCACGTTGCGCAGCAGCGGTGCAATCACGGTCGGCCCGGTGACGATGATCAGTGCGCCGAAGAGTAACGCCAGATTCCAGGGCAGACCCACGATGAAATGCGCGCCGGCTGCGCCGCCAAACCAGGTTGCCAGCGCGCCCACAGTAAGCAGACCGCGCACCGGCCCGACAACGTGGCGCACATCGCTCCATGTCAGCGTCAACGCACCCTCGAAGAGGATGATGGCCACCGAGAGCGACACCAACGGGAAGAAGAGTTCGCCCAGCGCTTCGCGCGGGTGAATGATGTTGAGAAGCGGGCCGGCGATGAAACCAGCCGCCAGTAACGGAATGATCGCAGGCGCTTTGATGCGCCAGGCGAACCACTGGCAGAAGACGCCAGCCAGGAGGACGCCGGCAATGCTTAAAGAGGGGTTGAGGTGCATCTATCGCCCCTGCCACACTGGTGCGCGCTTCTCGATAAACGCCGCCATCCCTTCCTTCTGATCCTCGGTCGCAAAGAGCAGGTTGAAGGCGCGGCGTTCGAACAGCACGCCTTCCGCCAGCGTGCTCTCGAAGGCGCGGTTGACGGCCTCCTTGGCCACGCGTAGCGCGACCGGCGCCTTGTCGGCGATGGCGGCGGCGAGCTTGAGGCTCTCTTCCATGAACGACGCCGCCGGAAAGACGCGGCTGACCAGCCCGAATTGCAGCGCCTCCTGCGCGGAGATGCGCCGCCCGGTCAGGATCATCTCCATCGCCACCGACTTGCCGACCGCGCGTGTCAGGCGCTGTGTGCCGCCCGCGCCAGGGATGATGCCCAGGTTGATCTCCGGTTGGCCGAACTGCGCAGTCTCGGAGGCGACGATCAGGTCGCAGGTCATCGCCAGCTCGCAGCCGCCGCCGAGACAGAAGCCGCTCACCGCCGCCACGATCGGTTTGGCGATGCGTTGCACTGCGTCCCAGTAGCCGATGAAGGGGCTGTTCATCATCTCCACGACGCCAGCGTTCGCCATCTGCTTGATGTCGGCGCCGGCGGCAAAGGCTTTCTCGCTGCCGGTGACGACGATGCAGCCGATGCTGTCGTCGGCGTCGAAGGCGTGCAAGGCGTGCACCAGCTCGTCCATCAGCTCGCTGTTGAGCGCGTTGAGCGCTTGGGGTCGGTTTAACTGCGCGACGCCAACGCGTCCCTGGCGGTTCACGATCAGGTTGACGTAGGATTCGTCCATCAGTTCGCTCCTTGATGAGGATTAGGGATAGAACGCGGATGACGCGGATTGAGCGGATCGGCGCGGATCAAAACCAAAATCCGCGTTAATCCGCCCAATCCGCGTCACCTGCGTTCCATTTTTTTACGCGGCAACGGGTTCGCTTTCTTCCGCCTGCCAGAGCACCGGGTCGTAGGCGGGCATTTCGCAGCGCATCGGGCGGTCTTCGCGCTCGCCCAGCGCATAGGCGGCTTGCATCAGCGTGTGAATTTGCGAGGTGCCTTCGTAGATGACGGCGCTCTTGGTGTTGCGCAGATGGCGCTCGACGTTGTACTCGTCGGAGTAGCCATAGGCGCCGTGAATCTGCACGGCGTCGTTGGCGCAGCGATTGGCGGCGTCGGTGCAATACCACTTCGCCATGCTCGTCTCGCGCGTGTTGCGGATGCCCTGGTTCTTGAGCCAGCCCGCCTTCCACACCAGCAACTGACCGATGTCAATACTCTGCTGCATGTTGGCGATCATCTGCTGCACGAGCTGATACTCGGCGATGGGGCGACCAAAGGTCACGCGCTGCTTGGCGTACCGGATCGACTCGTCCAGACACGCCTTCATGATGCCGACTGCGCCCGCCGCCACGCCGTACCGGGCGTTGTCGAGCGCGCTCATGGCGATCTTGAAGCCCTCGCCCTCCAGCCCCAGCCGGTGGCTCTTGGGCACGCGTACGTCATGCATCGAAATCCAGCCAGTGTTACTGGCATGCACGCCCATCTTGCCTTCGATGGTGCCGGTGGTCAGCCCTTTCCAGCCGCGCTCCAAAATGAACGCGGTGATGCCGCCGGCGCCTTTGCTCGTGTCGGTCTTGCCAAAGACAAGGAAGCGGTCGGCGACGTTGGCGAGTGTGATCCACATCTTTTCGCCGTTGAGGATGTAGTCGTCGCCATCCTTGCGCGCGGTCGTGCGCATGGCTGCTACGTCGGAGCCGGCGCCTGGTTCGGTCAATCCAAAGCAGGCGATGTGCTCCCCACGCGCCAGCGGCGGCAGGAACTCGCGTTTCTGCTCCTCCGTACCCCACTGGAAGATCGGCAGCGCGTGCAAGCCGAGATGCACGGCGATCGTCTCGCGCACCGAGGAGTCGCCATATTCCAGCGCTTCGGAGACGATGCCCAGCGAGATGAAATCCATGCCGGCGCCGCCATAGCGCACCGGCAGACACAGCCCCAGAAAGCCAAGCTCCGCCATTTTGGGCAGCAGTTCGTGTGGGTAGGTGTGGTTGCGGTCATGTTCCTTGATGATCGGCATGACTTCTTTGCGCGTGAAGTCATACGCCATCTTTTCGATCATTTTGTGTTCGTCGGTCAGGCGAAAGTCCATGGTAAACCCTCGTTTTGGATAGACAAATACAACGGGTGACAGCTGGTAGATCGCATCATATCACGTCGCGTGCAAAATTCAGTAACCTGTTTGGGCGTCTCATAGACAACACAAATAGACTTTGCTCATCTTCCCGGAAGCTCTGAGCTTCCGGGAAGATATCGGATGCACGATGTTTGATTGTGCTATCTATCAGGTGTTGCCTGCGCGTCGGGTGATTTGTCGCACGCTTTTGTTGGCGTAGCCAGCCCCCACCCACTCGGAAAGAATCCTTTCGTTTTTCTTCTGTTTTTCTGCGAAAACTCCCCGATAGACTAGGGAAATCTCGGCAGAAACCTTCTATACTGGTTCCGTATCTCATCTCTGCTAGAAAGGAACCGAGGAACAATGGCTGACCTGGATTTGGACCAACTGTACGATGCGATCGTTGACGGCAACGCCAAAGCCGCCGCCACAGTGACAAAAGCGGCTGTGGAGGCAAATATCGATCCGCAGACGCTGCTCACCGAGTACATGATCCCGGCGATGGACGAAGTTGGCGCCCGCTTTGAAGCTAACGAGTGCTTTGTGCCTGAACTGCTCATCTCAGCGCGCGCTATGAAAGCGGCCATGGAGATCATCCGCCCGCTGTTGCTCGGCAAGGCTGTTGAGCCTGCCGGGCGCGTTGTCGTCGCTACCGTCCAGGGCGATCTGCATGACATCGGCAAGAATCTGGTCGCCACCATGCTCGAAGGCGGCGGTTTCCAGATCGTCGACATCGGCACCGATGTCAGCCCGGACAAGCTGGTTGAAGCCGTGCAGACGCATCAACCGCAGATCGTGGCGCTCTCGGCATTGCTCACCACGACGCTGCCCTCGATGAAGCGCATGATCGACCGCCTGGTGCAGGATGGTCTGCGTGCGGGCGTCAAGGTGATGATCGGCGGCGCGCCGGTTACACAGGACTTCGCCGACGAGATCGGCGCCGACGGCTACAGCGACAACGCTGCTGGCGCCGTCACGCTTGCCCGTCAACTGGTGGGCGTCGCAGCCTAATCTCCAATCTCCAATCTCTGAATTTGAGATTGGAGAATCAAACTCAACACCTATCCTATGAATCCACGCGAACGCTACACAGCGGTCATGCATTATCAGCCGCGCGACCGCTGCCCAATCATGGATTTTGGCTTCTGGGACGAGACGCTGCCGATCTGGCAGGAGCAGGGCTATCCGGCCGGCGTCGATCCCGATCTCTTCTTCGGCATGGATCCGCAATGGCGCATGTGCGGCTGCATCATGGGACTCTGGCCGCCCTTTCCGACGTTGCAGCTCGTAGATGAAGGCGAGACCGAGATCGTGCAGCAGGCGGATGGCGTGATCGTGCAGCGCGGCAAGTTTCTTGGCTCGATCCCGCGCCACCTGCGCCACACGCTCGTCGACCGCGCTAGCTGGGATGCCTTCTACAAGCCGCGACTGCGCGCCGACGACCCACTGCGCCTGCCCTCCGGTCCCGCCTGGGAAATGCAGCTCGCCGAATGGACGCGACCCGACCGCGACTATCCGCTCTTTATCGAGGCGGGGTCGCTCTATGGCGTGGCGCGCAACTGGTTCGGGCTGGAGCGCATCTCTGAGATCATGTATGACGACCGCCCACTCTTCGAGGAGATCGTTGAGACGCTGGCGGATGTCGTGATCACCGTGCTCGAGTATGTGCTCGGTGCGGGCGTGCGCCCCGAAGCCGCCAGCATGTGGGAGGACATGGCGTACAGTGGCGGCCCCTTGATGTCACCCAAGCTCTTCAAGCAGATTCTTGTGCCGCACTACCAGCGCATCACCGCCACGCTCAACCGGTATGGCGTGGACATCGTCTTCCTCGATTGCGACGGCAACATCGACCTGCTGGCGCCGCTCTGGCTGGAGGCGGGCGTCAACACGATGTTCCCGATCGAGGTCGGCAAGTGGAAGGCGGATCCGGTCGAGTTTCGCCGGCGCTATGGCAAAGAAATGCGGCTGATGGGCGGCTTCGACAAGCATATTTTAATGCAGGGGCAAGATGCTATCGCACGCGAAATCGAGCGGTTGGCGCCATTGGTCGAGGAAGGCGGCTACATCCCCACGCCTGACCATCGCGTCCCGCCCGATGTGAGGTTTGAGGATTACCTGTTCTACGTCAAAGAAGCCAAACGGGTGTGGGGCAAAGGGTTGGACAATCTCAAGCCGACTGGCGTGATCGGGAGCTAAACTATGTTGCAACCGCGTGATCGCTTTATTGCTGCACTCGAACGGCGCCCGCTGACAGGGCTGGTGCCGCACTTTGAGCTGGTCTTTTTCCTGACGATGGAAGCCTTCGGCAAGGTGCATCCCTCGCACCGCTATTACAGCCAGTGGGGGCAGATGGAAGAGAAGGAGCGCGAACTGCATCGCCACGACATGGCCGACATCTACATCGCCACAGCGGAGCGCTTCGACCACAGCGCCATCTTCATCCACCCCAACCCGGACGATGTCGAGGAGACGATCCGGCTGATCGACATTATCCGTGAGCAGACCGGCGATCGTTACTTCATCATGCGTCACGGCGACGCCACCTTCAGCATTCCCGACGGCACGCAGATGTTCGCCTTTGCCGAGCGGTTGGCGGATGATCCCGACGGGCTAAAGCGCGAGGCGCAGCAGATGGTCGATCTGGCGATCCGCCGCGCCGAACGTTACGCAAAGCACGGCGGGCTGGATGGCTTCGCGCTCTGCGCCGACTATTGCTTCAACACCGGGCCATTTCTCAGCCCGCGCCACTTTGCCGAGTTCATCACGCCGTACCTGGCGCAGCTCACCAAAGCGTATCGCGACCTGGGCTTCTACGTGATCAAGCACACCGACGGCAACATCATGCCGATCATCGACCAGCTTGTCTCGACCAAGCCGCACGCCTTGCATTCGCTCGATCCGCAGGCTGGCGTCGACATCGCCGAAGTCAAACGGCGCTACGGCGACCAGCTCTGTCTGATCGGCAACGTCAACTGCGCCATGCTCGACACCGGCACGCCGGAGCAGATCGCCGAATCGGTGCGCTATGCGCTGCGCAGCGGCATGCCCGGCGGCGGCTACATCTTTTCGACCAGCAACTGTATTTACACCGGCATGCCGTTGGCGTCGTATGAGCTCATGCTCGACATCTGGCGGCGGGAGGGGGTCTACGCGTGAAGCGCCCGGTTCTCGGCGGCCATAAGTTGCCCTGACCTCTCTGCATCCTGGCGGCAGATCACGCGAACAGACTCAAATCTAGCGACAGCGGCTCTGCAGTCTCCACCATCACAGTGCGCCACCCAGCCTGCCCCGCCAACAACAGATCGCGTTCTTGACCCGGCAGGAACGCAGCAGTCTGCACTGCCGGCCAGGCCAGCTCCGCTGTCGCCAGCACCCGCCCGCGCGCGTCGGGGATGTCATAGCCGACTTCTGGCGCCGGCAGCCCGCGCTCCCGGCACGCGTCCAGCAGCGGTGTGCACGCAGGATCGGCCAGTTCGTAGACTTGCGTCCACCCATCATCCAGCGCATCATCAAGCGACGGTGCGGGAAGCGGCGCCGGCTCTGCACCGAGTTCAACCACACTGCACGCGCTGCGGTCGTCGAGCAGGCAGAGCAGCCCACGCGGGCGTTCGCCAAGAAACCCCTCCACCGCCGTCAGGTAGCGCTCGATTTGTGCCTGATAGTCGCCATCCGCCAGCAGTGCGTCACGCGCTCGCTCATCGCGCAGGCGGTCGCTCTTGAAGTCGACCAGCGTCCAGCGTCCGCCGGCGCGATAAAGCAGGTCGATCTGTCCGAATGACGCCGCGCTGTCAACGCCCTCTGGCAACACGTAAGGGATTTCGTGACGCCGCGCCTCGGCGTTGGCGATCTCGGCATAAAGCGGGTGGCGGCGGAAGTTATTGAGCAGACGTCGCGTACGTTGCTGCGCGTGGTCGATCTGCACGACATCGAGACCGTAACTACGCGCCTGTGCTCGACACCAACCATCGAATTCGGGCGCATCGGGAAAGCGCCAGGCGGCAATGGCGGCGTGCACCAGCTTGCCGACCACCCAGCCAGGCGCCCAGCGTCGCGTCGTCGCAACGCGCCAGACGCGCGGTGGCGTCTCGTCCAGCGGCGCGGCAGAGGGCGGCGCGGGCGCCAGCAAAATCGGCTCTACGTTGTCGGCGGGTGTAGCCGCTTCCGCCGACGACGCAACGCAACTCAGGTCGCCGAGGAACTCCGTCGGATAGAGCGCACCGCCGCACACCACCGGGACGCCAGCCAACGGTAGATACAATTGATGAGGAGCAGCGCCATCAGCCTCGAAATTGTCCGGCAGGCGCTCCAATCCGACGGCATGACAGAGCACTTTGAGCCAACCGTTCAGCCGCAGCGAACCATCCTGGTTGACGCCGCTGATGTGTCCTGAAACCAGCAGGCGATCCCTAGCGCGCGTGGTGGCGACATAGAGCAGGCGATCACTTTCAGCAACTTCCTTGCTTGCCTCACGCTGCTGCGCCAGTTTCCAGACAAACGGCGCGCCGACGTCGCTTGCTAACTTCACGACAACGCCTAGCTCGTTATCGAGGAGCAGCTCACTGTGCCGTCCGCCGCCCGTGCTGGCCGCGTCCCCGATGACGACGATGGGAAACTCCAACCCTTTGGCTTGATGCACGGTCATGATCTGCACGGCGCCATGACTGTCGGCGCGCGCCTCGCTTTCGCGGCTGCCAGCCTTCCGCAGCCCGCGCACGTACTCCAGAAACGCGCCCGTGCTGACCAGGCCGCTGCGCTGCGCGTCGAGCAGCAGCTTGCTCACGTTGCGTGCGCCGCGCGTATCATCCGCCGCCAGCAAGATTGCCCGGTAGCCAGTGTGGTCGACAAAATGCTTGAGCAGGTCAGCCACCGGCACGCGCCCCGCCAATTGATGCAGCGCTTCGATCAAAGTCGCGGCGGCGCAGCAGGCAGGATCTTCCGTAGCGCAGAGTGCGTGCCAGAGCGCGCCGGGCGTGGCGCTATCGCCCAGGCGCAGGCGGTGCAGCAACGGGTCGGGCAGGCCGATGGCGGGCGAACGTAGCAGCCCATAGAGCGCCAGGTCGTCGGTGGGATCGGTCAGCGCCTGCAGCGCGTTCAGCAGGTCGCGTACTTCCGGGCGTTCCAGAAAGCCGCGTCCGGCCACTGTCTCGTAGGGAATGCCGGCCCGTTCGCAGGCGTCTTCGTAGGCGATGAAGCTGCGTGACGTGCGGCAGAGGATGGCGACATCGCCCCAACGCGGTGCGGTTTCGTCAGCGGTGACCAGTGTACGCAGCCGCTGGAGCAGACCGTCTGCCGCGCGGGCAAGGCTGCCGTCGCTCTTCGACCCGGCGCCCAGGTGAAATTCGACGTGGGGCGCGGGCAGCAGGTTTGCATCAGTCGGGCGCGCGGCCGTTAGCGGCGCAAATGGCTCGCGCCACAGTGCGTCGGATGCATCGCCGCCGTCCATCGCCGTGGCCAGCAGCGCGTTGAGTGCGTCCAGCAGCGCAGCGTGGGTGCGGTAGGAGGTGTGCATGTCGCAGCGGCGCCCCTGTGCTTCGATGGCGGCGCGCTCCTGGCGGAAGACCTCCACCTCGGCGCCGCGGAAGCGGTAGATCGATTGTTTGGCGTCGCCGACGATGAAGAGCCGTCCGCGCTCGCCGTTGAGCAGCCGCACCAGGTCGCGCTGGCGGCTGTTGGTGTCCTGAAATTCGTCGACCAGCAGTGCGTACGTCTCTGCCTGCCAGCGCGCCCGCACGGTCGCATCGGTGCGCAGCAGATCGAGTGCGCGCGCCTCCAGGTCGTCGAAATCGAGCGCGTGGCGCACCTCCAGACGGGTGCGGTAGGCGGCCAGGGCGACGGCGAAGAGCTGCGCCAGAAGCGGCATCAGTGTCGCCAGGGTTGCGTCCAACGCCGGATCGACGCCGTCGATCAGCGGCAGCACCTGAGACTTGAATGCACTGCTGAAACGTTTGGTCAGCGGTTTCGGATCGACGCCGCCATAGAGCGCCGCTTTGCCCTTGTTGCCGGGTGTTGCCTTTCCCAGCCGCGCTAGCGCCGCAAAGGTCTGCGGCAGATCGCCTTCTGCCAGGCTGCGGTGAGCCGTGCGCCAGGCGTCGCCAAAGTCGACGAGCGCCGCCGCCAGCGCGTCGCCCGCTGCCAGCGCACGCGCCGTGACGCCGGCGGCATCCCAATCGAGCAGCGGTGCAGCAGCGTCGGTGAGTTCATCGTTGGCAAGCGCAGCGGTCAGGGTCGCGACAGTGGTGGTCATCCAGCGTTCCCAGGGGCGCGCGGCAAAGATCGCTGCTGCCTTCAGCCGGTCAGCCAGCAGCGCCTCCAGCAGATTAGCCAGGGTCGCAGCGGTGAAGTGGGTGAAGAGTGTGGTCGCCGTTGCGTCCTCGGCGGCCCAGGCCAGCGCTTCAGCCACTGCCTCGCCGCGCAGTTGCAGCATGGTCGCCTCTTCGAGCACGGTAAAGTCGGGGTCGATGGCAGCCTCAGCGGGATGGCTGCGCAGGATTTCGCTGCATAAGCCGTGGATTGTGCTGATACGCGCAGCGTCGAGGTTGGCGTAGATCGTCTGCCAGCGCGTGCGTTCGTCAGCGTCCAGCGTCGGGTCGGCCAGATAGCGGGTGATCTCCTGGCGCAGGCGGTTGCGCATCTCACGCGCCGCCTTGAGCGTGAAGGTGACGGCGATGATGCCGCGCATCGGCGCGCCCGTCGCCAGCAGATGCAGGATGCGCGCCACCAGCGTACGCGTTTTGCCCGCGCCCGCACCGGCGACGAGCACCACATCGCGGTCAGTGGTCGTCACCGCCGGCGCCTGGTCGGGGCTGGGCGGCGTCTGCTGGACGATAGGGTGGAAGTCCGCCATATCAGCGATTCTCCTTCGGTCGATACCGCCAGCAGAACCCCACCGCTGGACAGTAGTCGGGGCAGCCGGTCGCGGGCGGCGTGGGCTGGAAGTGACCTGCACGTGCTCCCTGCACTGCGGCATGGGCGTGGGCGACCGCCAGTCTGATGGCAGCGGCGGCGCCCACTGCGCCGGTCTGCGCGTCCTCGAATTTGGCCAACGACCACTTGCTGGCGCGTGCGTCGGTCACAAACCAGTAGACGCCATCACGCACTGCGCCGAATCCCAGCCCCTCCGCAGCCAGCGCATAGAGCGGAAGCTGCAGCCGTCTGCCCTCGACCAACGCTGTCTTTGTATCGTAGTCGCTGCCGCCCAGCTTGTAGTCGATCACGCGCAGGCTGCCGTCCGCCAGCCGGTCGATGCGGTCGATGACGCCGCCGATCGTGAACGCGTCGCCGTCCAACGTCAAGGTAAGGGCGCGGTCGCCGCGGAAATGCGCCTCCAGCGCGACCGGCGTCCCGCCCAATGCCGCCAAGGCGACCAGCGAGCGCGCGACGTTGGCCTCGATTTCGGCGCGCTGCTGCTGCCAGAGCGCCGTGACGCGGAAACCCTCGCGAGTGGGCGCTTCGTCCAGGATGTGCGCGGCGACGGCGGGCAGCGCAGCCAGCAGCGTCTCTACGTCGGCGGTCAGCCCGGTCTCCCGATAGATAGTCTCAAAGAGGCGATGGTAGGTGTTGCCAAGCTGGCGAGAGTCAGCGCCTTCTTCCGGCTCGCTGCGTGCTTCCAGTTTGAGCACGTGGGCCAGGTAGAAGAGCTGCGGACAGGTGCGATAACTCTCCAGTCGTGAGGGCGACCAGTGATACAGCCATTGTTGCTGCGCGCCAGGCTCTGCCAGCGTCGCGCTGAGATCGCCGTCGAAGGGGGAAGGCGCGCCACGGCGCGTCCGCCGCGTGCGCACGATGTCTGCACCGGTCAGGACGTGTTCCCAGCGCGCCGGATCGTGATGGGCAAACCAGGCCGCGGCATCGGCGGTGCGCGCGGCGCGTTCCAGAGCCTCGGCCAGGGATGCTGCCTGCATCAACGGCGGCCCCACCTCGCCGGCAATTGTGACCTCTGTCGCACCGGTCAGCCGCACCACCTCCTGCCAGTAGGGCGATGGTTCCCACGCCGCGCCGTCCTCCGCCAGGCGCGGACGGGTCAGCAGCAGCTTTTCCCGCGCGCGCATCACGGCCTGATAAAAGTACTCGCGCTCGAAGCTGCGCGTGGAGGCGTCCAGCGGCAGCCCCTGTGCGCGCAGCGCTTCACGATCCTGGTCGCGCAGGAAAGTATCCTCGCGGCGGCGCTGAGGAATCTCCCCTTCCGCCAGGCCGAGCAGAGCGACAGCGCGGAAGCTGACCCCGCGCACCTCGAGCAAGTCGGCAGCGAGGATGGCGTCCATTGCACCAGCGTGCGGTTCGTAGACCGCAGCAGTGAGCGCGCCGTGCAGTTCATCGAGAAAGCGGGTGTAATCGATGGCAGGTGCGACGCCTTGCGCTGCCATCAGCGCATCCTCCGCCCAGACCAGGCCGCGTAGCACCTCCTTGAACGCACGCAGCGCCGCCAGATCGCGACGCGCCAATGTAGGGTCGCCGCGCTGAATCTGCGCTAGTAGCGCCAGATTGAAGGCGGATGGTGCAGCGTTGTCGGCGGCAGCGTTGTCGGTGGCAGCGTTGTCATCCCCAATCAAATCTTCAAGCCAGGCCACGAAGCCGCGCTGCGAGGTTGCGGCGGGCGGGGTGAGCAGTTCGACAAAACGCTGGAAGCGCGTCGCCAGGGTCGTCGCGCGGTCGGCGCCAGACGGTGCTGGTGCACAGTCGGCGCCAGTCACAATGTGGGTGTCTGGCGGTGCGGCGGCCAGATTGAGCGCCAACGCCTCTCGCCACTGGTCGAGGCCGCGCAGCACGACGAAGCGCCGCGCCACACTGTCGAGCAAGTCGGCATCTTCGGGCGCCAGGTCGAGGTTGTGCCGCCAAGCGAAGTAGGGCGAGCGCCATGCCTCAATCACCTGTCGGTGCGGCAGAAGGGGCTGGCCGGTGGCAGGGTCGGGGCGGAAGATCGCCAGCAAGTCGAGCAGTGCAGCGATCGCCGGATTGTCGCGTAGGGGTAGCTGACCGGCAAAGTGCACCGGCAGGCCAAACTCAGCGGCGGTCTGGGCGATCAGGTTGCGGTAAGGGGCCAGGCTGCGAGCGATCAGCGCCAGGTCGCCGGGTGCGTAACCGTCGAGCAAAATGCGCATCTTGAGCCAGCGCAGTGCGGCGCGTACCTCGCCGGCGCGGTCTGTAGGCGCCAGCAGCGTGACATCCGCAGCGGCGGCTATGCGATTGGGTGCAGTGGTGAAAAGATGTTCGGCCAAAACTGCAAGCGCACATGGAGCCGCAAAGGAATTCTTTGCGCCTTCGCGGCTCTGCGTGAGATTTTGCAGTGCAGGCAGCGGCTGCACGGGCACAGCGAGCCGTTCACTAAGACGGGCGTTGGTCTCGGCGAAGAGGCGGTGCACGGCGGCGGCCTCGTCATGGGCGGGACAGGTCAGCAGTACCGTGATATCGGAAAGCTGCGCGGCCAGTGCAGCAATCACCTCGCGCTGCACGACCGTGAAACTATCGAAGCCGTCGAAGATTACCGGCGTCCAGGGCAAGCTCCGCGGCGCACGTTGCAGCGCAGCGAGCGCCAGCGCGCCCAGGCCGGCGCGGTCGGTCCAGCCGTTGGCGGTCAACAGCGCCGCGTAATGGGTCAAAAGGGCGGCGAGTTCGGTAAGACGCGGTGGTGCGTCGAGCTGTTGCAGGGCAGCGGCGAACACCCCTGCGCCGAGATTGGCGCCGCTTAGCTCAAAGTGCAGCCGCTCCAGCGCCGCGGTGAAGCCAGAGCGCGCCGCCAGCCCGGCGTAGAAGGGCAGCGCGCCAGCGGCGACAAGATCATCGACAGCAACGCGCAGCAGGCGTTGCCGTGCCGCGCGCGGTAGTTCGGTGTGTGTATCGCCCGTCAGGTTGAGAATGGCGGTGAAAAGTTCGTCGAAGGTGAAAAGCTGTACGCCCAGCGCGCCGCCTGCTGCCGCCAGACGCTGGCGCAGTTGCTGCGCCTGGCGCGGGGTGGCGACGACGACCAGCGGCGTCCGCCCACTCTGTGCGGCGTTGCGCGCCTGGTCGATGCACCAGGCGCTCTTTCCGCCAGCCGGCGGCGCGGTTACGATCTGGAGAGCCATTGTGAAATCCTCGCAGCGCGCGTTGTAACGTTCTTCATGTGGCGTCGCCAACAGGTGCCAGAGGCAGCTGCAGGGTAACGCAGGTGCCGCGCCCGATTTCGCTATCGACCTGGATGTCAGCCTGATGCAAGTCGACAAGATGCTTGACCAATGCCATACCCAACCCGATGCCGGGGATGGCCTGCACGTTGGCGCCGCGATAGAAGGGTTCGTAGAGATGCGCGAGGTCGTCGGGTGCAATGCCGATCCCGTGATCCTCAATGCGCAGCGTGGCGCCCGCATGGGTGGCTGTGACAGTGACCTGCACGGGCGCGTCGTTGAGTGTGTACTTCTGGGCGTTGCTAACCAGATCGCTGACGATGCGGTGCAGGTAGACAGCGTCATCCCACACCCAGACTGGTTTGGCGGGCGCATCCATCTGGACGGCTGGGAGATAGGGCGCAGCGCGCTGCAGTTGCGTCAGCACGTTGCGACATATGTTGGTCAACTCAACCCGGACGGGCTGAAACTCGACGGCGCCGGCCTGAATGCGTAGTAATTCGAGCAAGCGGCGGATGATGTCGTTCAAGAGGCTTGCCTGATTCTGGATCGCCGCGAGTTGATGTTCGGTAGTGGTCTCAGATTGGTGTCGCCAATGGGCGCGTAGCGACTCGATGTTGGCGAGCATGATACTCAATGGGTTGTGAAATTCATGCGAGGCCATAGCGACAAAGCGTGATTTGAGTTCGTTCAGAGCTTTTTCTTGCGCCAGCGCCTTGCGGAGCGCCTCTTCCGCCTGCTTGCGTGTGGTGATGTCAAGGACGATGCCTTGCATCTGCGGCGAGGCGCCGGTTTGTGCAATCATTTCGGCGCGCACAAAGATATGGCGTCTCTCCTCGTCACCAGGACGCACGAAGCTGAATTCTGCTTCGATGGGCGCCTGCAAGTTCTCAATCTGCCGGACAACCTCCTTGAAGGCGGCCACCTCTTCCGGTGGCAACATGGTGGCGATTTCCTCCATGCTAGGGGCGCCCTGGTCACGGTCGCGCGCGATGAATCTGAGAAGTTCATCTGACCACTCCATCCGCTGCGTGATTGGGTCATATGTCCAGCTCCCCATGTGGGCGATGCTTTGCGCTGAACGGAGGAGTGCTTCTTTCAACTCTAGTGAGGACTTGGCCTGTTGCAGTTGCAGGGTGCGTGCTTCCACCAACTCGGCAAGGCGGTCATTCTGGTAAGCGTTGTTGATCGCCAACGCTGCAATACGGGCAAACAATTGGACGCGCGCCACATCGTTGGCATCGAAAGCGCCTGGCTGGCTGCTATCCACCGCGATCAGGCCGATGACGCGCTCCTCGATGACAATCGGAACGCCCAGCGAGGCGCGAATCCAATCAGTGCCAGGAATGAAGAGCCATTCCGGGTCGAGGCGAGTGTCTTGAATCAGGTAAGGTTGTTGTGTCTCCAGTAGTCGCTGGAAATGGGATTTGGTTGTGGGCAAGAGCGCATTCTGGATGATGGATTGCGTCTCGGCGCCAAAACCGCGCGCCTGTGCGACGCGCGCCTGTCCCGCCTCGAAGAGAAGAATCGTGGCGCCTTCATAAGCAATGACACTGGCAACGGAGTCGAGAATCTGGCTGAAGGCTGCTTCAACGCTGGGCGAGGCGGCAAGTGCAACCAGGCTGTCGCGCAGTGCGCTCGCCATGGCAAGTTCCTTGGTCTGCCAGTCAGCCAAATTGGGGCGTTCGGGCGCTGTCCGCGTAAAGTCGGCCACCGAGGTAGGGCCTGGTGGAGATTGTCCAGAGAGGCTCTGTTGCGGTGAGGTCGTCTGCGATGGCATAAGCTGTGAGCGTGCTTCTGGTTAGGGACGCCAACCGACTGTCAACGAGTGTATCACGGTGAACCGATTCTGCATAACGCAAAAAGTCCATCGCGCGAAGTGCAACCCAACGTCGCCTGCGGTTTGCTGTCAGAGAGGGTTTTCCACTATAATCAAGTACGCGTCATAAAATGTGGCGACTATTGAAGCTGACGAGGGGAGGTGATAGTTATGAGCGTAGAACTTCGCCCGGGTGAATCCCAGGATAGCCTGCTGAAGCGTTTCCGCAAGGCAGTTGCTGAGGCGCGGATTCTGCCCATCGTCAGGCAAAAGCGCTGGTTTACATCGAAGAGCGAGATCCGGCGTATCAAGCGGCAGAAAGCAATTCGCAAGTCTCAGCGATTTGGTCGCCCGTAAGCTGGGGTGTTATTGACCCGGCGCTGGCGATCAATGTCGCGTCGGCCATTGATCACGGATAGGGCAGATACAAGTACAATCAATTGTTGGGAGCACATGCCAGAAGAAACGATTACCCTGGATGGCAAAATCGTGGACGCATTGCCCAATGCCATGTTCAAGGTCGAACTTGAAAATGGGCACACGGTACTTGCCTATTTGTCGGGCAAGATGCGTAAGTATTATATCCGTGTCTTGTTGGGGGATCGCGTGAAGGTTGAGATGAGTCCATACGACTTGACGCGTGGACGCATCACGTACCGTTACCGAAACTGAGAAAGTGTGAAAAGCAAGCGGGTCGAGATCAGCATCTCGACCCGCTTTTCTTTTGGGCTGTGTGTGGCGCTATGCACCTGAAACTGACTCAGTCTCATGGCGGCAACGTTGTTCGAGTGCTGCAATGGCGCGCCGGGCAAATTGTTGCTCCGCCTCAAAGGTGAGACGTTGCACGGCTTCCATCAACGGCAGCCAGAGCGGGATGAATTGCGCCTCATCCTTGCGATTGCGTGCAATGACGCGTGGCGAAGCGAGTCGCATCAGAAAGTAGCGTTCGGTGCGGATGAAATCATCCCCTTGAAAGTTGAACTTGACCACCTGGCTGCCCAGGTCTTCCAGGATTTCCAGGTCAGCATAACCACTCTCCTCGGTGGTTTCGCGCAGTGCGGCTTGCGCCGCCGTTTCGCCCGGATCGATATGCCCCTTGGGCAGGCGCACTTCACGGCGTAGGGGGCGATCCAACACCAACATGCGCCCGGCGTCGATCACAACGCCGCCAGCTGCCGCGTACTGTTTAGACGCCATGCGTGACCTCCTCTTCGACAGCAATAAACAGTTGACTGGCCAGCTCGCTGCCCAGCATCTGTGTCAGCGTCTGGGAGGCATCGCCGTTTTCATGCCACAGGTCAAGGGTGACAGGCCCGTTGAAGGGCGCAACATCCACCATCCTCACCTTGCAGCCAGGCTCCAGCTTCAACTGGGCAAGGTAGCGCAGGACGCGCGCGTCGGAGTTGCCAACGCGTCGCAAGATGCCACGTTGCCCTGGCGTCAGCTCTGTCACAGCGATCAGCTCTTCGTGCGGCATGGCGCCATCTTTACGTGGGATCGGGTCGCCATGCGGGCAGTGTGTTGGATAACCGCACAGTTGATCCATGCGATCTTCAAAGGCGACGCTGATCGAGTGCTCCATGCGGTGCGCTTCGGCATCGACCTGATCCCAGGTAAAGCCCATCACCTTCACCAGAAAGACTTCCAGCAGGCGATGGCGACGCACCAATTGCAGCGCCGCCAATTCACCCTGTTCGGTGAGCGTGATGCCATCGGCGTTAGACCGATCGATAAAGCCCGACTCTTCGAGCCGTTTCAACATGCTGGAGACTGCCGCTGGCGAGACATGCATCTTCTCAGCAAGCGCCGAGGTCGTCACTTTGCTCGTGGTTCGTGTTTGCTGTCCACCCAGTTTATAGATGGCAGCCAGATAGTCCAGCATGCCATCAGTCGTGATCCCGCAAAAAGTCTGCATTGAATTTTTCTTATATTGATTAGAATTATTATTGGATAGATTATATGGGTGGCGTTGCGGCTTTGTCAATCTTGCCAGCGGACATGATACAATCTTCACCTATGGAAGCGACAGAATATTCTGTAACGACGCCACAAGAACCTTTGCCGGCGCACGGTCAGACAGGTCTGCCGTTGTTGGTGGAAGGATGTCAGCAGTTAGGCATTCCACTAACAGCAACGGCTGTTGCTGCGTTTGAGCGTTACTATCAGGAATTGGTGACGTGGAATCAACGCCTGAATCTCACCACAATCGTGGCGTATGACGAGGTGCAGACAAAGCATTTTCTGGATTCACTGGTGAGCCTGCCGCTGTTGGCGGAGGAACTTGGCGCGCCATTGCCACTCCCTACCTTGCGTTTGCTTGATGTAGGCGCCGGCGCCGGTTTTCCTGGCATTCCGCTGAAGTTGGTGACGCCGGCGCTGCAACTGACGCTGATGGATGGCACCCAGAAGAAGATTGCATTCCTGGAGCATCTGATCCGCACGCTGGAGTTGTCGGCCACCAAGCCGGTTCACGGTCGCGCCGAGGAGCTTGGGCGCACCACCGCGCATCGCGCTCAATACGATGTCGTGACGGCGCGCGCAGTGGCGCCGTTGGCAACCCTGGTGGAATATGTCTTGCCATTGGTGCGTTTGGGAGGGCTGGCCGTGCTCTACAAAGGTCCTTCGGCCCCAGAGGAGTTCATGGAGGCGCGACGCGCGATCAAGGTGATGGGCGGCGAGACCGTGCGCCTGGCGCCAGTCACCGTGCCATTTCTTGCAGAGAGACGGTTTATTCTGCTCGTCAAGAAAATTGCAGCGACCCCGGCCCAATATCCGCGTGGTCAGGGATTGGCGCGCAAACGTCCGCTGGTCTAACGCATTGACCGCTCAGGCGCCGTCGATGCAACCTTTGCTGAGATAGAACGTCATGTGCTGAAAGTGGATCACCGGGTCGATGTATTCGACGCGCACATTGGGAGGCGTTGTCAAGGTGAGGGGAGCGTAGCAGAGAATGCTCTGGATGCCGGCTGCGATAACTTCGTCGGCAACGCGTTGCGCTGCCGTTGCTGGCACTGCGATAATGGCGATCTGGCAACGATAGTGCGCAATCACTGCTGGCAGCATCTGCATCTCCTGCACCTTGACGCTGCCGATTTGCGTCCCAATCTTTGTCGGGTCATTATCGAGTACAGCTACGATCCGAAAGCCACGATCCTCAAAGCCGCTATAACTTGCCAATGCGTGACCGAGATAGCCAGCGCCAATCAGAATGACTGGCCATACGCAATCAACCTTGAGAATTTTTTCCAACTGATTGCAGAGATAGCTGACGTTGTACCCCGTCCCCTGTTTGCCAAATTCACCAAAATGGCTTAAGTCTTTGCGAATTTGCGCCGAGCTGATGCCAAGCAACTGTCCCAGTTCCTGGCTGGAAGTGACCTCGGCGCCCTGTGCGCGTAGCAGACGCAAAGTGCGCAGGTAGATTGGCAGACGGCTGATGACAATATCTGGGATTTCGTCCAGCACAGGTGTTGCAAAGCTCATGCGGCGCCAGCCTGATAAACGCCCCTGCAATAGAGTACATTCGTGACATTGCTGATTTTATCACAAACGCGAGGTGAATGCCAGTTGCACCCGACCTGAAGCAGCAACTTGACCAACCAGGAGGTGATGTGAAGTAGCGTGAAAGCCAACAATGTTACTTTTTTACCCGGTGCTCCAATCCTGGCATGATCATTCGCTCGTCGGCGTCCCAGTCGGGGAGGACGATAGGGATGTTGCCGTCGTGGCGGTCGAAGAGTCGATTGAGGATCAGCACGATGCTGGAGAGGAAGACCGCGCTGCCGCCCACCCACAATAACCCACCACCCAGCGCCTGATCGTCCGCAAGTGAGAGGGGCAACAGCCGGCCTGGCGCCGCAAACGCCGCCAGATAGTGCGGATAGATCGGGTTGGTGGAGAAGGCGATCGGCACGGCAACCGACATGCTTGCCAGCTCAATAAAGAGCAGCGCAATGGCTGCCAACCAGGGCGACAGTTCGCTATGAAGGCGCGGACCGGTGCCGATCAGGTGCCACCACACCAGCATGGCGGCCAGGCCAAGTAGCAGCAGTGAGGCAGTGTGCACCAGCGCGTTGCTCAGCAGCCACGACGCAACCCGCACATCATACCAGCTCACAAAGAGAGCAATGAAGAGCATGATTGCCAGCCACGGGCGGGTGGCGCGGTGCACGGTGCGGCGCAGCGGGCTGCGGCTGCGCACCCAACGGCTGATCGCCCGCCGCGTCTGCGTAGGTAGACCCCATACGGCAATGTCGAAGGTGCAGCTCAGAAAGAAGGCGGGCACGGCAAAAAGACAGAGAAACACATATTGCGCCACGCGAACGAAAAGGTATTCCTCATTGAGCCAATTCAGCGGCGACAGAAAGACCACCGCCGTCAGCGCCACTGCAAAGAAAAAGACCACCAGTCGTGGCCAATTGGCGAAGGTCGCCCCGCGTCGATGCAACCGCACCCAGCCGCGCCAGTATAGCAGCGTAACGCCGATCAGCACGATGCCCACGCTCAACGACAGCAGATTCATCCGACCTCACCTTGCCATGAACGGGAAAAACCGTCGCTCGCCGACTTCCAGAAAGATGGCTGTCGGAACGCCCCACACACCGTCCGCATCCTGCGCCTCCACCAGCAGCAGATAGCGCCCACTACTCCACCCTGTTGTATCGATGACTGCAAATGCCTGTTCCACTGCAGCGTCGAAGGCGCCATCAACCGGCGCCAATGGATAGGTCAGTGCACCCGTGATCCAGCTCGGCTGACTAATGGAGTAGCGCACCGCCTGGATCGTCTGCACCGGCTCGCTGCCGTAGCCGCCAGAATAGTAACGGCTATCGTCCGCCGTGATCGTCAGCGTGACGACCTGACCGCTGACAACCGCACTGTCTGGCGTCAGCATCGGGTCAATTACTTCAGGACCGGCTGGCGTCAGGTAGGGCTGTGCGGCCGCCTTCGCAGCATAGGTCAGGCTCGCCAGCGTCGGCGTGAGGATCGTCGCTTCAAAGGTCGCACATGGCTGGAAAAAGCTGGTGCCCAGCTCAAAGGTGTACGCCGCCACGCCCAACTCGCCGTAGGCGAAGTCATCGGTCGTACCGTCGGTCTGGTAGATGCAGCCATCTGCGCCGGATTGACAGACTGGGTAATGCGTATAGAAGCCGAACTTGCGCGCCAGCGTCTGCAATGCGGTTGCATTCGGCGCTGGCGTCGACGTCCATCCCCAGGGGAAGAGAATCTTCGGGTAGTAGCTGTGCAATGAAATCATCAGCCCTGGTGTGTCGGTCGGTGCGGCGTCCGTATCGAGCGCGCCGCGCGCATCGGGAAAGATGGTGCGCATGTACTGTTCCAACGCCTGCACTTCAGGCTCGGAGGCAGGCGCTGCACCGCGATAAGTTACATCGCAGGCATAGTCGCTTGAGCAGTTGAACCCATTGCATTGCGCCCACTTGAAGCTGCTGTTGCGGTTGAGATCGACCCCATACCCATACCCTTGCTCCAGGTATTCATAGGGGCACAAAGGTGCAACATTCTTACGCCAGAGCCGCCCTGTCTCCGCCTGTTTGCGTCCGTCGGGATTGGCCTGGGGTACGACGTGAATCTCGGTGTAATCGAGCAACCAGGTGGCGTCGGCATCGTTGCCGTAGCTGCGCACCAGATGTTCGGCAAAGCGCATTGCACTCTCGGCAGTCGTGTATTCGCGCGCATGGATGGCGGCCATCAAGAAAAAGATGGGCTTGGCGCCAGTGATTGCCTGATTGGTGAGCACGATGCCAGGGATGGTGTAGCCAGCGCTGCCCCCTGAGTCCACCCATTTCCAGCTTTGCCCCACCGTGACCTGGCGCGCCAGCGTCGGATAAGCGGCGGCCAGTTGCGCCATTGCTGCGTAGGTTTCCTCGACGGTGCGGTAGCAGGCATAGCCAGGGATGCCGCTCTGATTCTGCGCTTCAAGGCTGGCGCGCTGCGCGGCGTACATCTCGCTGGTCTTCGCCTGATCGATGCGCACGCGCCGGCTTTGCGTTTGCAGCCGCTGTAACTCTGCTGTTGTCAGCCACACCGTCACCTCATGCGCAGCATGATCGACTTGCCACACATCGTAGTGAGCCGCCAGCCGCTGCAGATCTGCCTGGTCGACAAAGGAAAGCCGGACGATAACGCCGTCTTGTGGCGCCGGGGGCGCGGTTTGGGCGTGCAAGACGACCGGCAGCGCTAACAGCAGAAACGCCAGGAAGCCGCCGCCGCTCAGTCGGCGCAACCATACATACATTGCTATCTCCCAAAGCCAAAATCGACGGCGCTGAGAAAGACCGGGATCAGCAGCACGCCGCCGATCAGAATCGCCGCAATTTCCAGATAGACCCAGCCCTGCGCGGCGCGCAGCCACTGCCGCGCCCAGGTGTTGGGCGCCCGGTGACGCGCCTGATAGTCATAGCGCACCAGATAAATCTCCTGCTCGTGCACCGGCTCCAGTGGCTGAATGTCCCACCCAGCGTGCTGAAAGAGACGCGGCGCCGCCGTCACCAGCCGGTGCGCCAACCAACCCAATGGCAGCACCACAACGAACAGAAAGAGCGCAGCGCCGAGGATGACATCGAACCAATACCAGGGCGCCGGGCTGTAGTGCGCAAACAGATCGACCCATGCCCAGAGGATGAAAAGCAAGAACGGTGAGGCGAGCAGCCACATGCCTGCCGCCCCCGGCGTCGCTTCCAGTAGATCGGCGGGAACGATTCGGCGTTCAATCTTTGCTGCGTTCATGTACACTCCTCATGCGCACCCTGCATTGTGCGTCTTGAGTAAGACGATAGCGGTTGGAGCTTCCAGACTACTTGTTCTCTGTCGCTTTCGCCGTCATTTCTCTCACTTTTTCTAGGTCGCCACGCCAATCCGGAATGGTTGCTCGCCGGCGCCGGCGCCACGCCAACCCGACTGGATAGCCCGCCATCTTGGCCAGGTCGCCGGTCACCCGGATGACAGGAACGAGCGCGGCGGCAGCCAGCCACTGTCCGGGCGAGAGCGCAGCGCCGAGCACGCGCAGTCGTTGCCAGGGGCGTCGGCAGTAGAGCGCCACGCCTGCCAGCAATCCTAACCAGCCCAGCCAGCGCGCATAAAAACCAAACCAGGCATGACCAAGCAACAATGGCAGCGCGACAAAGTAGGTGGCGTACCGGATAGCGTGCCGCTTGCGCCAGAGATCGGCCTTGCCGTCACCGCGCGCATAGCGGTAATACTGCGTCCAGAAGCTGCGCAGCGAGGTGCGCGGGCGAAAGTGCACCAACGCGTCTGGCGCCCACACAAAGCCACTGTGGTGCGTCGGCGTCTGGGCGTTGATGGCAAAGTCAAAGAGCAGGTCTTCGCAGTAATCCAGCCACTCAGGATAGCCATTGGCGCGCGCCCATGCTGCTTTGGTGAAGGCGACCGAGCGGCTGCTGGGCAGAAAGTGTTCTGGATCAATGTCGTCGTGCAGCGGCAGGACAGTGGCCGCCATCGCAATCTGGAAGACGCCTTCAACATCGGGGGTAAAGAAGCCAGCCACCGCGCGCGTATCCGGATCGCGCATCCACGGGGCGACCAATTGCTCCAGCCAGGTCGGCGTCAGACGCACGCCAGCGTCTGTGACTGCGATGATCGGGCCTGGCGCGGCGGCAATCGCAAGGTTGCGCCCGCGGCTGATGTTGGCGCCCGGAGCATCGATCACGCGCAGATTGGGCAGACGCTCCGGGTAGCGGGCAGCGTAGGCGCGGATGGCGGCGGCGGTGCCGTCTGTGCTGCCGCCATCGCAAATCACCACCGCGTCAGGGCGGCGCGTCTGTGCGGCGAGCGAATCCAGCAAGCGTTCGATGCTGGCGCGTTCATTGAAAACTGTGGCAATCACGGAAACATGCATAGCGCCATTGTGCCGCAGATGGGGCAGCATTGGCAATCGCATCACCGGGCGCGCAGACGGAATTCCTGCTCATAGATAGCACAATCAAACATCGTACATCCGATATCTTCCCGGAAGCTCTGAGCTTCCGGGAAGATGAGCAAAGTCTATTTGTGTTGTCTATCAGACGTCATCTGTGCATCCGCATTAGCTGCCTCACGTTTTGGCTATGGTAGAATGGGCATATCAGACAGGTGAAGGTATGACGCTGATGATTGCCGACCGGCATCTGATTTCATCACTGCGTTGCATCACTGCGTTGCATCACAACTGCCTTCGGTTCTGATTGTATGCGGAAAGGAACACCCGCCTCATGCCAGAGCGCGTTTATGTCGCGCTTGACCTGGAAACGACCGGCCTGGATGCCAGCCAGGATGCCATCATCGAGGTCGGCGCCGTCAAATTTACTGCCGACCACGTGATCGAGCGTTTTGCCACGCTGGTTAACCCTCAGCGACCGATTCCAGCGCGCATCACCCAGATCACCAATATCCGCGACGCTGATGTGGCGGGCGCGCCGACGCTCGACCGCGTGCTGCCTGAAGTGCGCGCCTTTGTCGGCGCCGACGTGAGCGCGGTCATCGCGCACAACGCTGCCTTCGATCTCGGCTTTCTGCGCGTGGCAGGCGTCCACTTTCAGCGTCCTGCCTACGACACTGTCGAGCTGGCCATGATCTTGTTGCCGGGCGCAACTAGCTACAACCTGGGCGAATTGTGCTTGCGTCTGGATATTCCCCTGGTCGAGGCGCATCGCGCGCTGGATGACGCGGAAGCAACCGGCCACCTCTTTCGTCTGCTTCACCGCCGGATGCGCGCACTGCCTGCGCCGATCTTGCGTCTGATTGCCGAAAGCGCCGAGGGCAGTCCCTGGTCGCTGGCGTCGTTCTTCGCCGAGGGCGCCGCACAGACAGACGCTCACCCCGTTCCGGGATGGAGCGCTCCGCCGACTGCATTCGATGGCGCCGCAGACGCAGCGACTGACGCCGCGACTGACGCCGCGGAGGACGAGCGCCACTCGGTCACAGTCTCGCCCCAACTCGTGGAGGAATTTTTCGCCGCAGGCGGCCCGCTGCAAGCCATGTTAGGCGCTGCCTTTGAACGCCGCTCTGGTCAGGTGACGATGGCGCGGCAGGTGCTGGAGGCCTTCAATCAGGGCGATCATCTCCTGGTGGAGGCGGGCACCGGCACCGGCAAGAGTCTGGCCTATCTGCTGCCCGCCGCGTTGTGGGCAATTGCCAACGATGCACGCGTCGTCATTGCCACTAACACGATCAATTTGCAAGAGCAGCTCCTTGAGAAAGACATTCCTCAGGTGGCGGCGCTGCTGGCGGGGCGCGGGTTGCCACCGCTGCGAGCGGTGCTCCTCAAAGGACGCCAACACTACCTCTGCACGCGGCGTTTTCACGAATGGCGCCGCAGCCATCGTCTATCCCCTGTCGAGTTAACGTTGCTGGCAAAAGTGCTCGTCTGGCTGCCGACAACGCAGACCGGCGACGTTAGCGAGCTTGCCCATCTCAGCGATGCTGAAACAGCGATCTGGCAACGCCTGTGCTCGGATGGCAGCGTCTGTTCTCGCGAGCGGTGCAGTCGCCCGCTTGGCGCCGCCTATGGGTTGCCAGACGCCGATTTCTACCTGGCGGCGCGGCGGCGCAGTGAAGGCGCGCATCTGATCGTCGTCAACCATGCGCTGCTGTTGGCAGACTTGGCCAGCGAGGGGCGTATCCTGCCGCCATACACACATCTGATCGTCGATGAGACACATCGGCTTGAGGAGGCCGCCACCGATCAACTAACCTGGCGCGTGACGTGGCCGGAGATACGCTCCACGCTGGCGCGACTTGGCGCCGATGGCGACTTGCTAGGAGCGCTCCATCGCACCGCCGCCGACCGCCGCTTGCGCTCCGTGCTTGATCTGCTGCCGGAGATGGCGGTGCAGGCGCGGCGCAGCGAACAACGGCTGCATGAATTTGCCGATCTGTTGGCGGCCTTTGCGCGCAGCCACGAACAAGCGCGCGCCGACGCCGGTTACAGTCAACGCCTGTCGCTCGACAGCGGCGCCCGCAGCCAGCCAATGTGGAGCCGCGTCGAGGTGGAGTGGGACGACGCCAGTCGCTCCTTGCACGCCTTGATCGCGCACCTGAACGACATTGCAACGCAGATGGAGCATGCGCAGTGGCGAGAAGATGAACAGACGCTACAGCTCGTCCACGAATGGCGCAACGTGGTCGAGCAACTGATGGAGTTGACCAGACGCCTCGATGAAATTATCCTGGCGCCACACGGGATGGATCACAGACAGGTCGCCTGGTTGGAGATCGGCGGTGAGACCGATGACGTGACCGTCGCAATGGCGCCGCTGTCGGTGCAGGCGGTGGTCGAGGATGGGCTGGTGCGCCACCGGCGCAGCGCTATCTTCACCGGCGCCACCTTGCGCACTGGCGCCAACTTTAGCTATCTGCGCGATCGGCTAGGGTTGTGGGATGTGAAGGTCACGACAGTGGATAGCCCCTTCGACTACAAGCGCAATGTTCTGCTCTATCTCCCTACAGACATGCCATTGCCCAATGATGGGCGCTATCAGCAAGCCGTCGAACAGGCTGTGCTGGCGACGGCGACAGCCTGTCAGGGGCGAACGCTGGCGCTCTTTACCAGTTATCAGCAGGTGCGCGCCACTGCCGACGCCATCCGCACACCGCTGGAACGGCTCGGCGTCGCCCTATTGCAGCATGGACAAGGGGGGCGGAGTCGTCTGTTGCGCGAGTTTCGCGCCAGCGAACAGGCAATTCTGCTGGGCACGCGCAGCTTCTGGGAAGGCGTTGATCTGCCTGGCGACGAAGTGCGTTGCTTGCTGATCGCTCGGCTGCCGTTCGCCGTGCCTGGCGACCCATTGGTGGCTGCGCGCAGCGCCGAGTTCGAGGATGCCTTCAACGAGTACATGGTGCCCGACGCTGTGTTGCGTTTTCGCCAGGGCTTTGGCCGGCTGATTCGTCGCGCTGGTGATCGTGGCGTCGTGGTATTGCTCGACAGTCGCGTCTGGCGCAAAGCATATGGACAAACCTTTCTCGAAGCGTTGCCGGAGTGCACTGTACGCCGTGCACCGCTGTCGAATCTGGCGGAGGCGGTTGGCAAATGGTTCAAGCAATAAATGAGGCGGCGTCACCCATGGCGACCTCCGGCGCCGAAACTAGCGTGCTGCCGCCGCCGCGTCGCGGGTTCAACGTGCTGTGGGCTGCCCTACTCGATCCGCGCCCTCTGCTCGTGGTGACGGCGTTCCTCGTGTTGATGCTGCTGGTGAGCCT
>DMDA01000030.1:10817-11683 GCA_003451595.1 Chloroflexota bacterium | reverse complement strand
CACAGCCTTTTGTTCCGTCTCTTGCTTGGGGCGGCTGCCTTTTTGTTGCTGGTGCAGAGCGCACATGCCGTGTGGATTGCACTCCAGATGCGGCGCCTGCCGCTTTTGCTGGACATTGTCATACCGGGAGGCGAGCCGTTGCCTCTGTTGCTGCCTGTGGTTGTGCTGCGCTGGCGAGCAGCAACGTCAGGCGCACCGCTTACCGTTGCGGCGCAGTGCGAGATACAGACACAGCCCTGGGCAACCCATCTGGAGCGTCGCACGCTGCGCGTTCCGCCATCACCGCCACAGGTTGAGTTGCTGGCGCCGACCGATGCACTTCTGGAGGAGCGCCTGTTGGCGCGGTCTGGTGTGCTCGAGGTGATGTTGCGCCCACTGCTGTCAGTGGGCATGTTGTTGGCAGTGGCGTTGGTCTGGTGGTATAGCGTCACCGGCTATCAATTTGCGCCAGCGTCGCTGTTGCCCGGCGAGCACGCATCGGATGGGGTGCTCGGCGTCGCCTTTGAATACGCCCTGACATATCCTGCGCCAGGCGTGATTGGTCCGGTGCTGCGCGTGAATAAAGGCGCGCGGCAAGAGGAAGTGCCCCTGGCGCCTACAGAGCTTGTGCTTGACGGCGTAGTGGTGACAGCGCAGCCGGGTGCGCCAACACTCCTGGTGCGTACGTTGGATGGCGCGCCCTGGCTGGCGCAACCAGGGCAGTCGAATGCGGTTGCGGAGTTAGGCTTGGGCTTTCCCAATCCAGGCAGTGAGCAGGCGCTAGTAATCCCTCATGTCGGCGTCGGGCTGCGCATTATCCGTCAGGATAATGGCACGCCAACGGCAGCCGACGATGCGTTTGTCGTAGAGGTCTTTCAGGGCAATCG
>DMDA01000030.1:9721-10551 GCA_003451595.1 Chloroflexota bacterium | reverse complement strand
TGGGCTTCCGTCGCCGTCCGATCTTTCTGTTGGCGCAAGCGGGGGCCTGGCCTGTTGACCGCACAGTGGTGGTCATCCAGACCAATCACGCGCCGGTGTTGGACGCCGTGCGCCGCACGCTGATGAAATCGGCATAGAAACGCTACACAGCAACAAAGCCGAGATTTTTTGATGCACGAGATAGAAACCGAGGAAAGCAGACGCGCGTTCACGATTGGCGTCGCTGGCGGCACCGGCAGCGGCAAGACAACTGTCAGCCGCCGCATCTGGGAGGCGGTTGGTCGCGAGCGCATCGCCTATCTGCAGCACGATAACTACTACAAGGATCAGAGCCACCTGACGCCGGAGGAGCGAGCGCGCACCAACTATGATCACCCCGACAGCCTGGAAACGTCGTTGATGGTGCGTCACCTGCGCGAACTGCGCGCCGGCCGTCCGGTCGATGTTCCGATGTATGATTTCTCCGTCCACAATCGCAGCCAAGAGACGCTGCGCGTCAATCCGGCCAAGGTGATTCTGGTTGAGGGCATCCTCATCTTTGTCGAGCCGGCGCTGCGCGAGTTGATGGACATGCGCATCTTCGTTGACACCGACGCCGACATTCGGTTTATCCGCCGCTTACGGCGCGATATGGTCGAGCGCGGGCGTAACTTGGACTCCATCATACAGCAATATCTGGGCACGGTGCGTCCGATGCACATGGAGTTTGTCGAGCCGAGCAAGCGTTACGCCGACATCATCGTGCCGCAGGGTGGCGACAACCGCGTGGCGATGGAGATGATCGTCAGCCGGATCCAGGCATTGTTGAGTGAGACGTGAGTCTATGGTGC
>DMDA01000030.1:6775-9458 GCA_003451595.1 Chloroflexota bacterium | reverse complement strand
AATCAGGCGCATGCAGTCAATTTGCAGTTGTTCTACAATGCACACAGTGGACATACGCTTCCTGCAACATTGGAAGGGACGCCTGCGCGCACATTACCGTTGGGACAAGTTGCCTGGCGTCTCAGCGTACTTGCCAGCCAACTGGCGCAACAGCCCTACCTTCCGTTGGCCGGCATGGTGAAAGGGCGACCGCCGCTGCTTTATCACGCCACCGAGCACCTGCTGCCTTATCTGACCACCCCCACTGTGCTCACTGTCCACGATCTCATTTTTGAGCGTTATCCTGAACATCACACGCGGCGCAATGTCTGGTTTCTCAAAGTCGGGATGCGGCTCTTCACGCGCGCGGCGACGGCGATCATTGCGGTGAGTGAGCACACCCGTCGCGACTTGATTGAGTTGTACGGGGTGACGCCTGGCAAAGTGCACGTCATTTATGAGGGCATCGACCCGACCTTTCGTCCGGCGCCTGCTGACGAGGTTGCTCGTGTAACTGCGCAATACAGCCCCGATCGCCCGTATCTGCTGATGGTCGGCACGTTGGAGCCGCGCAAGAATCATGCAACAGCGTTGCATGCGTTGGCGCAGCTCAAGCGCGAAGGGCTGCCACACCGCCTGATCATCGCTGGCGGCAGGGGCTGGCTTTTTGACCCCATCCGGCGGCTGGTCGGTGAATTAGGGCTGATGCAAGATGTGGTCTTTGCTGGCTACGTCCCGGCGACAGAGTTGTCGCCGCTCTACACGGGCGCAGCGTGCGTGCTACTGCCGAGCCTCTATGAGGGCTTCGGCTTTCCTGCACTCGAAGCGATGGCGTGTGCGGCGCCGGTCATCTGCAGCAATGTCAGCAGCCTGCCTGAAGTGACCGGCGACGCCGCACTGCATGTCTCGCCGCACGATCCTGGCGCGCTTGCCGCCGCTGTCCGCTTGCTCGTCTCGCAACCTGCTCTGCTTGCAGCAATGCGTCAACGCGGGCCAGCGCAAGCAGCGCGTTTCCGTTGGGAGCGCGCCGCCGCCGAGACGGCCGCGCTCTATCAAGGCGTGGCGTTTCGCAGTTGATGGCGGGCAACCGCACCTGGCCACGGCAACTATCCCGCCCAATGTGCATTGCCCTGGATGGCGTCAGGCGTCATGCTGTGGGTGTGCCGTGAGATGACGGCGTGGGCCAGTGCTGCCGCCCAATACAAGGCGGCAGGGCAGCAGCGGCTGCTGTGTGCTGACCGGGCGTCCGTCCAGCTGTTGCACGAGCAATTCGACGCCTAGTTTTCCCAATTCCGTCGAGGGCGGCGCCAGCGTCGTCAGCGGCGGCATGCTCATCTCAGCTACGTCAGGTGACGAAACCAGCGAAATCAATGAGATGTCTTCCGGCACGCACCAACCGCGATCGGCGATTGCCTGCAGCATCCCTGGAAAGCTGCGTTCGTTCATAGCGGCGATTGCGGTAATATTCGGATACTCGGCAAACAAGGTATTGAATGTGGTGTAGCCAGCTTGGGCAGTTGGATGGCAGAAACGGGTGACGCCGCGGATGCCTAACTCCTGGACAATGCGCTCAAAGGCCTCCGCTGTGCGCACAGACGGGCCATAGCCAGCGTCGAGGACCTCGCGTGCGTAGTTGACAAACGCAATGTCTGTATGTCCCAGTTCGACCAGATGTAGCACGGCGTCGCGCATGGTCTGCTCGAAGTCAATATCGGTGTAGGCTAATCCCGTGTTGTCGGCGCAGCGGCCAATAATGCTGAAGGGAAACTCGATCTCGCGCAGGTAGGCCACCCGTCGGTCATTGAGGTGAACTTCCATCAGCACGACCCCGTCGACCAATCCCTGTTGAATCAACTGACGCAGCTCGACAGCGTCATTAATATCTGACGTCCACAAGACGAGATGATAGCCGAGTTCACGCGCCATGTCGGCGGCGCCGATAATGAATTCCAGGTCGGTGGTGCCCATGCCGCGTTCCGATGTTGGGAAAAGCAGCGCCAGGATGCGGCTACGCTTGCTGGCTAGTCCACGCGCCAGCGCATGTGGACGGTAGCCCAGCTCCTCCATGGCAGCAAAGATGCGTTGCCGCGTCTCTTCAGAGATGGGGCGCGTGCCGTTGATGGCGTAAGAGACGGTGCTCAGGGAGACATTGGCGCGGCGCGCCACGTCGTGCATGGTGGGCATGACACATCCTTCTGAAAACTGCTGATCGCAACTGCCTGAAGATCGACTTCTTGACGCACAGCAGTTGGTGTACAGCAGACAACCATTGAAAAAGATTTCGGTAGGAGGCCTATCCGTCGAGGTCCCCTACCGAAGTGATGACATTATAACATCTTTCGGATTAGTCGAAGCAGAAGAGGATGCACCTGCATCCCATTATGGACGAAGGGGTGTTTGGCTTCCTTGTGCGCACCATTCCTGACGTGACGCACCGGTGCGTCACGTCAGCGGCGATGCTCCACAACTGCGCGTATCATCTCTATGCGTTGTCCAGAGTTATCGCCAGTGCTGTGGCATCGGTAGTCGGCGTCACGACCACACCGGCGGGGTCAGCTGCAACGCTGCCATCTTCAACCGCTGCGATGGTCGATACGCCCATCAATTGTACTTGCCAATTGCGAGGGGCGCCCTGCCACGCCACCGAGATCATCGCCGCATGACGATGAACGGTGAAGGTCACGGCGGTTGCACCGTCCAGCGT
>DMDA01000030.1:5801-6567 GCA_003451595.1 Chloroflexota bacterium | reverse complement strand
CGCCCCCCCTCGATCACTTCACCGGTGAGAAAATGCGTCCAATGCCCAGCGGGCAGGTAGTAATCCACTATGCCTGCATTGGTGAAGATCGGCGCCACCAGCAAAGCTTCGCCTAACATGTACTGGCGATCCAGCGTGTCACAGGCCGGATCGTCGGGGAATTCCAGGAGCATCGGGCGCATGATCGGAATGCCTTGTGTGTGCGCTTCAACGGCGGCTGCGTAGAGGTAGGGCATCAACCGACACTTCAGCTTGGTGAAGAAGCGCAGTACATCGACCGCTTCGTCGTCGAAGTGCCAGGGCACGCGGTAGGACTGATTGCCGTGCAGCCGACTGTGTGAGGAGAGCAGGCCAAAGGCGCACCAACGTTTGTAGACTGCAGGCGGCGCAGTCTGTTCAAAGCCGCTGATGTCGTGGCTCCAGAAGCCAAAGCCGCATAACGCTAGCGACAAACCACCGCGCAGGCTCTCAGCCATCGACTCGAAAGTGGCGGTGCTGTCGCCGCCCCAGTGCACAGGGAATTGCTGGCCGCCGGCGGTGGCGGAACGTGCAAAGACGAGGGCGTTTCCTTGACCGAGTTTTTCCTCCAGCACTCCAAAGACGGTCCTGTTGTAAAGATGGGTGTAATAGTTGTGCATCTTCACAGGGTCGGCGTCGTTGTAATAGACCACATCGGTTGGGATGCGCTCGCCAAAGTCGGTCTTGAAGCAATCCACGCCCATGTCGAGCAAGCGCCGCAACTTTTCGCTGTACCAACGGCAGGCGC
>DMDA01000030.1:5244-5644 GCA_003451595.1 Chloroflexota bacterium | reverse complement strand
ACTTGTCACCGTCGCTTCGTCATAGGAGGTCGTAAACGAGGTGCTCAGCCATAATCCGAATGACCAGGCAGGCGGCAGCGCCGGGCGGCCAGTCAGCGCAGTATAGCGCTCCAGTACGGCTTTGGGNNCCATTCGGACGCTTGAGCAGATAGCCGTTTGCCATGCCCTCGGCGAACATTGCTGATTTTTGCGCCACGTAGGGATTGATCCAGACGCAGATGTGCAGTCCGCGTGCCTTGAGCCGCTGTAGCATCGCCGCTGGATCGGGGAAGAGGCGACGATCCCATTCAAAGTCCACCCACTGAAATTCTTTCATCCAGAAACAGTCAAAATGGAAGACATGCAAGGGGATATCACGGTCAGCCATGCCCTGGATGAAACTTGTCACCGTCGCTTCGTC
>DMDA01000030.1:3979-5003 GCA_003451595.1 Chloroflexota bacterium | reverse complement strand
TAGCGCTCCAGTACGGCTTTGGGCGTCGGCCCGTAGATCAGGTAATAGTCGAGCATCTCGCCAGGCACGCTGAATTGCACGCGTTCGACCTTCTCGGAGCCGACTTCAAAGGAAACCATCTCCGGGTGGTTGACGAAGACCCCATAGCCGCGATTCGTTAGGTAGAAGGGGATGTTCTTGTATGCGAGTTCACTGCTCGTACCGCCATCCTCGTGCCAGAGATCGACAACCTGTCCGTTTTTGACAAAGGGCGTGAAGCGTTCCCCCAATCCATATACGCACTCGCCGACGCCCAGGCTCAGCTGCTCGTGGACGAAGCGGCCCTCAGGCGTATCGACAAAGCCCATCGCCTTCGCTGCGCTGCTGGTGATGATCCTAGCGCCGTCCATGAAGTCGATGCGCCAGTCGCCTGTCTTGACGACGCGTACACTCAGTGCACCGCTGGTCAGGACGGCAGCCTCAGCGTCATCGCGGATGGCTACCGCAGTGGGCCGACTGTATAGCTCGAAGTGTGGTTCATGCTGCTGTCGTCCCTTGAAGTGGATGATCTGCACGCGTATGACATTGGGCAGGGGCGAGGTGAAGCGGATGGTGATTAAGGGCTGGTTGATTGTGTCAAAGCGATGTGATGAGCGCCTGGTCAAGGCATAGACTGTCATCCCTTCAGGGTCGGTCTCAACTTCCAAGACCTGCATCGGGAAGAATGGCTCCGCGCCAGGGCGCATCGTCCAGTAGCCTGCGGTGAATTTCATAGTATGGTTTCCTTCTATTCTTTCACAGAGCCAGCCGTCAGACCGCCAACGATGTAGCGCTGCAAACTGGCGAAAATGATAATGATCGGCAGGGCTACAGTGGTGGCAACTGCCATCAGGTTATTCCACTCCGTGCCATATTGCCCAATGAATTTGTTGAGTGCGGCCGTCGCTGGCTGAATCATCTCATTGGTGGTCAGGGTTATGGCGAAGAGGAATTCGCCCCACCCCATCAGAAAGGCAAAGACGGCGACCGTGATCAGGCCGGGCTG
>DMDA01000030.1:3345-3752 GCA_003451595.1 Chloroflexota bacterium | reverse complement strand
GCGAAGGGCAACGTGAAGGTGGTGTCAGCCAGAATCAACGCCTGATAAGAGTTGACCAATCCAATTCGACTGAAGGTGATAAAGAGCGGCGTTGCAATCACAATCGCTGGCAGCAACTGCGTGAGTAGGAGCAGTAGCATAAACAGCGTGGCGCCGCGTAGATTCAGCCGCGCCAGTGCATAAGCAGCCGGCGCCGCCAACAGCAACGTCAGCAACATCGTACCTGTGCCTACGATTGCACTATTGAGGATGGAGCGCAACGTGAGTGGATTGTTCAGGACGGCGACGGAATATGAAGTCAGGTTCGGCGGCCATGGAAGCAAGCGCGGCGGCGTCTCGAAGACCGCGGCGCTGGTTTTCAGCGAGGTCGCCACCATCCAGTAGACGGGAAAGAGATAGGCTATGAC
>DMDA01000030.1:0-3143 GCA_003451595.1 Chloroflexota bacterium | reverse complement strand
CGTTGACTCAACCAGAGATACCCAACAGCCACAATGCTCAATGGCAACAGCAGCAAAACTGCTGCCGCCGCCCCATCGCCAAAACGGAAGAAGCTAAACGAGAGCTGATAGACGTAAATCGGCAACACTGTTGTTGCGTCCACCGGGCCGCCGCGTGTCATGACGTAGACGATATCGAACACCTTGAAGGTGTAGATGAATCCAAGCAGCAGCACGCTGAGCGACACCGGGCGCATCAGCGGCAGCGTGATGTGCCAAAAACTTTGCCGGCCAGATGCACCGTCGATGCTGGCGGCTTCATAGAGCGTGCGTGAGATGCTCTGAAGGCCAGGCAGCAACAGGATCATGTTGAAGGGAATGCCCACCCAGATATTAGCGACGATCGTGCCAAGTAGTGCTGTTTGCGGGTCGATCAGCCAGAAACGCGGCTTGTCGAGCACACCAATGGTCATCAAGAAGTAGTTGATGATGCCATTGCCCCCCTCGAACATCCACCGAAAAACACTGCCACTGACGACGCTTGGCAGCATCCAGCCCAACAGCATCAATGCTCGCAGCAGCCCATTGCCAGGGAAGGCGCGGTGGAAAAGCAGCGCCAGGGCAAAGCCAATTGTGAACTGGAAGGCGAGCGAACCCGCTGTGAAGATCAGCGACAGCACGAACGCCTTCTGGAAAGCGGGATCGTTGATGACTTTGGCATAGTTGTCAAAACCGACGAATGGCGCATTGTCTGACAAGAACGTGCTGACCGTCACGTCATAGACGCTCATGCGCAGATTCGACAGGATGGGGTAGATCATGGTCAGTGAAATGAAAATCAATGCGGGGGCGACAAATAAATAGTTGCTCCAACTGCGCAGACGGACGCGGCGCTCTGAGCGAAGCCTTTGCCTGTGTGCACCAGCGCCAGGCGCAAGATGTGCCATCGGTTTTCCTCCAATTGCAAGTGTGCTCAGATGTAAGCCCATCCCCCCAGGAAGTTATGGCGCTTCCTGGGGGTGGATCAAAAGGAGCGTTCAACTCAAGAGATTAGCCAGGCAGCAAGGGCGTGATCTTGGCCTGCGCCTCTGCGACAGCCACGTCCACTGGCTTCTGGCCGCTGATTGCCGCCTGCATCATCTCTTGCACCGCGTTCGAGATTTCAGGGTATTTCGGGCCGTAGTTGCGCGGTTTGGCAACCTTGAGCTGTTCCATGAAGACCTTGATCACCGGGTCGGTCGTCCATGCTTCGTCGGTGGCAAGTGTGGCCCTGCTTGGCAACTTGCCGGCCTGCACCAGATATTCCTTCAGGTTTTCAGGCTCCTGCCGCCAGATCAGCAAATCCCAGGCAGCTTCAAAGAATTGGGTGTCCTTGACGATGGCCATGTTCTCGCCGCCCAGGATGGAGGCGCCCTGTTTTTCTGCGGGCAAGACGGCAACGTCCCATGCCAGGTCGGGATGTTCGCTTTTGAGCACCGGAATCTGCCAGGGACCATTCACCATCAACGCGGCCAGGCCATTGACAAATTGATCTTTCACATCGCCCTGCGTCCAGTTCAAAATACCTGGCGACATGTTGCCGTTTTGAACCAGATCGACCCAGAGTTGCAGCGCCGCGCGGCCGCCGTCACTGTCCAGGGTCGCCAGGTCTTCCCCCGTCATCCATAAGAAAGGCAGCCACTGGAAAGTGCCTTCCTCCGTCTTGACGCCGGACATTGCAATCCCAAAGCGTTGTCCCTCGGTGAGCGCCGCTGCGGCTGCACGCAGTTCGTCCCAGTTTTTGGGCGCTTCGATGCCAGCAGGCTCGGTGAACGCCTTGTTGTACCACTGCACCAGACAGTTGCTGTTATCGGGAATGCCATAGTTTTTGCCTTGAAAGATCGTGGAATCCCAAGGACCGGGGAAATATTCACTGCCTTTCCCCCAGGCTGCAATCGGATCAGTGATATCCGCAAGCACACCTAGCGAAGCAAACGAGGAGTGATCCGGGTTATCGATGATCACAACATCCGGTAGTTGTCCAGCTGCCGCGCCTTGTAGCAGCTTTTGTTTGAGATCGCCGAAGGGAATGAAAGTGCGTTCGACGGTCACGCCAGAATGCGCGGCATTATACTTCTTGACCTGATCAATCACGGCGGCGCCGTTGGCGGAGCTTTCGTCGCCCATATAGTCCCACCAGGTCAGTGTGATGTTGCCAGCGGCTGGCGCAGCTGCCTCACCCGCTGCAGGCGCCGCTCCGCCGCCAGTCGGCGCAGCCGCAGGTGCACAAGATGCCAGAAAGATGACGCCTGTGCCTAGCGCCATCCCCTCCAGAAATTTTCGTCGCGAAATCTTGTTGTTTTGCATCCTGTTCTCCTTATGCTGAGTGTCTTGTGTTCAACGATCTGTCGATGATCTGTCGATTGGGGTGCTGGTGTACCATCGAAACGTATAGTCGAAGCGCTTCGACTATACGTTAACATACACTTGTCACCCTGTCAACAGCGAATTTTTCCACTCCTTCCCAAGGTGGTGACTTGGGCTAATTATGGTGTTCCGCCCCTCGCAACCTGTCTCTCGCAATTTTCAGGTCAGTCTCTCAGCGTAAGACCGCCGCAGGTAGCGCGCGTGAGCCAGCACACCATCCTCCAAGGTGATGGTGGTCGTGGTGCGCTGTACGCTCGATGGCGACGATGCGAATTTTGCTGCGCCCCGGCGCAACTTTGCGGAGAGGCTGCGCATTGCGCGCCAACTCAATCGTCGTGACAGTGGCGAAGCTGCCCTGTTGGCCGGTGATCTGACGATGGCTCGTCACCAGGCGCAGGCAGCACTATCAAGGAACTTCTGCGCTGCCAATGAGCGCCGTTGACGCGCAGATGCGGCTTGCTGGAATTTGACAAATAGATTCGCTCATCGTAGGTTCGGCTTCCAGCCAGACGCTTCCGGTGGGCTACGCTGTCACGCCAGCGGCGATGACCTGCGTAGGCAGGCGGCCAGGTATGCCGAAGGCGGCTATCCTGATGACCGGGTTATTCTGTTAATCCCCATGTTGCTGCGGGTTCCTCTGAAGCTGTGGCTTGATGAAATTTAGCAAACAGATTCGGTAACCGTAAGTTCGGCTTCCAGCCGGACGTTTCTCGTCTGCCACACTGTCACGCCGGAGGCGATGACCTACGGGAGCTGTC
>DMDA01000087.1:47403-51724 GCA_003451595.1 Chloroflexota bacterium | reverse complement strand
AGATGTGTATAAGAGACAGCAGCAGCTTCAGCCGGCCGTCGGCGGTCTGCGTCATGCCCAGGATCGTGATCGGCCCCATCTGCACGTTGAACTCGACCGACAGGCCATAGCCGCGCTTGCCATGGAACAGCCCCAACCCACGCAACACCGGTCGCCCCGCGCTGATCTTGACATGGCCCGGTCCGTCGTGCCCCATCAAAATGAAATCCTCGTCAAAGTCCATCGCATAGAACTCGGTGTAGGAGCCGCCCGCGCCCAGCCGGTCCATGATCAGCATCGCCATGCACGTCTTGAGGTCGCCCTCACCCGACGCCGGGACGCCGCGCGCAGTCAGCAGCGAGTTGCCGACGATCAGCGACGCGCCCAACTCCTCGTTCTCGTTGCCGTTGAGACCGCGATAATAGTAGGTCAGCCCGTTCAGGTTGAAGTCACGCACCAATTTATCCAGCCCGACCGCTACCGTCGCCGACCAACGCATCGCCTCGTCGGTCACCGGCTGCGAAATCTTATCCTTGCCCGGCGCAGCGATGTCGAAGACGCTGTGAATCTCGGCGATCTTGGCGGCGATCTCCTCCTCGGTAGCCGCGCGCACGCGCACGTGCAAGTCGTCCATCTCCAGCACCTCGATGTGCGCGCCTAGCTGGGCGTGGTGCATGGTAAAGTCGGAATACATGTCGAGCATCCCCGGATAGGTGTGCCCCAGGAAGCCGACGCGGGCGTAGTTCAGCTCACGCATCACACCCGCCGCCTTGACCCACTCCTCAATCTCGCGCCAGCCGCGCACATAATACTGGGCAGCGTTGCCTTCCGCCGGGAAGAGCAGCCCGGACACCACGTTGAACTGGATGCGGGCGCGTGCAAATGCATTGGAAATCTCCGGCACACAGCAAGCGCAACAGTTCGCCAGCCACGCCGCCGTGTCGGTATTGGGATAATCCATCGACGCAACCGGCTGCAAGTTGAGCACCAGCACCGGCGCGCGCCGCCGCTGCACCGCTGGCAGCACCTGCGACGAGGTCGAGTAGGTGCCCACGTAACAGACGATCAGATCGACATTCTGCGCGGCAAAGAGATCGCCGGCCGCCTGCGCCGCCGGCGCCGTGTCCACCAGCCCCGCCGACGCCACCTCCGCTCCCATCGCGCGGATGCGTCGCTCCACTTCCTGCTGATAGCCCACCAGCAGATCGCGCAATCCTTCGAACTGGGGCCAATACGCCGCCAGCCCGATGCCAAAGACGCCCACACGCGCCCGCGCCTTCGTAGCTTCCGCTTGACTCATAGCATCTCTCCAATCACTGTAGCATAGACGCTGCAGCGTGTCATTGGCACGGAACACGCCGCCTTGCCGCATTTTTTCGTTTTCTATTGATTTTTTTTGGAAATTTTTGATATACTAACAGAGGTTTTTACTGCTGTCAATCCCTATCGCAATACGAAATATTTCATGATTCCATTTGAGCGCAGGCAACAGATTTTGCGTATCCTCCAACAGCAACCGGGTGTGCGCGTTTCCGAACTGGCGCGCCGGTTGGATGTCACCGAGGCGACGGTGCGCAGCGATTTACGCGCACTTGAGCAGGAGCAGCGCGTCAAGCGCGTGCATGGCGGCGCCGTGGTGATCAACGGCGCCACCATGCTGACAGATGCCCAGGAAGTCGCCGCCGATTGGATTGTCCGCGAGGCGGCGCGCATGATTGAGGAGGGCGATTCCATCCTGCTCGATGCCGGCGCACTGACGCTGCGGCTGGCGCGCCGGCTGCACAATCGGCGCCTGACCGTAGCGACCTACAGCCTGGACGTGGCGCAGGTGCTGGCGGCACAGGGCGGGCATACCGTGCTGCTGCTGGGCGGCGTGCTGCGCGCAGATGGTCGCGCCACACTGGCTGGCACACAGCCACCTGCCGATTTTCACGTGCGGCATGCCTTTGTCACCGGCGCCGGATGGACAGCGGAAGATGGTTTAATGGATGAGAGTGACGAAGCTCGGTGGAAGGAAATCTTGCTGCCGCTTGTCGAACAGGTGGTGGTGCTGCTCGAATCGACGCAGGTGGGTCAACATTCCGCCGCCGTCAGCGTTCCGCCCGCACGCATTCATCGCATCCTCACCGATGCCAACGTTGCGCCGGAGCAACTGGGGCAGTTGCAGCGGTCGCCGACGCAGGTAAGCATCTGCAGCGCCAGCGGCGTGACCGATCTGGCGACTGCCTCGGCTACAAGCCGCTATACGATTGGGTTTGCTAATCTGAGCGAAGACATTCCCTTTGCCGTCGACGTGCGCCGCAGCCTGGAGCAAGCCGTTGCGCGCCACCCTGAGCTGGCGTTGATCGTGGCAGACAACCAACTGAGCCAGACACAGGCGCTGGAAAATGCCGAACACTTTATAGCCGCCGGCGTCGACCTGTTCATCGAATACCAGATCGATGCGCTGATCGGCACGGCGATTATGAATCGCTGCCAGCGCGCTGGCGTTCCTGTCATCGCGGTGGACATTCCGATGGTCGGCGCCACCTATTTCGGCGTGGACAATTTCTACTCAGGACATCTGGCAGGGAGTGCGCTTGGACAATGGATTCAGCGACATTGGGGTGGCGCGCTCGATCGATTGTTGATTTTGGAAGAGCCACGCGCTGGCGCGTTGCCGCAAGCGCGTATCGAGGGTCAACTCCGCGGGCTGGAAGAAGTGATCGGCGCAGTGCCGCCTGCACGCCAGGTGCGCCTGAACAGCGGCAACACTTACGCGGCCAGCGCGGCCGCCACAGCCGAGGCGCTGGACAGCCTGCCCGCCGATCGCCGTATCGCCGTAATCTGCTTCAACGATGATGCGGCGTTAGGCGCGCTTCATGCCGCGCAGCAACTCGACCGTGAACAGCATGTCGCCATCGTCGGGCAGGGCGCCGACCGGTTGATCCGCGAGGAACTGCGCCACCCAGGCACGCGCATCGTCGGTTCGACCGCGTTCATGCCCGAACGCTACGGCGAGAAACTGGTCGATCTGGCGCTGCGCATCTTGCGCGGCGAACCGGCGCCGCCCGCCGTCTATATCGACCATGTATTCATCGATCCGAACAACGTTGACGCCTATGTAGCTGCGCGTCAAGAGTAGAGCAACCCTTCACCCCTATCGTTCATGTCTTCTTCATGTCTTCACGGTCATGGCCAAGGTTGCTATGGCAAGTTGATTGATCTCGACGTCACTGAGCGCGCGCGCGTAGACCGCCAAGCCGCCGAGCAAACCGCGATACCAGTTGCCCATCTCACCACTGCGATGCACGGCGCCCACAGTGAAATCCGCTTTCGCGGCAAAGAGCTGACCAGGATAGGGGAAGGGATTGAAGCCGGGATTTTCGTCACAACGACCATTGAAGTAAGAACGCGCAAAGGCGCCATCAAAACTGAAGCCCACCATGCACCACTCCAGAAAGGGCACGGGTGTACGCCCGGCGCTGACATCCTCGCAATAGCGTCTGCCGGCTGTGGGTCCTCCCGTGTGTGAAACATGACCGCTAACATTGTCGGGCGCGCCACCGGTGATGGTGATGTTCAGGAAGAGACAATACTGGCGCTGATTTTCGGTCTCATTCCAGATGCCAGCAATTGCCTCTGGTGACAACGGGCCATCAGACGCGTCATTTTTCTGCCGATAGCGATTGATCCAGGCCAGCACAGTCACGGCGGAGTCATCGCCTGTGCGGTGTAAAGCAGGGCACGCACGATGCGGAATTTCCAGCCAGGTGCGTCGCGACAACCAGATCGATTGCGGCCCGAAGACGCCATCGCCGCTACGAAAGATTGGGCCGTTGCGTTCGCGCAGCCGATAGCGCACAGCACCTTTCGCTACCAGGTCTTCACCGGGCGCGCCCTGGAAATCCCAAAACGCAATCAAGTCGGGCAGGTCGAGCGGGGAAAGGGTTGACATGAGCGGCCTCCTGCAACGCTAGACAAGCATAGAAGTTACACCGTAGATGCATTGATCTTGTGCAACGCTTCATGTCATCGCCGTCAACACTTTCTCCAATCCTTCGAGTATCAACTCAAGTTCTTGATTGCTCAGTAAAGGATTGACATCCAGATGGATCGCGCGCGCCAAGAGATCAAGTGTGCGCGGGCAGGCGGCTGGTGAGTAGTCTACATCGGAATGCGCGTTGCGCCACGGTGACGCGGCAGGATGCCAGGTGCGCCGGTGAGTGATCGGCGTCCAGTGGACGTAGACGTGGTAATCGGTGACATCAGGCTCATAGAGTCGCGCAGCGTCGATGTTCTCTGCCTGCAGCGCCGCCGCCACACGCCCGGCAACCTCCGCCGATTCCACATAGAAGATGAG
>DMDA01000087.1:45368-47207 GCA_003451595.1 Chloroflexota bacterium | reverse complement strand
CCCCGGAGCATCTGCTTCTGCTGACGCATGCGGGCGAGCAGCAGGTCGCGTTTGCGCAGTTGCACCTGCGCGACCGCCGCCAGCAATTCAGGCATGCGAAAATTGACGCCCCAAAGCATCTCCTCGGGCGCAAAGTGATTGCGCCGCCCGCCGATCACGTCATGGTACATGACAGCGCGCTTCCAGATGGTTTCGTCATGCGTGATGACCATGCCACCTTCGCCCGAAGTGATAATCTTGTTGTATTGCAGGCTAAAACAGCCGACGTCGCCCCAGGCGCCCAGGGCGCGCCCGTGGTAGGCGCCGCCGTTCGCCTGCGCCGCGTCCTCGATCACCCTGAGGCGATAGCGTTGCGCCAGCGCCAGGAGCGTTTCCATGTCGGCCGGTGCGCCGCGCATGTGCACCGGCATGATCGCCTTCGTACGCGGAGAAATGCGCTTCTCCACATCAGCCGGATCGAGGGTGAGCGATGCATCCACTTCGGCGACCACCGGGACAGCGCCGACCGCCAGCACTGCCGACGCCGATGCGATCCAGGTGTAAGCCGGCACGATCACTTCGTCACCCGGCCCAACGCCGATCCCTTGCAGACCACAGATTAATGCTGCTGTGCCAGAAGTGACGCCCAGTGCATAGGGAACGCCGGCGCGGGCGGCAAAGTCGCGTTCCAGTTGCGATACTTTGGATTCGCCGGGATTGGGTCCGTAATAGCGGAAAAGTCGCTTCGCCCGCAACGTTTCGAGCACGGCGGCTTCCTCTTCCGCATCGATGCTGTTGCCGCCTGGGTACATGGGTGGCGGCGGTTGGGGACAGGCGGGGCGGCCGCCGTGGATGGCAAGCGTTGCACTCATGCAGTTTGCTCCTCTATGTATCAGGTCCATTGAAAGGCGATGGTCAAATAGCGTTCGCGTCGGTAACGCAAATCATCGTAACTTGCCGCTGCATCAGCAGGTGGGCGCACTTCCGAGATCAGCGGACGCACTGCCAAGCGTCCACGCGCCATGAGATCAAAGACGGCGGCAACATCGCGCGGTTGGCGGTCGCGCGGCAGCAGAAAAGTCATCTCCCGGTCGAAGGCTGCCAGGTAAGGGAAGACGTAGTCGTAGTCTGTACTGCCCTGAATGACGAAGCGAGCCCCGCGCGGTTGTGGCGTATTGTCCCATGCCAACATCCTGCCTACGGGGATCAGTGCGCCGGCCAGGTTGGTTAGACCGGTGGCGTCCACCAGGACATCGGCGCCATCCGGCAGAAACCTGGCAAACGCATCTGCCAGCGAGTCTTCCGCAACGAAGCCGCGTAATCCTACCCGCGCCGCCAGCTCCACGCGCGCCGGCAGCCGGTCAGCGACAATGACCTCGGCGCCGGTTGCAGCATGACAGAGCGCCGAAAGCAAGCCGATTGGCCCCAACCCTACGACTGCAACCTTCTCATGCGGTTGCGTTTGCGCCAGACGAACGCCGTGATAAGCAATCGCCGCCAACCGACCAATCGCTGCGTCGAGCATGGGGACGGCATCAGGAATGGGCGTCAGATCGTGTTCAGAAACGAGGGCATGGCTCACGTGTCCACCCCAGGTCAGGTTGACGCTGGCGCGGCTAGTTCCCGTGCACCAGACGCGCGCGCCGACTTCTGTGTGACAACCCTCGCCGACCGCTGCCACGCGTCCGGCCAGCGAATAGCCAGGAATGTAGGGATACGGGCTGGCTTCGGCAACCGTGCCCGCAAGACAGCGCAGCTCGGTGCCTGGACTGATGCAGGTATACTCGGCTTGCACCAACACCTCGCCGATACCAGGTGTGGGCAGCGTCACCGTATCGACCACAACCTGCGAATTGGCGA
>DMDA01000087.1:39629-45098 GCA_003451595.1 Chloroflexota bacterium | reverse complement strand
CTCCAAAGCTGGTTATGGCGTATCACAATCTCCTGGCTGTCGGGATTTTCGATCCACACGCCGCCGCCCAGGCCGCGCCGACCATTGTCGAAGAAACAATTGCGGGCAACCACGACGCCACGAATCGGCTGATGCTCGACATCGCCGTACCAGCCAACCACAAATCCAGAATAACCATTACTGAAAACGATATTGTCATGGATGTGAACATCTTCCAGCAGTCCGCCCGCCTCAGAGGCTACTGTGATGCCGTCCCCTGCGTTATGGTGGACAAGATTCTGATCGATCTCGATGGCACGGGTAAGCGTGTTCCAGGCGTCGACGTAGATGCCTGGCCGGTTGATGTATGCGACGTGATTGTGATGGACGCGCCCGCGCGACGAACCGTGCTTGATGTCGATCCCTTCGCCACCCTGGCGGCCTGGCCCGCTGTGGTGCACGTGGTTGTAACCAACCTCAAAATCATCGACGCCGGCGAGGGTAATGCACTCCTGACTACCGTCATTGCAGGCCAGATCCACTTCGTTGTCGACAAGCGTGATGCGATGCGAACGCCACACACCGATGCCAGATGACATCGTGTTACGGGTGACGTTGCCCACCACAGCGATGTCGTTGCAATCTTTGACGAGGATGCCAGCATTGTCGCAATGTGGGCCTGCGTTGATCACCTCCAGCCCCTGCACTTCGATGTGAGCAACGCCTTCCAGGTGAAACAGTCCGCCTAATGAGCGTGGGTGCCCGATATGCGCGCCGGGCCAATCATGGCCAGGCAGCGGTGAGCGTGGCGTGACTGGCGTGTACGCCGGCAACTCGATCCCGGCGCCATCGATGCTCACCCGCTCGCCGGGGAAGGCGATATAACGGATCGGCTGCCCTGCACTGCCACTGTGACGCGGCATGACGCGTTCCCGATAGACGCCTCCCCGAATCAGCACCGTCTGCCCTGCACGCAATGTATCCGCCGCGCGTTGAATCGTCCGCCAGGGGTCATCCCAAGAACCATGACCGGCGTCATTGCCTTCGGGTGCAACAAAGAACACCTGATGTGGTGTATGATGCATCTGCGCGGTTGCCATTGCCACCCCTCATTCATCCTCTTCTCGCCCACAACTTGTACGTTTGCGCCCCTCGCTGCGCTCAACTCGCCTTTCCTTACCCTTTTACTGCGCCCAACTTAATGCCGGTCACGAAGTAGCGTTGCAGGAAAGGATAGATCAGCATAATCGGCACAGTGGCGACAAAGATCATGGCGGCGCGCAGCGCTCGCTGCGAGAGTGCATCCACTTTAGTTACGTCCATTTGAATGGTCGTACTGTTGAGGTCGATCACTACCGTGCGCAGATAGGTCTGAAGTGGATAGTTGGCATTGTCTGTCATGAAAATCATACCGTCGAACCAGGCGTTCCAATGCCAGACAGCGGCGAAGAGCGCCAGCGTGGCAATCGCTGGCACCGAGAGCGGCACGTAAATGCGCCAAAGCGTCTGCCAGTGCGACGCGCCGTCGAGCAGCGCCGCCTCTTCCAGTTCGCGCGGCACTTCCCGGAAGAAGTTCATCAGCAAAATCACACTCCACGCCGAGACGCCAGGCACGATCAGCGCCCAGATGGTGTTTAGCAACCCCAGACTACGGATCACCATAAAGTAGGGGATCAGTCCGCCCTCGAACAGCAGCGTAAAGACAAGCAGCCACATGAAGATATTGCGTCCCTTGAACTCGCGGGCGCTTTTTGAGAGCGGATAGGCGGTGATGATGGTGAGAAACAGGCTGATCGCTGTTCCCAATACGGTGCGTTCCACCGAGATCAGAAATGCGCGATAGATTGCGGGCGACTTGACGATGGAGAGATAGTTCTCGAAGGTGAAATTCACGGGCCAGAAGGTCACATATCCCCCCATGGCGGCTGCGCTGTTGCTCAGCGAGATCGCCAACAAGTTGATCAGCGGCGCCAGAGCCAGCAATCCCAACCCCAAGATGAAAACATGATTGAACACGTCAAACAACGTGTTGCGCCAGTCCTTTTCACGCACCATCAGCAGCCTCCTTGATAGCGCCCAGCTCTTGCAGCAAAGGGCAAGTTACACAGGGTGCTACGCCGCAGCCAGTGCGCCATAGCGCCGCGCGCCCACCCGTCGGAAAACGCAAGCTCAGAAGATTCGATACCCTGCATAGCGATCCGCCAGACGATACGAGATGACAATCAACACGAAGCCGATCGCCGACTTGAACAGGCCGGCCGCTGCCGCTACGCCGAACTGCGCCTGCACCAGCCCCATACGGTAAACGTAGGTGTCGATAATGTCACCAGTTTCATAGACCGTTGGGTTATAGAGGTTGAAGACCTGTTCGAAGCCCGCCTGCAAGACATCGCCCAGATTCAGACATGCCAGCAAAATGATCGTCGTCATGATGCCGGGGATTGCCACGTAGCGGATGCGCTGGAAACGGTCGGCGCCGTCAATTGCGGCGGCTTCGTAGAGATCGGGGTCAATCGCAAGAAGCGCGGCCAGATAAATGATCATGCTCCAGCCAGCCTCCTTCCACAGGTTGGTGACCACCAAGACCGGGCGGAACCAAAAGTTGCTGCCAAGAAAGATGATCGGCTCCATGCCCAGCGCTTGCTGCACTTTACCCGCCAGCCCCATCGGCGACAGAATATCCATCAGAATGCCTGCCAACACGACCCAGGACAGAAAGTGTGGCATATAGAGCAAATTCTGCATCGTGCGCTTGAAGGGCACATGACGAATCTCGTTGAAGAGCAGCGCCAGTGCAATGGCGACGATTTGCCCGGTGACCAGCTTGCTGACCGCGATAATGAGCGTGTTGCCGATCACGCGCGGAAACGCTGGCGAGGCAAAGAGGCGTTCGAAGTTCGCCAATCCTACCCAGGGCGAGCGCACAAAGCCCAACCCTGGGTTGTAATTCTGAAATGCCATCACCACGCCATACATTGGATAATAGGCAAAGATTGCCAGCAGGATCAGCGTTGGCGCCAGCATGGCATAGAGAGACCAGTTGCGCAAGATGTAGGCGCGCGTCTTCGGATCGGCAAGGGCGGGGACGCGCAACCACGCGCCCCACCTTTGCTCACCGTCCTTGCGTCCTATTTGACTTTCTGCCACCACTCATTGACCTCCGCCGTGATCTGCTCACCGCCATTTGCCTTCCAGTTGGCGACGTAGGCATCAAACGCCTCCATCGACTTCTGCCCGGTGATGATCGACAGGCAGACCTCGCTCTCCTGGTCAATCAAATCTGACCACACAGACAGCATCGTCGGCGTCGGTAGACCCGTAAACTTGTCGCTGACGCCTTGTGTCGAGTTTTTCTGCAATATGAAAGCCTTGGCGCGATTGCGCAACTCCAACACCGGGTCGCCAAACATAGCCGCCTGAAACGCGTCACGCTCTGCGGGCGCCAGCCTGCCCCATGCTTCTAGATTGTGATTCAGCTCCTCAGCCTCAAAGTGTGGGTCGATCACGCCGCCGGTGCGCGTCCCGATCGGCCCCACTGTCCAGAAGCTGTAGTAGGGATCGAGATCCTCATACTCGCCTTGTTCGTTGATGGCGTAGTCAATGCCCTCCCAACCGTGCATGCGTGTGCCGACTGCTTCTTCAAGTTCGATGCGCCAGTTGGTCATCTCGATCCACTCTTTGGCGTACTGGAAGTTCTTGGGGCAGCAGAAACGTCCATTGTTCCATGGGTCATCAGTATGCTTGAAACGTCCTTTCGGTCCCGCCGGCACATCCAGGAAGAGCCACTCGGCGCCGGTGTTTTGGATCGAATCGCGGTTGGCGCCCCACACAGGGTTGAATTGTAGACCACAGCGCCCCGAAGCCAGGTCAGGCGTCAACTCATCCGGTCCAATCGCGTAGAAGTCCTTACGAAAGACGCCGTCGGCGTACCACTGGCGTAGAATGGCAAGAACTTCTTTCACCTCCGGGCGCACACCATCGTAGCGTAGGTTGCCATTCGCGTCTTCACTCCAGCCAAAGGATGTCCAGTTCGGCACGATGCCGTAGCCTGTCCACAGCGGATCCAAGCTACCGTACCAGGATTTGCGGAAGTCTTTGTTGGCAAGCAAGCCGTAGGTGTCTGGTCCGCCGAGCTTTGCCTGGGCAAACGCCACCGCAACATCATGTACATCCTGCCAGGTCTCCGGCGGGTTGAGGCCAAGCCGGTCGAGCCAATCCTTGCGCACCCAGAGGATAGCGTCATCGTGCCCGGCGGACTGCGCATGTGGGATAGCGTAACGCTTGCCGTTGATTGTACAGCCGCGCCAGGCTGAGGCGCCGCCGCGCGCCACAGCATCTTTCCATTTCGGGCTGGCGTATTGATCCCAGATGGGGCCAAGTTCCAGCAGCATATCGGCCTCGACCATCTGCGCAAAGATGTTGGCAGGCACATCCTGCATGATATCCGCCAGATCATTCGAAGCCATCGCCAGGTTGTACTTTTGCGCCTGCTCGTCCCCTTCCACCCATGTCATCTTGTTGACAAACTGAATGCCAAAGAGCGTAGCAATCATGCGCGTCCAAACGTTGTTATCCAGGTCATCACCGGGCGGAAAGACTACCTCTGAGTCGGTGGGGCGCGCTGTGGTGATCGTGATGCGCTGCGCCAACGGATAGCCTTCCGGCACATCAGGCAGCAACGTCCTCCAGCCCTTTGGGTGATTGGGGCTGCCCGGCAGCGGCACACCAGCCGCTTTGAGCAACTCCTCGGCGTTGCGCGTGGCAGGCAGCGCCACAGCCGGCGCGCTGCTTCCGGCCGGTTCAGCAGGACCAGCTGGCGGCAGACACGCCGCCAACAATGCAGCGCCGCCCGCTACACCGGTTAGCCGCAGAAAATCGCGTCGACGAAGTTTGTGGGTTAGCATGATTCTTCCTCCTGCTTATGTGAAAGTCTGATGTTGCGCCCCATCTCTACTGACTCATCCGCCAGCGTCCAGATCAATGGCTGTGTCCCCATTCAGGGCAGCCCCCACACTTCAACGTTGTCAATATAGCCAAAGTCGTTGGCGTCACTGTTCTGCAAATTGAACGCCAGCTTGAAATTCGCCTGGTTTGCGGCAGTAGCAGGCAAAGCAAAATCTAACAGGTGAAGTTGACCGTCCTCTTCGGGCGCGCCGTTGGAGATCGCCTTCAACGCCACCCACTTGCTGCCATTCCACCAAAAGAGCTTGAAAGCCTCGCTGGCCTCAAAAGCTTCTGCGCCCATCGCTACACGCACCACGATATTGGCATGCCCCACGGTAGAGATCGTGCGCTGCATCCAGGCGCCGTTGCCCGCCATGCGCACGCTATAAGCGCCGAACTTGGGCGCGCCGTTGTACCATGTCACTGCGCCGGAAGGCGACCAGCCGCTGAACGCACTCTCAAAGTCATCCAAGAAGAAACGTTGCCAGGCGGCGCTTGGGGTGTTGGTTGCCGTCGCCGTCGGTGGCGCTGGGGTGTTGGTTGGCG
>DMDA01000087.1:0-39389 GCA_003451595.1 Chloroflexota bacterium | reverse complement strand
GGACTGGGGTGTTGGTTGGCGTCATCGGGAGCGCAGTAGGGGTAGGTGTAGGCGGAAAGGGGGACGGTGTGGCCGTTGGCAAAGACGTAGCGGTAGGCGCCGGTAATGTCGCCGTCGGGGTGGCAGTCGGCGCACCGCCGCTCTGAAACTCATACGCCCCAAGATCCCAGAAGCCGTTGACCGGTCGCGGGTTGCCGTCGAAGTCGTCGCCGGGCGCATTGTCCATGACGCCCGTATCGATGGCGGGAGAAGCTGCGGTCAGATGATAGTCGCCGCTGCCCACAAACTGTGGGTTGCCCGTCGTTACGTTGACGCCCCGCATCTCGGTCGTTGTGCCCCAGTCGCAATCGGGGTAACCAGCCGGCCCCTGTAGCAGGTTGTTGGTGATGGTAAAGAAGCCGGCTACCTCAGAATTTCCATTGTGCGAGATCGTGCAGCCAGCATAGTTGCCCGCCCCATAGGGAGAGCCAGGCTTGTGACCGTTATCGTAGATAATGTTGTTGGCGATGTAGATATTGCCAAAGTTTGGGTGCACCGGCACGCCCGCATCGCGCATGTAGATGATCCCAACCTGGCCGTTGCCGACAATTGTATTGTTGATAATCTTGATGCCATTGATGTTGCCAGGCGTCGGCGCCGGGCTGCCGCACTGGCTGAATACATCCCCCCAGATGCCGATGACAAAGCCATGACGCGTGTTGCCGTAGATCAGATTGTTGGTAAAGATCACATTTTCCAACAAGCCACCACATTCAGAGCCGATCGCCACGCCGCCTTTGCCAACGGTGTAGATGCGATTGCGTTCGACCAGGATGTTGTAAGTGTGCTTGTCCCAGGCGTCAATATAAATGCCAAATTTCGAGTTGTTGTAGACCGTGTTGCCGCGCACAAGGATGTCATGTGCGCCCTGTTTAATGTCGATCGCCTCGCCGCCATTGGCGTCATTGCCGTTGTCGTGCACAACATTGTTGGTCACCTGCACGAAACTGCTCTCCCGCAGAATCGAGATATTCTCCTGTTCACCGCCGTTATTCGCCCGCTCCACGTCGTTGCCGTCCACGATGACCGACTCGCTATAGCCAACGACGATGCCAGAGCGATAGGTGTTGTAGGTCTTGTTGTTGCGAATCTCAACGTTGGCGCAGTAATAACAGGAAATCCCAAATCCTGCGTTGCTCCCGCTATTCTGCACGCGCAAGCCGATGACCTTGATATATTGCGTACGGTTCGCGGTGCTTACGCCGCGGATGGCAAACAGACCGTTCCAATAGTCGCTGCTGCTCTTGCCGGCGCCGTCGATGATGGGCGTTTCGCCGGGATAATTCTGAAAGGTGATGTAATTGTCGGCAGTCCCAGAGCGCGTCAAGAGCACGACTTCATTGTAGCTACCCCCGCGCACAAAGACCGTATCGCCAGGATTGACGCTGTTCGCCGCCTTTTGGATCGTGCGCCAGGGTTGCGCTTCGGTGCCAGGATTGGCGTCATTGCCGGTTGGGGCAACGTAATAGATGGCGCCTGCCGCCAGACCAGGCCGCGTTAACACAAAGGATGCAATCAACACAAATAACAAGAGCAGACACATGCCTGCCCCGGTGCGCACCAACCGCGATGACATGAACACAGCTCCTTTCGGATAAAATTGCAAGACTTGTTGATGACGTGAATGGTTAATAGCGTGAATGTAGGTCGCCGGTCATGCGACGCGATGACCAACATGCGCGCAGTGTAGGCTGAAACGACGCGCGACGCTATCAACATTGTGCTCAGAGTTAGCAATTTTGTGATGAGGTGTAGCGGGGATGCCTGACTGGCATAGGTCCTGCTGAAGACCGGCGCACTCCGATCAGGGGCGGGGAGGGTGTTTCTGATACATGCGCGGAGAGACGCCCACCTCCTGCCGAAATACCTGGCAGAAGTAACTTACATTTTGGAAGCCCACCGAGTAGGCCACTTCGGTCACACTGCTACGTCCTTCGCTAAGGAGTATGCGCGCCTGATAGATGCGATAACGGTTAAGATATTCCTGAAACGAAACTCCCGCCTCTTTGCGAAAACTGCGTGAGAAGTAACCAGGGCTGACGCCCACATAGCGCGCCACCTCTTCACGCGTCAACGGCGCATCGAAGTGTTCCTGAATATAGGCGATAGCGCGACGCATGAGCGCGTGCATGTCGCCTGGCAATGCGTCAGCGCGCGACGCCAGCGCCTTGCGCAATTGCGCCATCACCTCGTCGGTGCGCAGCAGCCCCTTACTGAGCACTGCTTCCACTCGCCCGCGCAGGCGCGCCATATCCGCCTCGCCTAACGTCTGGCCTGTGAGGATGATCACCGGAATGGCGCGCGTCGCCTCCGATGCCTGCATCTGCTCCAGGACGCCAAAACCATCCAGACCCGGCATACGCAGATCCAGCATAACCAGATCGGGAGGCTGTTGACGCATCCTCTCCAGCGCCTGGACGCCGCTCTCCGCCGTAGTCACCAGGGCGCCGGGAATCTGTTGACGGATGGCGTCGGCATGCATCGCCAGCAAGCGTGGTTCGTCATCCACCAGCAAAATTGAGGCGGGAGGAGAGAGTGCACCTACAGTAGCCAGGGACGGTGGCGTTGGCGACACTTCGGCGCCCAGAATCGGCATGGTAAAGAAGAAACTGGCGCCATGCTGCCCGTCGGAGTGCACGCCGATTTCACCGCCATGCATTTCCACCAGACGCTTGCTGATCGCCAAACCCAATCCCAGGCTGGTGGCATGGGAGGACTGCGTGCGGCTGGATTGATAAAACTCGCTGAAGATCAACTTCTGTTCCTCTGGCGGCACGCCTATTCCGGTGTCGTGAACCTCCACCTTCACAACCTGGTCATGCACGCTGAGCGTCACCCTGACGCTGCCAGCCGGCGTGTATTTGACGGCATTGGTGATCAGGTTCAGCGCGATCTGACGCAGGCGCGCCGAATCCGCCCAGACTGTCGGCAGCGCAGGCGGAATGTCCACACGCCAGGCCAACCCTTTTTCGTGCGCCAACTGAGCGCCGATCGCAAAGACGCTGCTCAGCGTTGCCGCCAGGTCAAGCGCCTCGCGTGTCACTTTGAGTTGACCGACCTCATCACGGCTCAAATCAAGGATATCGCGAACTAGGGCGTCCAGATGACGGGCGCTACCTGCGATACGTTGCAGCGCAGCCTGTTCAGGGAGCACCTGCAGCAGGCGTTCGCTGTCCCCTACGATGACGCGCAGTGGCGTCTGCAGTTCGTGGCTGACCATCGACAGAAAACGGCTCTTCAACCGCCCCGCTTCCTCCGCTGCCTGCAAGCCGTCCAGCGCAGTCTGATAAAGTCGCACCATGCGGAGCGCTACCTTGATCTGCTGCGTAATCGCACCTGCTGACTCGAGTTGAGCAGCGTCAAAAACGGTGTAGCCGGTGATTTCGCTCTCGTCGCCCAAGGGCAACAGCGCCAGGGCAAAAGGGTCAGCATCGGCGTAGACGCCGCGGGGCGGGAATTCTTCCGGCGCCTGGCGTCCGTAAAACTGCTGTTTGCCAACCACGATCTGGAATTGCGCGCGTTCAGGCACACCCTCGATGTTGCGCTCAAAGAAGGCTATCGCCAGATGACGGATGCCCAACTCTGGCGCCTGTCTAGCAAGAACGGCGTAGATTTGCTCCTCGCTGAGCGCCGTCAACAACTGCGCACTAAGCAGACCCATTTGGTTGGCGCGCAATCGCTGCGTTTCCAGATACGTGCGATGCTGGCGCTGGATCGCTTCGGCAATCATTTCACGCGCAGTTGCGATCCACTCATCGCAGTGGGCGCGTTGGGGCGCCGCCAGGGGATGACGGCGCATCACCGCGTCCATGTGCGCCAATGCCCACCGCCAGGCGTAGGCGTCATCACGAATCGTCGTCACCAAGCGTAGCAAATCCTCGATCTCGGCGTAAAAAAGCGTCGGGACTCCGCTGTCCAGCGCCCGCAACAGTGCAGTCGCCAGTCGATCACACAGCGCCAGCACCTCATCTTGTTGCAGGTGCAGGGTGAAGGGCAGAACAGCCTGCGACATGGCGTCAACTAGCGTCTGTGAGTCGGGGAATGTCGCCTCCACCCGAGTGGCCGGCAAGGATGGCTTCACCTGGTTGGCAATGCATCCGCACGACTGACGCAGCACCAGGCGCGGTGTGAAGCGCACGCTGGCCAGTGGTTGAGACGGTGCGCGCAGCCGCTGCAACAGGAGTTCCATCGCCTGCCGACCCAACTCGAAAGGAGCGGTTCGCACTGTCGTCAATGGCGGCTGACTGAGCGCAGCCTGCAACGTGTCGTCGAAACCGATGACTGCAATATCTCCAGGTATATCCAGTCCCGCCTCCCGGATGGCGCGCATGGCGCCAATCGCAGAACCATCATCGCTCGCCATCACCGCTGAAAACTCAACACCATCTCGCAGCAAACTTTGCACAGCACGGTAGCCGCCATCAACGGCATAATCGCCACAGACAATCAGACGCGGGTCAACGGGTAACCCCCAGCTCGCCATACAGCGCTGATAGGTGCGCAATCGCTGCACACCGTCCCCCTCTTTGTCACCCAAGAAACCGCTGATAAAGGCGATACGCGTATGACCGTGCGCACGTAAGTGTAGCAGCGCCTGCTCCACGCCAAAGGCATTGTCGATCTGTACGGCAGCGGCGGTTTGCAGCCCTCCGATCGTGACAAATGGAAATTGGGTTGCCTGCAAGTGATTCAGCAGAGCCGCTTCCATTTCGCCGACCAGGGGATAAGAAATGATCAAGCCATCAGTGTTGTGGGCGCCCACCGGCACGAAATCGACGCCGGGGATGTGCAATGGCAAGGCCGGACGCAGGGTAACAGGAAAAGAGGACGGGCTCATGCCGCACGCCAGCAGGAGGTTGCATTGATGTTCCTGCGCCGCCTGCATGATGCCCTGAATCAGCTCACCGTAATACTCGATGAGCATGGTGCGTTCATAGACCTGCCAGCCAAAGAGAGCGCCAATGGTGAGGCGCGTCTCCGGCGTGCGACGGGCAGTTGCGCCATGTCTGGTAGTCGATTGTAGATTGCGCATGGCGCGATTGTACACGGTGCAGGAAACGATCCAGAAACCGGTGCGCCTAGGAGTTCAATACCTCCACCTCATACATCGAACATGCCGTCGGTTCCTGCCGCGTATGCTTCGATAATCTTCTCGGCCAGGGCAGCGGGCGTCATTGCGTTCTTGGGCAGGCGCGCCGGCATCTTGCTCCACAGCGGCGTATCGACCGCGCCAGGGCGCACGACGGTGACGCGCAACTTACGCTGCTCTTTGGCAAAGGCGACGGCGAAGGCTTCTAGCCCGGATTTGGCGGCGGCGTAGGCGGTGAGACCCGGCAGCCGTAGTTTTTCGCTGTACGCGCCGATGTACATCAGATGCGCCCGCTCCGCCAGCAGCGGCAGGCTGTAGTGCGTGGCGAGATAGGCGCCGCTCAGGTTGGCAGTCAGGATGCGTTGCCAGGCGTCGGGCGTCATCTCCGCCACCGGGCTAGAGAGGATGTCGCCCACCGCGTAAATCCACAGATCGACCGGCGGTAGTTCCTGCGCAGCGGCATAGACGGCTTGCTGCACAGCAAACGCATCGGCCACGTCGGCTTCGTAACGGAACGCGGTCAAATTCGCCAGGTCATGCGGATGGCGGCTGACCACACCGACCGTCCAGCCGTCGCCCGTCAGTCTTTGCACGAGCGCCCGGCCGATTCCACCGCTGGCGCCGAAGATGAGTGAAGTTGGCATGAGTGCTCCTTTGGAGATTGGAGATTAGAGATTGGAGATTGGGCGATTCTGGGGCTGATGCACAGGGAGTCCCAACGAATCTCCAATCTCCAATCTCCAATCTCTTTATCTCTTTATCTCTTACCTGTGAATCAATGTCGCAAACACACTCGGATCGACCTCTGGCGTGAAGCCGCCGCGCACGCCTTTGACGAGTACGCTGATGGCGTCGTGGCTGTGCAGCGACTCCTGGTGCGAGGCGATGACCTTGAAGTCCTTGATGCGCGGCTCCGGGTCGAGCTGTTCGTGCAGCAGGCGCACGGCGTCCTCAACGAACTTGAGATAGGCGGCGTTGAGTTCGGCGAACGCCTGCTCATCCTCGCGCTTGACCATCACCTGCGTCTCGGTGTGCAGCGCCGCCAGGCAGAGATCGTGCAGCTCCTCGAGCCACAGGAAGCCGTTGAGTTCGACGCTGACGCGCGCCACCGAGCGCTGGCTGTGCGGCACGGCGGCGACGTTGCGTTCCAGGATGGCGTGCTGCGATAGCTCATAGCTGCACGGGCAGGTCGAGGAGTAGACAAAGTCGAAGTGGATGAACTTGCGCACCGCGCCGAAGCGATCCATGCGCGCCTCCAACGCCACCTGATAATACTGGTAGCCAAAGAGACCCGAACGCAGCGATTCGTTGACCATCGGATAGTTGAAGCGCAGGATCAGGTGCGCGTCCAGGCTGCCCAGCGAAGTGCGGTAGTCTTGCAGAATCTCCTCCAGCAGGTCAAGGTCAAAGGTGTCATCCTTGTGCTCGTAGAAGGTGCGCATCACCCGCGACATGTTGATGCCCTTCTTGTGCGCCTCCAGCGAGACCGTACCCGTAACCGAGGTCTCCAAGAGCAGCGGCTCACCCGTGCGGCTGGCGTAACGCAACGGCAGGCGGAAGTTGTGGATGCCCACCTGCTGGATTGCCACCGGGCTGCCCTGGATCAGCGAGGCTGGCCCGTTCTGCAGGTCGGGCAGCGACTCGCGGTATTCATCCGTGACCACGAAGTTGGGGTCGTAGTAGCGCTGCGGCGACTGGCGCGCAGGCGTCAAGATCGGCGGCGTCATGGTCAACGTCGCCACGCCGTTGTGACCGTTGCTGCCGTTGTGACCGTTGCTGCCGTTGACATGATTGCCATTTGTATGATTCCCGTTGGCATAGGCGACGCCGTTGCCGTTGATCAGATGCATGTTCGTATTCATTGTGCGATCTCCATTTCTTGGTGTGAATAATGTCGAGCGATTTCAGCCAGCGTCTGCCCGGTCTGCGGATGCACCCAATCCCCGGCGACGTCGGCGAGCGGCACAGCGACATGGGCAAAGCGCAAAACATCGGGATCGGGGATCACCTTGCCTGCCACTTCAACCACACGGTCGCCATAAAAAGCAATGTCCAGATCGATGGGGCGGGGCGCAAACTTATCCGCTGTACGCACGCGTCCCATCACCGCTTCCAGGGCACGCAACCTGCTGCGCAACGTAAAGGGGTCCAACTCGGTTTCAACGCAGATAGCGGCGTTGGAAAATGCCGGTTGGTCCGTCACTTTGCCGTCGGCGCCAACCGCCTGCGTCACATAGACCGGGCTGACGGTGAGGACTTTCAGGTCAGGCTCCTGCTCCAGACGCCGCAGCGCCTCGACGACGTTCTGTTCACGGTTGATGTTGCTCCCCAACGTAATCAGCACTTGCATAGGCATCACTCCTTTCCGCGTTCACCCATCACCTCGGCGCGCGTGCGATAGATCGTTAGTCCGACCGAGCGCGAGAAACGCACGGCGCCCGGTTTTTCCACCGAAAGCTCCACCGCCTCGATGCGTGGGTCAGACTCAAAGCAAAGGTAGACCAAGTCGGCGGCGAGTTTTTCGACCAGATTGGGCTTTGCCGTCTCAATGTGGGCAATCATCGCTTTTGCTGCCGAACGGTAGTTCACCGTATCTTCGATGGCGTCGCTGGCGCCCGGTGCGCGCGTGTCTGCCCAGAAGGTGGCGTTGACTAGAATGTCTTGTCGGTTGGCGCGTTCGTCGGGCTTGATGCCGACGATGCCGCGCACCATCAGGTCCTTGATAAAGATGCGATCTAAATGATTCATTGTCCTGTCCATGTTTCGTTTGTGAGCCGCATTTCGTCGCGCGTCAGTCGAAACGACGCTGCTGTGTCGCTGCAAATAGGTTGCTATCCAATGTAGTTGTTTATGGGAATCAGTTATCCAGGGATGCCAGAAACTGATTGATCGCCTCAAGTGTCGGCGCCGGACATTCTTCATGGGCGATATGCCCGCACGCCGGAATTACCGTTAACCGCGCGTTTGGTAATTCCTGCGCCAATCGCACACTTTGCGTCGTGGGCACGATGCGGTCGTCGTCGCCGGTGATCACCAGGATGGGCAGCGTCAATTCGCCGAGCCGCTCGTCGAGCCGATTGGCGCGGCTGGCGGCAGTTAGCTCCCACAGCGCTCGATCCCAGTTCTCAATCTGTAGCGGCGCCATGTAGCCTTGCCAGACCTCATCCGTGATCAACGTCGGGTTGTGCCAGGCCGAGCGGGCGAAATCAATGCCCCAATCCTGGATGCGTCGGGCAATCAGCGGCCCAATGTGCTGCATCTGCGGCGTTTGCAGCAGCCAGCGCGTCACCGCGTTCGGACCACCACCGTAGACCGCCGGGCTGATCAGGATCAATGCCTTGACCCGCTCCGGATAGTTGAGCGCCGTGATGATCGAAACCGCACCGCCGGCGGAATTGCCAACCAACACAGCCTGCTCGACGCCAAGCTCATCCATCAGCGCAATCGTGAGGTCTGCTTGCGCCTCAGCGCCGTAAGGAATGCCGCGACTCCACTCCGCCGCCGTGCCCCACGCGCCGCGCAGCGGACGCTCAGTCAACCCAAACGCCGGGCGGTCGAAGGCAATCTCACGGTGTTGCTCTGCGAGCGGCGCCATCACTTCTCGCCAGGAAAAGACGCTGGCGCCAAAGCCGTGCAACAGCAGCAGCGCCGGTTCGCCTGTGCCTGCCTCTTTGTAATGCACCTCGATGCTGTCGCTGCCAAGCGGAAGCTCGACAAAGCGGCTGTCGGCATCCGCCAGTGCGTGTGCATTGTCGCTACCCACTACGGAGACGGGCACGAAGAACGGCGCAATCAAGACGATCGACATAAGCGCAATGAAGATGCTGACGAGCCAGCGCTGCCATGATTTCATGCAGGTTAGTATGCGGCGGGTGTGTCTAAAGTGCAGTACGGGCGCTTACAAACCTGGATTTAAGTTGGGCAAAGATTGTGCAAGATATATGCTGCGGTGTATCGCTTTGGTTCGACAGCAAGGTGCAGGTCGTGATACGATCACTTCCCGTTTGCAATTCAGTCCCGATCTTGTGAAGGTGTGTATGCGTAGACTAACCGGTAGCCGTAAGTGGAGCGGCATCGTGCTTGGCATCTTGACCGTACTCTTGATTCTGGTTCTATTGCTGTCAGTCGTGGCGTTGATGGGGCTACCGTTCCTCTTCGATGCGCCGGGCAGCACCGAGATTCCGGCGTTATGGACGATCTTCTGGGGCGGTCTTGGCCTGCCGGTCGTGATCGTCATCACGCTTGTGTTGAGCTGGGTGCTCTTCCTGTTCAAACAACACGCGGCGGCGTTGCTCTCCACGACGCTGCCGCTGCTGTACCTGCTGGCGCTCTTCGTCATCTATCAACTCCAGGGCGGCGTGCCAGCCTGATGGAGTGCACAGCCTTCGAGGCATCGCAATGCACCATATCATCGCACCATATCATCGCACCATCGGCGAGTTGAGGCGTTGATTCGCCAGCGACTTGAGACGCGGTCGTAGCGCACGCGGCGGCTAATGATTGTGCCAGGGCAGACAATGCCTGCTACAATCAGAGACCGCACATGCCTGAGGCTGCCCCACTCCCGTTGGAGATAGGACAACCTCGGCAAGCGCCAGAAACGATAATTGCCCGTGTATAGATAGATGATGGTATAGATGGATGATGCGAATGATGTCGATCAACAAAGTGCCCGTGCTGCGCCATCGCGGCGCGCTGATTGGCGTAGCCTTGTTTGCGATGTGGCAACTGGCAGGCTGCGGATTGTTTGGCGGCGCCAGCACAGCGCCAACGCCGCTGCCAACGCGCACACCCTTCCCGACATTTACGCCAACGCCGTTGGCAGCCAGTGCTACGCCAGACACAGCCACCGCGCCAGCCGCAGCGACCGCGCCGGCTGCACTCGTCGCACCGACTCCCACAGACGCGCCGCCAACGGAGCCAACCTTGACGCCGACGCCGGTCACAAAACCGCAACTCACGATCAACGCCGACGCAGTCAATGTGCGCCGCTCCCCCTCTACGGATGCAGAACTGGTGGGGATGGTCACCGCTGGCCAGCAATTCGAGGTGACAGGGCGCACGCCGATAGGCGACTGGTGGCAAATTTGCTGCGTCGCCGACCAATCGGGCTGGGTCTTTGGCGAGCTGGCGACGGTGGCAAACGGTGACGCTGCACCGATCGTCGCGGCGCCAGAGGTGGCAGCGGCGCCGCCCACAGCAACTGAGCCGGCGGAGCAGCCTGCGGCGACCGCTGCGCCGACAGAAGCCGTGGCCGAAGCGCCAGCCGCACCGCCCGACCCAGCTGCCTCCAGCGCTGGCTGGTTCGACCCCAACGCGCAGTATCAGATCGTCCATTTCAAGGTGTTGGGGCTGGAAGAGAACAACGGCGGCATTCGCGACAGCAGCGCACAGCATCTCATCTTCTTGACCGTGCTTGATCAGAACGGCAATGGCGTCGATGGCGCCGTGGTCCGCAACCTGGTGGGCGACAAGAGTGAGGTTGTCACCGGCAGCAAGGGGCCGGGCAAAGCCGAGATCACAATGTACTATGAGCCGTTCAAACTGGCGGTGGTCTCCGATCCTTCGGGGCCGGTCACGAGTCAGGTCTCCAACCAGATGGGGCTGGTCTTTCCGCACCTGCCCGACTTAGTAGGCAAGCTCGGCGACGTGAACTATGAATATGGCGCCTGCCCGACCATCGACATCAAGTGTTCGTGGCCGATCTCAGCGATCCATTTCTCCTATGAGATCACCTTCCAAAAGGTGAAATGACGTTTGACGCCTCACCCCTTCTGCTTCAATCGGCGGAGCAGCTCTTCGTTGGTGGGAGCTTTTTCGAGTAGTTTGAGCAGGCCGGTGAGCGCGCTCTTACTGTCGCGGTCGGCAAGGGCGCGGCGCAGGAGGACAAGCTTCTCCATTTCCGCTGGCGTGTAGAGCAATTCCTCCTTGCGCGTGCCACTAGCTTTGATGTTGATCGCCGGAAAGACGCGCGCCTCGGCCAGGCTACGATCCAACTTCAACTCGCTGTTGCCAGTGGCCTTGAACTCCTCAAAGATCAGGTCGTCCATGCGCGAGCCAGTCTCGACCAGCGCCGTAGCAATGATCGTGACGGAGCCGCCATGCTCGATGTTGCGCGCCAGGCCAAAGAGCCGTCGCGGGATCTCAAAGGCCCTGGCGTCGATGCCGCCAGACAACGTGCGATTGGCGCCACGCCCTGCCAGATTGAAGGCGCGCGTCATGCGCGTGAGGCTGTCGATCAGCACGACGACATCGCGCCCACATTCCAGCTCGCAGCGCACGTGAGCCATCGTGATCTCGGCCAGGCGCGTGTGGTCGCTCAGGCTCTGGTCATTGGAACTGGCAAAGACTTCGGCGGGTACGGTGCGGCGAAAGTGCGTCACCTCCTCCGGGCGCTCGTCGATCAGCAGCAGGATAATGCGCGCCTCTGGTGCGCAGGTGTGCAGCGCGTGCGTCATCTCTTCTAGCAATTGTGTCTTGCCCGCTTTGGGCGGCGCCACAATCAACGCGCGCGTCCCTTTGCCAAAGGGCGCGATCAATTCGACAACACGCATCGACAGTACGCCGCTGTCACCCAGGCGAAAGCGTTGACGCGGGTCAATGGCGGTCAGTTGCTCGAAGGGCTTGCGCTGGGCAAAGCGTTCGGGCGCCAACCCGCAGATTGCCTCGACGCTGACAAGTTGCGATCCCTGCGCAGTGACGCCCGCGACACCCTTGACCTCGGCGCCTTCCACCAGCGCATAAGTGCGCATCAACGCGGTGGGGACCAGTGTATCGGTCGGCGAGGCAGCGAAGGCGCGCAGCGGGTCGCGCAGGTAGCCGACGCCCTGCGGCGACACCTGCAGCACGCCGGAAACCGGGGTGAAGGGCGCGTCGGGCGTTTCATGCGGAATCGGTTTTGTGGCCGCTCTAGTCGGACGGGGACGAGCATTTGCTGGGCGGCGTGGTCTCCTGGTTTGCCCCATACCCCCAAGATAACATAGGATTATGGAAAACAGCTAAACCACCACACGCAGGATATCGCTTATGCAATACGGGGCACACTGCTATTTGTTCACAGATCGTTGGAGCGACGCCGCCCTGCCGATTCTCGACACGATGAAAGCGCTGGGGCTTGACCTGGCCGAATTATCGGTAGGCGACGACGTGATCTTCACACCTCACCTGACGCGGCGCCGCGCCGAAACGCTGGGGTTGACGCTGGTGCTTGGCCCGGGCGGCGCCTGGCCGTTGAGCGCCGATCTCTCCGCAGACACGGCGGAGGAGCGCCGCATCGGACTGACCTGGCACTGTCGCCAGGTCGATCTGGCGGCGGAGGTAGGCGCGGTCGCTTATGCTGGCGCGCTCTACGGACATCCAGGCGTGGTCAAGCGTCGCCGCCCGCCGGTCGATGAGTATGCGTGGACGGCAGAGGGCCTGCACACATTGGCCGAGTACGCCGCCGCACGCGGGGTCAAGATCGTGTTGGAACCGATGAGCCACTTCCGCACCCACGTCGCCAACACCGCCGCGCAGATGATGCGGCTCATCGACCTGGCCGACCACGCCAACCTGTACGCGCTCTTTGACACCTATCACGCCATCACCGAGGAACGCAACTACGCTGCCGCCATCCGCACGCTGGCGTCGCGGCTGTGGTGTGTCCACACCTGCGAGAATGATCGTGGCGTCCCTGGCGGTGGCTTAGTGCCCTGGGATGTCGTCTTTGATTCACTATGCGAAGTCGGCTATGCTGGCCCGCTGACGATGGAAGCCTATAACTCCTCCATCGACGACTTCGCCTTTCAGCGCGGCATGTTCCACAATGTCTGTCCTGATGGCGCCGACTTTGTGCGCACCGGACTGGCCTTCTTGCAGGCGCAGGTGGCGCGCCGGAGCTTTCCATGAACGACGCGCGGCGCACCGCCTGGCAACATGGCTCGCAGTTCGTTCTGATCCCCTTCTTCATTGTCCATTACGGCATCTTCTGGTTTGTGCACGGCATCTTTGTCTTCGTGCTCTTTAGTGAGCAGGGGATGCGCGGCTTTGAGTTGGGACAACTGGCGCAAGTTCCCCCCACGCTGTGGGGTGCGTTGGGGCTGCTATGGCTGAGCCACGGCACATCGTTCATCAACAACTACCTGATGCGCTAGGAATACCAGCACATCAACCCTGGCCAGCTCATGCAGCAGCCCTACAGCCGCGTGCTGATCCTGCACGTCGTCGTGCTGGCAGGCGGCTACGTGGTGAGGCTGTTGGGACAGCCCATGCTGGCGCTGGTGCTGCTGATCGTGCTCAAGACGGGCTTCGACCTGCGCGCCCACTTGCGCCAACACGGGCGGCTGGAGGCGGCGAGGGCAAGTGCACGCGATCAAGACGGCTTGAACATCGCCAACTTTGACGCCAGGTCGCAGAGACGCGAAGATTCACAAAGGTAAATCTACACCTTCACCTTCAACTGTGTCCACGGCTGCCAGTCTTCGGCGCGCCAGGGGCCGCCTTTGGCGGCAGGCACAGGGCGATTGGCGTTGTCGCCGTAGCGGAATGCCCATCCCTTGTCGCACGCCTGGCAGGCCATGCAGCCAGCACTGTCGGGCGGACAGCTCAGCCCGGTCTTGTCTTGTGCAGCCAGGCGCAGCTCGTAGTGGAAGTAGTTCTCGCTGACGCCGCTCTGCACCACATCCCAAGGCAGCGCCGCGCCGACTTCCCAGGCGCCAGTGTAGTGCTCCTTCACCAGCCCGTGAGCAGCCATTGCCTCGAAAAAGCTTTTCACCGTCAGCCCGCCGGAGGGGATCGCCAGCAGTACGTCAGCCAGGGCGCGGTCGCCGCGACTCAGCACCGCCTGCACCTCGGCCCAGTCGGGGGAATCGGCGCGCACTTCGACGCCGTGACGCGCTAAAGCCTGATAGATCGTCTTCTGGCGGCGGCGCAACGTATCGACTGGCGTCATCGCCTCCCATTGAAAGGGCGTGTGCGCCTTGGGCACGAAGGGTGTGGCGTTGATGGCGATGCGTCGCTTGAAGTGCTTGCGCGCCGTCAGCGTGAAATCGATCAGCGCCTGGATGTCGTCGTCGGTCTCGGTGGGGTGACCGACCATGAAGTAGAGTTTGAGCTGTGGAAAGTTGAAGCTCTGCGCAAGGCTAATGGCGCGCATCATCTGATCTTCGGTTTGCGTCTTGTTGATGACATTGCGCAGTCGCTGGGAACCGGCTTCGGGCGCTACGGTCAGGTTCTTCGCTCCAGTCTCAGCCAGCGCCTTAATCAATGGGACAGAGATCGGATCCATGCGCATGGAAGATGCGCTGAGGCTGGCGCCCATGCGCTGTAATTCGGTCGCCAGTTCGTCGATCTGCGTGTGGTCGCTCACCGCTGCGCTAACCAGACCGATGCGGGTGTATCCTTGTTGAATCGCCCGCGCCGCTGAAGCCAACACCGTGTCGAGTGGTTGTTCGCGCGCCGGGCGATAGACGTAGCCCGCCAGACAGAAGCGACAGCCGCGCCCACAGCCGCGCGCAATTTCCATCAGGTGCATGTTGGCGAATTCGGTGTCAGGCGTGTAGAGTGCGCTGCTGGTATTGTAGTCGGGCAAATTGCGCACCCACAGTCGCTCCACTTTGCGAAAGTGCGGATGGTGACGATTGGAGGGGCGCAGACTGGGCACATACCAGCCCGGCGTGCGGTCGAGCGCAGCCAGCAGTGCAGCCGGTTCGTCCAGCCCGCTGCGGCACAAGTCAATGAAGTGCGGCACAGCCTCCTCGCCCTCTCCGATCAGGATGGCGTCGAAGAAGGGCGCCACCGGCTCCGGGTTCATCGTCACACCCGGCCCGCCGACGATGAGCAGGGGCCACGGCGCGCCATCCCACTGACGCGAGGTCGCGCGCTCGGCTGCCAGCAGCGGCATACCCGCCTGACGTAGCAACTCGACAACGTTGAAGTAATCCATCTCCCACGAAATGGTGAAGGCCCACACGTCGAAATCTGTCGCCAGCGCGGCGCTTTCCAGTGAGAGTAGCGGCTTGCCCGCCTGCGCCGCGCCCTTCTCCCAGAAGATGCGTTCGCAGACGACGTCCTCTTCCCCGTTAAAACGCCGATAGAGAAGCTGCAGCGCCAGGCTACTCATACCGACAAAGTAGGTATTCGGCATTGTCAAGGCAACACGCAGCCGCCCGCCCCAGTCTTTATAGATTGCACCCGCTTCATTGGGTGCTGCACCGGTGCGCCACTTGCCCGTCGATGCCTTGCGCGTCACCCTATGATTTGCCTGCCGGATCGATTGATTCTGATTTCGAGACAATGTTTCTAGACCTTGTATTGTGCGAACCACGACACCGTTATAGCCATGCTCTATAGCCATGCTCTATAGCCATGCTCTATAGCCATGCTCTATAGCCATGCTCTATAGCCATGCTCTATAGCCATGCTCTATAGCCATGCTCTATAGGCGCGAGGCAGTATACCATACACGGCAAGTCGTGATGCCTCTTGATAGAGAACGAAGAAAGATGGTTACAGGGCTTGACAAATTTTTAGCCTATGCTAAAATACTGTTTAGTTGTGTATAGATAGCATCTTTGGAAACGAAAGAGATTTTTTGTTTATGACGAAAACCACGCTCGATCAACTCCCCTCCGATGCAAAGGCGCGCGTGGCTGCGGTGCAACTAGCAGGCGCAGAGCGACGACGCATGATGGACTTGGGCATCCTGCCGGGCGCCGCCATCGAAGTGGCGCTGGAGAATCCACTAGGCGACCCGACTGCCTACCGCGTGCGGGGAGCAGTGATCGCCTTGCGTCGTGAACAGGCGCAGCAAATTCAGATAGAAATCGAACGCGCATAACGCGCACATTCAACCGAGTTCAACCGAGGGGCGCAGCGCCCGGCTGTGTTGCTTGCCGACGTGGGGCGCCCCTCCCCAATTGATCAGGAGCATTGACATGACTGTAGACAACACAGTGACCCCTCCCTCCGCACCCATCGCCGCAGCGTGCGCCACCTGCCCGATGTACAACGGTGCGCAGCTGACACGGCTCGGCATCAACATGACCGACTGGGATTATGTCGTGGCGCTGGCCGGTAATCCGAACACCGGCAAGAGCACCGTTTTCAACGCGCTGACAGGGCTGCGCCAGCATACCGGCAACTGGCCGGGCAAGACCGTCGTGCGCGCTGAGGGCGGCTTTCTATATGGCGACAAGCGCTACAAGCTGGTTGATCTGCCGGGGACTTACTCGCTGCTCTCGACCAGCGCCGACGAGGAAGTAGCGCGCGACTTCATCCTCTTCGGTCAACCGTCAGTGACGGTCGTCATTGTCGACGCCACACGCCTGGAACGCAACCTCAACCTGGTGTTGCAAGTGTTGGAGATCACCGATCGCGTGGTGGTGGGGTTGAACCTGATGGACGAGGCAAAACGCCATGGACTGCAGGTCGACGAGCGTCGGCTGGCGCGCGATCTTGGCGTGCCGGTGGTGCCAATGGCTGCGCGCCAGGGAGAGGGTATTCAGGCACTGCTCAAGGCCATCGACGAGGTTGCGCGCGGCATGTACGCAACTCGTCCTCGGCGCATCCATCATCGCGATCCACAATTGGAAAGTGCGGTCGCTCAACTTGTGCGGCAGATCGAATTTGCCTTTCCGGGATTGCCCAATGCGCGTTGGGTGGCGCTGCGCCTGCTCGACGGCGATGAGAGCATCGAACGCGCCGTGCGTGATGGCACGCTCGGCCAACTCACGCAGACATTGACGCCGCAGCCCGCCCCGACCATTCGCCTGGAGTTGGAGGCTGTGAACTAATATGGCAATCAACACCGATCAATTGCTCGACAGCGCCCGTCGCCTGCGCGCCGAGATAGGCGGCGATGTACATGACCGGCTGACCGCCTCCATCTATGCCGAAGCAGAGCAGATCGCCGATCGCGCCGTGACGCAATCTGGACAGCGCAGCCGTTTCGACTTCGACCGCACACTCGACCGCATTCTCACCAGCAGGAGATGGGGCTTTCCTGCCATGTTTGTACTGTTGCTGGGCGTCTTCTGGCTAACCATCGCTGGCGCCAACATCCCGTCACAGATTCTCAGCACGTTGTTGCTCGACTGGGGCTACACCTGGCTGCATCAGGGCGCTACATTGCTGAACGCGCCGACCTGGCTTTCCGGCCTACTGATTGACGGCGTTTACATGGCAACGGCGTGGGTCGTCGCCGTGATGTTGCCGCCGATGGCGATCTTTTTCCCGCTTTTCACGCTACTGGAAGACTTCGGCTATCTGCCGCGCGTAGCCTTCAATCTGGATCGACTTTTCCACCGCGCCGGCGCTCACGGCAAGCAGGCGCTGTCGATGGTGATGGGTTACGGCTGCAACGCTGCGGGCGTGGTGGCGACGCGCATCATCGAAAGCCCACGCGAGCGCCTGATTGCAATCATCACCAACAATTTCAGCATCTGCAATGGGCGCTGGCCGACCCTGATCTTGATGGGTACGATTTTCATCGGTGCGACTGCCCCGCCCTTCCTCGCCAGTTTTGTGGCGGCGGGGAGCGTAGTCGCCGTGGCGATCCTTGGCATCGTGGTGACGTTGCTCGTTTCGGCGTTCCTGTCGCGCACATGGCTCAAAGGCGAGACATCAACCTTCAGCCTGGAACTGCCGCCCTATCGCCCGCCGCGCGTCTGGCAGACGATCTATACGTCGATCATCGACCGCACACTGATCGTGCTCTGGCGCGCAGTGACGATGGCCGCACCTGCCGGCGCCGTGATCTGGCTAAGCAGCAATATCTACATCGGCGACATGAGCATCGCAGGGCACATGGTCTCGTTGCTCAATCCCCTCGGTCTGCTCATCGGGTTGAACGGCGTGATTCTCTTCGCCTACATTGTGGCCATTCCGGCCAATGAGATCGTCGTGCCGACAATCCTGATGTTGACGATGACGCTCGGCGCCAATCTGGCGGGGGCGCAGCCGGGCGTCATGCTCGAACTCGATGACGCCCAGGTTTACACTGTGTTGACGCAGCTAGGCGGCTGGACAATGCTGACGGCAGTGAACCTGATGCTCTTCAGCCTGCTCCACAACCCGTGCAGCACGACGATTCTCACCATTTGGAACGAAACCCAGAATCGCAAGTGGACGATGGTTGCCACTCTGCTGCCATTGGGATTGGCGTTTCTGGTGACCTTCACCACGGCGTCGGTGGCGCGGCTGTTGGGATGGGCGTAAATTTTCGGGGTTTCAGCGTGATTGTGAATTTCTCCCGCACGCGTGCTACGATTTCGACCTGCATAGTCGAATATCCGCCAATCACGCTGGAACCCAAACGATGCGACACTTTTTGATCTTCCTTGTTGTAGCAACGATCCTATCTGCGTGTGGCGTTGGCTCAGCTCCCACGCCAACGCCTGCGCCCGTCACCTTGCGTTATGTCACATTTTCGAGCCTGGAAGCCGCCGAGCGGACGCTGATCGAACGCTTCCGCACCACGCACCCACACGTCAAGTTTGCCGTCGAACAGTACAACCGTGCACCAGAGGAATACCTGGCGACTACGCCGACGCCCGATCTGATGCTGATCACGCCCGGACAGTTTCTCGACAGCGCCATGCGCAGTGGTGCGCTCACCGATCTCACCGAGTTGTGGGTGCAGTCCGGCGCAGATCAAGCGGCGCCGCCTGCCCTGCAAGCGCTGAGTGCGCGCGATGGGCGTCAATACTATCTCCCCACCGGTTACAACTGGAACGGCATCTACTACAACCGCGCCGTGTTTGAGCAATTTGGCTTGCAACCGCCACAGACATGGGATGAATTTTTGGCGCTCTGTGAAACGCTCTGGCTCAACGGCGTCACGCCGCTTGCCATCAGCGGCGCCGATCCATTCATGGGGCTGCTCTGGTTCGATTACCTGAATCTGCGCCTCAACGGGCCGACCGTGCACAAGCAATTCCTGGCCGGCGACATCCCCTTCGATGATCCACGCCTTCGCCTGGCCTTCGAGTTGTGGGCGTCGCTGGTGGAGAAAGGCTACTTCCTGCAGACGTCGGCGACGCAGGGCATCGACGAGGCGCTGGCGATGGTGGCGCCTGTGGGCGGTGCGGCCAATCCACAGGCCGCGATGGTGCTCACCGGGCCGGCGTTTCTCGGCGCGCTTTCGCCGCAGCAGCGTGATGCGCTCGCCTTCTTTCCCTTCCCCACACTCGATTTTGCGCAGCCGCCCGCCGAGGTCGTGATGGCAATCGGCTATATGATCCCGACGCAGGCGCCCAATCGCGACATGGCGCTGGCTTTTGCCGAACTGTTGGCATCAGAAGAAGGGCGCACGCTCCTTGCCACCGACGTCGCCGCCAGTGGGCTTTACGCCCCATTGACGGCTCGCCGCGATGATCAATCTTTACCCGTCGGCGTGCAGCAGGGCGTTGCGTTGGTGAGCGAGGCTGAGGCGATCACGGCGCCGACCTACATGAATGTTTCGCCAGTTTTGTGGCCAGCGCTGATAACTATGCAGCGCCGGCTACTGACCGAGCCTGGCAGCGGCAGGGAGTTTGATCTGGACGGGCTTCTGGCGTCGCTGGAGGCAGCGCGGTGAGCAGTCGATTACTTCGCGCGTCTATCGGTGTGGCGCACCAGGATCACTTTGCACCTATCGTCAACCGCTTTTGACAATCGAACATGTGGTGCAATACTTCTTCCTGACGCCCCAAGCGTGCCTGACACCACCACAACACACTCAGGAGGATTCTTCATGAGCGATTCTGTGCGATTGGGAATCGTTGGCGCAGGCAGCATTGCGCTGCGCGGCCACTTTCCTCATCTAACAATGGATGACGTGCGCGACCGCGTGCGTATCACCGCCGTCTGTGACCCGGTGCTGGAACGCGCCCAGGCCGCAGCCGCAAAATTCGGCGTCCCCGCTGCGTATGCCACGATGGAAGAGTTGCTCGCCGCCGGCAACGTGGACGCCGTCTCAATTTGTTCGCCCATCGGCGTGCACTACGCGCAGGGCATGCTGGCCGTTGAGCATGGTGTGCACGTCCACTTCAACAAGAGCATGACCACCACCGTCGCCGAAGCGGATCGGCTGATTGCAGCCGCCAGGGCGAAAGGCGTGAAGCTCGTTGCATCTCCTGGCGAAATGCTCCGCCCGCGACATCAGAAGATCAAACAACTGATTCAGGAAGGCGCGATAGGTCGTCTGACGTGGGCGGTGACGGGGTCTGCGTTTGGCACTTACCATGAAGATGAAGCGTCGGTGCGCAGTGGCGACGACCCGCTTACCAACATCAACCCGGCATGGTATTTCCGCAAGCCAGGCGGCGGCCCGCTCTACGACATGACCGTCTACGGCCTCCACGCCATGACCGGCATCCTCGGCCCGGCCAAGCGCGTGACGGCCTTTTCCGGTGTGCGCGTGCACGAACGCGAGTTTCGCGGCCAAATGCTGCCGACCGACATGGACGATAACACGTTGATGGTGCTTGACTTCGGCGACGCCTTCTTCGCCTTCGTCTACGGCGTGGCTGCGGGTGGGCTGCCCAACATGGGGCGCCCATTGATCTTTGGCACGCAGGGCGTCATCAATGGCGCGACTCTCAACGGCCAACCGATTGAATATCCAGGCATGGAGTTAGACGCTGAGTTTGGGATGAACGGCGCACTGCCACACGTCGTCGGTCAGCATCGCAGGATGGAAGAGGCGCATGTCTATGAAGATGTAATGCAGCTGGTCGACTGGATTCTGGACGATAAGCCCACCGTCGCCACCGCTGAACACGCGCGCCATGTGATCGAGATTTTCGACGCAGCCTATCGTTCTGCAGCAACGGGTCAGGCGCAGACGCTCAACACTGTTTTTTGATCCTGCTCCCACGTCAGACGATGGTCGAAGTAGCGTTGCAACACCGCCGCCACCTCATCCGCGCTGTTGGTCTCGACGAGGGCGCGGCGGAGCGTACTGGCGCCCGGAACAGCTCGCGCATACCAGCCAAGCTGCTTGCGCATTGATAGAAAACGGTATGGATTGCCCCGGCTGATCCAGTGTTCGTGCAAGCGGGCGTGTTCCAGGGCAATGTGCAAATAGCGATAGCGATCCACCGGCGCGGCGCTCTCCGGCTGAAAGACGAAGGGGTTGCCATTGCTGCCGCGCCCGATCAGCACGCCATCCAGCCCATAGGCGGCAATCCGCTGCTGCGCCTCCTGATAGGAACGGATGTCGCCATTGCCCAGAATGAGCGTCTGGCTGCCGCGTGCCAACTCTGCGGCTGCGCCGATCTCTTCCCAATTTGCCTCGCCGCGATAGCCTTGATGCAACGTGCGCCCATGAATGGCAAGCGCCGCCGGCTCGCTTTCCAGCAGGCGCGGCGCCCACTCCCGCACCTGCGGCGCGGCGTAGCCGATGCGCGTCTTGACGCTAACCGGGATCGGACGGCGCGCCCGGTAAGCAGGGGGCAAGGCTTGATGGCGCGCCTCGACGGCGGCAATCAGCTGCGGCGGCGCGCCGGGATCGTCACGCAGAGTTGCACCGTTCAGCCAATCGGCCACGCCCGCCTTCGTCGCCGCCACAATCGCCTGCGCCAGCATTGGCGTCAGGATCAGCCCGGCGCCGGAGCCACGATGCACGATGCTGGAAGCCGGACAGCCCATGTTGATGTCGATGCCGTCGAAGCCTAGCTCACAGAGCATCACCGCCATGCGCCGGAAACGCGCAGGGATGTGCCCGTAGATTTGTGCGATGACCGGACGCTGGCTCTCGTCGTACAAGAAGTCGTTGAGCATGGCGGGATCGCCGATGTCGAGACGTTCCACCGCCACAAACTCGGTGTAGATCACGGCGGGCTGGCCGTATTTTTTCTGGATGTGGCGCGTTGGATGGTTGGTGATGCCATCCATCGGCGCCAGTCCTAGAATCGGACGCGACAACGCATCCCAGAAGGTCGCACACATAGAGCGTTATCGTAAAACAAGATGTCGGGTAGCACCAAGAACGGATTGGTTGTATCATACCGGCATGTCCCTGGTGATTCGCCAGGCGACGCCAGCCGACGCCGCGGCTGTCGCTCGCCTAAATGAAGATTTCAACGAAGTGCGCACCGATGTCGCCACGATGGCGGCGCGATTGGAACGGTGCACCGCGACCGAACGCATCCTGCTGGCCGAGATCGACGGGCTGGCGGTCGGCTTTTTGTCCCTGTGGCTCTTTCCGGTCATCTGCGCTCCCGATCCATATGCAGAGGTGGCGGAATTGTTCGTGGAGGAAGCCTATCGACGGCGCGGAGTTGGACGCGCGCTGCTTGAAGCAGCCATCGCCCTGGCGACGCGCGAGGGGGCTGCAGAACTGAAGGTGGTCACCGGCTTTCGCAACACGGCGGCGCAACAGCTCTATTACGCGGTGGGATTTCACAACCTGGCGCTGCAACTCTGCCGTCCCATTGCCAGCGAGGAGCCGCCGGTGTGAGCGCCAGGCACTGCGCCGAGCTGGAGGCGCGCCTGCTGCGCTATGTGCAGATCGACACCACCAGCGATGTCACTGCATCCACAACGCCAAGCACCGCCGCACAACTTGAGTTTCAAAAGCTATTGGCTGCTGAGTTGACCACTCTTGGCGCGACCGAAGTTCATTTGGACGCACATGGCTTTCTTTATGCCAGCCTCCCGCCCACGATTAGCCACACCGCGCCACGTCTGGCGCTGCTGGCGCACGTCGATACGGTGGCCGGCGTGGGTGATGGCCCGATCAAGCCACGGGTGCATCGCAACTACGATGGTGCACCGATCCTCTTCCCCGACGATCCCTTGCTGCTGCTGCTGCCGGAAATCCACCCGGCGCTGCGCACTAGGCTCGGTCACGACATCATCACGGCCAGCGGTGGCACGCTGCTTGGCGCAGATGGCAAGGCTGGCGTCGCCATCTTGATGACACTGGCGCACCATCTTCTGACGCACCCCGACCTACCTCATGGCGAATTGCGCCTCTGTTTCACGCCCGACGAAGAGATTGGCACAGGCATCCACCATATCGACCTGGCGCGTCTCGCCGCTGACGTAGCCTACACGCTGGATGGCGGCGAAGTTGGTGAAATCGCCTATGAGACCTTCTCCGGCGATAGGGCGACGGTAACCATTGCCGGTGTGACTGAGCGCGCAGGCCGCGGCAAGGAGCGGTTGGTGAACGCGCTGACACTGGCGGAACGGATCGTTGCACTGCTGCCAAACGTCCTACAACAACCCGAGGGCGGCGCCGTATGTGAGGGATACATCCATTTGGACAGAGTTGAAGGCGCCGCTGGCGTCTGTACGCTCCACTTCAGCCTGCGCGACTTCGAAGACGATCGACTGGCGCAATACGGGCGGACGCTGGCAGCGATCTGCGCAGCCGTGCAACAGAGCGAACCGCGCGCTCGCATTACCTGCACGATCACCCCAGAGGTGCGCAATATGCGTCACCGACTCCAGCAGGACATGCGCCCCGTTGCGTACGCTATCGACGCCATCCGGTCGCTAGGCATTGCGCCACTCTCGCCCCCAGTGTGCGGCATCACCGACGGTGCGCAGCTGACAGCGCTAGGTGTGCCAACGCCCAATCTCTTCACCGGGATGCAAGCCATCCACAGCCCGCTGGAGTGGATCAGCGTGCAGGACATGGCACTGGCAGTAGCAGTGCTGATCGAACTGGTGCAACGCTGGGCGGCAGCCGCGCCGCTTGCATCGCCTTGCCAGCCATGTTAGCATGAAGCGACTTTCTGCTGACCAACCAACCCAAGCGCGTGAATCGCTGGCATGATTTGCCCGCAACGCCAGCCGCGCTCAAACCCAGAAGGAGCCAATATGCTCTATCGCATCTACAACAGTGAAAGCGGTGAGCTACTGGGAGAGATCACCGAAGGGGAGCTAAGCTCGCTGACCAGTTTTCTTGAAGAGGAGTCCGCCGAGGATCGGGATTACTATATCACGACCGACACCATCGACTATCTGGAAACAAATGGCGCCGACGCTGCACTAATCGCCCTCCTGCGCAAGGCGATTGGCGCCGAAGAAGGCGTCGAAATTCGCTGGGGACGCGCATAACCTCTGACTCACTGCCAAGTGAGCGCCATCACATTCTCAACAAGGAGTCAAGCCATGTCCGACCTGAAAGCCCAATTTGAGCAAGCAGCACGCGAGTCTACCGAACTGCCGCAGCGCCCCGACAATCAAACCTTGCTGCAGTTGTACGCTCTGTACAAACAAGCCACCGTTGGAGACGTGAACACCAAACGCCCAGGTATGACCGATTTCGTCGGTCGCGCCAAGTGGGATGCCTGGGAGAAACTCAAGGGGCAGAGCATCGAGCAAGCAATGCAGGCATACATCGATCTCGTGAATCAATTGAAAGGGTAGTCCAGACAACGCTGGAGCATTCGATGGCGCAAGTGTTGCGTGTTCCGTGTTGCCGTGTCCCGTCTGGCTTTATAGGAGATACAACTTATGCAACGTGTCTGGCTTATTGGGCTGTCAGTCCTGCTGGCAGCACTGTTAATGTTTGGTTGTGCGCCCGTAGTCGACCTGAGCAATCAGTCAGTGACGCTGGCAAACGGCGTAGTTGGCACGCTTAACCGCCCTGCTGGCGCTGACAGTGCTCCGGTCGTCTTGATGCTGCACGGCTTTGGCAGCTCGAAAGATGAAGTTGGCGGCATGTATGCCCGGTTGGCCGATGCGCTTGCCCAACGCGGCATAGGCTCGCTGCGCATCGACTTCCGCGGCTTTGGCAAGAGTGACGGCGATACAGGCGCCACAACGGTGGGCGCCCAGGTCGAAGACGCCGTCGCAGCCTATGAGTACCTGGCCAACCTGGATTGGGTCGATCCACAACGCATCGGCGTGATCGGCTTCAGCCTCGGTGGAGGCGTGGCAACAATTGCGGCGGCAGAGCACCCTGACTTCTTCAAGTCGATGGTCACCTGGTCGTCGGTGGGCGACATGACGCCAGATTTCATCGACTCGTTGGGGCAGGAGGCATTCGACACTGCGGCGGAAAAAGGCGTGGTGGGGCTTGACCTGGGTTGGCGCACCATTGTCCTGAAGCAAGATTTCTTCGAGAGCCTGGCGCAGTATGATCTGGCGCAACTGATCACTGCCTACCCCGGCGCCTATCTTGCCATTGCAGGCGATCAGGACTTCTCGGCGGCATATGCTCCCAGCTTTGTTGAAAGCGCCCAGGCTGATCCCAAAGCCGTCTGGATTGTGCCCGGCGGCGACCACATCTTCGGAGTGCTGACCGATGACCAGACGATGGCCGACAGCGTCATCGAACGCACTGCACAGTGGTTTGCAGAGACGCTGTAAGCCTTCAGTGGCAGATGGGGCATTCAGTGCCCGCTGTGGTTCAAGTTGAAGAAATGGTGCGAGTCATCGTCTCCGGCGTGACGTCCCCTTGTCACAAGCTCCCGTGTCATTCGGAGACGATGACTTGCACTGCCAACGCTTACCCCCAAACGCGAGGTAGATTCGTTCCATCATCTGACGGTTGCCAGAGACAAGCAAGCACAGTATTCTAGACATTGTGGCTCACCCGTACAGCCACATTAAGGACTTTCCCGACACCTGAAAATCTTAGCAATGACACAGTCCATCTATCATGGACTATGCAATGGCACACCGACGCGGAGTACAGTATCAATGATCAAGAGCACCCCCACAAGACACAGCCAGCAACTCCTAACCGGAGCAGCTTCTGCCCTGACGCCAGACGGACAAGTGGCGCAACGCATTGTGGAGCAGTTGATTGATGAAGGCCTGATCGACGCAACCCAGGCAGAAAGCGTACTGGTAGGGTTGGCAGGTGGAGCAGCGCGCAGCGCTGATTGGCGCTTTGTCGCTGAAACAGCAATGACGATGGAGGTATCAAATGCCGCCGTTGCGGGTTGAGCGCCTGACGCTGAAGTACTTTCGCGGCAGTTGTAAACCGGTGACCTTTGAATTCGCCAGAGACAAGAACATCGTCCTACTCTTTGGCGAGAACGGTTCCGGCAAATCCACGATAGCTGATGCGCTGGACTTTGTCTGCAACGGTGAATTTGGCTCTCTGCGCGACCACAACGGTGCAACCCCCCGCACCCACGTCGTATCGGTGGACGCCTCGCCTGCAAAGATGGAAGTTGAACTCGTTTGTAGTGGTCAAACCTGGCGCGCCAACCTGCAGGACGGCAAACCCAACATATCACCAGACAACGCACCACCTGCATTCGTTCTGCGCCGCGCTAATATCGCGCGCGTCATGGACGCGACGCCTAGCGAGCGGTACAAGGCGCTGCAGGCGTTTATCACCGTGCCCAAGGTGGAGCGCTCCGAGGGTGAACTGCGCCGCGCTGTGAAGGAAGTGAATGATGAAGTTGACCAATCACTCACTGCGCGTCGACTCGCTGAAGAGGCGTTGACGCGCTTCTGGCAGGCAGAAGGCTGCCCCAATAACTCACCCATCGACTGGGCAATCCAACAGACACGTGAAGACACCGCCAGCTTGAGCCAACGGCTGACGACGATACGCAACTTGCTCGATCAGCTGGCCCGGCTGGCGGACGCGTGCACCCAGGTGACTGATGCTCATCAGCAACTGCTAGAGGCCCAGACGCAAGCTGTTGCGGCACAAGCTGAACTCCAGCAGGTGCAAGAGCAGGTGACAGGCGCAAATGAAGCATTGGTGGCTGTGCTCGAAGAAGCTGAGCGCTATATTGCCGGCAGACAAGGGGGGCTACAGCATTGCCCGGTGTGCGGAAAGCCTGAACAGAGTGCAGTTCTGGCAGCACGCATCGCAGATGAATTGCAGCGCCTGAGCACACTAAAAAAGCGTCGCGATGCCAGCATACGCGCCATGCAAGCCGTCGAACAAGCCAGGAGCATCTTTGAGACAGCGCGCCGCCACTTGCGCCAGCACGCCGATGCATTCGTACTGGCGTATCAGAATGCGCCAAAGGCGTTGACTGCGCCACTGGCTGATCTTGCCACCATTCTCACCAGCCCTGGCGGGACAACGGTCAGGCAGGTCACCGGCGTCATCCGCGCGTCGATGGCACACTGTGCAACATTGCAGGCAGCGCTAGATGCCGACCAAAAGACGCTCAACCAGTTGAACGCCATCAAGAGCCATCTCCGACTGTTAGTAGCCAACGACACGGAGCTTCGCGAGCGGCAACGCCTCGCAATCCATTTGAAACGCATGTTGGAGGTAGTCGAACGTGAGCGCAAACGGTATGTCAGTGAACTAATAGACAGCATCGCGGCGAGCGTGGCTGCACTCTACGCCCGCATCCACCCAAACGAACCGCTGGGACATCCTTCTTTTCACGTGAAGGCCCATACGACAGGCTCGCTGGAGTTGAAAGCCAACTTCGGCGACAAGTCTGACGTGCCGCCGGGCGCTTACTACAGCGAAGCGCACTTGGACACACTGGGACTCTGTGTTTACCTGGCGCTTGCCAAGCATTCCAGCGCTGGCAACGCCCTCGTCGTTATGGATGACGTGCTCACTTCAGTAGACGACGCGCACCTTGATCGGATCATTGATCTGCTGGCCGATGAAGCGCCGAATTTCGGACACATGATCATTACCACGCACTCACGCGCGTGGTGCGACCGTATGCGCGCCGCCAAAGGAACCCAGGTCGACTTAATTGAACTGTACGGATGGAGTCTGGAGGAAGGCATCCGGCATGGCCGCAGCCCATTCCTGATGAAAGAACTACGGACGGCAGCGCCAAACAACTAAAAACCTCCTCAACTCGCCGCTTACAGCTTGTTGACAGAGGTTTCCATGTCGAGGGTATTGCTCCCCCCAATTGTATCTTATAGGTGACTCACCTAGGACTTGAACCTAGAACCCGCTGATTAAGAGTCAGCTGCTCTGCCAATTGAGCTAGTGAGCCGTAACACAAGTTACATCCTCAATATACCAGAACTGCCAGCATAGCGCAAAATCTGCTGACGATCTTTTGCACATCTTCAGAGTCAACCCCATCCCCCTGAGCCTCTATGAGCCACAAGGCTTGACTGCGTTTGCCAGAGCCCTCATCGACTTGATGAGAGAATGAAACAAAGTGACGCCTATCGCCGTCACCGGTGCAAGCGATGAGCGAGTGACGGTCTTGCTGTGCGCTGGTGCACAGGCTGGCTGTCGTCGCCGATGCAGCAAAGGATTGTTGGGCACAGTATGCTTCACGTACAACGAAGGACAGCGTAGGCAGACGGTCTGAATCGCTTGTCGAACGCGTCAAACACGCAGAGATCAAACACAGTACACTCAGGGTGCGGTGCAGAAGTACTGCCCGACACGGGAAGGAGCCAAATCATGATTCGCAAACTGTTCTTCATCGCCACCACCACCATCCTGATCTTGTCCCTCTTTGCGGGCATCGTCAGCGCGCTGGATACACAGGCGGGCGTCGCAGTCAAGACCGATGCAGTCAAGGCGAATCTTGAGAATGTGCGCGCCTACGCCGCCGCTGCCCAAAGCGCGGGCTTGAACTACGCTGTCGATGGCGGCGCACTCTATAGCGGTCGCCCTGGTGAGTGGCGCAAGGTTGCCACACCGGATGGCGTGATCGTCGGCGCCGTCGCAGTGGATAGCAGCCGCCCTGGCCGACTCTACATTGGGGCAGCCAACGAACTGGCAATTTACCGCACGGACGGCAACCAGAAATGGCTGCGCGTACCGCTGAGCAACGATTACGTGGGCGGCGTGACCAGCCTGGCGCTAGACAAAGCCAGCCGCCTACTCTACGTCGGCACCGACACAGCAGGCGTCTTTCGGCTGCGCGATGTCGGCGCCAGTATGCTTGCTGGCGGCCATGTCGCACTGAGTGAGCCGGTCCTGCAGGTCGCCACCGATAGCTCCGGCGCCGGGCTGGTCTTTGCTCGCACACCCAGCACGCTCTATCACGGCGAAAACATGGGACTGAACTGGAATGCCGTTGAGAACCTGGGCAGCACGCCAACCGCGCTGGCAGTGGTCAATCGCTATCCGGCGACGGTCTACGTTGGCACTGCTGATCGCGGTCTGCTGACTAGCCAGGATGGCGCCGCCTGGAGCATGGCGAATGACGGCCTGGCTTTCGTGCCTGGCTCTCGCCTCAGCATCGACGCCATTGCCGCCGACCCGGCGCAGCTCGATGTGCTCTACGTGGCCACAAGCTATCTCTATGGGACGACGACAGTGCATCAGTCTCCCGCCGGCATCCAGCAGACAACTAACGGCGGCGCCACCTGGCAGACGCTACAACGTCAGGTTGACGCTCCCGTGGCGGAACTGCTGCCTGTTGCCGGACAGACAGGCGCCGTCTACGCACTGACGTTGGCGAGCCGCCAGCCGCTGCCCATCGGCGCTGCGCCTGCCCTGGTCGAGCCTGCGCAGGTTGTCACCGCCATCGCCAGCAACGAGAGCATCCCCACAACGACGGTGGCTGCCTGGTTGATTGCAGTGTTGGCCGCGCTGGCGCTGGGTTACGCACTAATGAGCGACCTGCGCAGCAAGACAGCGAAGCCGGCGCCCGCCACGGTCGCCCTACGCGCCGGTCAACGCTAGTGCGATGGCGTATGTTTCATGGCGAAAACGCACCACGAAACACACCCCCCCTTCAACAGCTTGGCAGTACAAGCCTCTTCCACCCGGAAGGGGCTTGCATTATTATTGGCAAAGTGCACTTTGTTAACATTGCCTTGACACAGCGATAATAGAAGCTCGCTATGATTCGGGTGTGGGCGTGTCTCGCCTACCTGCATTGCCGCGTCTAGGACAAGACGCAAACCAGGAAAAGGAAACCGATGAAACCGCGTGAACATTTCGACCGTGAATTGCAGCAATTGAGCGACTCGATCATGCTGATGGCGAGCCGGGTCGAAGAGGAGCTGTCCATCGTACTGGCAGCCTACGAAAGACTAGACCCAACGTTGGCTTCCGTCGTCAGCGACCTCGACCGTCAAGTCAACAAGATGCGCTTCGAGATCGAGGAACACTGTATCCTGCTGATTGCCAAACAGCAGCCAACCGCCCGCGACCTGCGTCTAATTATCGCCTCGCTGAACATGATCGTCGATCTAGAGCGGATGGGCGACCAGGCGAAAGGCGTTGCCAAGGCGCTACGCCACCTGCACGGACGTCCACGCGGTTCGCTGCCACCGGAAATTGCAGAGATGGGACGCACCGTCTTGGAAATGTTGCGCACTATTAAAGTCGCTTACGCCAACCGCGATATTCAGCTTGCCCAGCGGATTGCCAGGCAAGACGATGAAGTCGACAAGCTCTACGCGCGGGCGTTCACAACGGTCATGTATCAGCTGGCCAGTTCCGGTTCACCTGAAGAAGCCGAGAACGAATATGAGGTGCTCCGCATCGCTCGCGAGTTTGAACGCTTTGGCGACCTGATCACCAATGTGGCGGAACGTTTGATCTTCATCGTCACCGGCAGCATGGAAGAAGTGAATATCGAACCAGACGTAGCGCAAAACTGAGCGCCAAAACAGACCAAAACAGAGAGGAGGGGAGACAGGAAGTGCGCGCAAGCCACGAATGCCCCTGCATAGCTTACCCTTGAGCATTGGCCCTGTCTCTCACAACTCTCGCCAACTTGCCTCCCGTCGCTTTATGCCGCACGCCCTGCCTGGACTATAATGCTGCTCAATAAGTCCAAGCAGCTTGTGTCTCGCCTGTGTGACAGGCCACACGACCAGACAGGGTCAGTCAGCGCATGTCTACTTCGCAACCTGCAACTTCTACGCACTACGATCCCGTCGCCACGCGCGTGCGCGGTTTTGGCGCCACTGTCTTTGCCGAGTTCACAGCGCTGGCGAACGCCACCGGCGCAGTCAATTTGGGACAAGGCTTTCCCAACTTTGCCGCGCCTGATTTTGTTAAGGCAGCGGCGCAGCAGGCCATCGCCGCTGATCTAAACCAATATGCGCGCAGCGCCGGCCATCCGCGCCTGGTGCGCGCACTGGCCCAGGTGTATAGTCCGCTCTTTGGCCGCACCCTTGACCCGATGACAGAGATCGTTGTCACCGTCGGCGCAACGGAAGGCATCTTTGCCAGCGTCCAGGCGCTAGTCGATCCAGGCGATGAGGTCATCCTGATCGAACCCTTCTACGACAGCTACCCGGCTGCCGTGACCATGGCTGGCGGCGTTCCTGTCTACGTGCCCCTGCGCGCACCTGAGGGCGCCCGTAGCGCTGCCGCCTGGACGCTCGATCTTGATGAATTAACCGCCGCCATCACACCGCGCACCAAGCTACTCATCCTCAATACGCCGTCAAACCCGGTGGGCAAGGTCTTCAACCGCGCCGAGCTGAGCGCACTGGCCGAAATTGTCTGTCGCTTCAACCTGACCGTGCTCAGCGACGAAGTCTACGAATGGATGGTCTATCCACCCGCCGAGCATGTGCGCATCGCCACGCTGCCCGGCATGTGGGAGCGCACCGTGACGTTGGGCAGCGCCGGCAAGACCTTCTCCGTCACTGGCTGGAAGATCGGCTGGGCGATTGCCCCCCCACCCCTGGCGCACGCCATCCTCATGGCGCATCAATGGATTCCTTTCGCCGTCAGTACGCCCATGCAGGAAGCTATCGCGGTGGCGCTGGAGGAAAGCCAGCCGCGCAACTACTTCGCCTGGCTCAGCGCCATGTACCAGGCCAAGCGCGACTGTCTACTCGCAGTATTGACAGATGTCGGCTTGCCGCCGATGACCCCCGATGGCTCCTACTTCATCATTGTCGACACCGGGGCGCTGCCGATCGCGACGTCGCCTGGCGCGCGCCGCGATATTGCTGTCTGCCGCTGGCTCACACAAGAGATCGGCGTCGCCGCCATCCCGCCCAGCCCATTTTACAGCGCACCGCATCAATCCCTGACCGACAACCTGGCGCGCTTCACCTTCTGCAAGACCGATGAGACCCTGGACGAAGCCGCCCACCGTCTCCAAAGAATCAAATCAGTACACTAATCACGGCGCTGCACAGAAGCCGCGCTCACCGTTGCACGCGCCACAACTAGAATTCGGAGTCGTCACATGAAATTCGTGGTTACATCAGGCAACATCGCCAATCAAAACGCCGACTGCATTGTCGTCAATCTCTTCGAGGGCGTCACGCTGCCGGGTGGCGCCACCGGCGCCGTCGATGCAGCGCTGAACGGCATGATCTCCTCGCTGATCGCCGCTGGCGACATTGAGGGCAAGGCGGGCGCTACGACACTGCTCTACACCGCCGGCAAGTTGCCGGCAGCGCGCGTACTTGTCGTCGGGTTGGGCAAGGCGGAAAAATTCGACATTCACGCCGCGCGCAAGGCAGCAGCGGCGGTCTACAAAGCGCTGAGCAAAGTCAAGGGCGTCAAGCACTTTGCCACGATCGTTCATGGCGCCGGCATCGGTGGACAGGACGCCGCTGCAGCAGCCCAGGCGCTGGCGGAAGGCGCTCTGCTGGCAAGCTATCGCGCCCCCAACTACAAACGCGAGGCGCCCGAAAATGGCCCGGCGTTGTGTACGGTCGTCGAGTTCGACGCCAATCGCCTGGCGAGCATCGAAGCAGGCGTGCGGCGCGGCGAACGCATTGCGGCAGGCGTCAACCTGGCGCGTGATCTCTCCAACGAACCGCCGAATGTCCTTTACCCGGTCGCACTGGCGCGGCGGGCGCAGACGATGGCCGCTGACGCGGGTCTGCAGTGCACGATCCTGGGCGAAGAGGCGATGCGCGAGTTGGGCATGAACATCCTGCTGGCAGTCAGCCGTGGCAGCGCCAACGAAGCACAACTGATCGTGCTCGAACACGCGCCCGCCGGTCACGCAGAGGAGGCGCCGCTGGTGCTGGTCGGCAAGGGCATCACCTTCGACACCGGCGGCATCAGCATCAAACCCTCGGAGCGGATGGAGGAGATGAAGCACGACATGAGCGGCGCGGCGGCGGTGATCGGCGCCATGCAGGCAATTGCTCGGCTCGGCGTCCCGCGTCGCGTCATCGGCGTCGCCGCGTGCGTGGAGAACATGCCCGATGGCAACGCTTACCGCCCCGGTGACATCCTCACCGGCATGACTGGCAAGAGCACGGAGATTCTCAGCACCGACGCCGAGGGACGGCTGATCCTGGCGGATGCGCTGGCTTACGTGGCGCGCTACCAGCCGAAGGCGGTGGTCGACCTGGCGACGCTGACTGGCGCCATCGGCATTGCGCTGGGGCAGCAAGCAGCTGGCCTGTTCAGCAACAACGACGCGCTCCAGACGGCGCTGTTGGCCGCCTCGCAAGCCAGCGGTGAACGCCTGTGGCCGATGCCGATGTGGGATGAATACATGGAAGTGATCAAGAGCGATATGGCTGAAGTGAAGAACTCTGGCGGGCGCACCGGTGGCGTCTCGACAAGCGCCAAGTTCATCGAACATTTTACGGAAGGCTACGCATGGGCGCACCTCGACATCGCCAATGTCGCCTGGACGACGGCGGAGCGCGACGCGCTCACTCCGAAAGGCGCCACCGGTTTCGGCGTGCGTCTGCTGGTCGATCTGGCTGAAGCGTATTGAACAGGCACGAAGGAGAGACGCCGATGCACCCGCAGAGGACAACACCGCAACTCCATCGCCGCCGACTACGTCAGCATGGGGCATGGCTGGCGGGAATCGGCGCGCTGCTCCCACTTGTTGCCAACGCAGCACCAGCGCAGCAAGAAAGCGCCGCGTCGCCCAGCCTGTGGCCGCTGCTACTGACGCTGCTGGCAACTGCCTTTGCCATCGAGCGGCTGCTGGAACTACTCTGGAATTATCTGGAGTGGATTTTGCTCAACACGAAACGGCTGCACGCCACCGACCTGAAATCCTCGGCGTATGTGAAGTTCAAGAGCGGTACCTGCGTGTTGCTGGGCGCCATCGTCGGTGTCGGCGTGGCCGGGCTGTTCACGCTGCACCTGCTGGCCGCGCTGCAACCGCTGGCGTTGGGCTTTATCGGGCCGATCCCCGCCAGCTGGGATATTGTGTTGTCGGGGATCGTGGTCGGCGTGCTGGCAAAACCCATTCACGACAGCATCGGCATTCTGGCCGGGCTGCGCAACTTGCTCGACGGCGCGGCCGTGCGGCAGCGTGAGGAAGCCGGCGCCGCAATGGCAGACGGCGTGCTCAAATTGGCGCAAAGCGACGCGCAAAGCATGATCGAAGTGCCAGGCATGGGGCCGACGCGGCTCTCCGGCGCCTACGCCCCAGAAGACGCCGCCACGTCCGAGGACGCACCTACTGACAAATACATCGAGATTCTGCACAATCGCACCTCAATGTAGCCTGTGGAGCCATATGAGCCGATTTTTCTCCAGGTTCTCCCTGTGCCGCTGTGTCTCTACGTCAATGACGGGGAATCTTCAGACGGACTCTGACATCAAGCGCCTACGGGCGCCGCGAAAGCAAAGTGCACCTCTGTACGGATGACACGTTACGTTTGTCTGTGTGGACATGTGCTACATTGATGATAATTTCGGGTTGACGCATTGACTCATCCGTACAGAGAAGGCATCGTTCATGATCATTTATCCGGCAATCGATTTACGCCAGGGACGCTGTGTCCGTCTACGCCAGGGCGACCCCGCCGCCGAGACCGTCTTCGGCGACGACCCGGCGGCGATGGCGCAACACTGGGCCAGCCAGGGCGCTGAATGGCTACATATCGTCAACCTTGACGGCGCACTCTGCGCCACGCAGACGCAGCTGCATGCCTTGCATCGCCCCAACAATATTCGCATTCAGCATCCGGGACAACAGGCTGCGTTGACGCCAGAACAGGAGTTGGAACACGATCTGCCGATCAACCTGCGCCGGCTGCGCGACATTCGGCGCGCCGTTGCGCTCCCACTCCAATTTGGCGGCGGGCTGCGCACGCTCGACGACATTCAGCTGGCGTTGGAACTGGGCGCCGACCGCGTTGTATTAGGCACAGCGGCGATTGAAAATCCAGAGTTGGTCTCTGAGGCATTGCTGCGCTGGGGCGCAGATCGGATCGTCGTAGGCATCGATGCACGCGACGGCAAAGTGGCAACGCACGGTTGGCAAACCACCAGCAGTGTGGACGCTATCGAACTTGGACACCGGATGCAGGCATTGGGCGTCACACGCGTCGTCTACACCGACATCGGTCGAGACGGCATGTTGTCGGGCGTCAACATCGAGATGACCTCGCGCCTGGGCGATGTGACCGGTCTCAAGGTGATTGCCAGCGGTGGCGTCGCTGGCATCGGCGACATCGAGATTCTGAAGGCGCACGAACACTATAACATCGACGGCGTGATCGTCGGTCAAGCACTCTACACCGGTGCGCTCGATCTATCAGCGGCGATCCGTCTGGGTCATCAGCCGCTCACCCGGCGCAGTGCAGGATTGGTTCCCTTTCGCTGGACAGATGGCAAACCGGAGTTCCTGCTAATCTACAATCTCTTCTTCGAGCAATGGCAATTCCCGCGCGGCGGCGTGCATCGCAGCGAAGGCGACCTGGCCTGCGCCCGGCGCGAATTCGCCGAGGAGACAGGGCTGCCGGTGGTCAAAATTCACTCCGATTGCCGCGCGGAGCTACACTACACAGTGACGATTCGCGGCCACGACATTGCCCGCACCATCGTCTATTACCTGGCAGAAATTGGCCCGGGCGAAATTCGGCTCGGCCACGAGAACCACTGCGAAGCGCGTTGGGCATCGCCCCAGGAGACGTGGGAGCTACTCACCGAAACCTCGCCTGAACAGTTGCCCGCATTGGATGCCGCATTGGAGTTCCTCAACCATCCGCGCATATAATAGCGGCATGTTGGCAAAACGCATCATTCCTTGTCTAGATGTAAAAGATGGTCGCGTCGTCAAGGGCGTCAACTTTGTCGATCTGATCGATGCGGGCGACCCGGTGGCGCAGGCGCAAGTCTATGATCGCGAAGGCGCCGATGAACTGGTCTTTCTCGACATCACCGCCACGCATGAGGCGCGCGACATCGTCATTGACATGGTGCGCCGCGTGGCCGATTGCGTCTTCATCCCCTTCACGGTGGGCGGCGGCATCCGCACCGTCGATGACATGCGCGCGATTCTGCTTGCGGGCGCCGACAAGGTCAGCATCAACAGCGCGGCCGTGAAGAATCCGGCGCTGATCACCGAAGCGGCGACGCGCTTTGGCAGCCAGTGCATCGTCGTGGCGATCGACGCGCGGCGACGGCAGAGCGATGATCTGGCTGCGCGTGGGCCGGGGTGGGATGTCTACGTCAGCGGTGGACGCATCAACACCGGTCTCGACGCAATTGCCTGGGCGCAGGAGGTGGAGCGCCGCGGCGCGGGTGAAATCCTGCTCACATCGATGGATGGCGATGGCACCAAAGAAGGCTACGACATCGAGCTCACGCGCGCCATCAGTGACGCCGTGTCGATTCCCGTGATCGCAAGCGGCGGCGCCGGTCGCCTCGAACATTTCCAGCAAGCCTTAACCGAAGGCGGCGCAGCGGCAGCGTTGGCGGCCAGCCTCTTTCACTTTCGCGAACTGCGTATTATGACAATCAAAGAACATCTGCGGGCAGCGGGTGTGCCGGTGCGCTTCCCGCTGGCGGAGGAAGATCACGATGCATAGCGCCAGCGATGAGACCCCGCAGACAACACCACAGATTCGCTTCGACGCCGCCGGGCTGATCCCGGCGATCGTGCAAGATGTACACACGCGCCAGGTGTTGACGCTGGCGTGGATGAACGCCGAGAGTTTGCGCCGTACGCTAGAATTGGGCGAGACAGTTTTCTGGAGCCGGAGTCGCCAGGAGTTCTGGCACAAGGGCGCCACTAGCGGCAACGTGCAACGCGTCGTCGCCATTCATCTTGATTGCGACGGCGATGCGTTGCTGATCGAAGTGGAGCCGGCTGGCCCGGCCTGTCACACTGGCGCCATCTCTTGTTTTTTTCAAGCAATTACGCCACATCGGGAAGGATCAGATTGATGTCCACGTTGCAGAGTTTAGCCGCCACAATTCAAGAGCGCAGAGAACACCCACGCCCCAACTCCTACACGGCGACGCTCTTTGCCAAAGGTGAAAATGAAATTCTCAAGAAGATGGGTGAGGAAGCGGTCGAAGTGATCATCGCCGCCAAAGGTGAAACCGACGAGCGCGTGATCTATGAGCTGGCAGACTTTGTTTATCACACGCTCGTCTTCCTCAATTTGCGCGGGCTGACGTGGGAAGATGTCGAAGCCGAGCTGGCGCGACGTTTTGCCTGACCTGCAGGAAGAGAGACATCCGTGCCCAAGTCCTTCACACCCGGCGTCACTGCACCGACCATTACCGAACCGGTGCGCTGGTATCTGTACCAGGGCGACCGTCTGATCGTAGACGAGCGCGCTGGCGCACCAACCATCCCAACCGCCATCCATGCCGCTGACCTGGGATTAACCGTGCTGCATACCCAGTATCTCGGCGTCTATTGCGATGGTGTGTCCATGCACTGTTTTTCCGGTCTCGCGTCCGAGGCAACGCCGCTGCCGTTAGGCTATGCTGCCCGCGACCTTCGCTCTCTCTTTGAGCATTTCGACGATTTCGAGATCGGTGTGGCGGGCCGCGCCAAACAGATTGCCCACTGGGAGCGCGATCACCGGTTCTGTGGTCGCTGTGGCGCGGCCACAGAACCGGTGCAGGGTGAACGCGCCCGACGCTGTCCAGCTTGCGGATTGAGCAACTACCCGCGCATCGCGCCAGCGATTATCGTTGCTGTCACACAGCACGCCGCCGATGGCCCGCGCATCTTGCTGGCGCGCAATCATCGCTTCCCAGCCGGGCGCTACAGCGTCATCGCCGGCTTTGTCGAGGCAGGGGAAACGCTGGAAGAGTGTGTTCGGCGAGAGGTGGGTGAGGAAACGGGTGTACAGATCACCAATATCCGTTATTTCGGGAACCAGCCCTGGCCATTCCCCAACTCATTGATGATCGGTTTCACGGCTGAATACGCGGGCGGTGAAATCGCGTTGGGCGACGACGAGATCGCCGATGCCCAGTGGTTTGCACCCGACGCGCTGCCCCTTTTGCCGCCGAAGATCAGCATTGCCCGCAAGCTGATCGACGATTTCGTTGCCCGCCACACGCCAGGCGCGACGCCGGTGGGCGCCTGGTAGCTACTTCACCGTCAACGATTTGTCAGCAAACCATGACGACAAACGGGAATCAATCGGGTATGCTTATCGTCACAAAGGCGGTGTCACTGATGCACGCCAACTTCATTTCATTCTCTGACAGCTGAAATAGGCTCAATCGCATGTTCTCTCCTGGAAATCGTTGGCGTGACAGTAGCATCCTGGTCTTGCTGGTGGCAGCGCTCGGTGTGTTGGGCTGGTGGTTTAGTGCACCGCTTAGCGCCGTACTAGACGCAGCCGGAGACATCCGCACCTGGATCATCAGCTTCGGACCGTTGGCGCCGATGGCCTATGTCGCGTTCTACGCGGCGCAGATTCTGATCGCACCCTTGCCAGGCAGTTTCCTCTCAGTGCTCGGCGCTTATCTGTTTGGTTTCGGCAGCGGATTGGTCTTGAGCCTGCTCGGTGTGTCGCTTGGCGTGATGTTGGCATTGCTGATCGGGCGTAAATTGGGACGTCCCGCGTTAGAGCGCTTTTTTGATCGCAGTGATCTGATCCGCTGGGAACGCAAATTGCGCCTGCGCTCGCCTTTGATCTGGTTCGTGCTCTTTCTGTTTCCGATGCCCGATCTAGTAATCTACGTGGCTGGCATGGGGACGACCCCGCTGCGTTGGCTGGCGCCGGCGATCTTGCTAGCGCGCGGCATCGGTATTTTGGTCGGGAGCAGCGTCGGCACGGCGACGGCGCATCTACCTCCATCGCTAGTGCTGTTGCAGTGGTTGTTGTTGTTGGCGTTAGGCGGATTAGCTTATCGATTCCAACGTCCGCTGCGTTACCTCTTGTTGACGAATCTGCGCCGCACGCGGCGCATAGTGCGCAGTTTGTTTCGGACGCCACTCAGCACCCCGGCTGAGTAAGTGCACTGAATGATTGCACGACAGCAGTTGCATCTCAGCAGCCCAGTCCCTCAAAAAGAGTGAGCTGCTGAGGCATCGTTGCGAATTTATGAGTTCAGACCGAACAAATTTCCAGAAGCCGAGCGTGACTGATCTACAGCAATGAATCCTTAAGAGTCATCCCCTTCGGCAGGTTGTCAGCCCAGATGCCGCCCTTCGGCAGGTTGTCCGCCCAGATGCCGCCCTTCGGCAGGTTGTCAGCCCAGATGCCGCCCTTCGGCAGGTTGTCAGCCCAGATGCCACCCTTCGGCAGGTTGTCCGCCCAGATGCCA
>DMDA01000077.1:4440-4884 GCA_003451595.1 Chloroflexota bacterium | reverse complement strand
CTTCGACGGGCGTTCGCTGCTGCCGATGGTGCGCGGGGAAGTCGCCTCGCACGAGAGCGAGTTCTACATCACCGAATGCACGTGGATGCGCAAACACGGCTGGCGCACGCCCAACTGGAAGCTGATCGTGGCGCTGGAGCCGGACTTCCACTTCAAGCCGCCGGTCGAGCTGTACAACCTCTTCGAGGACCCGGCGGAAACGATCAACCTGGCGGAGTCACAGCCGGAGATCGTGGCCGAATTGACGCGGCGCATGCACGCCTGGATCGCGCAGCGTGAGGCGGAGACCGGTCTACCGAACCCGATCTACCACCAGCCCGGCTGGCACGGCGCGGAAGGCATCGACTACTTCACCAGCTCGCAGCAAGCCTACGACACGCTGCACATCGGCGACCCGGCGCAGGCGGCGCGGCTGCAATCAAGATCGAGATAGAGTGTTGCGTG
>DMDA01000077.1:1147-4195 GCA_003451595.1 Chloroflexota bacterium | reverse complement strand
CGCGACCGCACCGACATTGCGCAGCCCGTGCTGGTGCGCAACCTGTCCAGGGACGAATCTTCGCCCGTGTGGCAGATTGTCGACATCTGGATGTCCAGCCCGCCTTTTCGCAAGCTGATCAGCCACCCCAAGATCACGACAGGGCTGGCGCAGCTCACCGATGCCAGCGAACTGCGCATCTGGCACGACCAGATTCAGTACAAGCCGGCGCAGATCGGCGGCGTCAACATGTGGCATCAGGACGCGCCCTACTGGCCCATCATCCAGCCGATGACCGAGGTAACGGCATGGGTGGCGCTCGACGACGCCGACGAGGACAACGGCTGCATGAGCATGGTGCCCGGCTCGCACCTGTGGGGCAACAACATCGACTTCCTGCACACGCTCAAGAACTACGAGGATATGCCCGCCGAATTTGATGGTCATGAGATTAAGGTCATCCGCTGTCCGGTCAAGAAGGGCGAGGTGCACTATCATCATGCACTGACCTGGCACGGCAGCCACGCCAACAAGAGCGGACGCCCGCGTCGCGCCATCGCCCTGCACTACATGACCGGCGAGACGCGTTACGTCGCCAGCGGCAACCACGTGATGAAGCCCTACGTCGAGGTGGCGGATGGCGAGATTCTGAAAGGGAAATACTTCCCGAAGGTCTACCCGACTGTCGAGGAGTAGGGATTGACCGGCGGGGCGCCGGGTGTCTTCGTGGAAGTTCCGTGAGCTGACGGGAAGATCATCGCGGACAGAACGTGACCATGTAGAAATTGGAATTGGCCACTGCTGCGGGGAATTCCTGGACTTCGCGCAGCAGTGGCGGCCAGCCTGAGGTCAAGCCCTGCGTTTGCACACGCGCATCTGTACGCCGGGGCGCGGCTCCAGCGTGGCGCCCATGTGCGGATGAATTTTATCGCCGTTGAGTAGCGTGAAGTCGAAGCGCTGCAATAGGCGAGCGAGCACCGCACGCGCCTCGATCTGCGCAAAGGTGGCGCCGATGCAGGTGCGTGGGCCTCCGCCGAAGGGCACGTAGGTGAAGGCCGGCACTTTTTCCTCTTTGCCGCGCTCGAAACGCGCCGGGCAGAATTGATCCGGGTCGCGCCAGTATTCCTTGTCGCGGTGCGAGAGGTAGATCGAATACATCACCCGTTTGTCTTTGGGCACGGCATAGCCGCAGATCGCCATGTCCTCGGTGGTGCGGCGGTTGCCGATGTGGATCGGTGGATAGAGGCGCAACGTCTCTTTGATCACCTGGTCGAGCAGGTGCAGCTCGTTCAGTTGATCGGCGGTGGGCGGCGCGTCCGCTGTCCCGATGACGGCGTCGATCTCCTGTTGCACTTCGGTCAACGTGGCCGGGTGCATGCCGAGTAGATAGAAGACCCATGCCAACAGCGCCGTGCTCGTATCGTGGCCCGCGATCAACATCGTCAGCAGCTGGTCGCGGATCAGGTCGTCGGTCATGTCGGGCGCCACGATCAGCGCGCCGAGTAAATCAGAAGGCGCAGGTGCGGCGCCGCTTGCGTCCAACTCCGCCCGCCGCTGCCGGATGATCGTATAGAGATAGTCGTCCATGGCGGCGATGGCTTTGCGATGTTTGGCGCGCGTCGGTGCGTCGGGCCAGACGATCCACAAGCCGGGCGATATGTACTCGATCAGGTCGAGGATCGGTTGCCAGAGCCGCTGCATGTGCGGTGTGAAATCGACATGAAAGCTGGCGCCCATCAGGATCAGCAGCGCCAGCTTGCGCATCTCGATCAGCATGTCCTGGGTCGAACCGTCCGCCCAGGCGTCGGCGACCTGGTCGGTGTAGCGCCAGAAGTCGGGAATGTGCGGGTTGACGTGGCGCCGTTGCAAGGTTGGATCCATGATCTGGCGATAGCGGTCATGCTCTTCGCCGTCAACGATCAACACGCCGCGGCGCAGCAGCTTGACCACCGGGTCGCTCTCGTTGCGCCAGCTCAGCCGATCACGGTCGGTGATCAGAATCTGGCGGTTGGCGTCCGGCCCGATGAAGACCGCAGGCCGAAAGCGCGGCGCTGGAATCTCGAACGCCTGACCGACGTACTCGCGCATCAATGCCAGCGCCGTTAGTGGATTGCGGGTGCGCGCCAACCCGGCTAGAATCTGCAGCCCTTTGCGCGGTTCAGCTTCCGGCAGCGGACGGGACGAAGCGGTGGTGGAGCGTTCTGTGTCGTTCATGGCAAGGTGCTCACAGCAATGCTGCGCGGAATTGGACTTCGCCAGCGCCGTTGACGTGCTCGCCCACATCGAAGCCGTCCGCCATGAATTGCAAGCGCAACACACCGCGCCAAGCGCGCGACGAGCTGATCGTCAGGTCAGCGCAGTCATGCATCTCGCCGCGGTAGATTTCATCGCTGTTCACCAGCACGCGCAGGTTGTGGATGCGGCTGTTACAGCCATTGTGGGTGCGCAATGAGAAATGGGTGATCTGGATGCGCATCGGCCCGACGGGCACGCGCCGCGTAACCCGCACGACGCCGCTGGCATCGGCGACGCCATCGAAGGAAAAAGGTAAACTGGTCATGCTTCAGTCGCTGCTCTCATCGATTTGCAACACCAGAGGTGTTGCGCTGACCGAGATCAATAGAATGACCGCGAGTATACCATCTTTTCGATGCGGCAACGACCTTGACTGTCAATGAATCAAATCACGCGGGTTGTTTTCGAAGCTTACCATACCCGCATAGGGTGGCTTCTGACCCTGTTGACATGCCAGCCTCGGAGTGGTTCTGTGCTGTAATTGACAAATACCATCGAGCCGCCCACAATGGGTTCTTGACCTATTCGAGCAAATTCACCGGAGACTGGAGATGACCGATGCCCGCACCATCTGAGCTTGCCACCTACCGCCAAATGTTTGAGAACATGACCGGCGACATCGAGTCGTTGTTAGATGACCTGCCTGCTGCTGCACTGCTTTGGAAGCCCTTTGAGCACAGCCCGTGGCGGGGACCGTCTGGCAGCCTCGGCTGGCTGATCGCACATGCGATCTCTTCGACCTACTATCTGTTGCGTCGCGCCGAGTGGACAATG
>DMDA01000077.1:718-876 GCA_003451595.1 Chloroflexota bacterium | reverse complement strand
CCGACGTATCTGCGCGCCCGCGCCCGGCGCATGTTGGACTACGTGCGCCTGCTGCTCGGAAGCCTGTCGCCGGACGATCTGGAGTCCAGCCGTCCGCATCCACAGCAGCCAGAGCGCCTGCTGACCGTGCGCTATGACATCCAGCACGCCTTCGAGCA
>DMDA01000077.1:0-421 GCA_003451595.1 Chloroflexota bacterium | reverse complement strand
GCTTGGACGCTCCGGCGTCGATGTGAGCATGTACTGTCTTGGCGCGATGTACTTTGGTTCGCGCAATGACCGCACCACTTCGTATCGGATGCTGGATCGCTATGTCGATGCCGGCGGCAGCTTTATCGACACGGCGAATATCTATGCCTGGTGGGTGGAAGGCTGCCGTGGCGGCGAGAGCGAGACGCTGCTGGGCGAATGGCTGCGCGAACGCGGCAACCGCGACCGCCTCTTCATCGCCAGCAAGGTCGGCTTCCAGTACGATGATGTGACGCGCGGGCTGTCGGCGGCGCAGATCGAGGCGGAGTGTGACAAGAGTCTGCGGCGCATGGGCATCGACACCATCGACCTCTACTACGCCCACGTCGATGACCGCAATACGCCGATGCATGAGACGATGGAGGCGTTCGACCGGCTGGGG
>DMDA01000007.1:3292-3474 GCA_003451595.1 Chloroflexota bacterium | reverse complement strand
TGCTGGGATGACGATGAGGCGCGCGGCAAGGCAGCGGCGGTAAAGTATGCGATGCGCTACACGCCACATCTGGAAGACCTGCTCGACGACCCGGCGGTGCACGCGGTGATCGTCACCTGTGAGACAAACCGGCACGCCGAGATGGTGCTGGCGGCGGCAGCGGCAGGCAAGCACATCCTCTG
>DMDA01000007.1:3124-3285 GCA_003451595.1 Chloroflexota bacterium | reverse complement strand
CACGTCGTTTTGGATCGAACGAAAGTGTGGGCACGGATGACAGCGAAACTTGGCATTGGCGTGATCAGCTTTGCGCATGGACACGCCAATCTCTACTGCGACCGGCTGGCGACCTTTGCGGATGTCGACCTTGTCGCCTGCTGGGATGACGATGAGGCGCG
>DMDA01000007.1:0-2886 GCA_003451595.1 Chloroflexota bacterium | reverse complement strand
GCGGCAGGCAAGCACATCCTCTGCCAGAAGCCGATGGCGTTGACGCTGGCGGAGTGCGATCGCATGATCCAGGCGGTGGAAGCGGCGGGCGTCAAGTTCATGATGGCGTATCAGATGCGCCATGATCCGTCGAACCAGCGCATCAAGGCGCTGATCGACAGCGGCGCGGTCGGGCGGATCAGCCTGGTGCGGCGTCGTCATTGCATTCCGGTGCTTTTCAACGAGGGCTTTGTCAACGGGCCAACGCGCTGGCACCTTGACCCGCACAAGAACATGGGCATGTTCATGGACGACGCCAGCCACGCCACCGACTTCCTGCACTGGCTGTTGGGACGCCCGACCAGCGTGATGGCGGAGATCGACAACACCATCACCGACGTAGCGCCCGACGACACCGGCGTCGCCATCTATCGTTACGCCAACGGTGCGATGGCGGTGCTGGTCAACTCCTCGGTGACGCTGGCGGGCGAGAACACGACCGAGGTCTACGGCGACCAGGGCGTGATCATCCAGAACCATGACGACCTGGTCTCGACCAATGGCCCGCTGCCGCCGCACCCAATTGCGCTGAAGTTTTATGCGCGCGGCGACCGCCAATGGCAGGATCAGGGCATCGCCATTCCCGCCAGCCACGCCGAACGTATCGCGGCCGTGCCGCGCGCCTTTGTTGACTGCATTCTTCAGGATCAACCGCCGCCCACCACGGCGCATGATGGGCGCGTATCGGTCGAGATGGTGCTTGGCGCCTATCGTTCGGCGCGTGAGGGACGGCGGATTCACTTCCCGTTAGTCGAATGAACAAGATAAGCAATGGCACGCGGATGACGCAGATCGAGCGGATTTTCGCTGGTTTAATCTGCGGGCATCCGCCCAATCCGCGGTCTATCAACAGAAGGCAGGTGCAATGTCACTGATCACAATTATCGGGCGCGGGCATGGCGGGACGCGCGCGATTTCCCACACCTTGATCGCCAGCAATGTCTTCATGGGCGAGCCGCTCAACCGATCCGGCGATCTGCTCCCGCCGCAGCCGATGTACGACGCCTGTCGCGTGCTGGCGCGCTACGTCGCGTGGAAGGGCGGGCTGGAGTGGGATTTCAGCGCGCTGCACACCATGCCGATCCCACAGGAATTTACCGACCTGATCCACGAATATCTGAAAAAGGTGCTGGCGGCGAAGGACGAGCACAAGGGCTGGAAGATTCCCGAAACGACGCTCGTCTTTCCGTGGATCGTGCGCATGTTCCCCGACATTAAGTACATCCACTGGGTGCGCAACCCGCGCGACAATATCCTGTCGCGCCATCTTACCGACGACCTGGGCGACTTCGGCGTGCCGCAGCCAGACGCCGAGCAGTTGTTGCGCGACCGCTATCCGGGTCTGGTCGAGGCTGCCAGCACGCCCGAGCAATTCGAGGAACTGGTCTGGCGTGTGCGTCGCGCCATTTCCTGGCATTACCAGCACGCTATCGTCGCCGCCACGCCCAAGCCGGCAAACTGGATCGCCGTGCGTTTCGAGGATTTTGTCAACCAGCAGGAGGCGACGTTGGCGCGGCTGGAGGCGTATTTGGGCATCCCGCTGGGGCGCATCGTCGTGCGCCGTGAGGTCGTGGGGCGCTACGACCGCGCCGAGGGCGCCAGCTATTTCGACTTTCTGGAAGAAGGGATGCGCGAATTTGACTATGAAATCCCTGGCTAGAACGTGAATGACGCAGATCAAGCGGATTGGCGCGGATTCAATCCGCGTGAATCCGTCCCATCCGCGCCATCCGCGTTCCATTTGCACCTTTACTTACACGATTGACCTGGAAGGAACACGTTATGCCTGCACGCCGTAACCGAAAACCGAATATCGTTCTGCTTGGCATCGACTCGCTGCGCCGCGACCACATGAGCGGTTACGGCTATCACCGCCTGACGACGCCGCACATCGACCAGTTCGCCACCGAAGGCGTTCTCTTCGAGCAAACCTTCAGCGCTTACATTCCAACCACCAGCGCCTACGCCTCGATGCTCACCGGGCAGGATGTCTTCACGACGCAGGTTGTCGCCCTGCGTCACAAGGGGCCGCTGCGCGCCGAGGTCAAGACGCTGGCGGAAATCCTGCGCGAAGAAGGCTACGCCACGACCTGCGTCGGCTTCACCGGCAACCCCAGCGCGCGCGGCTTCGACAAGTACATCGACTATCCGGCGTGGGGGAGCTGGAACGAAGGGCGCAGCCCCAAGGCGCAAAATCTCAACGACGTGGCGCTGCCGGAGTTGGAGCGGCTGGCGCGCCAGCGCGACCCCTTCTTCCTGTTCCTGCGTCACATGGACCCGCACTCGCCCTATCTGCCGCCCGCGCCCTTCGAGCGCATGTTCTATCATGGCAATGAGTTCGACAAGCGCAACAAGTCGATGGAGCCGGTGATGGCGTTCAAGCCCTTCCGCGACTTTTTCGCCAGCTGGATGCCGCCGGGCGTCACCGACAAGGAGTATATCATTGCGCAGTATGACGGCGCGGTGGCGTACATGGACGCGGCGATCCGCAGCATCTTCACGGCGCTGGAAGCGCGCGGGCTGGCGGAGAACACCATCGTCGTCGTCAACGGCGACCACGGCGAGACGCTCTACGACCACGATTGCTACTTCGACCATCACGGTCTCTACGAGCCGACGCTGGTTGTGCCGCTGATCATCCGCTATCCGGGCAAGGTTCCCGCCGGCGTGCGCGTCAAGGGCTACAACCAGCACAAAGACCTGGTTCCCACCTTGCTCGAACTGGCGGAGATTCGCCGCGACGACCTGCACTTCGACGGGCGTTCGCTGCTGCCGCTGGTGCGCGGGGAAGTCGCCTCGCACCAGAGCCAGTTCTACATCACCGCATGCCCGCGGTTCCGCAAACAC
>DMDA01000061.1:112780-144991 GCA_003451595.1 Chloroflexota bacterium | reverse complement strand
AGATGTGTATAAGAGACAGCCGTTGGCCCTGTCGTCGTCAGGTAGACGTGCGCCACGATGAATGCGGCAAAGAGCCAGGCGACCAGTGTGTGCACCGGCGCCAGCACCGGCAGCCCGCCGAACAGTCCAGCCACCTGCGGCCATTGCTGCACACCCCACATCAACCCGCCGGTGATGATCTGCAACGGCAGCAGCACGTTGAGCAAGCCAAAGTAGGTCACCTGCTGCAGCGGATTCAACTTCTGTTTGCGCGTCTTTTCCAGCGGGTGCGGTTCGCCCTTGAAGATGCCGTAGAGATAGAACTTCGTCTGCAAGATCGCCTGATCAAAGAAGCCGTAGGGGCGCGGGATGAATTGCTGGATCGCGCCGCTGGTCAGGTGATAGAAGAGCGACAGCGCCGCGTTGATCAGCACGATCAGCGCCAGCATGTTGTGCACCCACACGATATAGCGGAAGTTGAACATGCCCAACATATCCGGGCGATGGATGACCAGCCCCGTGAAGAGCAACAAGATGATGGCAACCGTCTGCAGCCAGTGCCAGAAGCGTTCGTACGCGTCGTACATGTAGACGCGCTTGAGTTCGGGCGTGTGGCGTGGACGTCGCAGCGTGGCGATGAAGCGCAGCCCCGCGTGCAGCGCCACTGCCGCCAGCACCGCCAGGAAGATCGCCAGCCCCAGCCAGTCCACCCACGGCACGCGGTTGCGCCCAAAGATGTAGACGCCCGCTTCTTCAGGCAACGGCTGGAATTGTAGTGACCCGTCGGCGCCGATCTGAATGTCGCCGCTGTTGCTGATGTTGGCGTCGCTGACCAATGCCGGTGTGACGCCGCCCGGCAAGAAGCTCGCCAGTTGCAGCGGCTGATGCAGCGTAGCATTGTCATGATGGCAGGTCTGGCAGTCGCGCGTGGCAAATTCTCCACGCGCCACGCCATGATTGATGCTGTACGGCTGCACTTCACCCTCGACGCGCGGGTTGGCGAGACCCTGGGCGGCTAGCCGCGCCGCGACGGCGCTGGTCTTGGCGTCACTGTCCAGCCGCAGCTCGTCGGCGTCCAACTCACCGTTGCCGTCGGCGTCGAACACGGCCATCAGCGCAGGCGCGTAGCGCCCATCCTCGAACCACGCCGCCTGCAAATCCGCCAGCGGGACCGGACGCGTGGCGCCGTTGGCGTCGTCGTAGACCCAGTACCAGGCGCTGATCAGGTTGTAGGGCGCCAGCTGTTGCCCGCCGTCGATGTTGTTGCGCATCAGCAGCACCGGCGTCCACGGCTCGATCAACGTATCGACGCCGGCGTTGGGGTCATCCGTCCCCCGGCAACTCACGACGCTGCCGCCCGCGGCGTTGAGCACGGTCCAGTCGATCGACGCAATAGCGGGCGCGTACAGTTGCGGTGTATGGCAGCTTTCGCACGCCAACACCTGCATGTGTCGATCCACGTAGGGCAGCCACGCGCTATGGCTGTCGGTGTTGTGACAGGATTCACAGCGGCGCATCGTGCCTTTGAGTTCAGGCGCAATCGTATATTGTGCGCTCTGGCCGCGCGCGAAATTGTGGTCGGGGCGCTCCAGATATTCACCCAGGTCAAGGCGGCGCGGGTCATAGATCAGGTGGCTGGGGCGCGTGTCCTGCGCTTCCTGTGCGTGCGCCGGATTGTTGAGCGCGTAGTGACAATCGGTGCAGCTTAATTGCCGCTCGGCGTGCACATCCCACGCCCGGTTGAACGTCGCCTTGTTCGCCACATTGACGCCAGACTGGGAAATCTTCTGCCCGGCAATGACCTGCCCGGTCGTGGCCGTTTGCGGGTTAGCCGGGTCGCAGCCCGCGATGGTGAGCGGTGTTTCGACGTCGGTGTGCACCAGCCCGTGACACTGTGCGCAATTGGCGTTGGTGGGGTCTTGCACCCGCACATACGCCGGCAACAGCGTTCCATCCTCCGCAAAGGCCGCTCTGTTCCATTGCCAGCCAGCCCCAGCCACTGTGTCGGTCACTGTGTCGGTCACTGTGCCGGTCACTGTGCCGGTCACTGTGCCGGTCCCTGTGTGGGTCACAATGCCGGTCGCGGCCAGCGTCGCCGTGTTTGCCCAGGCGAAGTTGCCTGCCGCCAGCTCCGCCGTGCGCGCTGCGTGATCCGGCTGGTCGAGGTGACAGAGGAAACAGTCCATCTCTACGACGCCCGACGCTTGCCAGTCCCAGGCCGCGATTTCACCGTCGGCGGTGCGGATGTTTGTCTCCGGGTTGGCAGGGTCGGGCGTCAGGCTGGTGAGCGGGTCGCCGCTGCGGCTGGTCGTTGCGGGACCGCCACCCACCACGCGACCGCCGAGCAGTTTGAGCCACTCCGCCGTGCTCAGGTCGAGCGACGCATCGCCGACGGGCGTCAGGTAGCGATAGGTGATCGGGTCCCACTTGCCGAAGAGACCGTTGCTTGTGTCCCAGGGACGCCCGCTCGCTGTCTGGCCAGGCGCCGTGAAGCTGCTCAACCCCAGGTCGGAATGGAAACTGTGGCTGGTGATGAAGGCGGCGTCATGGCAAGCGCCACACGTCTGCATCGTGGAGACAGGCGCGCCGCTGTCCAGCACGTTGCGCCCCGCGCCATCGCGCAGCACAAAAGTCGGATGCAGCGGTGACAGCGGTTTGGTCGTCGCCGCTGCAGATTGCGCCGCCGCCTGCCCGCTGCCCAGCATCACCGTGGCCGTCATCAGCACAGACACAACCGTGAGCAAAAAATACCAGGAAGATGATTGACGTCGCATACTCAAGCTCTTTCGTGCGTCACCTTGCTGTTTATTTGGGTGCATTGCGCCCACCCCACTCGATTGGGTCGCCTGGATAGCCAAGCGCCTTCCAGTCCATCACGCCGTTGTCGCCGTGACAGTTCTCACACTGGAGCGCGTTCTCTTTTGGCTGCACCATGTGCGTCGTGGGCCAGTACATCCAGGTTTCGGCAAAGCCATATTCGCCGCTGAAATCGAGACCATTGGCTTTGGCGCCTAACTCCAGCGCCGATTTCCAGTCAAAGGTTGTCCACAGCCCACCCTCCCCGGCCGTGGTCGGCGGCAACAGGTATTGATTGACCGTGTCATAGGGCTGTTTGGCGCGGTGAATCTTGAAGGGCCAGATGCGCGCGTCCGGGTTCTTGATGTCGCCACTCGGCGGATTCAGTAGCGTCGGGCCGTCCGGGTTGATCGGATCGCCCATCAGATAGCGATAGGAGACGCCGCCATCGTACCAAAGATATTCTGGCTTGAGGTCTTTCTCGTAGAGAAAGTCGCCTTTGATCTTCAGGAAGGTGTAATGGTCTTCCGGCTTGTCCGCTCCGACGGTCGACCAATCCCAGGTGACTTTGGTGGGATCTTTGAGCGCCATGGCCGGGATGTGGCAGCTCTGACAGGCCACAGTGGCGACATGAGCGTTGATGCGTTCGTCTTCGTGCAGGTCCGGCTGGTGACAGTCGGTGCAGGCGATCTGCCCCTCGTCATCCACGCTCACCGAGAGCATGCGCCCGGAGACCAGATGATCCTCGGTCTTGTGGCAGTCGGTGCAGGCGAAGTCGTAGCGCCCCATGTGGACATCAAGATTCTCGGTGGGGTACAGCAGACTCTCGTCGAGGTCACCGTGTTTGACGTTGTTGCCGCCGCCGCCATCGAAGTGACACTTGCCGCAATTGTCGCGACCGGGGTTGCGCACGCTCTTTGCCGCCGCCGTCAGATCGACGCCTTCCGCCGGGTTGCCATACTCTCCCTTGGCGTAGAGCGCCGTGTCGGCATGACACGCCAGGCAATCGACATTGAGATTGTTCGTGAAGTCGTAGGGCGTCTCCTCCCAGCCGTAGCCAGCGTGACAGGTCATGCAGGTGCGTTCGTTGCTGGTGGCGGCAATGCAGAAATTGTTGATCAAGTTCATCTTGCCGATGCCTTCCACCACGTTGTCGTGACCAGGGATCGCCACTGGCTCGCTTTGCCACGTCCAGTGCACGGTGTGCATGATCTGGTCGTCGGCTTCTTCGTGGCACTGCAGACACGCCTGCGTCACCTCTTGCCCGCTCGTGAAAGGCCCTTTGACGATGTCTTTGTGGTCGGTGTGGGTCGGGTGTTTGGGCACACCTGCCCAAGGATTATCGGAGCTTTGGGTTATGCGCGGCCAAAAAATTGCTAGAGGCACGATGATCGCTGCCGCTACGGCGATCAGCCCCGCCACCCAGAGATAGCGCTTGCGTCTCATGCAGCCACTCCATTTGTGATGATTTTCACAAATCCAGACAACATTGTTTCAACTATACGGCTCAAGCATAACGGCTTAAGCCGCCGCTTCCTTGCTCAGCCAGTGCTGGCGCCAGGCGCCGGTGTGATTACGGTGCAGGGTCGGTTGGGGCGAAGTGGCGGTGCTGGGGGCGGTCGCGCTCATCAGTCGGCGCCAGCACCAACAGCATCTGCGCCGAGCTGTCACCTTCGTTATGCCAGAGATGGGGTAAATGAGACTCGAAGAGCAGGCTATCGCCCGGCGTCAACAGATAACGCTGACCATCCACAATGTAGGTGACGCGACCTGCCAGACAGTAGACGAACTCAAAGCCGGTGTGAACGATCGGATCGGCGCCGCTGCCGTTGTGTGGTTGCAAAGTCACCACACATGGATGCAGTCCCTTGCCCGTGAAGCCGGTGGCCAGGTCTTCACAAACGCCGTGAGCAAACTGTTGGCGGTTGCGTGTATGCCCGGTGACGAACACAACCTGTTGTTGCGGAGACGGCGCCTCGAAGAACGCCGTGATGGAAACGCCCAACGCTTGCGCCACGCGATGGAGCGTGCTGACGCTAGGCGAAATCTTGCCGTTTTCGATCAGGCTCAACGTATTGGCTGATAATCCGCTTGCCTCTGCTAAAGCGCGGATCGACCAGCTATTTTCGATGCGCAGCTGGCGCACGCGCTGACCAACGCTACCTTCCGGTGTATCTTCGGCTTCGCTGCCCACCAGAACGCTGGCGTCTGGATGTTGTGAACGTCCCATCAGGTTTCCTTTCTGGCATCGATATGATAACCAATATTATAGTTGAAACGAAAATAAGTCAACCAATAAGTTGTGTTATTTGTCCCGAATCTTGGGGGGTGATTGTCCTGTCGTTGCGCTGGCGCAACGACAACAGCAGTCGAGTGTGGATCAAGACAGAGTGCGGATCAAGACAGAGTGCGGAGCCAGACAGAGTGCGGAGTAAGACAGAGTGCGGAGTAAGACAGAGTGCGGAGTAAGACAGAGTGCGGAGTAAGACAGAGCAGGACGATGGCGTCATCGTCCTGCTCTGGGTGTCTGTATCGATTATCAGTCTGTCAGGCGCTGGCCATTGCGCCTGCCTGAGGCACCGTCAGGCTGTTGACGCTGCGGCGAGCGCGCGCCTTTAGCGCTGTACGGCGGGCAGATAGACTGTCGGCGCAATGGTGACGCCGCGCACCTGCGTGGCGACGCGTGTGCCGTCCGCCGCCTGGTAGCTGTCGACCAGCGCAGTGTTGCCAACTTCCAGCTCGGTGGCGAGGTCATCCAGGTCGGTAGCCGGTGTAACCAGGTAATTGACGCCACCGATGTTCCACACCTCGTCGTCGATGGCGGCGGCGGCAGTCAGGCCACCGACGTTGTTGATGACGCCGAAGCTGCTCTGCGTGCCGGCAGCCGGTGGCACCTTGGTCTCGATCTCGTGCACCAGATTTTGGCCATTGACCACGCGGTACTCGACGGCGACATAGGCGCCGATGCCCAGGATGCCGTGGTCTTCCTTGAACTTGGTGCTGGCATCGGTCACGTACACTACATTATCGATTGTCCACTCTCCGATCAGGCCATCGGCTGGCATCTGACCGACGAAGCCAAAGCTCTTGAGGTGGTCAGGCTGAGAGGCGCCGCCTTGCGACTTCGTGGTTTCGATCTTGCGGGCGATGCGCTGACCAGTGCTGTCGATGGTGTATTTTACCCGCACGCGCGCCCCAACTTCGAGCGCGCCGTGCTTCTCCTTGAAGCGCGTCTGTTCATTGGCCGTATACTCAACGCCGCCGATCGTCCAGATGCCAAGTCGATTGGCCGGGATGCTTTCCACAATGCCGAAGGCATGTCCGTTCTTCTGCGGCTCCCTGGATTTGGTCTCGATCTCGCGGGCGTAGAAGTCGCCGTTGGTGCGGATCACAAAGTGCACCTTGACGGTCACGCCGACGGCAAAGGCGCCCTTTTCCTGCTTGAATTCGGTCGCACTGTCGGTCAGGAAGGTGATGCCAGCGATGTTCCATTCACCGACCAGCCCGTCAGGGAAGCTCTGCACTTCGCCGTAGAGTTCACCTTGACCGATGATGCCGCTTTGGTCATCGCCATTGCATTTGTGGTCGCGCTCGGTCTTGATCTCGCGCAACGTTGCTGGCGTCGTGGAGGTGCGGGCATGCAGTTCGACGCAGGCGCCGACGGCAAAGACGCCATTCTTCTGCTTGAATTCGGTGTTGGCGTCAGCGGTGTAGGCGACGCCATCCACAACCCACTCACCGATCAGCCCGGATGGGAAGCTGTCGATGCGTCCATATACTTCGATTTCATCGCCCGGGGTGGGGGTGGGTGTGGGTGGAATGGTGCCGTTGCAGTCCGAGGCCGGACGGCTCTCAATTTCACGCGCCGTGAAGGGCGCCGCTGCGCCGGTGTAGTGCACTTTGGCGCAGGCGCCGATCGCCAGCGGGCCGTTGCGCTGTTTGAATTCAGCGCCAGCCGGCGCGTCATAAGCAACGCCGCCGATGGTCCAGGCGCCAACAAAGCCACTGGCAGGCATGCTTTGCACCAAACCGTAGGCTTCCTGCTCGGCCCCAGGCGTGGGGCCGCCATTGTTGGGGCAGTCGTCCTGGTTTTTGCTGGCGATCTTGGTTGCCGTGAACGGCTCGGCGTTGCCAACATACTCGACTTCGACGCAGACGCCAACCGCAAAAGCGCCCTTATCTGTGCGGAAGTCGGTGCTGCTCGTCGCGGTGAATGACTTGCCGGCGACAACCCAGGCGCCTTGCAAACCATTGGCGGGCATTGCGTCGATGCGTCCCTTCCATTGCGACTCACCTGCCTGCGCTACTTGACTTGACCACACTGTCGCCAGCGCCAGGAAGATTACTGCCAGGAGCGCCGACGTAATGCGTGTACGATGCGTCGTTGCTTGTTGTTGCATGATGATTGGTTTCCTTTCCCTGAGTCAATGCTTCGGACTGAAATCATCGAACTTGCAATGTTTCGACAATCTCATAGTGGCAGCACTGCCCGTCGAAAATACATTGGCGCTCCTGAACAGCCATTGCTGTCATTGCGACTGGCAGGAAATTGCTCAAAACATCGGCTGTGGCGATACTGCTATTGCCAAGGGTATTGCCAAAGGCGGCGCCGCCGACGTAGTTGCCATGGGCGTCGTTGCCATAGGCGTTGCTGCCATTGGCGGCGTTCATCATCCGGCAGGCATTTGTAGCGAAAGCCACAGACGCCCGAGACCATCAGTCCGAGACCATCAGTCCGAGACCATCAGCCCGAGACCATCAGATCGACAACCATGATTACTTCTGACTTGCACATGCATTCAACTTACAGTCTGGACGGCAACAACACCATCGCCGAAATGTGTGAACAGGCGATCCATCTCGGCCTGACCGAGATCGCAATCACCGATCACGTCGAGTGGCCGCCTAATGGCGCGCATCAACGCCCCGACTTTGACCGTTACTTTGCCGAAATTGAGGAAAACCGGGCGCGCTTTGCCCCACGCGGGCTGAGCCTGTTGAGCGGTCTGGAATTGGGGAACCCTCACCAACATCGCGCCGAGGTCGATGCGCTGTTAGCGAGCTATGCTTTCGATGTTGTGATTGGCTCGATGCACTGGCTGGCGGGGCAGAATATCCACTACCCGCGTTGCTTCGATGGGCAAGACCCCTACGATGTCTATGCGCGCTACTTTGGCGAGATCGAGCAGATGGCGGCGATGGTCGATTGTGAGATCATCGCCCACTTCGACCGCATCTTCTGGCCAGGCACGAATCGCTTTGGCCCACCGGAAATCGAACGCATCGCAACGCCGGTGCGCCAGGCTATGCGCGCCATTGTTGAACATGGGCGCATTCTGGAGTTAAACACCCGTTTTCTGACGCATACGCCGAGTTGGAACGACGCGTTGTTGACCGTATTGCGCTGGTATCACGAAGAGGGCGGCAGGTTTGTCGCTGCCGATTCGGACGCGCACCGCACCGCTGAGCTTGGGCGCAATCTTGCCGTGGCGCAGCAACTGATCGAAGCGGCCGGCTGTACACCTTATCAACGGCAAGTTGAGGTGACTGCTGTCTAGCCCAGGCAGGCGTAGGTGAAGCGGCAGTGACGCCTGCAGCATCGCAGCGATAAAATCTCGACCTGGAAATCTGGGATACGAGTGTCGTTGCCTCTTGCTATGTGGCAGGCTCAAGGGAAAATGGAGTTGACATGATGAAGCCCATTGCAGCACTCTTGGTACTGGCATTGCTTCTAACCGGCTGTCGGCCGCTCACAGCGCCGGCAGCGGCGCCGCCCATGTCAGGTGAGCCATCATCCGCTGCGCCAGTAATGCTGGAGCCGACCGGCTTCATTCAACGCATCCACGATCCTGTGATGGCAAAGGAAGGCGACACCTATTACGTCTTCTCCACCGGGGCGCGCATCATCGTGATCTGCTCGAAGGATATGGTCGAATGGGCGTTTTGCGGACGCGTCTTCGAGCGCCCGCCGGGCTGGGTCATTGCCGCAATCGACGGCCTCGGCGATTTATGGGCGCCTGATATTTCCTACTATAACGGGCGTTGGCAGCTTTACTATGCCGGCTCCACCTTTGGCAGCCCGCGCTCGGTGATTGGGCTGGCGACCAACGCCACACTCGACCCGACCAGCCCCGACTACGCCTGGGTGGACGAAGGTCTGGTGATTGAGTCCACCGGCGCTGAGGAGTGGAACGCCATTGACCCCAATTTTGTCGTCGATGCAGATGGCAAGCCCTGGCTGGCCTTTGGTTCCTATTGGAGCGGGTTGAAACTGATCCGTCTCGACCCCGCCACCGGCAAACCTTCCGCCGCCGACCCAACGATTTACGCCATTGCCCGGCGCAGCGCCGAGAACCCCGCCATCGAAGCGGCGTTCATTCTGTATCGCAACGGTTACTACTATCTTTTTGCTTCCTTCGACCAGTGCTGCCAGGGTGCGGGCAGCACCTACAATGTGCGCGTCGGTCGCGCCGAGGCGATCACCGGACCTTACCTGGATCGCGCCGGTGCGTCGATGCTCGAAGGCGGTGGTACACTGCTCCTGGAAGCCTATGACCGCTGGCGCGGCCCCGGTCACAACGGCATCTACCAGGAAGGCGACACCGACTGGATCGTCTATCACGCCTACGACGCCAAACAGAATGGCATCTCGAAACTACGCATCGAGTCGCTGGGCTGGGATGAAGAGGGCTGGCCGTACCTGAAAAGTCAAAGTGGAAATTGAGAGATTGGAGATTGGAGATTGGGAGATTCTGCGTTTGAGCGCCAATCTCCAATCTCCAATCTCCAATCTCCAATCTCCCAATCTCCCAATCTCTCAATCTCTCAATCTCCCAATCTCTCAATCTCCAATCTCCAATCTCTCAATACACGCTTCCCCTTCATTGCGCGGGCTGTTGACATAGGTGCTGACCGGGAAAAGTTGCATCTGCGCGGCGGGATAAGGGCGGAAGAGATGCTTGAGCCGTGACAGGTGCGCCGGCGTGGCATCCTTGCCGTCGCCCAGCCATTCCTCGTAATCCGCTGGCGTTAAGATCACGGGCATACGGTCGTGCAGAGGAGCAACAGCTTCGTTGGCGTCGGTGGTCAGGATCGTGCAACTTTCGATTTCCTCGCCGTTTGGCCCCTGCCAGCCCTCCCATAGCCCGGCGAAACCCAATGCCTCGCCACTTGCCGACGTAATGAAATAGGGCTGCTTGCCGCCATCCTTTTTCATCCATTCGTAGAAGCCCGACGCTGGAATGATGCAGCGCCGGCGCTTGAATGCAGCGCGAAAGGAGGGCTTCTCGTCCACCGTCTCCGCCCGCGCGTTGATCAGACGCGCGCCCATGGAAGGGTCTTTGCTCCATGACGGGATCAGCCCCCACAGGGCCAATGCCCATTCGCGTCCGCCCGTGACTGCGCTGGTGCGCACCACGCCCACCGGCTGTGTTGGTGCGATATTGTAGCGCGGAGCAAACTGCGCCGGTAGCTCAGCCAGACCGAAGTGATCCGCTAATTCCTCGATGGTGATGTAGAGAGCGAAGCGTCCACACATATTGCGTTCCCTTTCCTGCAGAGACTCATCATCTCAGCGGTGCACCAGACATTTTTGCTGCTGCCCATGTTGAGGCCATTGTGCTTTTCATGCGCCTGTAGTTGCAGAGGCGTCTTCCGCCGTATGGTATACTCGGAAAGATTGCCAGACAAGCAAGGAAAGGGACAGATGTTGTGACCGTCGACACCATGCCCCGTTCAAGCGCTGGTCAGGTGCCAGCCGGGGTTGCTGACTACTTTTGGGGTGAAGCGCGTGAGCGTCGCAACCTGGAAGCGACGCTGTTGACCGTTTTTCGCAGCTGGGGCTATGGAGATGTTGTAACCCCTGTGTTCGAGTATGCCGACACTCTGAGCGCGCGCGGCAATCGGGAATTGCAGGCGGAATTATGTCGCTTCCTGGATCGCGATGGGAGCATGCTGGCGCTGCGTGCAGATATGACGATTCCCGTGGCGCGGCTGGTGGGCACGCGGCTGCACGACGCACCCCTTCCCCAGCGCTATTGTTACGCCGGCAGCGTCTTCCGCGATGTCGAGCCGCGCGCCGGGCAACAGCGCGAATTCTGGCAGGCTGGCGTCGAGCTGATCGGCAGCGCCGCGCCCGCCGCCGACGCTGAAGTGTTGGCGCTCACAGCCGAAGCGCTGCGCGCCGCCGGCATTGCGCATTTCCGTCTGGTGCTGGGGCAGATGCAATACTTCGAGGGCTTGCTTCAGGCGCTGGCGCTGCCGCCCGCGGCACAGACAAGACTGGCCGAAGCAATCGACCGCAACAGCGAGCCGGCGCTGGAGGCTTTCATGCAGGCAACGCGTCTGACGTCCGCGCAGCAACGCACCCTGGCTGGGTTGCCCCATTTGGGCGGGACAGCGATCGACGACATTCTGCAGCGCGCCGAACACCTGGCGCTCAACGACACGATGCAGCGCGCGGTCGCCAATCTGCACGACATCTGCGCAGCGCTGGCTGATTTCGATGTGCTCGATCGGGTTACGCTTGATCTGAGCGAAATTCATAACCTCGGCTACTACACGGGTATCACCTTCGAGGCGTTGGCGCCTGGCGTCGGCTTCCGTATCGCCAGCGGCGGGCGCTACGACAACCTGGTCGGCACCTTTGGCGCATCCCTTCCAGCGGTTGGCGCCGGGCTTGGGCTGGAACGCGTGTTGCTAGCCAGACGGAAGGGCGCTGCGCCACCGCCACCCCAACCATTGTCGCCCGACCTGGTGCTCGCCGCCGGTCACAATCCGGCAGCATTCGCCTTCGCCGCCGCCGCGAGGCGAGCGGGCCTTATCGTTGCCTTTGATCTGGAGGCGCGTAGTGCCGAGGCGCTGTGTGCATATGCGCGCCGTCTTGCTGCAAGTGCGGCAGTGGACTGGACAGGCGCCTCACCTCGCCTTTGGCGATTGATCGATCGTGTCGAGATGGCGCCCGCATCCACGTTACCAGCGACGCCGGCTGCAGCAGACGTGGTGGAGATCGTGGAATCTTTGCTAGCCGAACCTACATTCGCCAGCGCAAGCCCGGTGCAGGAGGTGCAGCAATGACGCCGGACACAGCGCCAGAAGCATCCACCTTGTTGATCGCACTGCCGAAAGGACGCCTGGCCGACCAGACGCTGGCCCTGTTTGCCGCAGCCGGGCTGCCTTTACCTGAAGGCAACGCCGGTCGCAAACTGATTCTGACCAGTGGTGATGGCGCCATGCGCTACATCATGGCAAAACCGGGCGATGTCCCCACTTTTGTGGAGTATGGCGCCGCCGACTTCGGCGTCTGTGGGCTGGACACCTTGCGCGAAAGCCGCCGTCACGTCTACGAACCGTTGCTGCTGCCCTTCGGCTATTGCCGTCTCAGCCTGGCCGCCCCCGCCAATCGCCCTGACACGCCGCTCCGCTACGCAAGCCAGCCGCGCGTTGTCACCAAGTATCCTAATCTGACTGCTGATTTCTTTCGGGCACGCGGGGTCAACGCCGAGATCATCACCCTGCATGGCTCAGTGGAGCTTGGCCCCCTGGTGGGTCTGGCCGACTTGATCGTTGACCTGGTGGAAACGGGCAGCACCCTCAAAGCCAACGGACTGGTCGAAACGCGCACTATCATGGAGATACAGGCCGTACTAATTGTTAACCGTGCAGCTTATCATCTCAAGCGCGCGGCGGTGGAAAGCGTTATTGCACGTCTACGTCAACATCTTGCCGACGTGCAGCGCCCTGGACAGGCCGACAGCTATCAATCCGCACCAGGTGCAGGCATGGACTGAGAACGCAAGACACGTGGGCAATCATATGTATGGAAATCAGAACATCTTCTGGCAATCGGCAGACCTGCATCAACAGGACACCAATTTCTCGAAGTAAATTTCTCGAAGTAAGAGGAGAAGCAATTGAAATGGAGATAGCATGGCGGAGATAATCGCATCGCCGCACATCGACGGCGTGAAAATTGTCCGGCTCAAGGCCTTTAGCGATGAGCGTGGCCGCTTTCTGGAAACCTTCCGCAAAGACTGGTTTCCCGAACGTAGTTGGGAGATCGTTCAGACCAACCGTAGTGACAGCCGCGCCGGTGTGCTGCGCGGGCTGCACTACCACTTTCGCCAGGTTGATTACTGGTATGTGCCACACGGTCGCATCCGTGTAGGGCTGGCTGATCTGCGTCGGGCGTCGCCCACCGTTGGCGCCAGCCAGGTGATCGAAATTGGCGACGGCCTCGACCTGGGCGTCTTCATCCCACCAGGCGTGGCGCATGGCTTCTACGCCCTGACCGACGCCACGCTGACCTATTTGGTCGATAACTATTACGACGGTACAGACGAATTCGGCGTTGCCTGGGATGATCCCGAGCTTGCCGTGCCCTGGGATGCGGCTGCGCCTGTTCTTTCTGGCCGCGATCGCGCTAACCCGCGCCTGGCGAACATCCCCGCCGCGCATCGCCCATAGCAGATCCCGCAGCAGATCGCATAGCAGATACAGACATGTTCAGGTCAACAGACACGGAGCATCACATGACAGACCCTATTCGCATCGGCGTCATCGGCGGCAGCGGCGTCTACCAGATGGAGGCGCTCACCGACATCGAGGAAGTTGTGCTCGACACACCCTTTGGCGCGCCATCCGACGCGTACATCGTCGGCACGCTGGCGGGACAACGCGTCGCCTTTCTGGCGCGACATGGGCGCGGCCATCGCATCAGCCCCAGTCGCGTCAACTACCGCGCCAATATCTACGGCTTTAAGTTGCTTGGCGTCGAATATCTGATCGGCGTCAGTGCGTGCGGCAGCCTGCGCGAAGACATCGCGCCCGGTCACATCGTCATCCCCGACCAGTTGTTTGACCGCACGCATGGGCGCAAACTCAGTTTCTTCGATGACCCAGAAGCAGGCACGGGCGGCCTGGTTGTGCATGTTGGCGTCGCCGATCCCTTCTGCCCCACACTGGCCGACATTTGTTTCGAGGCGGTGAAGGAGACCGGCGCACCCGTACACTGGGGCGGCGCCTTCGTCACCGTCGAGGGGCCGCGCTTCAGCACCAAGGCTGAAAGCCGCGTCTTCCGCGCCTGGGGCATGGACATCATCGGCATGACGACGACGCCCGAAGCGCAACTGGCGCGCGAAGCCGAAATGAGCTACGCCGTGATGGCGCATGTCACCGACTACGACGTCTGGCACCAGAGTGAGACGCCGGTCACCGTCGAGATGGTGGTCCAGACACTGTTGGCAAACACCGCCGTCGCCAAACGTGCGGTGGAGAATGCCATCCGCCGCCTGGCAACAGCGGGCGCTACGCCGCAGGCGGACGCACTGCGCGACGCTATCATCACCAACCGCGCTGTCGTGCCCGCCGCAGTAGTGGAGCGCCTGGCGCCGCTGATCGGCAAGTATTTTGCCAGGAATTGATGGCATGTTTTCGGGATAGGATTTTGTACAGACCGAACGGCTACGCTATACTAGGCATTTGTAGGTTTGGGGTTGGAGCTGGAAAGGAAAATGGATCATGGCAAAAAAGGGACCTCGGCAGATCATCAAGATGCGCAGCACCGAAAGCTCGCACATGTATTTGACCACAAAGAATCGGCGCAACGATCCAAGCCGGATCGAGTTGCGCAAGTTTGACCCGATCGTGCGCCGCCACGTTATCTATCGCGAAGCGAAGTGAACGTACGCAATCGATAATGGTTGTTGCAGGCGCGGGGCACTCCCTGCGCCTTTGCATTTTTGCAACTAATGTTGCTGATTTTTCTAATTCTGGCAATTGTTTTGATTATTTGGCAAACGCCTTTTTCATGAAACCTGACGCCGCCGCCGGACGTTGGGTGTGTGAAGCACCCACGTGCGTTTGCCGACCAGCCCCAAATCCCGAACAAATGCTATCCGGCAGAGGCTGTCGGTAAAACGTAGCGGAATGTAGCGCCGGCGTACTGATTGTGTAGGGTCGTGAACGGGTAACATTGGAACGACTTATCTATACTCAACAGCTGAACCGATCACCTTCGCCGGCAGCAGAGAGAAACTGAGTGACGAGTTATAGGCCTATGAAGAAAGCACTGATTTCTGTGCTGGTGCTTGCGGCGACCGCAACGGCAGTAACGCCGGCACTGGCAGCGCCAGCAGCGCTCCACGACACAGCCACCAACACCGACATCGTTTTGACACAAGTCGTGGACCCCATCCTGTACCTGCACAACCACGCCCCTGTCTATTTCCAGCTTCGTCAAAGTGTTCGTCAAAGTGCATCGTTGACGACAACGACCAGCCTGACTTCGACGACCAATCTGACCGTGACCGCCGCTCTGAGCACAACAGCTATTCAGGAGACGGCAATGTTCACCTCGGCGCTCACCACTGGGGCGGAGATCACTGGGGCGGAGATCACTGGGGCGGAGATCACTGGGGCGGAGATCACGCCGACAGACGTCGTGTCTGATGTGATGGTCGTTGCCGCCGATACAGCGGCGCTTGACGCAGCGTATGGCGTCATCCTGGAAGGCACAATCATTGCCAACCGCACAGACGCGTCAGTACGATTTTTTGTTGAAGGCAGCACCTATGAAGTGGCGCCGCTGCGTTCCATCGGGCTTGAGCTGCTGCGCGACACCGCTGTGCTCAACCTCTTCAATTGCGATGCCAGCAAGAGCGACGCCGATGCCGGCTGTTTCTGGGATCCATATCTGCTGGCGCGTGACGGCTTCTACGAGATCGTGATCGGCCAACAGCTCGGTGACGACATCATGTTGTCATTGCGTGCCGCCGGTGCGCCGCCCGCCAATCAAATCTGGATTCAGAACCGAACTGGCGAACGCGAAACCGTCATCGTCAACAATGAGTTGTTCGAGATGCCGCCCGCTGTGGTGCAAGAGTTCACGGTTGCGCCAGACGCCCCCGTGATTGTGCAACTGCGCACCTGCATCGATGCTGGCGAGCAGAGCGTCTGTGAGTGGGCGCCACAGGGTGTCGAGGCCGGATTTTATTATGGGCTGGTGCGCAACGATACACCTGGCCCTGCCAGTACACGCCTCACCTCACTCACGCTGCAGGGCATCATCGCCAGCAACGGCGAGACCATCAAGGCGCCGCCACAAGCGCTGTGTCGGCTACGCGTGCCAACGCTGAATGTGCGTAGCGGCCCTGGGTTGGAGTTCCCGATCATCGCCAAGATTCGCGGCACAGAAAGCGAGCCTGGCTCGGTGGTGGTCGTAGGCTTCGACGCCACGCAAACGTGGATGCAGGTCACGGAGCGTGTGGCGCGCAACGGCTGGGTGACATCCAACCCTGAATTCATTCTGTGCGAAGGTGACCTGGCGGCGCTGCCAGTGGCTGGTCAGCCTGTCGCCGCCGCCACGCCGACTGAGGCGGTGGCGGCAGACGCTGCAAGCGCGCTGGCCACCGAAGCGCCAACGGCGTCCATTGCGGCGGCGCCAGCCACTGAGGCCACGCCGGTGGTTGAGGCCGAGGCGCCAGCGGTTGCCGTCGAAGCGCCACCAGCCGAGGCTGCACCGGCGCCTACAGACGAAGCAGCCGTGACGGAGACGCCCACCGAAGAGGCCACGCCAACGCCGCAAGCCGCCGAAGTGCCGGATGGTCTGGCGCGTATTATCGTGAACAACCCCTTTGACCAGGTGATCCGGTTTACACTGGATCAGAAATATCGCCCCGAGCGCGACAACCTGGCTGGCGAATGGGATATGCAGCCTGGCGATCAGGTTTCAATTCTGGTCTATCCAGGAAGCATTGCCTTTAGCGTCAGCACACCCTGGCGCGGGCTTTCCGACAATGCCGAATTCACCATTGCCGAAAAGGAAGAACGCCAGTTGTGGATCTGGTTCGTGCCTGACCCGGTCGAAAAGGATAAGTGGAATCTCGTCTATTGAGAGCCTTGCCACCTGGCGACACAGCCGATCGGTAATGCGCTGCACCGCCAGGTGGCTTGTCTGAGAATCAGTTTTTCAAGAGCCATTGCGCCGTCAAGTGATCGGTTACCAGGACATTGACCCAGCCACCGCGCAGCGCGCCTTGGATTGCCTGGTGTTTGCGAGTTCCCCCTGCCACGCCTCTTGGCCGCCACGATCGCAATGGTCATGATCTCGGCGTCGCTGAGAGCGCATTGTGGATCGTCGCAATGGTGCTGCCATTTCAACAAGTCGTCAGATAGGCAACATGTTCACTACCTACTTCGGTTGGGATGTGCACGTCCACGCTGTCTGATCGGGCGTGTGGTGCGCCGGTTGCTATTTCTGAAGATAGCGCACGTATAGTTCGCGCGTGTTCTCGTCAGTCGTCAACGTGAAAATTGCCTCAGGCCCGGCAGGCTGCCCTGTCGGGTCGAGCAATTGGATGCGCCATGTCCCCGCCTGCGGCTCGACAAAGACTACATTGAAATTGGTGAAGCGAGTGTAGGGACCGACCTCATCGCGTGTCTGCGTCGGCAAACCGGCGTTAGAGACTTCATCCACAACTAGCACGGCGCCGTCGTGTTCAACGCGCAGCGTGTAGTCGCCCAGGCCAAACGTTGCAGGCGAGTAGATGTAGGCGTAGATGCGCACCACATTCTGCGCCAACGCCTGCGTCGGAAACTTGGTGGCTTCTTCCAGCGCAAAGGGATAGGCTGGCTCCGGCGTCGGTGTAGGCGACGGCTCTGGTGTCGGCGTTTCCGTCGGCACGGGCGTGTCAGTGGGCAGCGGCGTCGGCGTGATGGTTGGCGTCTCGGTTGGCGTCGCCGTGGGTGCGGGCGTTGGTGTTGTGGTGGGCGTCTCTGTGGGCGTCGATGTGCTGGTTGCAATCGCGGCAGCGATCTGAGTCGGATCGAGCACTTGCTGGCCGGGTTGTACTGGGCCAGTTTGTATTGGTGCTTCAGCTGGCGGCGCTGACTGCTCGAGCTGCGCGGGCGCTGCCTCAGCGGGCGTGGGCGTCCAGGTTGGGATCGGGGTGCGCGTCGGTGTGGCTTCCTGCCCACCGCAGCCAGCCATCAGCAGGACGCCGAACAGCAGGACGCCCCCCAACCGCACTCGGATACACAAAGATTGACCATTGACATGTTGCATCATTGATTTCATCAGTTCTTCGACAACGTATGTAACGATGATTTCGGTTCCGACGGGACCGCACGTCCAATGCGCGCCGAAGCCCCATAGTAGCGCAAGAGGGTATCGACGCCAAACCGGTGGCTGCGGCGTCTACCAAACAGCCAGGCGCTTTGGTGATCTCTACTGGCACAACCCAACCACAATTCCACTACGTACAGCTTTCGTTGTACAATCATGTGAGAGGTCAACTATGCGTAAACTGGCAGTCGCTCTCTCCAAAGGAGGCGTGGGAAAGAGCACAACCGCAGTGAATCTTGCCGCAGCGCTGGCGCAACGACAACGCCGCGTTCTGTTGATCGACATGGATACGCAAGGGCAGACGGCGCGGATGCTCAAGGCCTCGCCTGCACACAGTATCGCTGAGGTCATCAACGGCGAGGTAGGCCTGGCCGACGCACTGGTCGAGGCGCGACCTGGCCTGCAATTGCTGGCTGGTGGGCGCGGGCTGGCGGGGCTGAAACGCGCCATCGATCGCAAGGAGTTTGGCGGCGAGCAGACGCTCAGCGAGGCGCTGGCTGATCTGGACGGCGCCTACGATTACGTGATCGTCGATACGGCGCCAGGATGGGATGTGCTGACCGTGAACGCGCTCTTTTTTGTCGACGAGGTGCTGACGCCGGTGGCGCTGGAAGTGCTGGCGCTGCAGGGCTTGCAGGAATTTACGCGCAGCCTGGGCGCCATTCGTCGCTATCACAGCCGCCTTGCTTTGCGCTATGTGCTGCCTACCTTTCACGACCGCCGTGTGCGCAAGTCAGAAGAGATTTTGCAGCAGTTGCAAAGTCATTACCCGGAGCAACTTTGCCATCCCATCCGCTATAATGTGCGACTTTCCGAAGCGCCCGGCTATGGACAGACGATTTTCGAGTATGCGGCGCATTCCACCGGCGCCGAGGACTATCGTCTGCTGGCAGAAAGGATTCTGAACGATGAGCACCCGCAAACCGACGCCTGACAACATTCTTGACGACGTGCTCGGCGCGGCTGAGATCGATGAGGCAATGATCGAAATTCCCGTATTCCAGCCAGCGCCGCCTTCCAAGCCGAAAGTGCGCCCGGCGCGGCGCAAAGCGCAGATTCCACCGGCGGATGTGAGCGAAGCCGCGCCGCCTGTCCCGCTCGTCGTCAAGCCAGTCGAGTGGGAGTATCGCGAAGTCATTTTCCGTGACTATCGGGGCTGGCGCGTGCGCTGCGTTGATGGTCGCGAGCAGGCTAACTGGAAGCAAGGCCCAACGTTGCTGGCATATCTCGAACAGGCCGGCAAGGAGGGCTGGGAGCTGGTCAGCATCAGCGATCGCCATCACAACCAAAAAGAAGCCTATCTGAAGCGTGCCAAATGACCCAACGTCCCATCTTGCTCGACATTCCCGATGCCTTTGAGAGCGAACGCCTGCTGCTGCGCGCGCCACGTCCCGGCGACGGCGAAGCGCTCAACGCCGCTGTGATCGAGTCGCTGACGGAGTTGCGGCCCTGGATGCCCTGGGCCATGCAGGCGCCGACGCAGGCTGATAGCGAGGAGTACGTGCGCCGCGCCGCCGTCAGGTATGCTGCGCGCGAAGATTTGCCGCTTCTCCTCTGGTGCAAAGCAACAGGCGCCCTGGTCGGCGGCAGCGGCATGCACCGCATCGACTGGACAGTGCCGGCGGTCGAGATCGGCTATTGGGTGCGCACATCGCGGGCGGGGCAGGGCTACATCACCGAAGCGGTCAATGCCATCACGACCTTCGCCTTCGACGTGCTCGGCGCACATCGCGTAGAAATTCGGTGCGACGAACGCAATGTGCGCAGCGCTGCCGTCGCCCGGCGTGCTGGCTTTGATCTGGAGGGCATCTTGCGCAACGAAGCACGCCAGCATGTGTCGTTGGAACTGCGCAATACGATGGTGTTCGCGCGGGTGCGTTAGCGCCAGCCCGGCGCACAGTTTGCTACGCATCGCCATATAGAATCGCGGCGGGTTGTGTAGGCAAGCTGCACTTGTATGCCCTAGAGCACCGTCCATGTGCAAGTGTGTGCTCTGGGTGGCCGATCCATGCTGTGTGAAACGATAACAGTCGCGTCGCCACTGTGCGGGTTTGTATTGCAGGAACAACCATCAGCTACTGCCAGAGGAGCGTCAGGGCGCCATGACTCACCACCCAGCCATTCAAGAAGTGATCGATCTACATACCTTTTTCGAGGCATGGTTGGGCGGCGCGCTCCCAGAGACCGACGCCGCGTTTGCTCGCTTTACCACCGTCACTGCACCCGACTTCACGCTCATCGGCCCCGATGGGGTAATGTTGACCGCCGACGCCGTCGCTCGCTGGATTCGCCAATCACACGGCACGCGGCCTGGTTTCCGCCTCTGGACGACCGACCACCGACTCCACTATGCCAACGACGCCTGCGCGCTGGTCACCTACCTGGAATGGCAGACGCAAAACGACGTAACCACCTGCCGGATCAGCTCGGCGCTCTTTGTGGCCGCATTGGACGCACCCAACGGCTACGTCTGGCGACACGTGCACGAAAGCTGGCGGCCACTGAGCTAAGCCGGCGCGCCGGAAGTTGTTGGCAAAGGCCGTGATGACGCTAACGTAACACTTGAAACATCAACCCATTGCCTGGTTCTCAGCAAGGTGGTCAGCGAGGACAGCGTCGAGTGTGCGCTGCGCCCGTCCTGCTTCGACCGCGCTGCTCTGGACGTGTCCCGCCAGCAGGATCAGCGCCTTCCACAGCGCCCAGCCGCGCCCGCGCGCCCAGGTCGCAGCGTCGAGCGACAGCGCGGTGCGGAAGACGTTCCGGCTGGCGTCGGTCAGAAAAGTCCAGGCAATCACCAGGTCGCAGGCTGGATCGCCCACGCCGCACGACCCAAAGTCGATCACGGCGCAGAGTCGGCCATCCCTGACAAGCAGATTGCTGGCGGCCACGTCGCCATGCACCCACACCGGTGCGGCTTGCCAGCTTGACGCCAGCGCCGCTTCCCACACTGCCGTCGCCGTGCGCGTGTCGATCTGTCCTTGTAGGTCGCGGAGTGCGCGGCGCGTCTCGGCGTCGTACACTGCCAGTGCGCCGCCGCGATGGAAATTCTGCACGCCAGCGGGCGGTCCCTCGCGGGCGTCGATCCGCTGCAAGGCAACCAGGAACTCCGCCAGCGCCAGCGCAAAGGCATCCAGATTGATGACATTTTCCAGGGTGGCCGGTGCGCCTGCGAGCCAGCGATAGATCGACCAGCGCCAGGGATAGCCACACGCAGGCGCGCCCAACGCCAGGGGCTGCGGGATAGGGAGCGGCAGGTGTGGCGCCAGTCGGGGCAGCCAGTGCTGTTCTTTCTCCACCTGGGCGGCGTAGTGCGCAGCGCTCGGCAGCCGCACCGTCATGGCGTCGCCGAGGTGAAAGGTGCGGTTATCCCACCCGCTGACTGCCACGGGCGTAATCGGCAGATGCGCCCACTGCGGAAACTGGGCAGCGATCAGGCAGCGCACCTGTGAGGCGTCAATGGTCGGCGTCATCGCGCACTCTCCACCAGTGTCTTCATGCGCGCTGCGGTCGCCGCCAACGTCTCCCAGTCGCCCCGGTGCGCATTGTAGGCAAGGTGATCCAGCCCGATGTGCAAATAGCACGCTGCCAGCCGTTCGGTCAGACCGTCCGGCGTGTAGTCCACCTGGCGCCAGCGTCGCTCCAACTCAGCGCGCAGCAGCGCCACGTCCAGGTTTGGATGCCAGGGCGCCCAGAACTCGAACCATGCCAGGTCGTAGAGGTGGTCGCCGTAGCGGGCGCAGCCCCAGTCAATGACGGCGGCGATGCGACCGGCGTCCACCAACACATTGCGGTTCATCAAGTCACAGTGAAGCAGGCTGCGCGGGATCGCCGCGCTGGCAACGCGCTGTAAGCGGGCATAGCCCCATGCAAACGCGGCGCTGCCCTCGGGCGATCCGGCTTCCAGTTTGCGCCGCCAGCCGTGAATGCGCAGCGCGGGCGTGTCCTCCGCCACCGCCAGCAGGTGTTCTGGCCAGCTTGTCGCCGTTGCCTGACCGTGCGCATCCCAACCGCCAAAGCCAGTAGTCGCCCCAATGTCAACTGTGCGCAGCGTTTCCAGCGCTGCCGCCAGCGACGGGACGACCGCACGCCACGTCTCGGCATCGACGTTCTCCAGTGGGACGCCATATGCGCGCGGGGCAATGGCGTAGTAGCCGCCTAACGCCGCGCCGATTTCGAGAATTTGGGGAATCGGCAACGCAGCGGACGCATACGCCGCTGCGCGCTGATCCTTGCGGAAGTCTTCGACATGCGCGCCAAAGCGGATGGCGTACTCGGCGTCGCCCACGCGATAGCCAAAGCAGCGCGACCAGGCGCCGGCGCCGATCAGCGTCAGCGCCTCTGGCGGCGCGTCGAGGTGGGCTTGGAGAAATGCGTGGGCTTGCGCGAGCGTGATGGGCGTCATGGGGTGGCCAGGTGTGCTAGATGACGCCGCGTTGACGCAGTGACGCGATGCGCGCCGCGTCGTAGCCAAGCCAGTCACGCAGAATCTCTTCGGTATGATAGCCGAGCGGCGGCGGCGCCAGCCGCACTGTCGCCGGTGTGCGCCCAAATTTGGCGACCGGGCCGAGCACCTTGATCGTCCCGACGGTGGGGTGTTCGATCGCCTGCACCATGCCGCGCGCCTGCACCTGGGGGTCTTCGAGGGCAGTCGCCACGTCGTTGATCGGACCGGCAGGTATGCCGAGTGTGTTGAACAGTTCCAGCCACATGGCGGTCGTCCGTGTGCGCAAGATCGCCTGTAAGTGTGGAATCAGCGCGGTGCGGTGTGTGACGCGGGCGGCGTTGGTGGCGAAACGCACATCCTCCGCCAGGTCAAGACGCCCGACGGCGGCGCAAAATTTGCGGTACTGCGCGTCCGTGCCGATGCCGATCGCAATGTAGCCGTCGGCAGTAGGGAAACTTTCATAGGGGACGATGCTGGGGTGAGCATTGCCATAGCGGGCGGGTGGTTCGCCTGTCGCCAGATAATTCTGCGCCACATTGGCCAACCACGCGATCTGCGCATCCAGCAGCGCTACGTCGATGGCCTGACCCTTACCGCTGCGTTGTCGTTCGTGCAGCGCTGCCAGGATCGCAGTGGCGGCGAATAATCCGGTGGTGATGTCGGCAATGGCCACGCCGACTTTGTATGGCTCGCCCTGCTCCGGCCCGGTGATCGACATCACGCCGCCCTGCGCCTGGATGATGAAATCGTAGCCGGGGCGATCTTTGTACGGCCCCGTCTGTCCATAGCCGGTGATCGAGCAGTAGACCAGGCGTGGGTTGCGAGCGGCAAGTGTGGCGTAATCGAGACCTAGCTTCGCCGCGCCGCCGACCTTGAAATTCTCGATCACGACGTCGGCGTGTGCGGCTAGCTCGTGGGCGATCTGCTGTCCTTCCAGCGTCTTGAGATTGATGGTGATGCTGCGTTTGTTGCGATTGGCGGCGAGAAAATACGCGCTCTGGTCGCCCACCCACGGCGGCCCCCATGCTCGCGTGCCATCGCCCGCTTCCGGTTCCTCCACCTTAATCACATCCGCGCCATAGTCGGCCAGCACCATCGTGCAGTAGGGGCCAGCGAGGACGCGGGAGAGGTCAAGGATGCGGATGTCGTCAAGTAGAGCAGGCATGAGGTCAAGCCCTGCCACTTTCTGCCATCAACAGCGCCAGCAGCGCCGTGCGCGGTATGATGCTGTCCAGCTCGATGTACTCATCCGGGCTGTGGTCGAGACCACCGATCGGACCCAGCCCATCGAGCACGGGGATGCCTTCGGCGGCGACAAAACTGGCGTCGGACGCACCACCGGTGCTGGCGCCCTTGACCGTGAACCCTAACGCCACAGCGAGCCGTTGGGCGGTGGCTTCGAGCGCGGCGACGGCAGGCGTGCGCTCCATCGCCGGCATGGCGCCGTCGAGCTTGACTTCGAGCGTGGCGATGGCGCCGGGCAACACCTCGCGGGCAAGCTGGGCGCGGATGGCGTCGAGCAAGTCCGGGATGTCGGCGTTGCGCCAAGCGCGCAGGTCGAGTTCGGCGTGTGCTGTTTCGGCGACGACATTGGGCTGCGTGCCGCCCTCGATACGTCCGATGTTGACGGTGACGCCGGGGCGAAAGCCGTTGAGCTTGTCGATCTCGGTCAAGTGGCGGAGCAAAGCCAGGATGGCGCTGCGCCCTTTCTCCGGCTCGACGCCGGCGTGCGCCGCCTTGCCTTGTACGCGCACTGTACACCAGACCGCCGTCTTGCGCGCAGTCACGATGTCGCCATTGGCGCGCGCCGCTTCCAGCGTAAAGGCCACGTCCGATGCGCGCGCTGTCTGACGGATGAGGGGCAGCGAGCCGCGGTCGTGGATTTCTTCATCGCTGACCACCAGGAAGTGAATGGCGCCATAATCGCGCCAGCCGGCGGCGTCGAGCGCCCGGATGGCATACAGCCCGGCGAGCAGCCCGCCCTTCATATCACAGACGCCAGGCCCGTGAATCAAGTTGCCGTCAATGCGCATGGGGCGCGCCGCTGCCGTTCCCACCGGAAAGACGGTGTCGGCATGACCCAGCAGCATGATTTGCTTCCCGCCCGCCCCGCGCCGCCGCGCCAACAGGTTGTCGCCCAACACCGGTTGCGCCAGCCGCTCGACGGTGAAACCGAGGGCGTCCAGACGCTCCGCCAGCCAGCTTTGCACCGCATCGACGCCCGGCTTGTGGAGCGTGCCGGCTTCATAGGCCGTCAACGTGCGCAGGTCAGCCAGGTACGCATCAAGATGATCGTGTAGGTAGGCAACAATTTTCGCTTGCACAGAACACCTTTTCCTTGTTTTCCCGCATCGTTTCGCCTCCACATCCCTTTGCTGGCAGGCTATCGCGCAGGGCAGTTGACCCTAGCCGGGTGTTCTCAAGCATAGTAGAGGGCGGGCGCACTGTCAACAAAATCAGACCTGTTGTGGCCCGGTTCGCCTTGCATTCCCGCCCGGCGTGGGGTAGACTTTAGTGATATGCTTGTGCTCTTGCAGGTGATCGCAACGTACGCACCATACATCTATCTGGTTTGTGGGTTGGTGGCGCTTTACCAACTTTACCGACTCTGGCAGGTGCGCAGCGAACGCCGTCAGGCCGTCTTTTCTCTGGAACGTGAGCGCGCCGTCCGCGATCTGAGCAGCATCTTCACGACGGCGATGGTGTTGCTCTTGCTGATGGGCGTCACCTATTTTGCCAGCCGCACGCTGCCGCAGGCGATCGTTGCGGCGCCCGAAGCGGAGCCGACCCTGCCGCCCGAATTCGCAATCGTGATCACGCCAACCAATACGCCGCTCCCGGTGACGCCTTCCGCCACGCCAACCGGCACGACGACGCCTACACCAGAGCCGCCTACTCCCGATCCGCTCCAGGCAACGCAGACTGCCGCCGCATTGGCCAATGCCACGCCGACCAACACGCCGGAAGCGCCGCCGGCGGCCCCGCAGACGAGTGCGCCTGCCTGTCCTGACGCGCGCGCCGTGATCTCCTCGCCGGGGAACGGCGCCACCGTCAGCGGCGTTTTCAACCTGGTCGGCACGGCGACGCATGAGCAGTTCAACTTCTACAAAGTAGAATTTGCGCCTGGCGCCGACGCTCAACAAGGGTTTACCTATCTGGCGGATGGACGGGGTCAGGTCTTTGATGGCACCCTGGCAAGCATCAATACGCGCGGCTTTGCCAACGGCCCATGGACGTTTCAGTTGACTGTTGTCGATCTGACCGGTAATTTCCCTGACCCGTGCCGCGTGACGCTAATTGTCGCCAATTGAGAGAAGCCGTGCAACGCCTGACTGACTTTTTGCAAGACCCATCGCCACGCAATCGTCGTCGTCGTCGTCTCATCGAGGTGGCGTTGGTGGCTGTGTTGCTGATTATCTTCATTGCCGTCATGGCCTTTCAGTTGGGGCGCTCCAGCGGTTTGTCCCAGGTGCAGCAGGCCGCCGCCACGGCCGCCGCCATGCAGGTGACGCGCGCCGCAACATTCACACCAACGGCCAGCGCCACCGCCACGGAGACGCCAGCGCCTACCTTTACCCCTACCCTCACACCGACGCCAACTGCCACGCCCGCCAGCCCCGCCGAATGGGCCGACCGCTACTTTACCCTGACGCTGGCAGGACTCAACACGCTGGCGGCGCTGGATTTTACGCCAGCGCGCGCCGCTGATCTGACCGAGCGCCTGGCCTATGCCCAGGGATTGGTCTTCGTGCCGGCCAGCTATTACGAGTTGAGCCGCGAGCCGTGGGCTGCTTTTGTCACGCCGCGCACGCCCGACGGCACGCCCCTGCCGATGTTCTTCTGGCGCAGCAACGAAACCGGCGACAACATCGAAGGACAGCTGCTGCTCGATGCGGTGGCGGCGCTGCGCGACCCGGCCACCGGCTACACGCCGCTCGTCGCCGGCATCAGCCACGGCGCGCTGGCGGTGGATGCACAGGGACTCCGCCATGTGGTCATGGTTGAACGACCTGAGGCGCGGGGGCAACTCACTGCCTATCTCTGGTCGCAAGAACTGCCCGGTGGCCCGTTTGCTGTTGTCTGGCGCAGTGACGAAGAACCACAGTGGCATTTCCGCGCCGCCGATAGCCAGGTCAGTCTGGCGCCGGACGCCGAACGCGTGCTGCCTGACCTGATCATCTCCGGGCCGTTGCCTCCCGACAGCGCCATCCGCACCGAAGAGGGCGCGGCGGGAATTTTCATCGAGCAGGCGCCCTTTGCCCAGCAACGGCTGGAGACGCGCTGGCAGCCGTTGCTTGCCAGCGATCTGGACCCCAACGCCGCCGCGCGTATCATCGGCTATCGGCTGGCGCAGGCAGAAGTGCAGGCCACACCGTTGAGCACCCTGGCGACGATCCTGTCGCTGCTGCAAAGTGGTCAGATCAATCGCGCCCAATCGCTGGTGGCGCGCCTCGATCTGCTCAACGATATGTTTAACCTGGGGTTGGCGACGCCTGGCGACTGGATGGCTGTGTACGTCAACGACATCGACCGCGAAATCCAGGACGGCGGCCAATCGCTGCGGCTACGCTTCTTCGACAATGCCGACCGCAACCGTAGCTTCGAAGCGGTCTTCGACCAGAATGCCACAACTGGACGTTTCACGCTGCAGAGCATCGCTCCAGTGGTGTTGGCCAGCAGCGCCGGGTTGGTGACGCCAGCGCCACCACGTCCCACCGCCACACCCACGCCGCTCACGGTGGCAAGCGCTGTGCTGACGACGACAGGCGAGTTGACGTTGACGATCCCATTGGTTGACGTAGGCGGCGACGCCGGCATCTTGAACCCGACCCTGGAGCCGACGCCGACGCCAACGCCGACGTTCACACCGACGCCCACTGACACGCCGACGGTGACGGCGACGCCGACCAGCACGCCACTGCCCACCGATACACCAACGCTGACCGCCACGCCGACGGAGACGCCTTCGCCTACGCCAACGGAGAAACCGTTGCCCATCCCTGCCATTCCCCCGGAAGCCACGGCGCCCCTCACAGGCTACATGCTGCTGACCGAGACAGGACGTCTGCGCGGCGGCCCTGGCACCGACTACATCGTAATCGCCGCGTTGCTCAATGGCACGCCGGTTGAAATTTTCGGCGTCACCGAAGCGGAGGATTGGCTGCTGATCCGCGCTGCATCTGTGGAAGATGGACGCACCAGCGTGTTGGGTTGGGTGTCGACGCAATTGGTCGTGCCGTATGGCGACTTTACCGGCGTACCGCGCTATCGCGCGGATGGCACCTCCGTCGATGCCCCGCCTGCAGCGGAAGGCGAGCCACCCTCGGTGCTGGGCGCCTTGCCGACCGCCACGCCGACGCCGACGCCGCTGGTTACGCCGGTGCTCCGGCTGCCAACTGTGCAGACGCCTGCGGTTGGCAGCATCCCGGCGCCAGAAGCCGACGAGGCGATCATCACGATCGCAGGCGCGGCGATCCCGCCCGATCCCCTGACGCCGATTCCAGCCACTGCCGCCGATGGCAGCGCCATCCAGGTCAATGTGGCGGACGCTGTGATCGAGATATGGAGCGCAGTGCTCGGAGAGGAGGTGGGGCGCTGGGCGCCAGCCTCGGCGACGCTGTTGTGGCCGGGTACAGTGGTCTATATGAGCGGCGCGCCTGCAGCGGGCGGCGACTGGTCGGCGACGCGGCTGCGCATTGTGGCCGCACCATCCGCCGAGCGCGTGAAGGAAGTAGCGCTGCCCGAAATTGCCGCCGCCACTGCGGAGAACACTGCCATCGCCTTGTTGGGCAGTCGCACAACGCCAGGCGTCTACCTACTTGACCGCGACGGTCGCGCCCGGCAATTGTGGCAATACGAAAGCACAGCGGGATGGCTAACGGCTGACCCCAACGCTGGCTTTGTCTTGCGCGAACCATCGACGCCGGGCGGCATCAACACCTTTAGCTGGATGCGCAACGACGGGACGGGGTTGCAGATCGTGGCGCAACCCTATCGCACCGTGCGCGGCGTGGCGGGCGATGCGTACGGTGGGCTGTGGTGGATCGAAACGCCTGACGCTGGCGTCGATCTCTGGCAACTCTGGCACTATGACCCAGCGACGGCGCAGATTGCGCTCCGGCTGCAAGGCGACGGCGCGCTCTTTGCCCAGGCCAGCAGCACTGCCCAGACATCCTTGACGCCAATCTTGATTGCCGTGCAACCGATCACGCCGGGTGATCCGACGGCGATCAACCTCTACGTCGACACCAGCGACACGACGTTGCAGCAACCCTACACCGGCGTCTTCCGGTTGCGCGTGGAGAGCGACGCCGAGGGGCGCGGCGCCATCGTTGAGGGGCCGCAACAATTGCTGGAACGCGGCGCCTATCGTGGCCCGCTGGTGCTCAGCCCGGATCAATCACGGCTGGCCTTTTTCACCTACGACCCTGCTCACCCCAGCCTGACCTCCGGGGTGGTGACGCCGCCCAACACCGTCAACGTGCTGACGCTGACGGGGCGCGGCGCCAGCATCATTCGCACGGCCTACGCCACCGAGACGCGCTTTGAGTTCCTGGCGCCAGAACTGAGTTGGCAGGGCAATGAGCGGCTGTTGCTGGCGCGCAGCCGTTTTGCGCCTGGGCGCACCGACGCGCTGGATCGTTTCGGCGTTGTGCAGGTGCAGTTGCCGCCGCCTGGCTCCTCCCCCGCCGACCCGATTGTCGCCGATTCCTATCTGTTGGCGCGGCAACAATCGCTGCTCGACTTTGCGCCCTGTCTCGATGGGACAACGACGCTGGTGTTGACGCGCGACCCGGCCGGCGCGCAACAGTTGCTGCGCTGGAGTGGGCAGAACCAGGCCACCCCCATCTTTGGCCTGCCCGACGCGCTGGATCGCACCTTCCTCTGCTGGCAGCCATAATATGCGGAGTGCATTGCCCGAAGGGTGGAGCTATTTCGCCGACTGGCGCGATCTGGTGTTGGCGCTCGGTGGCCTGGTGGCGGTGGCGTTGGTGATTATCTGGTGGAGCCAACAGACGCGCCACTGGCATCGTATTGCCGCACTCAGCTTCTTGGCTGCGTTTACCCTGGCATTTGTCAGCATCTACGTCTTTTGGGTGCCGCCCTACTATGCCGGCTGCGCCACCGGCTGCACCGGTTGGCGCGGCTTCCCGCTGCCGGTGGCGCGCATCACCTTCGACGGCCAGACACAGATCGGCCTGGTCGATGTGTTGCTCAATGTGCTGCTTTTGTGGCTGCTGATATTGGTGGCGAGTCTGGTGGGGCGCATTGCTGCAGTGGTCTTTCAACTGGAGCAACGGTCGCGTCGTGTACAGGTGCTGGCGGCGCTGGCGTTTGTGCTGATTCCCTGGGCGCTCTTGCCCCGTTATCTTGACCCGCCGCAGCCAGTGACAACCGGTGAAGAGTTGCGTCTGGTGACGAACGCCCGCCGCGCCGCCGAAACGACCTACGGCATCACCGGGCTGTGGGTGCACCGACTTGCGCTCGAAGACCTGCGTCAACTCAGCCCCAACCCGCTGGGCGAGATGACGCCCGATCTGAGCGCTATCCGTAGTCAGGTGTGTCTGCGCGGCTACACCTATTTCTACCTGCCGTGGCGCCGCTACCGCGTCAGCCTGGAGCCGACAGGCGTCAACGCACTGTCGATTGTGGAGTTGCCATTGGATGGCCCATGCTGGGACAATGTGGAGGTGAAACCTTGATCGATGTAGAACGTATCCAGATGCAGTTGCGCGCTGCGGTGCGACTGAGCCATGACGCGGTCGCCGTGCCGCCCTTCACCTGTTTTTTCAACCCCGACAGCGATGCAACCTACGCCAACTACGCCATCCCCGACGCGTCGGTGGGTGTGGGTGTAGAGGCGTCCTTGCGCGCAGTGGCGGAACTCTTCCGGGATCGGCAGCGTCGTCCGCGCTTTGAGTATCTGGAAGGCTTTGCTCCCGACCTGGCGACTGTGCTGGAACAGCAGGGCTATCAATGCAATATGCGCTCGTTGCTGATGGTTTGCACACCCGATACGCTGACGCCGCCCCCCTGGCCCGCCGGCTTTACCGTGGAGGCGCTGACGCCGGCCACGCCCATCGATGTCGTGCAGGATTTGATGACGATCCAGGCGCGTGCGTTTGGCGACCCTGACGCCCCACGTACAACTGTGACAGAGGCGCAACAGTTTCTGACGCGTTTTGTTGCCATGCAACTATTTTTGGCACGACTAAACGGCGCGCCCGTGAGCGTCGCCAGCCTCACGGCGCCGCATGCAGGCATCGCTGAGCTGGCCGGCGTCGCCACATCGGCGGCTTTTCGGCGACGCGGCTTTGCTGCCGCTCTGACCTATGCTGTCACGCAAGCGGCCTTTGCGCAAGGGATCGACCAGGTATTCCTGACCGCTGTCAATGTGGAGGCGGGGCATGCCTATGCGCGCGCTGGATTCACGCCATGTGGCAGCGGGCTGGTGTATGTGTTGTAGAAGCACAGGGTGAGGGGCGCTCTGCGCCAACCGCGAGGAACTTCAGCCGGCGTCGGCGCGCTGAAAAAGGGCGAGCAGGTCCGGCAACCCTTCCAGAATCAGGTGCGGCGGCGCACTTTGGGTGGCAAAATGGGCGCGCGTGTCGATGCCGGTCAGCACGCCGACAGTGGTCATGCCCAACTTGAGCGCGCCGACGATATCCGTCTCGTAGCGGTCGCCCACCATCAGCGTTGTTTCTGGCGTCGCCTCGATGCGCCGCATGGCTTCCTCGAACATCGGCGCATTGGGTTTGCCGATCACGATGGGTTCCTTGTCGGTGGCGGCGGTAAAGAGCGCCAGGATGCTGCCCGCCCCCGGCACCTGCCCGCGCTCGGTGGGGTAGGTGCGGTCGCTGTTGGTGCCGATGAAGCGTGCACCGTTGCGGATCGCCAGCGCTACATCGGCCAGATCGGCATAGGTGAGGTTGAAGTTGGCGCCCGATACGGCGTAAGCGGCGTCGAAGGGGTCTGTGGTCAACTCAAAGCCGGCGGCGGTCAGGGCGGCGCGCAGCCCTTCCTGGCCGTTGACGATGACCTTGCCCTCCGGCCAGCCCTTGTCCACCTGATGCCGCAGCCAGCTTGCCGTCGCTTCGGCGCTGCCCAGGATGCGCTCCGGCGCCACGCGCAGCCCCATTGCCGCCACCTTGTCGCTGAATTGCTGTGAGGTCAACGCCGCGTTGTTGGTGACGAGCATCCAGCGTCGCCCCGTGGCGTCAAGATAGTCAAGCAACTCCTGTACACCAGGCAACGGTCGGTTGCCGACATAGATGACGCCGTCCATGTCAAAGAAGGCGGCGCGGATGGAAGAGAGCGCGGGATGGGCATACGTCATGATGATTCGACGTCCTTCCTGTGTCGCTGTGGGTTGCGTGGCTTTATGCTGCAAGTGGGCGCCATGAGTTTCCCCCGGCGCTCTGGTGTGAGCGATTGGCGCTTCATCGTATCTTTTTGCTTTCCAGGCTGGCGTGCATGTCAAGGTAGCGCAACCAGCCGCGCGCTGTCAGCGGGCCAAAGTCATTGTGTGGCGCCGTAACAGCGTCGCTGACGCCCGCCGCCTGGAGCTGATCGACCAGGGCGAGGGTGTTGGCCCGCGTCTGGCGGAAGAATTCGCGCTGTTCGGCCAGCGTCAGGTTTGCCCCAGGCCGATAGTCATCATATTCGTCCTGGATGGGCGGCGCGCCAAGCAGCATCTGCATGCGTCGCTGCCCCCAGCGTTCGATGCCGGCGATGTGGCGCAACACTTTGCTTGCCTGCACAGAGTCTTTCGCGGTCGCTGCGCGCTGATCGATGGCGGCGCCACTGGCTGTCAACGCTGCTTTCCATTCGGCGTAGCTCTTAGCGCGGCCCGGTCGTTCGATGAATATGC
>DMDA01000061.1:112331-112516 GCA_003451595.1 Chloroflexota bacterium | reverse complement strand
GGCGCCATCTGCAGGCGGTCGAGGCGTCGGATATACACGTCCAATCGCTCCAACTCGGCAACCAGCAAGCCATAGCGGTTGGCGGGGTGTTTGAGCAGCCGCGCCACATCAAGTGAGACGATGCGCGCCAGCTCGGTGGCGTTGTGAAAGTCGAGCCACGGCAGCGGCGACAGGCGTTGAAATTC
>DMDA01000061.1:111652-112098 GCA_003451595.1 Chloroflexota bacterium | reverse complement strand
CAGGAAATAGACGCGGTCGCAATTGGCGATGCGTTCGAAGATTTCCTCATAGGTGGGCAAGAGCGGCGGCGTACGGCGAATTTCGATGGCTAGCTGGACGGGGATTTCGGCAATTGCCTTGCCAATGACGCCGCGCTCCGCTTCCAGGTCACGCGTGGCGCCAACAAAGATGCGTAGGGTCTCTGCCATGCTACCGATTATGCCATCAGCGGAAACGAAACGGCAAAGTTTGTCCCTTGGCCCAGCATGCTTTCGACGGTGATGCGCCCCTGGTTTTGCTCAACCAACTGCTTGACAATCGCCAATCCCAGCCCGGCGCCGCTGCCCATGTCGTTTTGCGCGCCGCGGGCGCGGCTGCGCGCTTTGTCGACGCGGTAGAAGCGGTCGAAAATGTAGGGCAGGTCATCGGGCGGGATGCCAGGCCCGGTGTCGCTGACCGTCACCGT
>DMDA01000061.1:109501-111387 GCA_003451595.1 Chloroflexota bacterium | reverse complement strand
GGTGGGAGCGTGGGCGGCGCCGTTGTTTCCATCATGACGCCAGCTGTTTGGGCGCGCAACTGCATGATGGCCGCCGCATTGTGGAGCACTGGCGCCAGATCAACACTATGCGCTGGTGGCGCTGACGGGCGACTCTCCAGGTGCGCCAGGTCGAGCAGCGCATTTGCCAGCCGCGTCAGGCGGTCTGCCTCCGACTCGATCTCGGCCAGATACCGCGCCGAGATGTCGGGCGCTTCGTCGCCCATCTCACGCACAGCTTCGATGCGCAGCTTGATGTTGGTGAGCGGGGTGCGGAGTTCATGGCTGGCGTGGGCGACAAAGGCGCGCTGCTGCTCAAGCATGGTGCGCACGGCGCCGACCATGGTGTTGAAGGCTTGCGCCAGCGCCCCCAGTTCGTCGCTGGTCTGCACGGGCACTTGTTGCGTCAAGTCACCCTGAGCCGTGGCCAGGGCGGCCTGTTCGAGCCGCAAGACAGGCCGCACGAGCTGGCGACTGATCCAAACTGCCAGGAGGGTGGATGCCAACACCGCCATGACGCCCGCCGCAATGATGGTCAAGACAAGATTGCGCGCTTTCTCCGCTACCAGCTGCATGGGTTGGCTCAATTGGACAACGCCGAGGATTTCGCTACCCTGTTGGATGGGCGCCGCAGCAAAGAGCGTCAGTGCGCCGGTGATCGCATCAGGACGGATATCGGAAAGCTCATCACCGCGCAGCGCCGTGCTGACTTCAGGTTGTGCACCCTGGGGCGCAATGAGTGTAATCGGGTACAGGCTGTCGACGACCGGATGACCGTTGCGATCAAGGATGGTGACACGAGCATTGGCGTCGCGAGCATAGATGTCGGCGACGCCTTGCAGACGTGGCAGCACGATGGCGGGCGACGGTGGTGTGGGGGGCGGTGTGGGGGGCGGTGTAGGCGCCAGGGTAGGCGTCGGACGTTCATCGTGTTCATCGTCTTCGTCGTCGTCTTTGTTGACTTTATCTTCTTTTTGCTCTCCCTCGTGGGTAACGTTCTGAGTGGCAGCGTTACGGATGCGTTCGGCTTCCCATTGCTGATATTGTGCGAACTCGTTGGCATAGCCACTGAGCGGGTCCTCCAGCGCATTGGAGGCCAGGAATGCAACCACTTCCAAATCATGCTCGGCGGCGTCGAGGTAGGTGTTGTAGACTGTGCGCCCCAGCCAGAAGGTGAGGATGGTCAGAATGATCAAAAACGCGCCGCCGAACGCGATGATCATACGCGCCTGCAGGCTGCGCTGCCAGGGCCAGCGATTCGGCAATGACGCGGATGTGTGATTGCGAGTTGACGGTGTGTTCATGCAACCTATCCAGGGTGACTACTGTAAGCTGATGGTGCAAGCTGACGACCTTGTACGAAGACGGCGACCAAACTGCGCAAACTCGCCCTGCTCTCAACTCACTTCTGCCGGCGTCACCAGCCGATAGCCGACGCCGCGCACGGTGAGGATCAACTGTGGCGCGCTGGGGTCGGCTTCCAACTTTTCGCGCAGCCAGCGAATGTGCACATCGAGCGTGCGCGGGTCGCCGATCCAGCCTTCGCCCCACACCTGGTCGAGCAGATCGCCGCGCCGCACCACCGCGCCGTTGGCGTCGCGCAGCGCCAGCAGCAGATCATATTCACGTTGCGTGAGGTTGACCGGGACGCCAGCGCGCAGCACCTGATGGCGTCGCCGGTCGATGGTAATGTCACCGATCTGCTCCAACGCGTCTTGGACATCGCTTTCGGTCTGCGTCAGCAAGGCCATGCGGCGCAAATTGGCGCGCATCCGCGCCAACAGCTCCCGAAAGCCAAAGGGCTTGACGATGTAATCGTCAGCCCCTAGCTCCAGCCCCAACACGCGATCCATCTCTTCGCCGCGTGC
>DMDA01000061.1:108877-109242 GCA_003451595.1 Chloroflexota bacterium | reverse complement strand
CTGTGGTGATCACCCGGAACCCCTCTCGCTCAAGTTGGTGACGCAGGACATCCACGATCATTTCGTCATCATCAGCCAGCAGAACCGTGCGTTGCTCGATCATACCTGAAGATTATAGCGCGCTCTGCTCGTGTCCAGAAGCTGGCGCAACAACAGCTGGCGCAACAACGACTTCGNNGATCCATCTCTTCGCCGCGTGCCGTGAGCATCAGAATTGGCACATTGCTCTCGTGCCGCAACTCGCGGCAGACTTCCCACCCCTGCATCCCCGGCATCATCACGTCGAGCAGAACGATATCGGGTTGGCGACTGCGGGCAAGTTGCAGCGCTTCGGCGCCGTTGTCTGTGGTGATCACCCGGAACCC
>DMDA01000061.1:107985-108792 GCA_003451595.1 Chloroflexota bacterium | reverse complement strand
CGCCGCCGCAGGCGTCGATGGCTTTGGCGCACGCTCGGTTTTTTCGGCGCCACTGCGCGCCATCAGCACCCGATGCAGCGTCGCCAACAGCAACGTCTGCCCGGTCAGCACGTACAGCCACTGCACAACCGGCTGACTGGCGTCCGTGCCGGCCATCACCCCGTGCACCAGCGCCAGGATGAACGCCAGGTAGGTGGTGTAATGAAAGAGGCGCCAGACGCGGCGGCTGATGATGGAACGCACATAGAAGCTGGCGATCAGCGCCAGGCTCAGATAGAGTGACAGCGTGCCCAGGCCCGTCCACACAGGTCGATATGGCGCCTGAAACGGGATCAGCAGGTCAAAGAGATCGAAGCGAATATACGCGTCGCCAAGCAGGATCACGGCGTGGAAGACCGCGAAGATCATCGCCAGAATGGGCAGAAATTCGTGCATGGCGTAGAGTAGTGCGGCGTCGACCCGCCCTTTGAGCGTCTTGCCGCTCATCATCACTCCCCACAGCGTCGCCGCCCAGAGCAGGAGATATGCGATCAGTCCGCCGGCGCGCGCCAGATACCAGTAGGCTTTGGTGCCTTCCGCCACCGACAGTCCCATGACCTGCGCTTCGCGCCCGACGTAGTCAAGCAAGGGCGTCGTCACTGCGCTGGCGTCCCACAAGCCGCCGGTCGTTGTCCACAGGGCGCTGGCGCCGAGCGCAATCACAGCGCCCACACCGACGCCCAATCCGATAAAGAACAGATTCTCCTGTTCGTACATTTCTTTTGCCATCATACCCGTCTGCCTACCTTTCCCGTCTCAATCTCTGTA
>DMDA01000061.1:93950-107804 GCA_003451595.1 Chloroflexota bacterium | reverse complement strand
CCGCCGTTGTTGGAAGGCGGCGGTGGTGGCGGCAGGCTCGGCATGGACGGCAACGGCGCAATGGTCGGCAACGGCGCCACAGCTGGCAACTCTAGCAGCGGCGCCGGCGCAAAGCTGGCCGCTGCGCCCGCATCGACGGCAATCGCCAACGCAGGTGGCGGCGGCAACGTCGGCGCTGGCGGGATGACCAGCGGCGCCAGCGTGGGCCAGGGCGTCGGCGTGGGCGCGGTGGTCGGCGTACTCGTCGCTGCCAGCGCGATGGCTGACGCTGCGGCATCGCTCTCTGACGCTTGATCGGCTTGCGCGGCGTCAATGTGAGCGATCCAGTTCCAGCCGCTGAGCAGTGCGGCGGTGGCGGTCATGGAAACCAACGTCTTGGCGGTGCGGCCAAAGCGTTTGCCTTTGCGTGGGGATGGTGTGTTCTTTGTCATAGAGTTCACCTGTTGTCCTCAAGAATAGTTGTGTCATGATTCTGGACGTGACCTGCAGTCGTTGCTACTGGCTGGTCTCTGCGTCGCTTTGACCGGTTGGCGCCAGGGCGTCGATCCGGTCGCGAAGACCCGTCGTGTGCAGGAGGCGTCCGTCAGTGGTGTAGATCAATCCGTCGATGTCCGGGGTCTGCTCCAGAAAGGCGATGCCGGCTTCGGCGCCCAGCACCAGCGCAACTTTGGCGAAAACCTCCGCCAGCAGCGTGCGTGGGGCAACAACGGTGACCGAAGCTGCATCCGTGTTGGCGGGGCGACCACTGCGCGGGTCGATCAGGTGATGATGGAGCGCGCCATTGCGTCGCCACCGCCGCTTCATGATGGTTGAGGTCGCCAGCGCCATGTGGTCGAGAAAGAGCCGGGCGATCCACTGCTCTGGCCGCCATGGGTGTTCGATCGTGATCTCCCAACCTCGCCGGTCGCCGGGTTGCCCATGTGCGTAGAGGTCGCCGCCGGCGTTAACCAGGAACGGCCCTTCGCCCAACAGCAACTCCGCCGCCCGATCCACCGTCCACCCTTTGCCCATGCCGCCCAGGTCGAGGCGGAGCGCAGCCGGTTTCGTTGCGCGCCGCCCCGCCCGATCAAGCTGAATGTCGGCGTAGCTGAACAGGCGACGGCGCGTCACCTGCGGCGCATCGTGCAGGTCAACCGGTGCGCTCCAGCGGAACTGAGCGCGTTCCACCACGTGCTCGAAGCTGCGGTCGTACCCTGCCGCCACCAGATCATCCAGCAGCGTGGGGTCGAAGAGTCCGTCCGTAGCCCACGCCGCCGCCAGCGCCGCTTCCAGGGCGTCGAAGAGTTCGGGCGACAGTGTCACCGGTTGGTCGCCGGTGGCGTTGAAGCGAGAGAGTTCACTGTCGGACAGAAAGCGGCTCATGCGTTGCTCAGCCTCACGAAAAAGTTGCTCGACGGCAAGCGGTTGTGTTGGGTTGCGCCCGTACACCTGCACCTCGACCGTGGTGTTCATTGCAGTAAAGCGATGCTCCCACCATTGCCACGGCGCTACAGCGTTGACCTCAGTCGTCATCATGCTCTTTCTCTTTGTGCTCCTTGTGCTCTTCGTGCTCTTCGTGATCGTCGCCATGGTCGTCGTGGTCATCTTCGTGCTCTTCATAGCGCTGATTGCCGCTGTCGTTGTTGCCGCTATTACCGCCGCCATTGTTGCCGCCGTCATTGTTGTTGGAGGCCGCGTAGGCGACTGCCTGCTGACGCGCCGCAATCTCGTTGTAAGCGGCTTGCAACTGAGCGATCGCGCCGTTCAACTCTTCAGTCAGGCGGGCGTCATTTGCCTGCAATGCCAACAGTTCGTTTTGGAGCGCCTGGGCGTCCTGTTGCATGGCCTGTTGCACCGCCAACGCCTCTTTCTGCAGGGATTGGATGTCAGCCTGCTTCTGTGTTGCTTCGGTGACCAGCGCGTCGATCTGGCTCTGAAGTTCGGTGATCTGCGCCTGCGCCTGGGCGTCGAGGTCGACAAGCGCCTGTTTGCTCTCTTCCAACTGCTTTGCCAACAGCGTTTCGCGCTCAGCCAGCAGCGTCTGCACTTCCGCAAGATAGCGTGCATTGGCATCATCGGTGGAGACCGCCACTTCTGCCGAGCTTGTTTGCACCTGTGCTTCGCCCTGTCCAGTCGTCTCCGCCGTGGTGAGTTCTGCCGCTGGCGCTGCATCTGCGGGCGCAGCTTCCGCTTTGCCGCCACAACCACTGAGCACCAACACGGCGCCGAACAACAGCACGGCAAGCAGGCTCTTGGCATAATTCAAGTGCGTCATCTTTTTTGCTCCTTTCAAGGCAACTTGTTGCATGGCAATCTGTATGTCGCGACTAGCGTCCCAACATGGCGTTGGCTTCGGCAAGTCGCGTCTGGACGTCGGTCAGTTGGGCGCTGATTGCTGCCGCGCGATTGGCGTACTCGGCGCGCATCTGCTCCAACTGGCTGCGATACTGCGCCTGCCGCTCCGCGCGCAACGACTGAAGCTGGGCGATCTGCTGACGTAGCGTTGCATCCTGGTTGCGAATCGCCTGCACCTGTTGCTGCACCGTCGCCAGCCGCCGATTCATTTCGTCGATCTGTTGCTGGTAGAGGCGTTGCCGCTCGGCATAGGCCTGGTTGAGCTGTGTCAACTGTTCCTGATAGGCAGCCTCGCGTTGGGCAAACGCCGCTTGCAGCGCGGCCGCATCCGCTGGAATATCCTGCGCATGTGCGCGCGGCGCAGCAACGCCGGTGAACAACAACGTCATCACCAACAGCGCGACGCCGATAGCGAGAATCTTTGTTTGCATGACAACCTCCTGTTACTGATCTTGCTTGAACGCTTCCTAGACCTTCGGCGTCCAGTATAGAGATCAATCAGAGGTTGCAGGTGATAACCGCGTGATGGTCGTGTTAAGTGTGGGTTAAGTGCAGGGCAGCGTCATCAGCGTGACGGAGGGATGTCTTGCGCTGAAAACGTCGAGGGTGCAGTGGATGATAAAAATGTCTGCGGACTCGTTGGCGTCTGTCGTCGATCATCGCCCCCGGCGCAATGTATCGCCACGCCAGAGGTGATGATCTGCAGCACAATTGCTTGCACCAAACGGGAACAGGCTCAGCGCAAGAGGGAAGCCAGACAGGGGCGTTACGTGCGATAATCCCCGTTGATGCGCACGTAGTCGTAGCTCAGGTCCGAAGTCCACACGGTGGCGGCGCCGACGCCCAGCCCCAGTTCAACGCGCACATCGATCTCTGGCTGGGCAAAGATGGCGCTGGCGGCATCCTCGCTGTAGGGCAACGGCACGCCGCCCGCCACGAGTTGCAACTCACCATTGCGCGTCTGTGCGTCGGGGCCGCCGTCGATGAACAGATCGCAGCGCGCCGGATCGACCTGGATGCCCGCGCGTCCGACCGCCGCCAGGATGCGCCCCCAGTTGGCGTCGCCGCCAAAGAACGCAGTCTTGACGAGCGGGCTGGTGGCGATGGTGTTGGCGGCTTGGTGCGCGGCGACATCGCTGGTTGCGCCGCGCACGTGCACGGTGACGAAGCGCGTCGCGCCCTCGCCGTCGCGCACGATCGCCTGCGCCAGTTCCGTGCAGAGGTCGGTCAAGGCGGCGCTGAAGGCTGCGTACGTCGAACTGCCGGCGTCGGTGATCTCTTCGTTGTCTGCCAGGCTGTTGGCAAGCAGCAGCACCGTGTCATTGGTGCTGGTGTCGCCGTCCACGCTGATGCGGTTGAAACTGAGATCGACGGCGGCGGTCAGCGTCTGTTGCAGCAACGGCTGCGCAATGAACGCATCGGTGGCGATGACGGCGAGCATCGTCGCCATGTTGGGGTGGATCATGCCCGCACCTTTGGCGATGCCGGTGATCGTTGCCGTCACATCGCCCAGGATGACCTGGCGCGTGGCCAGCTTCGGGCGGGTGTCGGTGGTCATGATGGCGGCGGCGGCGGCGGGCCAGCCGTCGGGCGCCAGCGTCTCGACGACCTTGGGGATGCCCGCCAGCAACTTCTCCATCGGCAACTGTACGCCGATCACGCCGGTGCTCATCACGAAGACAGAGTGTTCGTGCGCTCCCAGGTGCAGTGCGGTCTGCTCGGCGGCAAGACGGGCGTTGGCGTTCCCCTCGGGGCCGGTGCAGGCATTGGCGCAGCCGGCGTTGACCAGCACAGCGTGGATTGCCTCCGGGTTGAACGCCAGCAACTGCCGGTCATAGATCACCGGCGCGGCGGGAAAAAGGTTGCGCGTAAAGACGCCTGCGGCTCGACACGGCACGCGGCTCGCCACCAACGCTAGATCGGTCGCACCGTTCTTTTTGATCCCCGCCGCCACCGCGCCAGCGTCGAAGCCCTTGACGATGTAGGTCATCGGTTTCTCCTTATGGAGGGATTGGAGATTAAGAGGTTAAGAGATTAGGAGATTAAGAGATTAAGAGATTGGAGATTAGAGATTGGAGATTGGGTGTATTGAAACGGAATCTCCTAATCTCCCAATCTCCTAATCTCCAATCTCCAATCTCCCAATCTCCCAATCTCCAATCTCCCAATCTCCAATCTCTAGTCTCGCTTGAAATCCTCGTAATCGACTTCCTCAAACTCCGAGGCGCCGCGACCCTGCAGACGCAGCATGGCGGCGACCTTCATCGGCAAGCCGAAGAGTTTGATGAAGCCTTCGGCGTCGGCCTGGTTGTAGACATCGTCCTGGTCGAAGGTGACGTAATCCTCGCGGTAAAGGCTGAAGGGACTCTTGCGCCCGGCCAGGATGACGTTGCCCTTGTAAAGCTTGAAACGCACTGTGCCGGTGATGTTCTGCTCGGTGTAGTTGACGAACTGCGTCAATGCCTCGCGCAGCGGCGTGAACCATTGACCGTTGTAGACCAGCTCGGCAAACTTCAGCCCGACCATCTGCTTGAAGTGCAACGTCTCTTTGTCCAGACAGAGTTGCTCCAGCGCCGCGTGCCCTTTGTAAAGCAACGTGCCGCCGGGCGTCTCATAGACGCCGTGGCTCTTCATGCCGACCAGCCGGTTTTCCACAATGTCGACGCGCCCGATGCCGTGACGTGCGCCGATCTCGTTGAGCGTCTGCACGATGCCGACCGGCCCGTGCGCCACGCCGTTAACGCGCTCCGGGATGCCTCTGCGGAAGTAGATTTCGACATATTCCGGCTCGTCGGGCGCATCGGTGGGATCGGTCGTCCACTCGAACATATCCTTAGGCGGCTCGTTCCACGGGTCTTCGAGGGGACCGCCTTCGTTGCTCAGGTGCCATAGATTCTTGTCCTGGCTGTAGATGCGTTCCATCGTCGCCTTGACCGGCACGTTGTGCTCGGCGGCGTAGTCGAGCGCATCGCGGCGCCCGCGGATCGTCCACTCGCGCCACGGTGCGATGATGCGCAATCGTGGGTTGAGCGCCATCACCGTCAGCTCGAAGCGCACCTGGTCGTTGCCCTTGCCGGTGGCGCCATGTGCGACCGCGTCAGCGCCTTCCAGCTCGGCGATCTCGACCAGCTTCTTGGCGATCAGCGGGCGCGCAAAGGAGGTGCCCAGCAGATACTCGCGCTCGTAGATGGCGCCGGCTTGCATCGTCGGAAAGACATAATCCGTGAGAAACTCCAGCCGCAGGTCTTCGATGTAGACCTTGCTGGCGCCGGATGCCAGCGCCTTTTCTTCGAGACCGACCAGTTCATCCGCCTGGCCCAGGTTGGCGCAGAAGGCGATGACCTCACACTTATAGTTGTTGCGCAGCCACGGCACGATGATGCTCGTGTCTAGCCCGCCGGAGTAGGCGAGCACGCACTTCTTGACCGGCGGTTTGGTGGTTTTTGTGGACATCTCGGCAGACCCTTTCGTGATGAAAAAAGTTCCAAACAAAAAACGCCACCCGGAGTTCCGGTGTGGCGTGCGGATGCGGTGACACAGTCTGCGCTCAGGCGACATTGCCGGCGCCGCTGAAGCGCGGTCGCCTCAATTCGCAGATGTTTGTCCGCACCCGGCGGACATCCTCCTCAAGCGCAGCAAGTTGGTCATGGCGCATAGTATAGCGGATGGCGATTGGAGAGTGGAAATTGGAGAGTGGAAAATTGGAGATTGAGAGACTGGGTGGGGGCTTTTGCTCTGCAATTTGTCGCCAGTTATTTTGTCTATACCATATCTTAATTTTGGTATAATTTTGCGTTTTTTATTGACAAATTTTATACCAAACTGTTATGATGAGAATGTTCACAAACCAATTTCACAGTGAAGTGACTCATGTACACGCGCGACCAGGTTGCCGATCAGCTGCGCAAACGCATCGAAACGGGTGATCTCAAGGCGGATTCGGCGCTGCCCCCGGAGCGCGTGCTGGCGGAGTCGCTCGGCGTGAGTCGCATGACGCTGCGCGTGGCGATCGACCGGCTTGCGGAAGAAGGCTTGTTGGTGCGCCGCCCAAATCGCCGCACACTGGTGGCCGGCGACAAGATCAGCCGCAGCGCCAGCTTCATGTCCTTCAGCGAAGAGATGCGCGCACGCGGCTGGCGACCGCACTCGGTGATCCGACAGATGACGGCGACGGTCGCCGATGTCTCTGTGGCGGCGCAACTTAACCTGGAGGTTGGCGCCAAGGTCATCTACCTGGAGCGGCTGCGTTTTGCCGACGACGAACCGCTGGCGTTGGAGCGCGTCTATCTGCCCTACGCGCGCTTTGCCAGTCTGCTGGGGCGTGACCTGGCCAGCCAGTCGCTTTACGCCGTGATGGAGCGAGAATTGGGCGTGCGCCCGGCGTATTCGGAGGAAAGTGTGGAGGCTGTGCTGCTCTCCACAGAGGAAGCGGAAATCTTCGGTGTGGCAGCAGGCGCGCCAGCGTTGCTCACGCGGCGCATCACCCGCGACGAGGAGGGCAACGTTGTCGAAGCCGCCACCAGCCTCTATCGCGGCGACCGCTACCGCATGGCCTTGGTGCGGCGAAGATAGAGGTGGTGCGTGGGCGTGGTGTGGGAGACGTCGGTTGTTGACACGCAATACGCAACACGCACCGCGCAACAAAAAGGAGCTGACGTGGATCGTCATCAACGCGTCGAGGCGTTTGTCAATCAAGTGCGTGGACGGCTGATCGTCTCGTGCCAGGCGCTGCCGCATGAGCCGCTCTTTGGCGCCGAGATCATGGCGCGGATGGCGATCGCCGCCGAACAAGGCGGCGCCGCCGCCATCCGCGCCAACACACCGGTCGACATCCGTGCGATCCGCGCCGCCGTGCATCTGCCCATCATCGGTCTCTACAAGGTGGATGTGCCCGGCTACGATGTCTACATCACGCCGCGGCTGGAGGACGCCTGTGCGGTTGCCGCTGCCGGCGCCGACCTCATCGCCATCGACGCCACTGCGCGCCCGCGCCCGCAGTTCGACAGCCTGGCGGCATACATCGCCGCCATCCATGACGCCACCGGTCTGCCCGTATTGGCGGACATTTCCACCTACGACGAGGGCATTGCCGCCGCAGCCGCCGGCGCCGATCTCGTCTCGACGACGATGTCGGGCTACACGCCCTACAGCGCGTTGCTCGACGGCCCCGACATCGACCTGGTGGCAGCGCTGAGCAAGGCGCTCACCGTCCCGCTGCTGGCAGAGGGTCGCTACCACACGCCAGCGCAGGTGCAAGCCGCGCTCAAAGCGGGCGCGGTCAGCGTCGTCGTCGGCGGCGCCATTACGCGCCCGCAGGAGATTACAAAGAGATTTGTAGAAGCGATTGAGCGATTGAGCGATTGAGCGATTGAGCGATTGAGCGATTGAGCGATTGAGAGATTGGAGATTGTTGTTGCGTTCTCGCCCAATCACACAATCCCTCCGTCGCACAGTCTCCGGTCTCCAATCTCTAATCTCCAATCTCCACAAAGGAGAAAACCTTGTCCAAACCTGTCATTCCCATTCTTCCCCTCGATGACCGGTCGGTCAATTATGAATGCTTGCAAGTGCTGGGTGAAGCGGCCGGTTTTCAGGTATTGCTGCCGCCCAAAGCCTGGCTGGGCACGCCGTGGCGCGTGGGCGACATGCCCAGGCTGCACGATTGGCTGCTGGCACAGGCGCCGCACGCCGACGCGTTGATCGTCGCCGTCGATACGCTGGGCTACGGCGGGCTGGTCAACTCGCGGCGCTCGACCGATAGCACGGAGACGGTGTTGGCGCGGCTGGACTGCCTGCGCACGATCAAGCAGGCGCAGCCACACACGACGCTGCTTGCCTTCAACGTGCTGATGCGCATCACTCGCGGCAATGACGCCGAGGAGGAGAAGGCGTATTGGGCGGACTACGGCGCACGCATCTTCCGCCTCTCCTACCTGGAAGACCGCGCGGCGATGGCGGTGGGAACTGCTGCCGAAGCTGAGGAGATCACCGCGCTGCGCCAAGAAATTCCGCCGGAGCTGGTCGAAGATTTTCTGGCGGGACGCGCCCGTAACCACACCGTCAACCGCACCATGATCGACTGGGCGGCGGCGGGCGTCTTCGACTACTTGATCATTCCCCAGGATGACACGGTCGATTACGGCTGGAACATTGCCGAGAGCCGTCGTCTGCGCCGCTATGTCAGCACAATCGGCGCCGCGGATCGGGTGTCGATCTACCCCGGCACGGACGAGACGGCGATGCTGTTGCTGGCGCGCTATGCTGCGCAGCGCGCTGGCTTCACCCCACGCGTGCGGCTGCGCTACAGCGGTTCGACCGCCGACCAGGTGATCACCGCCTACGAAGATCGCCCGATGACCGAAATGGTCAAGGCGCACCTGGGACCGCTCGCCGGCGTGGTGAGCGATGCACCCGACGCCGACATCGTGCTCTACATCAACGCGCCGGCGGAAGTGCAGGGCAACGGTCCTGAGCAGTGGGCGCTGGCGCTGAGCGACGACGAAGTGGCTGCGCTGCCCCCTGCTTCTCAGGCTGCGCTGGCAACCTATCGTCAACATAGCAACGGCGCGACGACGCTACGCGAGATGTTCACTGTGCGCCGCGACCTGCCAGAGTTCATGCGCAGCCTGAGCGCTGACATCGCGGCCGGGCGGACGTGCGCGGTTGTCGATGTGGCTTTTGTCAATGCTGGCGACCTGGCGCTGGGTGAGCTGCTGGAGCGCATGCCCGCGCTCAGCCAGCTTGCCGCCTACGGTGGTTGGAACACCGCCGGCAACACGCTCGGCTGTGTGTTGGCGCACGCCGTGATCCGTCACCTGCAGGTGTTGCACGGCGCCACGCCGGAGGCAATCGCCGCGCATGTGCGCTTCCTCTTTCTGCGGCTAGTCGAGGATGACCTCTTCATGGCGCGATTGCGCACGCAGCTTGCAGTCGAAGCGTTGCCAGTGCTGGGATTGCCGATCACACTGGGCAACGTGGGCGAACACGCCGCAACCGTGCGCGCGCTGGTCGAACAGTCGCTGAGCAAGGCGGCGGCGCGCTTGGCGCAGGCGCGCTTTATCGGGCAGCAGGTGCAGGCGGGCGACGCAGCGATCCAGATCCAAGCGCTGACGCTGACCGACGTCGAGCTGCCGTGGGGGCGGCTCTTTGACCTGACCATGAACGTGGACGCGCGCTATGCCATCGGGTGAGACTGCGTTGCCGGAGCCGATCCTGGTCTTCGACATTGGCGGCACCAAAGTGGCGGCGGGCGTGCTGACGCCAGATTTTCGCATCAGCCAGCGCCGCGAGATCGCCACGCAGGCGGCGGATGGCCCCGACCGCGTGGCGGCGCGAGTCGTGGCGTTGGGACGGGAAGTGCTGACGGCTTTCGTTGGCGACACCGGCGTGCAGGTGCGTCGCGCCGGCGTTGCCAGCGCCGGGCAGATCGACCGGGCAACCGGCGTGGTGAGTTACGCCACCTTTCACCTGCCTGGCTGGATCGGCTTCCCGCTCGGCGAACGGCTGAGCCACGGCCTGGAGTTGCCGGTCGCCATCGACAACGACGTGAACTGTCACGCGCTGGCTGAGGCGACGCTCGGCGCCGGACGCTCCTACCGGCACTTTCTGCTGGCGGCGGTCGGCACGGGTGTGGGCGGCGGCGTGGTGATCGACGGCAAGCTCTATCGCGGGCGGCTGGGCGGCGCCGGCGAGATCGGGCAGGTGTTGCTGGAGCCAGAAGGCGGGCGTCCGTGCAGCGACCGGTTGACCGGCTGTCTGGAGGTCTACACGGCGACCAGTGTGATGGTGCAGCGCAGTGGCTATGCGTCGGTGCAGGAGATGGCGGCTGCGTACGCCAGCGGTGCAGACATCCCGGCGGTAGCGGAGGCGGCGCTATGGCTGGGGCGCGGGCTGGCAAGCATTGCCCACATCCTGGCGCCGGAAGCGATCCTGATCGGCGGCAGCGCGGTGCTGCTGGGAGCGCGTTACCTGGCAGCGGTGACGCAGCGCTTTGCAGAGCACACCCTGCCGTCGCATCGCGAAATTCCGTTGATATTCACCCAATTGGGCGCTGACAGCGGCTTGATCGGTGCCGGGCTGGTGGCGAGCGAGGCATCATGATGACCAGACTACGTGTGGCGGTGATCGGCGCGGGCGGCATCGGCGGGACGCATCTGCGCGCCTACGCCGCCTGGCCCGACCTGTGCGAGATCGTCGGCGTCGCCGATGTCGATCCGGCGGCGGCGCAGGCAAGGGCGACCGAGTACAACACCACCGCCTTTGCCGACTATCGGGCGCTGCTCGACGCAACCGGTCCCGATGCAGTGAGCATCTGCACGCCGCCCAAGTTGCATCTGCCGATTGCGCGCGACGTGGCGCAGCGCAAGATCGCCTGTCTGTGCGAGAAGCCGCCGGCGCGCACCGTCGCCGAGACTGAGGCCATTGTCGCCGCGTTCGAGGAGGCGGACGCCATTCTGCAGTTCGCCTTCTGCCATCGCTTCCACGAGCCGGTGCGCCAGGTGCAGGAGCTGATCGGACAGGGCAAGCTCGGCAAGGTCGTGCAGATTTACAACCGCTTTGGCTTTCGCTTCGACCGTGCGGCGACATCGTGGTTCACCGACCCGGAGATGGCGGGCGGCGGCATCTTGATCGACACGCTGGTGCACAGCATCGACATCTTTCGCGCGCTGGCAGGCGAGGTGGTGCATGTCGCGGCGGCGGTCTCGACCACGCTGCCCGTGCAGGTCGAGGACAGCGCCTCGCTGCAGGTCGTCAGCGCCAGCGGGGTGATCGGCTCGCTCAACTGTAGTTGGGTCACGCCGGTCTCCGAGGCTGAGTTTCGCATTTGGGGCACGGAAGGTGAGTCCGTCATCGACTACGCCGCCAGCGGCGGCGCGCGCTATCGGCTGGCTGGCGACCCGGAGTGGACGACGCTGCCCGCACACGCGCCCGATCGCTTCGTCTTGCAGGCAGCGCATTTCCTGAGTTGTGTGCGTCACAACCAGCGTCCCAAGGTCAGCGGAGCGGATGGGATTGCCGTCATGCGCGTGATCGAGGCGGCATATCGCTCTCTCTCATGAGCGACGCCAGACAGACGCCGCTTGTGGGGTGATGGCAAGAACATAGCAATATGTTCATCTTCAGTCATGTAATTCTGTTGTTATCATCGCCGACACTATAATCGGAGATGTGTATAGGATTTGGGTGACGCGTCTTCTTCGCTTTGAGCCGCTCTGGGTGGCGAGCGTAGCGGTGTTTGTGTTATTTCCTGGACGGTGGCTGCCTGTTGCCTGGCAGCCCGTTGTGGTGGCCGCGCTCTTTGCGGGTTGGCCGTTGCGCTGGCTGGCCACCCGGCGTTTGCTACCGCCTGCGCCGCTGCATATTGCGCTTGGTGTGCTGCTGCTCTGGTTGCCGGTGAATATCTGGGCGGCGGTTGATACGGTGGTTGCCTGGCAGGCGGCGGGCTATCTGCTGTTAGGGGTGGCGAGTTACGGCGCCGCCATTGCCTGGGCGCCGCTGCAGCAACGACCGCAGATGCTGGCCTGGCTGCTCGTGACGTTGGCTGGTCTGCTGGCAGTGACGGGTCCCTTGCTGCCAACGCCGGAAGTCACGTGGCCGTTGATTGGCCCACTGCAGCAAGCGGTGGCGCCGGTTGCCTCTCGTCTTGGTGAATCAATCAATCCCAACATTCTGGCTGGTGCAATTGTCGTGCTCTTGCCGCTGGTCGTGGCGCTGGCGGTGGGCGCCCCCTCAGCGCCAGGCAGGCGCTGGCTACGGGGCTTGCTCGGCTTATTGGCCGGCTTGATTGTGGTCGTAGTGGTGCTGGCTGCCAGCCGCGGCGCGTTGTTAGGAGTGGGCGCCGGGTCGCTGATTGTAATAGTGTGGCGTTGGCCGCGCCTGGGATGGGTGACGTTATTCATTGTGGTGTCGGCGGTGGGCGTCGGCGTCTGGTTGGGGCCGCCAACGTGGTTGGATCAACTCGTTAGCGGCGGCGCCGTGGGCGGCATGGATGAGCGGATCGAAATCTGGAGTCGCGCCCTTTACGCCTTACAGGACTTTTCCTTTACCGGCGTGGGGCTTGGCGCCTTCAATCAGGTCATTCCTTTACTCTATCCCTACTTTCTCATCTCGCCCACCGTCGATATTCCTCATGCTCACAATCTGGTGCTACAAGTCGGCGTCGATCTGGGCATACCGGGGCTGATTGCCTGGCTGGCGATCTTGATCACCGTGTTTGTGTTGCTGGTGAATGTGCTCCGGCGCCAGGCGCATGATATGGCGTCCACCCTGGCGACGGGCGTGACAGGCGGGTTGGCGGCGATGCTGATGCACGGTCTGCTCGACGCCCCGTTGTGGGGTACGAAGCTGGCCTTCATCCCCTGGCTGCTCTTTGCGCTGGCGGTGCTGGTGGGGACGCAACGATCCAACGCTACGCAACCCATACAAGGCGTTTGACTGGTTCATTGGGGTGGGACGCAGGCGACAGACGTGGAATTCAGCCTCGTGAGGCGAGGCGTCTGGCCTCCTGATGGATTGTTCTCGAACCGGCGCTTGCCGGCCCGCCTGGTTTAGCTGGCAGTGAAGAGTTCGAGTTGCCGCTCTTCGTCGAGCCTGGGAAGTTCACAGCTCAGGATGCGCGTCTGCTTGCGCTCCCGATGCTGCCGGCGGACGATGCGTGATCGTTCCCGGCAGTAGGCAGTGGTCAACTCCTGTTTGGTCAGGCGCTCTAGCGCCACCCCCGCTACTTTGTGGATTCCCATGCGCTTCAATCCGGCGATCAACTCCTGCTTACAACCAGGCACCCAGACTTTCTCTCCGTCGACGGTCACTTTTGCCTCCTGTTCCGGCTATTCCAGGAGCACAACACAGCACGACGAGCGGGTTGGGTTCAGTCAAAGCTGTCTTCATTATAGAACATGTGTACGTCACATTCAATAGGCAATTTTGCGGGGACTACAGCTCCTGCACCCATGACGCAGCGTTCGCTGATGGTAATGCCCCTGACTTGATTCATGTTCCACGCCCAGGTAGGAAGTAGTCTGCTTCCTCTATCGATTGACTCTACTCGCAAAGAAAGTTATACTTTTGTTGATAAGTGTAACAATGGAGGTTTGGGTGACATGCGAGGCAAAGTAGGGCCAAAGGGTCAGATCGTCATCGAGAAGGCAATTCGGGAGCGCCTTGGGATCGAGCAAGGATACGTGGCGGTGCAAACGCTCGTTGATGACCACGTTGAGATCCGCTTTTACCCTGGTGAGCATACGCGTTCGTTGTTGGGCATTCTTGCGCGCCCCAATCAACCAGCTCTTACGGATGAAGAACTCAGCGAGGCTGGTGAGCAGGCGTGGATGCAGGCCGCCAAGTCAGATTGGTTTGACTTTGAGAGCGGCGCCATGAAGGAAGCTGACCAATGAGTAGCGCGGGCGCCGGCTGGATTGACACGAATATGGTGGTTCGCTATTTGCTTGGCGAACCTGCTGAGCAGGCACATGTAGCGGCAACGATCATCGAACAAGGGGCGCCAATCTGGATCAGCCCAGT
>DMDA01000061.1:47393-93733 GCA_003451595.1 Chloroflexota bacterium | reverse complement strand
TCAAGCTCGCCGATGCATTGCTGTGGGCAGAAGCGCGTACATCGGGCGAAACCGTCATCTTTACCTTTGATCGCCGTTTTCCAACTGCTGGCGTGACAATTTCTGCAACCCTGTGACCTGCCAGCTGTTGGCATTACGGGAACATTCCCCGCCCCTGCACCGTCCTCAAGGTGGTTGCACCTGCATGAAAAAAGGGCTATGATCGTTCCCGGTGTGCCGTCGACTTCGTACATGGCTGCGCACCTTGAAACGCACTCCCCATCCATCGCTCGACGCAGGTGAACAAAGCGATCCCAACTACAGGAGGTCTTATGCACGCTCGTTTCATCTCACGTCGCACCCTGCTCACGTTGATCAGTTCGCTGGTCGTTGTGTCGATCGTCGTCAGCGCCGCGTGGCCCCCAGGCGTCGCCATCCGCGCCGACAGCCAACCCCTGCGCGGTGTGTCGCCGTCTGTCTTACAGGAGGGAACGCCTGTGTCCGCCAATCCTGCATCGACGCCAGCCACCATCAATGGGCTGGAGGTGCTCCTGAGTGAGGGCGCGGCCCAACCGCAAGCACCCTCGCCTATTGCCAGGCCAGCCAGCCAACCGCTCGACGACGCAGCCATCCAGCCCATCCTGGATCGCCTGCCGCCGCTGGAAGTTGAACCGACCGACGTCGAAGAGTTCAAGCTACCGCCGCAGTCATTGCCGCCCGTGATCGCCAGCACAACGGTTACGCAGAGCTTCCCACCGCCGGAAAGCGATATGCCTGCGCCGGAAGTGACAAGCGGGCCGCTGGAGGTGCTGCGCTACGCCCCCGAGGGTGAGATTCCCATTGCGCCCTTTGTGAACGTCACCTTCAACCAGCCGATGGTTCCGCTCAACACTCTCGATGCGCTAGCTGCGGAAGCGGTTCCCGTCAAGGTAACGCCTAACCTGCCCGGCGTGTGGAAATGGCTGGGGACGCAAACGCTCTCGTTCGAGTATCACAGCGACGATCTCAATCGCTTCCCGATGGCGACCGAATACACCGTCGAAGTCCCTGCTGGCACGACTTCCTTGACCGGTGGTGTGCTGGCGGAGAGCGTTACGTGGACCTTCCGCACGCCGCCGCCAACAGCCGTCCAGGCCTACCCGACAATCAGCCCGCAGTCGCGCGAGCCATTGCTCTTTATCGCCTTTGATCAACGCATCGACCGCGACGCCGTGCTGGCGACGATCAGCGCGCTGGCGGGGGGGCGCAGCTATCCTCTACGCCTGGCGACTGCCGAGGAGGTCGCCGCCGACAAGGAGGTCAGCCGCTACGCCAGCCAATACTCTCCCGACCGCTGGATCGCTTTCCGCAGCGAAGAAGCCTTTCCGCCCGATACGACGGTGACAGTCAATGTCGGGCCGGGCACGCCTTCGGCTGAAGGTCCTCTGACGACGACTGACGTACAATCCTTCAGTTTCCACACCTATGCACCGCTGCGTGTGGCGGATCAGAATTGCCGCGGCGGCAGCGATACATGCACGCCTGGACAGCCTTTCTATGTGCGTTTCAACAACCCGCTGCGCGTGGAGAAGGTCTCCAATGAACTTGTCACCGTCACGCCTGCTATCCACAACATGGTGGTCAGCGCCGCATACGACGGGCTTTCGATTGGTGGGCTGACGGCAGGACGCACGACCTACCAGGTGACGCTCAGCAGTGAGATCGAAGATATCTTCGGGCAGACGTTAGGCGCGCCCGTGACGCTCACCTTCCAGATCGGCAGTATGCGCGCCTTTATGACCGGTCCCAACCAGACGCTCACCACGCTCGATCCAACCGCAGCAACGCCAGCGTTCCCGGTCTACTCCGTGAACATTCCCCGCCTGCGTGTGCGCGGCTACGCGGTCACGCCTGCGGATTGGCCAGCCTATCTTGCCTACCTCAGCGAGTATTATCGCGACCCGAATCGGACGCCACCTGGCAAGCGTGTCATTGACGCCACCATCACCGTGGACGCTGCGCCAGATACACTCACCGAGACCAGTATCGATCTCAGCAGTGGGCTGAACGGGCGCTTTGGGCACTTGATCGTTGTCGTCGATACACCGCCTTCGCTGCTCGGTCTGCTCTTCCCCAACCGCAACGAGCCGGTGATCCAATCATGGGTGCAGGTGACCAACATTGGCCTGGATGTGATCCACGATCAGGTGGAGATGGCCGCCTGGGCAACAGCGTTGGATACGGGCGCACCGCTGGCGGACGTTGCCCTCACGCTGGCGCCCAGCGGTCAACAGGCCACCTCCGACGGCAACGGCATGGCGCGCTTCACCCTTGCCAGCACACCGGACAAGCAATTGATCGCCACCCTGGGCGACGACGTCGCCTTCCTGCCGCAGAGCACCTATTTTTGGAGCGATTACGGCTGGCAGAAAGTGGATCGCCTTGACCAGACGAGCTGGTTCGTCTTTGACGACCGCGCCATGTACCGTCCCACCGAGGAGGTGCATCTCAAAGGCTGGGTGCGCACACTTGGCGCCGGCCCGACCGGTGACGTGCGCCTGGATGCAAACCACAATGCGTTTGTCGACTACCTGGTCACTGATCCGCAGGGCAACCAGATCGCCCAGGGATCGGCGCAGATGACTGATCTGGGCGGCTTTGACCTGGCCTTCACCATTCCAGAGAACAGCAACCTGGGCTATGCCAGCGTGCAGCTCAGCACGCGCAACACGCCCTTCTATGGCAGCTACTATCACAGTTTTCAGATTCAGGAGTTCCGCCGCCCCGAGTTCGAAGTGACGGCGCGCAACGAGAGCACGGGTCCCTACTTCTTGGGCGATGAGGCAATCGTGGCCGTCTCCGCGCAGTACTACGCTGGCGGCCCCTTGCCTGGCGCCGAGACCAACTGGACAGTCAGCGCCAGCCCCACCAACTACACCCCACCGAACTGGGAGGAATTTGTCTTCGGTGAGTGGACGCCCTGGTGGTGGTACGGCGGGCGCGGTCCAGGTTACGTCGATTTCTATCCGGGTGCAACGAGCGACACCGGCAGCCAAAGCTACGCCGCCCGCACCGACCCGACCGGCAACCACTATCTCAAGCTGACCTTTGTGTCGGCGGAGAAACCGCAGCCCTACAGCATCAACGCAGAAGCGGCTGTGATGGATGTCAACCGCCAGACCTGGGCTGCGCAGACCAACCTGTTGGTGCACCCATCCAAACTCTACGTGGGTTTGCGCAGCGATGCCTACTTTGTCGAACAGGGCGATCCACTGGAGTATGCTGCAATCGTCACCGATGTCGATGGCAACGCAGTTGCTGACGTCCCCTTCACTGTGCGTAGTGTGCGGCTGGCGTGGGTCTTTGAGAACGGGAAGTGGGTCGAGCAGGAGGTCGATGAACAGCGTTGCGATCTGATCTCCGCCGCCGAACCCGTGACCTGTACACTGTCCACAGGCGATGGCGGTAAATATCGAGTCACCGCCGAGGTGCGCGACGATGCCGAACGCCTCAACCGCACGGTCGTGACGGCGTGGGTGAGCGGCGGTGCGCTGGCGCCTGCGCGCGACCTGACGCAGCAAGAGCTGGTGTTGGTGCCCGACAAGGAAGAATACCAGCCCGGCGACACGGCGCGCATCCTGGTGCAGGCGCCCTTCCCCACCGGTTCGGGGCTGCTCACCGTGGCGCGCAGCGGCATCCTCTACACGACGAATTTTTCGCTTGACGGCGGCACGGCCACGCTGGAAATCCCCATCGAGGAGGCGCACATTCCCAACCTGAACGTGCAGGTGGATGTCAACGGCGCCGCGCCGCGCCTGGACGACAAGGGCAAACCGATTGACGGCGCGCCGGATCAGCCCGCCTACGCCACCGGCGCGCTGCAACTCAATATCCCACCGCTGAGTCGGGCGCTCACGGTGGAGATCACCCCTGACGCCGCCAGCCTGGACCCTGGCGCCGAAACTGGCGTGCGCGTCAAGGTGGTCGATGCGCAGGGCGCGCCGGTGGCAGGCGCCGAACTGGCCGTTGTCGTCGTCGATGAGGCGGTGCTGGCGCTGACCGGCTACCAGCTTGCCGACCCGCTGGCGACCTTCTACGCCGCGCGCAGCGCTGACACCAGCACTTTCTATGGACGCGGCAGCCTGATCCTTGCCAACCCAGACCTGCTAGGCGCTCAAAATGGCATGGGCGGCGGCGACATGGCATTCCGCGAATCCGCCGCCTACGCCACCGCTATGCCCGACTTGGCCAGCGGTATGATGCTGGCGATGCCCGCCGCCGCGCCGGCGATGGCCGAGGCCGCCATGGAGGCGCCGCCTGCACCAGGCAGTGGTCAGGCCACCAGCGCACCCATTGCTGTGCGCACGGACTTCAACCCGCTGGCGCTCTTTGCACCGGCCGAACGCACCGACGCCAACGGCGAGGTCTATGTCAATTACAAGCTGCCCGACAACCTGACGCGCTACCGGCTGATGGTCGTCGCCGTCACTGAGAAACAATTCGGCGCAGCGGAAAGCAACCTGACGGCGCGGCTACCGCTGATGGTGCGTCCGTCCGCCCCGCGTTTCCTCAACTTTGGCGACCGCATCGAACTGCCGGTCGTGATCCAGAACCAGACCGACGCCGCACTGACGGTCGATGTCGTGGTCGAAACGAGCAACCTCAAGCTCGACGGCGGTCAGGGGCAGCGCGTCGAGGTGCCCGCCAACGACCGCGTAGAGGTGCGCTTCCCTGCCTCAACCGACAACGTCGGCACGGCGCGCGTGCAGTTCGTCGCGGTCGCAGGCGACTACGCTGACGCCGCCACCGTCGAACTGCCTGTTTATACGCCGGCAACCACCGAAGCCTTCGCCACCTACGGCGTGATCGATGAAGGCGCCATCGCGCAGCCAGTGGCACAGCCACAAGCTGTCTTCCCGCAATTCGGTGGGCTGGAGCTGAGCACTTCGTCCACCGCTGTGGCGACGCTCACCGACGCCTTCCTCTACTTACAGGCCTACCCGTTCGAGTGCTCGGAGCAGCTAGGTGCACGCATCATGAGTGTGGCCTCGCTGCGCGATGTGCTGACGGCCTTCCAGTCGCCCGATCTACCTTCGGATACGGCGATCGCAGCGGCGATGGCGCGCGATATTGCCACCCTGCAACTGATGCAGAACTGGGATGGCGGCTTCCCCTACTGGACAAAGGGCAAGGAGTCGATCCCGTACAACTCGGTCTTTGCCACACACGCCCTGCTCACTGCGCGCGCCAAAGACTACGCCGTGCCGCAAGAGATGCTCGACGCCGCGCTGGGCTATCTGCGCAACATCGAGCAATATTACCCCTCCTGGTACAGCGCACGCACGCGTCACGCTGTCAGCAGTTACGCCGTCTATGTGCGCAACCTGGCTGGCGACGTCGACTACATGAAGGCGCGCAATCTCTATAACCAGCTGCCGCTGGACGAGCAGTCGCTGGAGGCGTTAGCGTGGTTGTGGCAGGTGCTCGCCAGCGATCCGGCTTCTGCTGACACTGTGGCTGCGATAGCTCGCCACATCCAAAATCGCGCCGTGGAGACGCCGGGCGCCGCCAATTTCATCACCAGCTACGACGACCAGACGTGGGTGATGCTCCACTCCAACCGCCGCACCGACGCCGTCGTGCTCGACGCGCTGATGATCGAGACGCCGGAGAGCGATCTGATTCCCAAAGTCGTGGCCGGGCTGATGAATGGCCGCTCCAACGGGCGCTGGAGCAACACGCAGGAAAATGTCTTCGTGCTGCTGGCGATGGACCGCTACTTCAATACCTTCGAGGCGACGACGCCCGACTTCGTGGCGCGCATGTGGCTGGGCGAGACCTACGTTGCCGAACACACGCACCAGGGACGCACAACGGAGACGCAGCAGACGGTCGTGCCGATGCGCTTGCTGGTCGAGCAGCCGGGTGTGCAAGACCTGGTCATCAGCAAGGAAGGCGACGGGCGACTCTACTATCGGTTGGGGCTGCGCTACGCCCCCACCGACCTCGGCCTCGATCCATTGGATATGGGCTTCGTCGTGCAGCGCACCTACGAAGCGGTGGATGATCCGGCGGACGTGCGGCTCGATGAGGAAGGCGTCTGGCATATCAAAGCCGGGGCGCGCGTCCGTGTGCGGCTGACGTTGGTGGCGGTGAATCGTCGCTATCATGTGGCGCTGGTCGATCGTCTGCCCGCCGGGTTGGAGATCATCAACCCAGACCTAGCCGTCTCCGAGAGCGTGCCCACCGACCCGAACGCAGCAACGAGTGGGCGCAGCTATTGGTGGTGGTGGGGAACATGGTACGACCATCAGAACCTGCGCGACGCTGGCGCCGAGGCCTTCACGTCGTATCTGTGGGATGGCGTTTACACTTACAGCTACGTCGCACGCGCCACCACGCCGGGTGAGTTCGTCGTCCCTCCCGCCAAGGCCGAGGAGATGTACTCGCCGGAAGTCTTCGGGCGCAGCGCCAGCGACAAGGTGATCGTGGAATAGGCTGAGCTGGGCGCAGCCGTTGCGGAGCGGGCGGTGTGATGTGGATTCTCTGTCCACATCACACCGCCCGCTTTGACTTCATCTACTCGGCGTTCTTTACGTGTTGATCGAAAAAGGCAAGCGAGCGCGCCATGGCTTCGCTGAAACCCTGTGAAATGTTGTGATCATCGCCTGCATAGGTGTAGAGTTCGCCCACCTGCCCTGCTGCTAACAGCTGATCGCGCAGCGTCGTCGAGAATTCGTAGGGCACTGACGTGTCAGCCGTGCCGTGATGCAGCTGGAGCGGTCCTGAGAGATCGGCGAGATAGCTGTTGGCGGAGATCGACGCATAGAACGCTGGGTTGTCCTCTGGTGCGCCGTATTGTTCTTGTAACAGAGTGCGCCAACGCCGCGCTTGCGCAGTGACGGCAGGCGCAGGCGTATTGTTGCTGCGCCGCCACTTCGTGAGCAAGTCTGGGTAGTTGGCGACAACGCCCGCCCAGATCACGCCCGCCTTGATGTCGGGGTCGGTGACCATTGCCCGCAGCGTGATGTAACCGCCCATCGAGTGCCCCCACATGCCAATACGGTTCGCATCGGCGGCCGGGTGGTTCTTCAGTGCAGCGGTGGCGTTGAGCACATCGATCGTATAGTCGGGATAGCCGTAGGCGCCGCGCGCTTCCCCCTCTGAAAAGGCATGACCGCGATAGTCGGGGCGAAAGACGATGTAGCCGTTGCGCGCAAAACCATCGACATAGGCGACGTAGCGCTCAGTTGGACGGTAGACACTGGGCGGGATATAGCCATGGTTGAAGATGATCACCGGCCATCCGGTGGCTGGCGCTTCACCTTGTGGCACGGTTAACAGCCCGTTGATGCGCAACCCCTCGGAGCGGTAGGATGCAATGTAGCGGTTGTAGTTGACGCCCGGCGCCAGCGTCTCCTCGATGACCAGTTGCTGGTCAGGGTAGTTCTGCTGGCGCAGGTAGTCGATGGTCAGCGCCTCGCCGTCGAAGGGATCAGTTGCAACCAGCCCGCCCCCATCTTCGCTGGTCGACGCCGGTGCTTCGGTTGCGCTAGGCGTCGATGCAGCGGGTGCGGCATTCTGTTGCGCCCCTGGAATGCAAAGCTTCCAGCCAATGCGCAGGCGATCGGCGCTCTCGATCACGGCGAACGTAGTGTCGACGGCGGCGGCGGCATTGGTGGCCGCCACGATGCGCGCATAGGCGCTGGCATCGCCCAACGTGCGCCCGGCGATCGTTGAGAGTGTGTCGCCGGCCTGTACGGTCACGGTTTGGGCGCAATTTGCTGTTTGTGCGGTGACCGGCGCCAGCGGCCATAGACTGACCAATAGCGCCGTTAACAATAAAATGGGCATGGATCGATGGGTGTGCATGGTTCCTCCTCATCGCTCAGCGTCCGCATGGATGCGGACAACCAACGCTGCAACATGGGGAAACCCCACTGTAGCAGATGTGCATCTTGGGAAAGTAGGCTTGCTCCCGCTTTTACACTTGCCTTACAATCAACGCAACCGGGCGCGGCGTCGGTTCACCAAACGACATAACAGACACTGATTACCGAAGTTGAAACATCAGCGAAGTTGAGGAGATCATCATGCATTATGCCAAACCCAATCCGGTCGTCGTCGCTAACGACGCGCTGGAGCAATTGGTCGGCTACTGTCAGCAGCAGCAGCTCACCCAATTCCTGATCGTCGCTGACGCTAACACCGACGCAGTGCTGGGCAACAAGGTGGAGGTTGCACTGCAGGGAGCTGGCTGCGACGTACATAAGGTCATTCTGCGCGGCCAGGAGGTTGTCGCCGACGCCGAGCGCGTCTACCAGGTGCTGCTGGCGCTCGATGGCGCGCCGCGCACGTTGATCGCCGCTGGCGCCGGCACTATCACAGACATCACGCGCTTTGTCAGCCACCGTATGGGGCTGCCCTTCCTTGCCACGCCGTCGGCGCCTTCCGTGGATGGCTTTGCCTCGGTCGGCGCGCCGATGTTGATTGACGGCGTGAAAATTTCGCTGCCGACGCACGCACCCGCCGCCATCTTTGCCGATCTGGACGTGTTGGCGCAGGCGCCACGCGCCATGATCGCGGCTGGCTTTGCCGATATCCTGGGCAAGTTCACCTCTGTCGCCGACTTCCGGCTCGGTCACCTGGTGCGCGACGAACGCTATGATGCGACAATCGCACAGCGCACCTACGCCGTCGCCAAACTCTGCGCAGACAATGCTGACGCGATTGGTCAGGCCACACCGGAGAGTATTCGCCTGCTCATGGCGGCGTTGATCGAGTCCGGCATCTGCATTCTTGATTTTGGCGATTCGGCCTCGGCGTCCGGCTCAGAGCATCATCTGTCCCATTTCTGGGAGATGCTGTTGCTGCGCGAGGGGCGTCCGGCGATCTTGCATGGCGCCAAGGTCGGCGTGGCGACGGTAATGATGGCGGAGTTGTACGCACAGGTGCGTCATCTCACACGCGCCGAGGTGGCCGAGCGTCTTGAAGCTGCTGAGCTGCCAGCGCGCGCCGCCGAGATGGCTGCGATCCAGGCGGCGTTTGGCGCCGAGGCGGAAGCTGTGGCGCGTCATCATCGCGCCTTCCTCGACATGACGCCGGTCACCTATGCGGCTATCAAGCGCCGCGTGCTCGATCACTGGGATGAAATTCAGGCCATCGCAGCTCAGGTGCCGCCGCCCGCTGAGATCGCCCGCCTGCTCACCGTCGTCGGTGGCCCGACAACGCCAGCGGAACTGGGACTCAGCGACGCCGAAGCCACTCTGGCGTTGGACAACGGCCACTATCTGCGCAACCGCTTTACTGTCCGCAAACTGGCGCGGATGTTGGGTGTGCGGGGGTGAAGAAGGGTTGTCAGATGCGCCCGAACGCCTTTTCCAGCTCGTTGGCCGACAGCTGAATCATCGTGGGGCGGCCATGGGGACAGGTGCGCGGCGACTGACATTGTTCGAGCTGGCGCACGAGTTCTTGCATCTCGATGTCGCTGAGAAGCTGCCCTGCCTTGATCGCTGCGCGCTTGCAGACCATCTTGACCAGCTGCGCCTCCATGCCTTCGCCCACCAGATTGCGTCGGTCGCCCAACGTGGCCACGATCTCCTCCAGCACGCGCTGTGGGTCTTCGCCGGCCAGCACCGCCGGCACAGCGCGCACCAGGAACGCGTCGCCCCCGAATGCCTCGATGTCAAACCCGATGTGTTGCAGCGCGTCGAGGTGCGCAGCAACCTGGCCAGTGAGTCGGGCGCCGACATGCAGCGTCAGCGGCGCAAGCAGTTGCTGACGGGCAACGCCACGCGCGCCGCTGGCGCGCTGCAACATGTACTGCTCGTAGAGAATCCGTTCGTGCGCAGCGTGCTGGTCGATCAGGAAGAGACCTTCCGGCCCTTCGGCGATGACATACATCGCGCCGACTTGCCCGACGACGCGCAGCGGCGGAAGTTTGGGCGAGCTGCTCACCAATGGTGTCGCGGCGCGCGGCGGTTCGGGCAGGGGCGGCGCCGTCTCAGGCGTCGGCGGTTGTGCTGCGTTAGACTGGAATGATGGCAGGTGTTGCGTCGGCGACGCCGGCGGCACGATCAGATCGAGGTGGGGTTGCGCGCCTGCGCCAAGAATCACATCGCGGCGCGTGGCCCAACCGGCGGGCAGTGCGCCGCTCTCGCCTTCCGGCCGCACCAGCCGTCCGGTTTCATCGATGCCCATATCAGGGATTGGCGCCATGCTGATGATGGTGCGCCGCACCGCCTTCTGCACCGCCGCAAAGACGCGCCGCTCCTCGACAAAGCGCACCTGCGTCTTCTGTGGGTGCACATTCACGTCGACCTGCGCCGGGTCGATCTCCACAAAAACAACCGCCACCGGATAACGCCCCACCGGCAGCAGCGTGTGATAGGCCTGCACCACCGCATGCGTCAGGCTGCGATCTTCAATATAGCGGCGGTTTACGAAGAGGTCAATGGCGCTGCGATTGGCGCGCGTGAGGCTCGGGAGGCTAACGTAGCCACTGACGCGCACCCAATCTCCTGCACCGGACGTCTCTGGTTGCGCGGCTGCCCCTGCGCCAAAATCGACGTCGAGCGCCAGGTTGTCCAGCGCTGCAGTGTTGCGTCGCCCGGCTCCGGTGAGGCTGACCATCTGCTGCGCGTGTTCGCGCCCATAGATCATGGTCAACACATCCAATAGATCGCCGCTGCCGGTGGACTGGAAAACCAGCCGGCCATCGTTGACAAAACTGAAGCGCCGCTCCGGATAGGCAAGGGCGTAGTGCTGGATGATGGCGGCAATCTGACCAGACTCGGTGGCAGCGGTGCGGAGAAACTTTTGGCGCGCTGGCACATTGAAAAAGATATGTTCGACGCTCACTGTGGTGCCCACCGGCGCACCGGCGCGCGTGGGCGGCTGGAGCACGCCGCCAGCGTTGCGCACAGTGGCGCCAAAGGGTTGACTGGCGTGACGGCTGGTCAATGTCACCTGGCTAACTGCGCCGATGCTGTAGAGCGCCTCCCCGCGAAAGCCAAACGTGGCGATGTGGTTGAGGTCATCGACAGAGTTGAGCTTGCTGGTGGCGTGGCGCTCGAAAGCCAGCAGCAGCTCTGCTTCGGGGATGCCGTGACCGTTGTCGATCACACGGAGCAGACGCCGCCCGCCTTCACGCGCCTCGATGCGGATCTCGGTGGCGCCGGCGTCCAGGCTATTCTCTAGCAACTCCTTGACGACATTGGCCGGACGTTCAACAACTTCGCCGGCCGCGATCTTGGCGGCGACTTCTGGTGCAAGAATCTGTATCGACATGCCGGAGATTATACCACGCCGCCCGTGCTTTGGCGTTCAGCCCCCCGCCATCGCCGGGATGAAATGGATGTCACTTGGCGCGGTCAATCGCTGCCGCAGACCGCGCTGTGCGATCACACCGTCCACTGCAACAGCGATGCCGGGACGGAGCCTGCCGTCCTGCGTCAGCCGCGCTGCCATGCCGGGAAAGCGCGCGTCCAGGATAGCCACAATGTCGCCGACTGTGGCTGCTTCGACCTGCACGCGTTCAACGCCGCCCGTCAGGTCGCGGTGGACGGGTGGAATCCATACTTCATGGCGCACATGAACCTCGTTCTGCGTTGACTGAAAGACCGTGCCTGGTGCAGCCCGCTTCGACGCAAAGACGCAGAAAGGCTGCACAAGGCAAAGCTCACCTGAAAGCTCCTCTGCGGACTTCGGCGCCGCTGCGTCTCTGCGTCAACCCAATCCGCTGCGACTTTTCTCTATGGCGGCGATGATTCGCGCAGGCGACATCGGCAACTCCGTCATGCGCACGCCGATGGCATGATAGATGGCGTTGGCGACGGCGGCGGCGGGCGGCACGATCGGCACCTCGCCCACGCCGCGCACACCGTAAGGATGGCCGGGGTTGTGCACTTCGACCAGCACCGTGTCGATCATCGGCAGGTCAAGCGCCGTCGGCATCCGGTAGTCGAGCAGGCTGGCGTTGAGCAGGCGCCCCTGATCGTCGTAGACATACTCCTCGTTGAGCGCCCAGCCAATCCCCTGCGCCGCGCCGCCCTGTAGCTGTCCTTCAACATAGCTGGGATGAATCGCCCTGCCTACATCTTGGGCGGCGGTGTAGCGCAGAATCGAGACTTTGCCCGTTTCGACATCGACTTCAACATCGACGATGTGCACGCCAAAGCCGGGGCCATAGCTCTGCGGATGCACCGATGCACTGGCGGTCACTGGCACATCAAGTTTGCTCGCCAGTTCGCGGAAGGTCATGGCGTCACCGTTGTGCGTAAAGACGCCGTTGGCGACGGTGACCGACTCCACAGGCGCGTCCCAATATTCAGCGGCGCGCTGGCGCATCTCAGCCAGCAGCTTATTGCCCACCTCGTAGACCGCCCAGCCAGTGCCAAAGGTGGTGCGGCTGCCGCCCGTCACGTCGTTGTATCCAACGCTGGCCGTGCCCGCCACCTGGGGGCGGATGTCTTCGTAGGGAATGCCGAGCGTCTCCGCCAGTTGCATTGCAATCGAGGCGCGACTGCCGCCGATGTCGGTGGAGCCTTCGATCAGGTTGACGGCGCCGTCGGCGTTGACGGTGGCGGTGGCGCTCGACTTGCCGCCCCAGTTGAACCAGAAGCCCGCGGCCACGCCGCGCCCCCGGTGTTTGCCCGTCAACGGGGCTGTGTAGTGCGGATGATTGCGCGCCGCTTCAAGCGTTTCGATAAAGCCGATGCGCTTGTATTCGGGGCCATCGACGCGGCGGTCGCCTTCGCGCACGGCGTTGCGCAGCCGGAAGTCAATGGGGTCAAGACTGAGTTTTTCTGCCAGCTCATCCACTACTGTCTCGGCGGCAAAGACGGCATTGGTGCCGCCCGGCGCGCGATAGGCCGCCGCTTTGGGCCGATTGACCACGACATCGTAGCCATCCACCTGCACATTGTCGAGTCGATAGGGGGCAAAGATCACGCCGCTGCCAGCGCCCACTGGCGAGCCAGGGTAGGCGCCCGCTTCGTAGATCAGCTCGGCTTCTGCAGCAGTGATCACACCGTCGCGTCGGGCGCCCATCTTGACGCGAATGTGTGAACCGGAGGTTGGCCCGGTGGCAGCCAGCACCTCGGCGCGCGTCATCACCAGCTTGACCGGACGATGCCCGGCTTTGCGCGAGAGCAACGCCGCCAGCGGCTCCAGGTAGACATTGATCTTACCGCCAAAGCCGCCGCCGATCTCTGTCGGCGTGACGGTCACGCGCGAAATCGGAATTTGCAACAGTTCCGCCAATTGTTCCTGCACGGAGAATGCGCCCTGGGTGCTGCACCAAACCAGCACCTGATCATCTTCGTTCCACAGTGCGGTGGCGTTCTGCGGCTCGATGTAGCCTTGATGCACGGTGGCGGTGTGAAAAGTGCGTTCGACGATCACGTCGGCTTCGGCAAAGCCTTTGGCCAGATCGCCGCGCTGGTGGCGAAAATGCTCGGCGACATTGGTGGGGCGGTCGCCACGTTTGCCCAATTCGTTGGTGCGTAGATCGTCGAGCAGGATCGGCGCATCGGGCGCCATTGCCGCCTTGCCATCGAGCACGTGCGGCAGCACTGCGTATTCGACCTTGATCAACGCCAGCGCCTCCTCGGCGATGTGTATGTTTTCGGCGGCCACCGCAGCGACGGCGTGACCGTAGTAGAGCACCTTGTCGTGCGCCAGCAGATTGTTGCTGGTGTAGCGTAGGTTGACAGTTGACTCACCCAAATCGGCAATTTTGTCGCCGATGGTGGGCATGTCCTGCGCAGTCACTACCGCCCGCACGCCACGCAACGCCAATGCCGCCGAGACATCGATTGCCACAATGCGGGCGTGAGCGTGTGGGCTGCGCAGCACCTTGCCGTACAACATGCCGGGTAATCGGACATCGGCGCCGTAGATGGCGCGTCCTGTCACCTTGTCGACGCCGTCTGGACGCAGCGGTCGGCTACCAATGACTTTGTAGGGAGATGCGGGTGTGGTCATGGTGTCTGATTCCTTGCAGTGAACAACGCGTTATCTGGTAGTGGGAACAAAAAACTGCTCATGCCGGGCGCTAGATGTGGCGTAACTCTTCTGGCGTCTCAGCAACCGGATGGCTTCGTGCGCGGCCTTCAATACGGAGATATCGTCGCTCTTGATGATTTCGGGCAACAGACGCAGACCATCAATGCCAGAACGCAACTCCAGAGCCAGCCTGATGTCATCCAGTAGACCTTGCTGCAGGCCCTGCGCCATACCATCATCCGGCGTCCGCTGCGTCGAGCACAGCGCGCACGATCTTGTCATAGCCAGTGCAGCGACACAGATTGCCCGCCAGCCAATGGCGCACCTCGCCTTCCGTCGGGTCTGGGTTGTGGTCGAGCAGCGCTTTGGCGGCGAGCAGAAAGCCGGGCGTGCAGATGCCACATTGCAGCGCCGCGTGCTCCAAAAATTTCTGCTGCAGCGGGTGCAACTCTCCCCCTGCCGCCAGTCCCTCCACCGTCTCGATGGTGCGCCCTTCTGCTTCGACGCCGAGCACCAGACAGGAATTGACCAGGACGCCGTCCAACAGCACGTTGCACGCGCCGCAGTTGCCATTGTTGCAGCCCTCTTTGGCGCCGGTCAGCCCTAACACGTCGCGCAACACTTCGAGCAGGCTCTGGCGCGGTTCGCACAGAAATTCCACATCGTCGCCATTGATGGTGGTTGCTACAATCACTTTGGATTTCATTGGGATGTCTCCATTTACTTGCTTGCTCGCTCAACTGCCTTCGCCAGTGCGCGCCGCGTCAGCACGCCGACCAGATGGCGGCGGAATTCTGCCGTGCCGCGCATGTCGGTGATGGGGCGGGCGGCGGCTTGGGCAAGCTCGGCGGCGCGTGCAAACACAGCGTCATCGGGCGCGGCGCCAAGCAGGGCTGCGCCTGCCTCAGGCACAAAGAGGGGCGTCGGCGCCACTGCTCCCAAAGCGATGCGCGCCGCAACGATATGCCGGCGGTCGGCGTCCAGTTGCACCGATGCCCCTACACCGACGACGGCAATGTCCATTTCGTTGCGCGGAATGAAACGCAGGTACGCAGCCCCAAAACCGGGCGGGGGCGGGGGCAAGTGCAGGCTGGCGAGAAATTCGCCGCGCGCCAGCACCGTCTTGCCCGGCGCTACGCAAAACTCCTCGACGGGCACGCGGCGGCGCGTCTGTGGCAGCGCAATATCGCAGATGGCGCTGTGCACAATCAACGCTGGAATCGAATCCGCTGCTGGCGACGCATTGCAGAGATTGCCGCCCAGGCTGGCGCGTCCTTGAATCTGGACGCCGCCGATCAGGCTGGCCGCGTCGACGATGCCGGGATAGTGACGCAAGACATCGGCATGACGGTAAATGCGGTGGCAGGGCACGGCAGCGCCAAGCCGCAAACCGTCGTGCGCATCGTAGGTGAGTTCATCGACCTCTGGCACGCCCTTGATGTCGATGAGCAATTCTGCTGCAATACGACGCTCGCGCAGCGCCACGATCAAGTCGGTGCCGCCAGCCAGGATGCGCGCCCGGCCATCTTGCTGCTGCAACAATGTGGCGGCGTGTTCGACATTCTGGGCGCGGATATAACGGAATGGCTGCATGAACGCCCTCCTTCGTATGGGATTGGCTTGATCCGCCTGAGACTTTCACAAGACGCCGCCATTATACATGATGACTGTCAAACGTCATACCGCCTTTTTGCAAGCCGGGTCTACCCCATCATTCCGCTCAGCGCGTCACAAGCGGCAGGAAAAGCTCCGGCGTCGCCGCCACCGTGACGGTGACGATGCTGGAACGCGCCACGCCGGTCAACGCCGCGTCGTGGGCCAACAACGCAAAGCCGTAGACCCCTGCTGTCGCCGCCGGCACGGTGTACGCTGTCTGCGTGGCCGGCAGGGTGGCGGCCACGTTCGGGCCGATGGCGTTTGGTGTAACTGCGTACAGGCGCAGTTCGGTGGCGCTGGCGTCATCGACCGGCGCCCAGCTCAGCAGGATCGCATCCGTCCCGCTCAGCGCGGCTGTCAGTGTGATGTTTTCGGCATCCGTCACTGTGGTTTGCTCCGGCGGGCTGTAGTTGCACCAGGCGCCGATCGTCGGCGTCAGCGAGTTGTACCAGTTGGCCAGGAATTCATCCCAGCGGCCATCGGTGGCGAAGGCCAGGCTGTGCGTTACTGTGACTGGCTGCGTTGGGTCGATCATCCAGCGCGCCGCAAAGGGGGCGTCATCGCGGTAGAGGCTGGCGCGCCAGGCGACCGCTGACGGCGAATTAGGCGGCAGCGGCGCCAGCACGGTGAGCGTATCGCGATAATCCCAAAATTCATCCGGCGCCAGGTAAGGGCTGCCGCTGCGCGCCAGCTTGTTGACCCGGCTCATGGCGTTTTGTAGCGCCTCGACCGCGGCTGACACACCGGCTGCATCGCCGGTTCCGAAACTGGCCTTGAGTTGCGCGGCGAAGGTGTCCAGCCCGATCAACTCGTCGGGAGGACCAAGTTGAAGGTTCTCGCGGCTGCATTGAGTGGTGTCGACATATTTGCTGGCTTTGACGGCGTCGGCGATCCGGGCGGCGTCGCCTGCATCGAGCGCGCGTCGCAACGCGTCGCCCAGGTTGCTGACCGCCGCCGCGATGGCTACGACATCGCTGCTGCGCACCCAAAAGATCGCGTTGGGGTGATCAGCGTCGAGCGAACCTTGATACGCACCGATGATGTCGTCAGCCAGCGCGGCGGGCGCCAGGCCAGGATTGAAGCGCGCGATGTATTTGTCATAGGCTGCCACCAGCCAGGCGTAGTTGGGTGAAGCGACCAGCACTGTTGCACTCTGCCGCACTTCATAAAGCGTGTCCAGGCTGCCTTGAAAACACTGGTCGAAAAAGAGCACATCGAAGGGAGCGGCGCCCTGGTTGGTGGCTGCGAGCAGGGCGCGCCCCAGCGTCACCGTATCCATGAAGCTGTTGTCGGTGATGTCAGAGGGCGTGAACTCGTGCTCCTTTGGCAGGGGCGGGAAATGCGCAGCGGCATTCACTGCGTCGGCTGTCGTCGGCGCAGCTGTCGTCGGCGCAGCTGTCGTCGGCCCAAAAGCAAAGGCCGGCACGGGGGCGGCGCCATGCCCCATGAGTGCGGCGATCTCGCGCTGGGCAGGATAGCGGGTGCGCGCATCTTGCAGGAACCAGGTCAGCACGGCGGGGTCGGCCGTGTCGAGTTCGGTCACCCCCCAGTGGTGCAGCACCACATCGGTGACATTGATCACGCCGCCCGCCATCTCCAGCACGCGCGTGTCGCCATGCTGGCGGCCGTCGACCAACAGAACGACCTGCACGTTGGGGTTGAGGGCTGTCCCACGCCGGAAGCGCTCCACGACATAGGGTATCTCGGCGGCCAGGTCGTTGTCGGCCGGGAAGTAGGCGGCGACAAGCACGCGCGCCCCATCCGCAGCCAGCGTTGCGCCAACCGTCAGCGCTGGATCACTGGTCAAGGTGTTTGGTTGGTCGCCATGCGCCGGGGTGACGGTGCGCACGGCAAAAAAGTAGCTCTTGCCTGGCGCCAATCCTGTGATCAGAAAGCTTGCTGTCGTCTTATCCGCCGTCTGCGCCACTACGGTGTAGGGTCCGCTGGCATCGAGCGCCCCTAGAATTTCGTAATAGCCACCGTCTGCCGTGTAGCTGATCGGCGTCCAGGCGATGCGCAGCGCGTTCGTGTAAAATTCTGTGGGGCGTAGCCCGGTTACTTTCGTGGTTTGCGTGGCGCGCCAGTCAGGATCGAGCATATCTGCGCACTGTGCGGCGCTACGTGTGCGGGTGAAGAGCGCGTTGTAAGCAAAACTGGCATCGGTGAGGGTGGAGGTTAACGCACACAGAGCGCCAGGAATGCGACCTGTGAGCGCGTTGTTTTCGAGTCGCAGTCGCGTCAGGCCGCTGAAGGCGTTCAGGCTGGCGGGCAGCGCGCCGCTGAGTTGGTTGCCTGCCAGGAGGAGTTCGCTCACGCGTCCACCGCTGCACACGACGCCGAACCAGGTGCACGGAGCGGTCGCCGGGCCAAAGTCCAGCCAGCCTGTATGGTTGGCCCAACCTGCGCCGCTTGTGCTTTGGTAGAGATCGACCAACGCGGTGCATTCGGCTGCGGGAATGGCTGTCACACCGGCGCAGGCATCGTCACTTGCTGCTGACGTTGCAACGGCGGGAAGCGCCTCTCGCGCCAGCACACCTAGCAACGCTGCCAGTGTTGCCAGCGCAACGAACACGAGCATGATGATGTTGCGATGCCAGCAACGCTGTTCGGTCATCGTGTCGCCCTGTTGTTGATTTTCGTGTACCATATGTCATCGCCTTTCGATTGCCGCCAGTATTGCGCGTGGCGCCTGGGCTGTGCTGGCAATTGTCGCCGATGAAGTGCATCAGGATTGCGTCAGGCGCATACACCATGCCCAATTCGTCGTTCCATTCTACTCAACACAACGCATTTGTCGATCTGCTTGCGCCGACGACCTGGCTGCCGCTAGTCAACGACGCGCTGCGCACCTGCCAGAGTCTGCTGGCGCTGTCCCGATCCCCACTGGCTAACTCGCCGGTGGTGGCGCCAGCGCTGGTTAAAGATGATGTTTCCCCCACAGCGGAAGAACGCGGTGGCGCCCTGCGGTTGGTGCTACGCTGGGCGGTGGAGAAACTGGCGCCTTCTCCGGCGCCCTATCCTTTTGGCGTCTTTCGTCCGTTCGACGATCCTACCTGGCGCGACCCCCGTTGGTGGCGCTACACAATCCTCCGTCATCGCTACCTGGAGCCGCTGCACCCTGATGACTTCACTGGCGGCGGTCGCTTCACCGAGACGCTGCTGGCGCTGACCGGCATCAGCAGCGCCGACGCCTTCTACGATGAACGCAACCGCGCCATCGGCGAGTTGAGTGAGTGGCTGCGCCGCCAACTGCTCGAAGGCGCCTGGAGCCGTGAAATCCAGCAGCTCGCTCTGCAGGAAGCGCTGGCGCCGTTGGCGAAACAACCGGCGCTGCGTCGCCTACTGGCGATTGCGACCGCCTTTGAGGAGGTCTTTCCACGTGAACAATTGCTTGCCCTCGCCAGGCGCGAGGGCCTGGCGCAGGCCGATGCGCTGCTGGATGAGGTGATTGCCCAGCGTTTCCTGCTGACTGGCGACGGAGGCGCCAACCTGTGGCTGGCGCCTCCGCTCCGCGCACACCTTTACGCACGCCAACCTGTCGGGGAAATGCAGCAGCGCCATCGTCTGATCGCCGCCGCCGATGAGATGCAGCCAGGCAGACTCCTCTCCGCCATCCGTCACTATCAGCGCGGCGGACAAGATGAACGCGCCGCGCACTTGCTGCTCGCCGCTGCTGCCGATCTATTCCAGGAAGCGTCACCGGACACCCTGATCGAGGCGATCCAAGCGCTTGTTATGCGTCGACTTGCTGTGGGCGATCAGTACGCGCTCGCGCTGCTTCTGAGCGATCTACTCCATCGCACCGGCAGACCGGATGCGGCGCTTGCGGCCGGTCGGCAGGCGCTCCAGGCAGCGCGCACGCCGGAGGAGCAGGCGCGCGTCTATCGGCGCATCGGTAAACTCTACGAGACGCGCAACCCACAGCACGCACTGCGCTACTACCAGCAAGCCATCGAGCGCTTCCCTGCTGACGCGCCGGAACTGGCCGAGGCGCTCAAAGATCGCGGCTGGCTCCACTTTCTACGCCAGGATTGGCCCCACGCCGAAGCCGATTTGCTTGGCGCGCTGGAAGTCGTCCCTGCTGCGGAGCGCGCATTACAGGGCGCTATTTATGATGTGCTGGCCAATCTCTACCGCAAGAGCGGCGATTACGCCCGCGCCATCAGTTATGCTGAATTGGCGCTCACCCTGCGCGAAGAAGGTGGCGACCTGCTCGGCATTGCCAAGTCACACGGCAACCTGGGGTTGCTCTACCGCACCTACGGCGACTACGACCACGCCATCGCCGCTTACACCGAGGCGATGACAACCTATGTCCGTCTCGGCAATCAGGAGCTGGTGGCGGTGGCGTTGCTCAACATCGGCGCCGCGCATTTTTTAGCTGGGAACGTTGCAGAAGCAGTGCGGCGCTATCAAGAGTCCCTGGAGATCAGCCAGACGCTTGGCCTGCCATTGCTGGAAATCAAGGCGCATTACAATCTGGCTGAAGCCTATGCCGCCAGCGGCGCCGCTGCGGCCAGCGAACACTGGCAGCTGGGCGTGGCGCTGTGTCGCCGACATGGGTTCGACGACCAGGAAAAGGACTTTGCCAAACTCTCCGTGGCGCCGCGCTTGGCGGCTGTGCCGTCGAACGCGACGGCGCAGCCGCGCCCCGATCAGCCCGCCGTGCTGGCGCCCGACGAAGCCGCCGTACTTGCGCTGGCGCAGCGGGAACAGCGTCTCACGGCACAGCGGCTGGTCGAGGCGCTGCACGTTAGTCGCGCCACCGCGACGCGACGGCTCACGGCGCTGACGGAAATGGGCTATCTGCAGATGGAAGGCAAGGGGCGCGGCGTGCACTATCGGCTGGCGAGCACCACAGTGAATACTGCTGCAGAGGCGCCAGTCACAGAGATCGACGACCGTCTTCGCGCGCTGTTCCCCACCTTGCACCAGCAGTTTGCTGTCGATGCGCTCGGTTTGACGTCAGCGACGGGCATCGTTCGCATCGTGGTGCGCTTTCAGCAGCCGCCTTCCCTGGCGCGCTTCTTTGAGTTGGAGCGCTACATCGGGATGTCGCTCCAACTCGCAGTCGATCTTGTGCCAGAAAGCGCACTGGACAATGCCACAGGCGTGCGTTGGCTCGAACACTATTGATTTCCAGGTTGAGATTTGATTGGCGCGTGGTGCGTGTTGCGTTCGACAAACCAGATGAACACGGCGCTGCCGAAACGGAAGACAAAGGCGAGCACCAGCGCCGCCTGCAAGTTGAACCAATGCGCCAACAGCGGACCAAACAACGCGCCCAGGAAGATCGCTGCGTTGAGCGCCAGGTTGTACCAGGCCAGATACGCCGGACGGTCATCCGCTGGCACCTTCTCCAGCAGGTAGTTGGGCAGGGCGCCGCCGACCAATCCCCACGCCAGGCCGCCGATCGCCGAGGTGATGGCGTAGAACAACAGATCGGGCATGAACGCTGTGAAGAGCGGATAGGTGCTTAACAGCGCGATGCCTGCAGCCGTCAATCGATGGTTGCCGTAACGTCGCGTCAACCGATCCAACTGGAGCGAGCTGACCAGCACGCACGCATGAAAGACGGCGGTGCCAATGGCAATTTCCATGTCGGTGAAGCCAAGCGCATCGACCCAGCGCAGCGGAAAGAGCGCCACCGGCATGAACTGCGCCAGATGAAAACTGAAAAGCGCCAGGATTACCCAACCATAGTGACCGCGTACCACGTCGGGGCGCAGCAGATTGCGCCCGCGTGCAAAGACGCGCGGCGCAATGGTGGTGCGTTGACCGACGCCCTGCCCGGCGCGCACACCGCCAAGCTGCGCCGTGTCGCCGATAATCTGACGAACACGCGGCGGCGCTTCATCCGGGCGTTCGCTCACATCGCGCAGACGGCTGAGATGATAGGTGCTCATGGCCGCGCCGATGAAGCCAATCCCAAAGACGAGCGTATAGCCGATTTCCAGCGGCGTGTTCTGCAGGATGAAACCGGCGGCAAGCGATGTAACGACATATACGATTGAAAGCATCGCATTGCGCCGTCCGGCGACATAGCCGCGCCACTCCAACGGCACTGCGGCGGCAAAGAGTGCATTGAAGCCGATCACGAGCGCCACGCTGGGAATCGTAAACAACAATGTCGCCCAGATTAATACCTCGACCTGAACCACCGCAGGCAGCAGCAGCGGCAACAATGCATAGATCAGGTAAATGCCGCGTGTCGCCAGCGCTGTCCCAAAGACCGAGCGACCAAGCGGGCGGCCCTGCAACCAACGCCCCGCCGGCAGCGTGAAAATCAGGTTGATCAGTGCTGGCCCAGCCGTCAACAGACCGATTTGGAATGCGGTGGCGCCCAGGCGCGCGGCGTAGACGTTGAGAAAAGCTAACGCCGTACCGGCCACCAGTCCAAACCAGGCAATATCCCAATACAGATGATAAAAGCGCGGTTGCAACTCCGGCGGCACCACCTGCTGTGTGCCGGAAGGGGTCAACCACGGAATACGACGCATCCAATGTTGCATAATCTTCTAGACCCGTTTACAAAGGCGGCATGTAGTCATCCCGTCAAACACGAAAGGCAATTGTAACATGGCGCACACAAACAACCCCATCCGCCTGGCGATGGTGGGTGCAGGCGTCTTCGCCCAAAACGCCCACCTGCCAGCACTCCTGGCGCTGCAAGATCGTATCGAAATCGTCGCCGTTTACAGCCGCACCTACGCTGCCGCCGCAGCCCTGGCGCAGCGTATTGGCGATGATGTCGCTGTCTACACCGACCTGCCGGCGCTGCTGGCGCGTCCCGACATCGACGCCGTCGATATTCTCCTGCCGATCCCGATCCAAGCTGACTTTGTGGAAGCTGCCCTGCGCGCCGGCAAGCATGTCATCAGCGAAAAGCCGATTGCGCCCGACAGCACGGCGGCGCGCCGGTTGATGGCTCTGCACGCCGACCGACCTGCTCAGGTGTGGATGGTCGCTGAAAACTGGCGCTACGAAGAAGCCTTTGAACGCGCCGCCCAGCTCATCGCCGAACATGCTATCGGCCGCCCGGTCACAGCGGCCTGGAGCCGCTTTGTCGCGCTGAAGCCCGGCAATCCCTACTACGCAACCACCTGGCGTCGCTCTGGCTTCACCGGTGGCTTGCTGTTGGATGGCGTGATCCACCTGGCGGCGGCGCTGCGACTGGTGCTGGGCGAAGCCGTCACGGTAGTGAGCATGGTCGAGCAAGTGGCGCCAGACTTGCCGCCTGCCGATACTCTTGCCGCTGTGCTACGTTTTGCCAACGGCGCCATCTGCTCACTTCAGGTCAGCTATGCCGTAGATTCGCCCTGGGGCGCGCCGTTGACAATTGTCGGTGCAGCGGGCAGCCTGCGCGTTGACCGCGGTTTTGTTGAGATCGCCCGCCCCGGCGCCGCTGGAGAGCGCATCGAGTGCGGCAAGCTGCACGGCGTCCAGCGCGAACTGGTTGCCTTTGCCGATGCCATTCAGCATGGCGCGCCCCATCGCAACACACCTGCAGCAGCGCTGCGTGATCTGGCTGTCGTCGAAGCGCTGCTGGCGGCGGCGCATGCGCCCGGTCTGGCGGTGACATTGTAGCCCTACTCACACTGCCTATGTAGACCGATTGGTATAATCCTCGGCATGGATAACACAACTCGCCAACAACTTGTGGCAACTACCTCGCGCCTGTTGGAGGCGCAGGGCTATCATGGCACGGGTTTGAGTCAGATCATCCGGGAGAGCGGTGCGCCGCGTGGTTCGCTGTACTACTACTTCCCAGATGGCAAGGAGGAGCTGGCGGCGGCGGCGATTGCGGAACAGGGCGCCCGCATGCGCGATTTCACAGCGCAGTTGCTCAACGAAGTCGCGGATCCAGTTGCAGCGGTGGATCGCGTGCTGGTCGGCCTCATCGAACACTTTAGCGCCAGCCAGTACTGTGGCGGCGCCCCGTTGGCGGCAGTTGCGTTGGAAACTGCCGCGCACAACCCTCGCCTGCGCACGGCCTGCACAGCGGCTTACAACGACATGATCGACGTGTTTACGGCAAAGTTGCGGGCTGGCGGCTATCCGCCCACCCGCGCGATGCGGCTGGCGACCGTCATCGTTGCAGGCATCGAAGGCGCCGTGATTTTGAGCCGCACACAACAGTCGACAGCGCCGCTCGCCCTGTTGCGCGAGGAGGTGAGCATTTTGCTGAGGTGCGACAACACATCCCCACAAGCTGGCAACACCGTTGCTCATCGATGATGGTGACGTGACAGCAATCGGTCTACGGAATCAGTTTTCCGGATTATCAAACATAACAAAGGAGCGACACTGTGTCTACAACAACTGCAACAACCAATCCTCAGAAACTACCATTCTCGCGGGTGTTGATGGCGGGTGGAGTGGCCATCGTCGGGTCGGTGATCGCCAACCTGATCGTGTACTGGATCGGGGGTATGATCGTTCAGCCGAACCCGGACTTTCAGCCGTTGGCGTCACCGATGGGAACGATTATCTTCACCACGTTCTTCCTGGTGATTGCCACCGTCGTCTACGCAGTCATCAATGCGTTCACACGCAATCCTTTGCGTGTCTGGGGCATTGTGGCGTGGGTTGCGCTGATCCTCAGTCTGATTCCAGACATTATGCTGCTGATCAACCCGTCGGCCATGCCGATGGGCACGCCCACGTTAGGTGCTGTGCTGGTGCTGATCGTGATGCACTTCGTGGCGTTTGCGATTACGATGTGGGCGTTTACAAAGTGGGCGCATCAGCGCTAGAACGTCCGCCAAATTTTCCAGTCTCCACTCTCATAGATAGCCCAATCAAACATCGTACATCCGATATCTTCCCGGAAGCTCTGAGCTTCCGGGAAGATGAGCAAAGTCTATTTGCGTTGTCTATCAGAGGTGTTTCCTGGAGTGGAGACTGGAGAAAATGCGCTTACTTTCTCACCACCGGGTACTGAATCTCCATGACGCCGGTGCGGTCATCGGCGCTTTGCGGCGGGTGAAGATAGAATTCGCGTGAGGGGCCAGCGATCTCCAAACCGTGCTCTGCGATCCAGCGATGTAGCGCCTCGTGCACCTGACCGACGGCGCCAAAATCATCGTAGCTGCCAACATAAACGGCGTAAGCTACGGTCACAGCCGGTAGCGCGTGCACCGTCGCTGCGCCTCCCGTGGTGAACGGGGCTGCCGGCGCCTCGACAGCATAAGCCATTTCGACGTCAATCCCTTCCTCGTCACCGCTATAGTACAGCGCAAACGACACACCGTCAGTCTGCAGCCGCAACTGCTTGAGCAACGTCCACGCAGCAGCGTTCAACGCCATGCAACGTTCGCGCATCAACGCTGGCGTGGGGACAAGTTCACGCGCGCCAACGACTGTTAGCGCTGGTGCGTCTTTGGTCAACACGTCAACAGTCAGCATGTTTTCCTCCTGTTCGATCTGACGTAGCCGAATTTCCACTTCACCCAGCATGGCGCGCGTCGTCTCCATCTGCTGTTGGAGCTGCGCCTGACGCAGCCGCAACATGCCGCGCAGTTCATCGACGCTGACATCTGCGCCGAGCATCTGGCGGATCTGGTCAAGCGCAAAGCCGAGACCCCGCAGCGCCAGAATGCGGTTCAGTTGGGGCAACTGTGCCATGCTGTAGTACCGATAGCCGCTCCACGGGTCAATCTGCGCTGGCTTAAAGAGATTGATTTCGTCGTAGTGACGTAGCGTCTTGATTGACACCCGAGTGAGACGGGCAAACTCACCGATTTTGAACATCTTGTCTCCTTTCGACCGCGGTCAACGACAGCATAAACCTTCCCGTGACAGGCGAGTCAAGGGGCAAAATTCAGCGGCAACAGAATCGGGTTGGATTTTGTGACTGGCGGGCAGATAGCCGGGGAAGGCGATCGGCGCCACCTTCCCAGCAGACCAGGTCTGCTGGGAAGGTGGGCAAACTATGTCTGAACGAATTCAGGAAAAGAGGCTTTGTAATTTCATCGCGGTCATCGGGTTGCCCTGGAGTCTGAGCTTGCCCGTTGAGAATGCCGTCATGGGGTTCAGCTTGCCGGTTGCCAACGCTACGAAGTCGAGATCGCTCATGGCAATGGTGCAATCGGCGTCAGGGAGGACGCCGCTGCGCACGTCAGCAGCACCCTTCAGGTTGACCAACCAGTCGCCGCCTTGGTCGCCGGTCAGGTTGAATTGGAAACTGGCGCCGATTTTGCTGGCGAGATCGGGATTTTCGGCAATCCGTTTTGCCATTCGTGCAAAAAGCGCCGCTGGCGTCGCTTCGGGGGACGGTGCAGGCGGCTGCGTCGTTGTCGGCGGGATCGAGATCGTGCGGTCAGGGTGACCGGCGTCGGCGCCCATCACCAACTCCGCCATCACGCGCACGGCGGCGAGGTCGAAGGTGGTCATGTTGAGTGTGGTGATCGGGCTGGCTTGCCACATCTCTAACTGCTCGGCGATGCGTGTTTTGGGGCCACACAGCGCGGTGGCGTCGACCAGTGCGTCGGGAATGGCGCGCGCGGCTTCATCTTTTTGTCCGGCGAGATACAAATCCTGCACGCGGTCGGCGGCTGTCTGAAAGCCATAGCGACACGCCAGCTCGTGGTAGAAATTCTTGCCGCGTGCGCCCATGCCGCCGATGTAGAGCGCCAGGAAGGGCTTGATGCTGGCGCGGCAGGCATCTACATCATCGCCTAGCACGACGGGCACGGACGGCGCGATATCGAACGTTGCCAGGCTTTTGCCGCCCCCAGCTTTGGCGAAGCCCGCTTCGACTTGCGTCTGATAGGTTTCGGCATAGTGCGCTGGCGAGAAGATGATTGGCAGCCAGCCGTCGGCGATCTCGGCAGCCAGCTCGACGTTTTTGGGCCCGATGGCGGCCAGATAGATCGGCAGGTCGCGGCGTCCGTGCAGGATGCTCTTGAGCGGCTTGCCCAGTCCGGTGGCGTCGGCGCCTTTGTAGGGAATCTGGTAGTGTTCGCCGTCGTGAACGAGCGGCGCCTCGCGCGCAAAGATGGCGCGCACGATGCTGACGTATTCGCGTGTCTTGCCGAGTGGCTTGCCATAGGCGACGCCGTGCCAGCCTTCGACAACCTGCGGCCCGGAGAGACCCAACCCCAGCAGCATGCGCCCCCCCGAAAGCTGGTCGAGCGTCATGGCGGTCATGGCCGTGCTGGCGGGCGTGCGCGCTGGCATTTGCATAATGGCGGTGCCAAGTTTGATGCGCTCGGTCTGGGCGCCGATCCACGCCAGTGGTGCAACGGCGTCGGAGCCATACGCTTCCGCCGTCCACACAGCGTAATAGCCGAGACGGTCGGCTTCTTTGATCATTGCCATCGGCAGCGTGATTGTCGAACCGGAATAGCCTACCATCAATCCTAGCCGCATCATATCCCCCTTGCTTTCAGCTCGCTTGTTCGTTGTATAGTTGCCTCCCCTTATCGCAAATATGTGTTCGGGCGCTGTTCTCGCTGTCACAGCCCAATCGTCAGATTCGCCAGGCGGATGGTCGTAGTGGAGCAGTCCGACTTTGATGTCAACGTTGCCCGGCAACGCGCGGGACAGCGCTGCCTGTGCTCTGGTACTGTGGGCAGTGTCTCAGGCCAGACGCATATGGACAACGCATATGGACAAAAGGAGGCTCTACGATGATTTCCAGGCGACAATGTCAATGGCTTGTGATCGGTGCTATCTTCTTGGCGGCGATCCTTATCGCAGTGGCAACCGGGCCGATCTGTCTACCGCTGCCTGCTGGCATCTATGCTGGTCCCGCCCGCTGTTACCTGTGGGTCACGCCTGACGCATCGAGCGAGGCGGCGCCCTTGGCCTTGGTCAGCTTGCCGCCAGATTGGAATCCTGCCAGGGAAGGCTCTATACTGCGTCGGTAACCGCCGGGCACAGGTCGCTCCTGGGCGGTCGTCACCAGGTGTACGATCAAGGTGAGAGCGAGTTGCGGGTCATCATCTCCGACGTGACATGTCGCCTCATCATATCGAAGGTGATGACCTGCAAGGCGAACGTTGCCTCGCACATGAAGTAGACCCGTCGTCACCTACACAAGCCGCACTGCGCAGGAGTCAGACACGCCATGCATTTTGCCATTCGTCCCTATCATCCCAGCGATTTTTGTTCGCTCTACACGATCTGCCTCAAAACAGGCGACAGCGGTCAGGATGCCACTGCACAGTACCGCGACCCTGAGCTGTTGGGGCATCTTTACGTCGGCCCTTACGCCGTCGCCGAGCCAGCGTTGTGTTTTGTCTTGACGGCGGATGGCGCACCCTGTGGCTATGTGTTGGGCGTGCGCGACTCAGACGCGTTTTGTGCTTGGTGTGAAAGGGAATGGTTCCCTGTCCTGCGCCAGCGGTATCCACTGCCACCGTCCGACGACAATTGCGCCGACGCCCGTCTCGTGCGTAACATCCACGAAGGGTATCAGCCCCACCCGGCGTTAAGTGCGTATCCGGCGCATCTACACATCGATCTGCTGCCGGTGGCCCAAGGGCAAGGGTGGGGGCGCCGGATGATCGAAACCCTGATCGGGCGTCTGCAGGAGCTGGGCGCGCCGGGCGTTCATCTTGGCGTCGGTAAGCGCAACACGGGAGCGATTCAGTTTTACGAGCGGGTCGGTTTTCACCGCGTGCTCGACGCTGACACCTGGATCGCATACGGCATGAAGCTGGAGCATGGCGCCAGAACTGGGTGAGTTCCTTGTCGAGGCGGCGGTGCACGTCGGGCGGCGCCTGGGCGCGGCGCCCGGTGTTGGGTGCTGAATGACGTGGGACGTTTGACATGTGCTGTCTGAAGCCTTACGCCCGCCAGATCAGATAGAGCAGGTGCGCCCCTAATAGCACTCCTAGCACTGTCCCCAGCACCCCAAAAATGGAGACGCCCCAGGGCGCCGGCGGCGCCGCCAGCGCCCACAATAGCGCGGAACCAAGCAGCAGCGCCGCCACCAGGATGCCGTAGGTCAGGCGGTTGAGCGGCCCCTGTAACCCCTGTTGCTGGACGCGAATCTGCAAATCGCCGCGCTGGACGCGTTCGAGCAGCGTAGCCGTATCGCGCGGCAAGGTGCGCAGGAGATGTCGCCAGTCGCGCAGGGTGCGCAAGACTTCCTTCTGCAGTTGCTGGGGCGAGAAGCGTCTTCTAAGCAAGTCGGCGCCGTAGCTTTGCAGCGCGCCGGTCAGATCAAAGTTGGGGTCAAGCTGGCGCGCTGTGCCCTCGATCTGGACAATCACCAGCAGCAGCATGTTGACACGCGGTGGGACGATCAAGTGATGCTTGCGAATGATAGCGAACATCGCCTCGAACGCTGCGCCCAGGTCGATGCCACCCTGCAACGATTCGCCAAACTCGCCGACAAATTCGGCGACATCGGCTTTGTAGGCGCTGCGATTCAGGTCGGGGGGCGTGTCGCACAACTCGATCAACTGGTCGGTGAGCGCCTCGACGTCGTTGGTGAGAAATGCTGCCACGATGGCGATGAAGTCATCGCGCGTCTGTTCGTCGACGCGCCCGATCTTGCCGCAGTCGAGCAACCCCAATCGGCCACCCGGCGTTACGAAGATATTGCCAGGGTGTGGATCGGCATGATAGAAGCCGTCGCGGAAGATCATTTGCATCATCGTGTTGGCAAACAGATCGGCGAAGGCGACGCGATCGACGCCTTCCGCCGCCATCCGTTCCAACCGGGCGATGCTGTAGCCTTCCAGTCGCTCCATCGTGAGTACGCGCCGCGATGACAATTCGGGAAAGACCGCTGGGATATGGACGCGCGGGTTATTTGCAAAGTTTTGTGAGAAGCGAAGGAGATTGTTCAGCTCAGTGTGAAAATTGAGTTCTCGCATCAGACTGCGGCTGAACTCAGCCACGGTCTCGGTAGGGCGATAGCGGGCAAGTTCCTTGCTGTTCGTCTCCGCGAGTTGCGCGACCGTGGCAAGTAGGCTGAGGTCGCTGCGTACTTTGCTTTCGATGCCGGCGTGTTGCACCTTGACGACGACATCGACGCCATCTGACAGCCGCGCCAGATGCACCTGCCCGATGGAGGCCGAGGCCAGTGCAGTGTCGTCGAACCAGGCAAAAATTGCCTCTGGCGGTGCGCCCAGTTCGCTTTGGATCGTGGCGCGCACGAGAGCAGGCGGATCGGCGGGCGTGTCCGCCTGTAGCGCAGTCAGCTCGGCGGCTAACTCTGGCCCCACCAGGTCGGCGCGCGTGCTCAGCATTTGGCCGAGTTTGATGAAAGTTGTCCCCAGTTCGGTTAGCGCCAGCCGAATGCGCACTTCCACCGGGTAGTCGGTGACGGCGATGCCATCGCTGGTGACAAAGCGACGTCGAATAAAGCCGGGCGTGCTGTCACCCACCCAATCGGCAAGCCCATATTTCGCCAGCACGCGTACGATTTCATCGACACGTCTGACATTGCCCCGAAAATTACTGACGCCTGAGATCATGATGCCTGTGATTGCCTGCGCGCAGTTGTCGATAGTACGCTACCCGGCGGAAGGTTTTCTGTCAATACTGGAGATGGGTGATCGGAGATGGGCGATCGGAGATGGGTGAAGTCGCCAGTGCATGGCTTATCTCCGCTAACGTCTGGGGAAACGCAGATTGGCGCGCCCCAATCGCTGCACCGCCAACAGCGCACTGACCAGGATCAGCGCACCGCCGATCCATTGCAGCGGCGCTAGATGCTCATTCAGAAAGGCGACCGACCAGATGACGCTCAGCAACGTCTCCAACGGCCCAAAGAGCGCCATCTGCGCGCCGCCGATGCGTCCCATCGCGGCAAAGTAAGCCAGACGCGCTGCCAGCGTGCTGACGAAGGCGAGGATCAGGACTGCCGACCAGCCCGCAGGCGTCGGCGTCGCCCAGGGCGCCCCTAGCAGGAGCCAATAGAGCGCGACAAAGCAGGTCATCGTTGCTGTGACGTAGAAGGCCACTGTGCGCGTGGGGTAGGCGACCAGCGTCCATTGTGTCAGCGCCATTTGCAAAGCAAAGAGGAAGGTGGCGATCAGCGCCAGCGCGGCGCCGAACCAGTTCACCTGACCGGTCGGGCCGATCAGCAGATAGACGCCCGCCAATGCCAAGCCCAGGCGCACCAGATGGCGGCGGGTCAGGCGCTCGCCGCGCAGCGCCAGCAGACTGAGCACGATGGGCGGACTCAATGCCAGAATCATTGCGCTAAGCGAGGCCTCCAGCTCGCCGAGGGCGGCAAAGAAAAAGACCATCCCACCGGCGTTGACTGCGCCTATCAGCGCCGCCGCTGTCAGTCCGGCGCGCGGCAGGCGCAACCGCTGGCGATCGGTGGCAGCGAGGACAACGGCAAAGAGCACCGTCGCCAGGAGCATGCGCACCAGCAACAGCGTCGTAGAATCAAAGCCGCCGACAATGGCAAACCGCGCCACTGGCGGTGCAAAGCTAAACGCAACGGTGGCGAACAGGCCCAGCGCCCAGCCAGGATTGAAGCGCACGTGCTGCTGCGCCCACCCATCGAATCGTGATCGCACCGTCGGGCGCGCTGGCAACATGGCTTCTCCACCTCTGAATACAGCGCGATATTGCGAGGCTGCTGACGCACAACTGCGTTTGGCGGGTGTGACCGTTGCTCGCGCGTGTCGGAATCTCTCACGCATTGCGCGCCATTACCCTCATAACATGTCGACCTGGACATCAATACTGTGACGAGCTATCATGCCGCCGCTTGCCGATCATAGCCTGAGCACAGCACGGCTGTCAATTGGGCGGGGCAGAGGGGCTATCCTTCACGTTCGGGGGTGCGAGGCGCAGGTCACCGCCTGAACGTGAAGTGACCCTGTCGCAGGAAGTGCATTTCAAGTTGGGAGCGCCTGCAATGCAACCGCTTGCCTTAAACGCGAAATAGACCCTGCCGTAGTGGCGAGGTTGCATAACTGACGACTTGCCCCTATGATCGAGTTACTGGCCTCTGGGTTAGCTATTCAGCTACATCCTAGAAGTCAACCACTTGATTTGCCGCTTAGTACAACCGGTGCACAAGGTCACGGAAGGTTACGCAATGGATACAGCGTTGGAATCTCGCCTCGATCGTCTTCACTCGCCTGGGATTATCGATATGCACTTCGACCTGCCGCTCGACCTGTATGATCGCCGCGATCAGCACGGGCTGGTGCGCGATGAATTTGTGCCCGAATTGCGCGCTGGTGGGGTGAGTCTGGTGGGGGCGGCGATCTTCATCGAGGACAAAGACTTGCCAGAGATGGGGCTGCGCGTAGCGCTCGATCAGGTTGCTCGCCTCTATGATGAAGTGGCGCTTGCCGCCGATGACGTGACCATCTGCCGCACTTTTGCCGAGATTGAAGCTGCGCGCGCGGCGGGCAAAATCGGCGTGTTGATCACGATGGAAGGCGTCGAACCGTTGGGCACGGACCTGCACCTGCTGCGCGCTTTCTACGAGCTGGGCGTGCGCAGTGTGGGTTTGACCCACGCGCGGCGCAACGCTGCGGGCGACGGTGGCCTCTTTGCCCCGACAGGTTCGTCACCCGCCGGGCTGAGCCGCTTTGGCAAGGCTGTCGTGAAAGAGTGTCAGCGTCTAGGCATTGTGCTTGACCTGGCGCATCTCAACGCAGCCGGCGTCGAGGATGTCTTGGCCTTGACCGACGGACCGCTGATTATCTCGCACACCAACCCGCGCCATTTTCACGACATCGAGCGCAATAGCAGCGACGCTCACATCCGCGCTGTCGGCGCACGCGGCGGGGTGATCGGTATCAACGCCGTCCTGCTCAGCGCGCAAAAAGAAAAGGCGACGCTCGACCACTATGTCGATCACGTCGCCTATGTCGCCGACCTGGCTGGCATTGACGCGGTCGGCATTGGCTTCGACTTCATCGAGTTCCTCTTTCGTCACTGGACGCCCGCACAACAGGCCGCCCTCTCCGCCAACATGATCGAGGCGCATCACGCGCCCGGCCTGACCAACCACAGCCACGCGCGCAACCTGACGCGTCAGCTCATCGCACGCGGCTTTCACGATGATGAGATCGCAAAAATTTTGTACGGAAACTGGCTACGGGTGCTGCGTCAGGTTTTACGCTGAACTCGATGCCGTCTTTGGGCGCTTGTTTTGAGATTCGGTTCTGCCGACGAGGTTCACCATCACAAAATGCGTATCGAGTTTGCGTCAGCCTTGACGTGGCTGTGGTTCAGCGCCGGCGGTGTGTTGGTGCTGATGTTGGCCTGGAATCTGTCATTGCGCAGAATGGTGCAGCAGCGTACTGACGAGCTGCGACGCGAGTTGACCAGTCGACAAGCGGTCGAGGCGGAGCTTCGCACCAAACAAGATAATCTGCTGGCGCTCATCGAGAACGCCGATGGCAGCATCTGGTCGGTTGACGCGGAGTATCGGCTGATCACAGCTAATTCGGCGTTTCAACGCAATGTGCAGGATGCGTTTGGCCGCGAGCTGGCGGTTGGCGAGAATGTGTTGGAATGCGCTGATGCGGCGCCACTGCGCGCCGCGTGGTGCACCTATTACGACCGCGCCCTGAGCGGCGAGCACTTCACCATCGAGGCGCCGCGCCAGGCGATAACACCGCACGAGTGGGTGGAATATAGATTCAGCCCCATTCGCGACCAGGCGGGTCACATCACGGGCGCCACCGTCTTTGGCCGCTCCATCACCGAGCGCCGGCGCGCCGAGCAAGAGTTGCGCGAAAGTGAGGAACGCTTCCGACTTGCCTTCGAGAACGCTAGCGATGGCGTCTGTCTGGTCGGGTTGGACGGGCGTCTGCTGCGCGTCAATGCCCGCATGGGCGAAATCTTCGGATACGACCGCCAGGCGATGGAGGGAATGTCGGTCAACGACTTCACACACCCCGACTACCAGAATGTCAGCCCACAGTTCATTCGTCGCGCTATCGAGACCGAAAGCGTGCGTGAGGAATTTGAGAAGTGCTACGTGCACCGCGACGGTCATTTGGTGTGGGGGCGCGTGAGCAGCTCGTTGATTCACGATGCCCAGGGCGAGCCACTCTACTTCATCTCATATGTCCAGGATATCACTGCGCGTCGCGAGGCGGAGCAGGAGCGCGCGGCGTGGCAGGCGCAGCTGTTGGAGGCGCAACACATGGAGAACATCGGGCGGCTGGCGGGCGGCGTCGCCCACGACTTCAACAACCTGCTGGCCGTAACTCTGATGCGCACGGAGATGTCGTTGCCGTTGACCAGCGAGGAGTCGTCTTTACGGCGCAACCTGCTCGCGATTCAAGCCGCAACCCAGCGCTCCGCCGAACTTGTGCGCCAATTGCTTGGTTTTGCTCGCAAACAGGTGATCGCCCCCAAAGTATTGAATCTGAATTTGGTGTTGGCGGCGATGTTGCCCAGGCTGCGTCAACTGGCCGGTGCGGCAATCGAGCTGGTCTGGCGTCCTGGCGCCGACTTGTGGCCGGTCAAGATCGATCCGTCGCAGCTCGACCAGATTCTGATTGACTTGACGCGCAATGCGCGCGACGCCATCACTGGCGAGGGTGCGATCACGCTCACCACGCAAAACATCACCGTGTCTGCGGGCGCACAGGGCTTGCGCGCCAGAGGAATGAGCGTTGCGCCAGGCGACTATGTCGCGTTGACAATGATCGACAATGGTGAGGGCATTCGCGCGGAGGTGCTGGCGCGCATTTTCGAACCCTTCTTTACCACGAAGGAGATCGGCAAAGGCTCCGGTCTGGGGCTGGCAATGATCGATGGCATCATCCAGCAAAATCATGGCTACATTGCTGTCGATAGCCAACCAGGACAGGGCGCCGCCTTCCACATCTACCTGCCGCGCGTCCAGGCAATGCCCCCCGAAAACGTCGTCGATGCATCAGTCCCGCATCCTGCCGCCACAATCCTGCTGGTGGAAGACGATCCTGGTGTGCTGGAGATGGCGCAGGATGTGCTCACGCACTTGGGCTATCGACCGCTGGTGGCCTCCACACCGACCGAGGCGCTGCGTCTGGCGGCGCAAACGCCCCGGCTCGATCTGTTGATGACGGATGTAATCATGCCTGAGATGAGTGGACAGGCGCTGGCTGTACAGATAGCCGCCATTCACCCAGGCGTCAAGCAGGTCTTCATGTCCGGCTATCCTGCCGATACTATCGCGCTGCACGGCGAGCTGCTTCCTGGCACGCGCTTCCTGCAAAAGCCCTTTTCGCTGCGTGACTTTTCCACCATCGTAGCAACGGTGCTGGCGCCGGCTGATGCTTGACAGCCTGTCGCAGCCGTAGCACGGTGAGCCGTAACCTGTGCGCTGTCATGACGCTGCCCTCATCTGTGTACGTCATTGGCGTGCAAGCGGGCTCACCGTATTTCAGGTTGAGTTTCAGGCTGGCTGCGGCGTGATGTGACGGTCTGGACTGACTATGATGACCAGCGCAGCGCCCACCACCGCCACCAAGAGCAGCGTTCCCGCCAAGAGCGTCATGCTGTCTGGTGCAATCAGCGGTTGAGCGCGCAGCGCCTGCCAAGTCAGGAGACAGGTCAAGGCGAAGTAGCCAATCCCCGCCGTCCAGATCAGCGCCACCCGCCGCCGTGTGCTCAGGCGCCGCGTGACCCACGCCCGCGTCAGCAGGAACGCCAGGAAAGGCAGCACCTGTAAGCCGTGCAGCCCGACGAAGTGCCCGACGCGCAGATCGCCGCCGGTGGTGCTCCACCCCAGGAAGGGCAGCCCTGGCCCGCCGTCGTCGACGCCCACGCTGTGCGCGCCGGCGATGGTCACCGGCTGACCAGCCTGCACCGCCGCCAGTGTGGCGGGCGGCAGATTGGCGGTGGTCATCAGCACACCAGAAGCCATCCCGGCCAGCGAAATGATCAAGCCCCACCGGATGCCCCACGCCACCACCGGGTCGGGCAGGCGCTGAAAACCGAGTGCGATGGCCAGCGCGAAGTTCGCCATAGCCAACGCCATGATGAAGATGCCCATCATGCTAAAGACGGCGCTATCGAAGGGCGTGGCAACGTTGAAATGACTCGCCGTGTGGCGCAGCACTTGCATCGTGATCAGCGTCGTTTCAACCAGCAGAGCAACGCCGGTGATGGTGGCGATTGTCTGCACCAGCCGGACGCGCCCACGCACGAAGGTCAACAGCCACAAAAAGGTGGCGCCGTAGATCGCACCGGACACGGCAAACTTCAGCGGTTTGATCCAGCCGTTCACGCCGCTGATCATGCGCGGATCGACAAATAGGGCAATCAACAACAGTGGCGTCAGCGCCAGGTGAAAGAAGATGGCTAGCGCCAGTGGGCGGTTGAAGCGCCATGCGCGCTGCAGCAGCGTTCCGGCTGACCCAGGCGTCGTCAGGTGAGAGCTTATCGGTTGCGTCGTCATAGTGGGTTCCTCCAGGTTGATGTGAAACTTAGGATTCGGTCACAAGGGCAGGGGCGCGCGTCTGGAACAGCCGGGCGCCCAGATACAACACCAGCCCCAACGGGCCGACCATCAAGACAAAGAACAAAATCGGTGAGACGAGCCAGGCACTAAGCCTGACGCGGCGACTATCCCAATAGACCCATCGCCCCACGAAGAGGTCGAAGGCCAGAAAATGCACCCAGGCCACCGTGGCGCCTGCCGGTGAGCCAAGCAGCGCCGCAATGGTGGTCAGTTCAGGATTGCTCAACGCTGGCAGTAGCGTCGCCATATTGGGCAGCACCAGCGCCGCATAGAGCAGCGCCGCTGGCGCCAACGGCCACAGTGAGGCCATGACGCGCTCCGTAATACGCCAGCGCGGCAGCAAGATCATCAACAGCCAGAACGGCATCACGAGTAGATTGCTGATCGAAAAAAGCATCTCCATTGTTCACTCCATTTCCAGTAAGGTTTTGACAATCATCTTGCAAGACATCGGTTGTAGATTAAACAAAATTCTAATAGTGAACATTGTTCGGAAAATGCGCAAAAAAGCCCCGAGGCGCGGTGCGTCGGGTGATCTCACGGAATTACTGGGCGGCGATGCCGGCCAGCAGCACGTCCAGTGCACGCCGGCATGCGTCCAGATCAGGGGGGCGGGTGCGCATGATCGTCACAGTCAGCATCGCCATGCCGTGCACCAACTGCCAGCACGTGATCGCCATTGCCAGCACGTCATAATCCGCTCGCGGCGTAAAGATGCCTGCATCTACGCAGCGCTGCACGGCGTCGTACAGCACCATGAAGGCCGGACTCTGGCGCAGCATCACCTCTGCCGGGGCGTCGGGCGGCGCCGCCAGCGGCGCGTTGGTGAACATGAGCAGAAAGGCGTCGGTGTTCTCGATGGCAAAGCGCACATAGTTGACGCCACACTCGCGCAGAAACTCTCGCGGCGGCAGCGTCGGATCGGTGCTGCGCAGCGTCTGCGTCAGCTGGTCGAACGCTTCATCGCACACAGCGGCGATGATCTCGTCCTTGCTGTCGAAATATTCGTAGAGACCAGCCGGGCTGTAGTCGATGCGTTCGGCGATGGCGCGCATGGAAAGCGCCGTCACGCCCTCATGACTGATGATGGCGCGCGCGGCGTCGAGAATGGCCTGTTGAGTGCGTTGGTGGCGCCGCGTGCGCGGCGAGGATGTAGTTGACAATCCGAACTCCTGATTTTTTCCGAACATTGTTTGGATTTTACTGTATGTTTGGTCTTTTGTCAAGCCCTCCAACTTGCTTTGTTATCATGCGCGCTGCGTTGACTTGTCTCCCTGATTTTCTTGACGCCATGATAGACTGTTGCGCATGCGCACATCAACCGTTGGTGGTCATCCTCGCTTCTGGCGGCGTCACTGGCGCCAGTTTGTTGGTGTTCTGTTGCTGGCGTTTGGGTTGCTCTGGCTGTTGTTGGCGCTGCCGCTGCAGCCGTGTGCGCAGTGTGGCGCTACGCCCCAAGCGGCGGCGACGCTGACGTCAGGTGTCGTCGCAAGCGCTGTCAGTCCTGCCTTGCACTACTCTCCGCAGTGGCAGGTAAGCGAAATGGGCGCAGACCCTGCTGAGCCGGAGGACCCTTTTGTGTCGCCGGCGGGTGTCATCACGTTCACCTACACCGGTGAGTCGCTCTGGCTGTTGTTGGCGCCGGGTGATTACTGGGCCTACCTTTACGTCACGGTGGATGGGCAGCCCGCCAATCGCCTGGCGCAGGTGATTGGCAACCGCGACAGCACAGGCGCGGCGGCGGGCTACACGACGTTGCTGGCGCCGGAAGTGGCGGATCAGCCGGAGGCGGGACGTCTGCGCTGGGTGGAGGTGCAGCGTGCGTCGGGCGACCGGGAAAGTGCGAATTACCAGGATGGTGCTCACAGCGTCCGCCTGGAGTTCTGGCGCGGGTGGGGGCAGACGCCATTGCGCGCCATCGCTGTTGATCCATCACCCGAAATGCTGCTTCGCCCTGCTGCCCGCCGCCCGTTGTGGGGGGCGCCGTTGTGGCCGGGCGTGCTGTTGCTGGTGGCCGGGCTGGTGTTGGCGGCAACAGCGCTGGCGCAGCATCCGCGCATACGCCGTATGGGGACGATGCCGGCGCCGGGCATTGGCTGGCTGCGCATGATGGATGGCATGGCGTGGCGCCTTGGCGGGGGGGCGCTGACGCTGGGCAGTGCGCTTGTTGTCCTGGGTACGGCGAGCCAGCGCTGGCCGGTGGCGTTGGCTGGCGTGGCGCTGCTTGGTCTGGCGGGTGTGTTGCGGCCGACGTTGTGGGTAGCGGCGCTGCTCTTTGCGCTGCCCTTTGCTTATGCGGTCGATCTACCGCTGCTGCCAGGGCGCGCATTGGGCATCGTCGATGTTGGGGTGTTGGGTGGCGCGGCGCTACTGGTTGGGCATCGGGTGTGGCAATGGCTGGCTGGCCTGGCGTCGTTGCGCCCTGTTGCGCCTCTTGACCGCTGGCAACGCCACGCGCTGATCTGGCTGGCGCTGCTGGTCGGCTGGGCGCTGATCGCCAGTGTGGATGTGCGCTATCCAGCGCTGGCGTGGCGCGAGTGGCGGGTGCTCTTTCTCTATGCGCTGATCTTTGCGTTGACGCTGGTGGGGACGCTGCGGTGCTCACGGTTTCAGGCAATTGACCGTTGGCTGCTGGTGACTGGCTGGCTACTCGGCGCCACGACTGTCGCAGCGATCGGCTTGTGGGGCTTTATCAGTGGTGAGGGCTTTGTCTCGGCGGCGGAAGGGGTGCGTCGCGTGCAGGCGCTCTATGACTCAGCCAACAATTTGGCGCTTTATCTTGACCGCACGCTGGCGGTGACGCTGGCGCTGGCCTGGTTTGGACATGGAAGGCGCTGGCGTGTGGGATGGGCGATAGTCGCAGTGGTGCAAGGGCTGGCGTGGCTGCTTACCTTTAGCAAGGGCGCGCTCTTGCTGGCCGCGCCAGCGATGCTGCTGACATTGGGCGTGGGCGGTTTCTGGCTGCTGCGTCGCCAGGGAGAGTCGGTGCGGCCGTTGGTCGGGTTGGTGGTGGTGGCAGTGGTGGCTGGGCTGGCGCTGCTGCCTTTTCTTGGTGCGGAACGTTTTCAGCGGCTGCTGGACTTCGAACAGGGCACCGGGTTTTTGCGTCTCCAACTTTGGCGCAGCGCCTGGCAGATGGCGCTGGATCATCCGCTGCTGGGCGTCGGGCCAGATCAATTTCTCTATTTCTATCGGAGCAATTATCTGCTGCCGCAGGCCTGGCAAGAGCCGAATCTCAATCACCCGCACAACTTGTTGCTCGATGGGTGGACACGGTTGGGGCTGGTGGGGCTTGTCCTCAGTCTGGGTTGGCTTGGCGCTGGCGTGTGGAGCGTGGGACGATGGCTGATGCGGCGTGCGGCTTCTAATCGTGAAGCTGCGCTGGCGTTGGGGTGTCTGGCGGCCGTTGCCGCCGGTCTGGCGCACGGCCTGATCGACATGAGCTATGCGTTGCCGGACCTGATGCTGGTTTGGGTGCTGCTCTTTCACCTCGGAACAGCATCAGCTATATCTTCTCCGTCGTCTGCCGCACGATCTGGCTGACTGACGCCGTCAACTGCAAGCGCGTGGGCGCATCACACAAGTCGGCTAAGCCGTCCCCATGCTGTCACCGTGAGCGTTTCGCGGGCACGCGACGCGGCCACGTGCAGGAGACAGCGTTCGCGCAGTAGCTCTGCTTCGGTGACAGTGCCGGGCGGCGGCATGACGCCGTCGTTCAGCCCGGCGATCAGCACATGCTCGAACTCCAGCCCCTTGACGCGATGCATCGTTGCCAGCCGCACGCCGGAGCCGATGTCGTCGGGCGCGTCGGCTTCCAAGATCAGGTAGGGGAGACCGGCCTCGCGCAGCATGGGCATGTAGGTTTCGCGCACCTGGCGGTGCGTGCGCGTCACGATGCAGATGCGTTCCGGTGCGCTCGTCTCGCAGAGCGCACGCACCTCATCGATGAGATAGGCGGCTTCTTCAGCTTGAGTGGCGAAGACGCGCACCGTCGGCGGCGGCCCGCTCAGCAGCGAGCGATAGCCGTGCGGCTCATCCTGGCCGCCGTCCAGGTCATCGACGGCAATGTCGGCCAGCAGTGCTGTCGCCCAACGGCGTATCTGCTCGGTGGTGCGGTAGTTGATGCGCAGTCGCGCCGACCGTCCGCGAATGGCAATGCCGCAGTGCGCCATAACAACCGGCTGCCCGTAGATGCGTTGATGCGCGTCGCCGACGAAGAAGAGATCGTTCGGCCCTTCCGGGATCAATGCCCGCACCAAGCGCAGCTCCTCGGCGTGCAAGTCCTGCGTTTCGTCCACGATGGCGGCGCGATAGGGCAGGTGCAGGGGCTGTGTTGCCAGCAGACGGCGCGCCTGGCGGATCACGTCGGGCCATTCCAGCCAATTGTGGGCGTCGAGTGCAGCCCGGTAGTGGGCAAAGATGGGCCAGATCGCGGCGCGCTGGCTGCGGTTGAGCGGCGTGCTCTGCCCCTGGCGCGATGCCTGCAGGTACTCCCTGCGCTCGGTGATGCCTTGCGCCTGCACCACTGCCGCCCATTCCTGTTTCAGAAATGCCTCGGTGAACCCGGTGGCGCCCACCTGCTCGACGGCGTTGCGCCACAACTGAGCGGCAGTGGCGTCATCGAGCACGTGCACCTGCTGACCGGCCCGTTCCAGCAAGCGCACGGCCAGCGCGTGGAAATGCGTCACTTCGATGCGGTCAAACTCTGCGCCACACAGGTTCCGCAGATTGTGGCGGATGTTGGCGGCCAGGTTGCGCGTAAAGGTGGTGAACAGAATGCGGTCGTCGGGCGCTGTGAAGACGTCACGCGCCAGGCGCCGCGCCCGATGCATCGCGACGACAGTCTTGCCGGTGCCAGCGCCGCCCAGCACACGCGCCGGGCCGTTGAAATGACGCGCCACCAGTCGCGCCTGGCTGGGGTGGAGGAAGATACGCCACTTTTCCAGCGGCGCATCGAGAATCTCTTGCAACTCTGCGACGCTGTCCACCAGATGAAAGCGCCGGCGACTGTCGGGATGGGCCAGCGCAGTCGTCAGATCATCGGCAGCGGTCTGGGTCAGAGTCACGCCGGCATGTTCGAGCGCTTGATCGACTGAGCACTGTTCGGCGGCGATCCAGAAGAGCGCCTCGTAGGCTTCGGCGGGCAGATAGTGCTGGATCGCCGCCAGGTCATCGAGGTCCGCAATCGCGCGCACTGCGGGTAACAACACCGCCGGCACGCCCGTCCGCAGCAAGTCGGCGTCGCTGATCAACTCGAAGGGCTTGTAGGCGTCAAGCGGCTTGGGCGTTGCTGGCGGCTGGCGCTCGGCCAGGCTCGCCACGAACTCGGTGTCGATCACCTGCATGGCGCCGGTGACGGGATTGACGGCGAAGCTCTTGCGTTTTGCCCACGCCATCGCGGCATCGTGATGATCGACCCACACCAGCACATAGTCGGCGCCAGTGCGCGGGTGAAGCACCACGGCGCGGTAGGTGCGGTCGATGCGCACGGTGCGCACGCGGTCGTCGCGCGTGTCGTGGATCGGCTCGTAGTTGATGCTGGCCGCCGTCGGGTCGGCGCAGAACTTACCCAGGAAATCGCGCACCTTCTTGCGCTGATCCTGCGGCAGCCGGTCGAGGGCTTCGAGAAAACTCTCGGCAAGGTAGAGGGTGGGTGTGAGCATAGGGTTGCCTTCTGTGCTGGATGTGGAGCGGCTGGCGTGGCTGTGATGTGGCTGTAATGTGACTGTGGTGATGAGACGCGAAGGCGCCTGTCGCCAGTGCACCGGTTCGCGATCGTGTCAGCGCGCATCTGGCGTCACTATACAAAAGTGATCGTCGTTCTGTCAACGAACGATTTGGTCGCTGCTGGCGCTTCCGGTACACTGGATAGACTTTGACGCATGTGAAAGGGACAGGTGTTTTGTGTTCGAGCTGGTTTTTCTGGGCACCTCGGCTTCAGCGCCGTCGGTGCAGCGTGGGCTGTCTTCGGCGTTGGTGATGGCTAACGAGCATCGCTTTATGATCGACTGTGGCGAGGGCACACAGCGCCAACTACTACGCACCGGGCTGGGGTTCCGCCGCCTGGACAAGATTCTGCTGACGCACGGCCACCTCGACCATATCCTGGGGCTGGGCGGACTGGCCTCAACGCTGGGGCGCTGGGAAGCGCTGGAAGAGCTTAATATCTATGGCGGCGCCATGACGCTGGCGCGAGTGCACATGCTCATGGAGGTCGTCTTCGGGGTGGGACAAATTCCCAATTCTGGCGTCACCCTCAACCTGATCGAGCCGGGCGTCCTCTTTGAGGACAAGCACTTCAGCCTGACGGCTGTGCCGGTGCAGCATCGAGGGCCGGATTGTTTTGCCTTTCTCTTCGAGGAGAAGGCGCGGCGCCCCTTTTTGGCAGAGCAGGCGGAGGCGCTGGGCATTCCTCATGGCCCGGTGCGCCGCGACCTGGCGCAAGGGCTGCCCGCCACCCTGCCGGATGGTCGCATCATTGATCCGGAGATGGTGCTCGGCCCGCCGCAACGCGGCGCCCGGCTTTGCTTTGCCGGCGATGTGAGCCACACGGGGCCGTTGCACAAACCGGCCGCAGAGGCCGACCTGCTGGTGGTCGAAGCGACTTATCTGGAAGCAGACAAACAGCTCGCCAAGCAGCACGGCCACATCACGGCTGCAGCGGCGGCGCGGCTGGCGCGCAACGCCAATGTGCGCCAGCTCGTGTTGCATCACGTCAGCCGCCGCTACACCATGCAACAGGTGCTCGAAGAGGCGCAGGCGATCTTTCCGGCGACCCTTGTGGCGAGCGACCTTGATAGCTTCAGCGTGCACAAGGATAAGCCGGTGACGATGCGTAATCTGCGCCAGCGTTAGCGCTACCTGTTCCCCACGCGTCCCTTCATGCCCGTTAGTGACAGTCGTCCCCCGTCAGGAGGTGAAGATGAACAACGCTGTTCTACGCCGGGTAGTCGTTCACGACCGCTACCAACTGGAACTGAAGCTCGGCTACCCTCTGCAAAAAGGACAAGCCACGCGCTATCGGATTGAAACCTATCTCTTTGCGCCTCACTCGTTGGGCATCAACGCCACCAGCTATCCCCAACAAGAGTTCTATCGAGATATCCAGCATTACGTGCGGATGAAGACGCCGAGCTTTACATTGCGCGAAGTGCTGGAGCACCCGCACTCGCCGCTACTGCGCAGTGAGGCGCTGTTGCACCAGCACCCTGCTGCGCTGACGCCAGAGATAGAAGATGCGCTGCGCGACAGTATGCGGATTCTGCGCGCCGTGCTCAAGAGCGCGGCGCAAAATCACCTGGCGCCGTTGGCGACCACACCATCACCCATGACGCTGGCAACGGAACAAGCGTTTAGCGAGCGGGTGGCAACAGCGATCACTGCCTTCGACCAGATCGAGCAGCGTTATCGTGCGCTGGCCCGACCGCTAGCAGATGCGCACGCCAGCGCCGATCTGCTGCGCACGTTTCGATTGACCGACGAGTCGATCAGCATCTTGATCGAAGACCTGCTGCTGCGCGTGCATCAATTTGCTCACGCCTGGTTGTCGCCGCCGGTGTTGGTGACGTGGCAAGCGACGCTGGTGGCGCGCGTGCGCATCGAGATCGACTATCGCACAGCACAGGGGTATCCCTCGGTGTTACAGAGGGCGACGCGCGAGAGCTACATGCGGCGCGTCTCGGCGCTGAAGAAATTCACCTCCAGCGTGCTCTGGCTGGCAACCAGCACGCGCCGTGAGGGAACAACGTGGGAGCAGGTGCTCTATGCCGCTGCCGCTGGCGTCTCGATGATCTTTGCCACACTGGTGGCTTTCTACGCACAGGCAACCTACGGCGAGTTCACCATGCCGGTCTTTGTGGCGCTGGTAGTTGGCTACATGTTTAAGGATCGCATCAAGGAGTCGGGGCGCGCCTTCTCATCGCGATTGTTGAATCGGCATCTCTACGATTACCGCACCGTGATTGAGACGCAGGACGGACGTCGCCAGTTGGGCGCCGTGCGCGAGAAGGTGAGCTATCTGCCCCTGCAAAACGTGCCGCCGATGGTGATGGCTGCACGCGGCGCCGACGCGCATGACGATCCTGCCTTTGCCGGCAATCTGGAAACGGTGCTGCTCTACGCCAAGCTCGTGACGCTGCGCAACGATGCCTTCGATTATCTATCGAAGGATGGCGTGGAAGTCACGGCGATCAACGACATCATGCGCTTCGATGTACGTCCCTTCCTGCGCAAGATGGATGAGCCTTACGAGGAGCGATTGATGCTAAAGGGTGACAAGGTGCGCACTGTACGTTGTCACCGCACATATTACCTGAACTTGGTTTCTGTCTTTGCGGATGAAACCGGTGCGACTACCTGCGAGCGGACATTGGTCGTGCTCGATCGCAAAGGCATCCAGCGGATCGAGCAATTCGACGCGACAGGTCGGCCAGCCCCCATCAGTGGACGCCGACTACCGCTGCAACTTTCGGAATTTGCGGAGAGTGAGTAGCGCTACCGCATGTCACCCGGTTTATCCGCGCAGCTTGCCACTCACGTCGCGTTCGACGCGGCGGATGATCCGCTCGCGTAGCCGGGCGACATCAGCGTCGCGCAGCACGGCTTCCTGGCTTTGGTACGTCAGCCGGAAGGCCAGCGATTTGCTCCCCATCGGCAGTGGTTCACCCCGGTAAAGGTCGAACAGTTCGATCTCGGTGAGCAACGCGCCACCCGCCGCCTTGATCGCATTCTCGACCATGCGCACGGTGATTGACTCGTCCACGATAAAGGCCAGATCTTCCACCACCGGTGGATACGCGCTGATGGGCGTCATCGGTTCGTGCCGCCAATGGGGGCGCAACAGACGGTCGATGCGCAGTTCGGCGGCGTTGACGCGCACGGCGGGCAAATCGAAGGCGGCGCGCACTTGTGGGTGAATCTCGCCGATCAGCCCGGCAACTTCGCCTTCGATCACCACTTCGGCGCAGCGCGGGCCAAAGGCGCCTGTGTCGGGTGCACTGCGATACTCGACGCTCTCCGATTTGAAACCCAGGCGCGCCAGCAACGTTTCGATGACGCCTTTGAGATCCAGGAAGTCCATCTCGGTGGCGTCGGTGCGGTGGAAACTTTGCGGCTGACGTGGCCCGACGAGCACTAGGCTCAGCCGGCGGTCTTCCACCGGTCGCGCCCCTGTCGCGGCTTCGGGCAGGTAGGCGCGCCCAAGCTCGAACATTGCCAGCCGTTCGGTGTAGCGCAGATTATATTGCAGACTCTCCATCATGCTGACCAGTAGCGAACGACGCATCACTCGCCGCTCAATGGCAATCGGGTTGGCTAACTCCACAAAAGGAGCATCCTTCATGCCGCCCAGCGGAGCATAGTTTAGCCCCAGTCGTGCATGATGCTCCGGTGAAGTCAACGCGTAGTTGATGGTGTCCTGCAAGCCAGCGCCGATCAAGAGGTCGCGAATCTTTTCCTCTGTCTCGATCACTTCGTTGCGGTGTTGCGTTGGCAGCGTGTCCGCCATCAGGGTGATCGGCACTTCTTCGTAGCCGACCATGCGCGCCACCTCCTCGATCACATCGGCGGGCATGCTCACGTCCAGCCGGTGCCAGGGCGCGATGCATTCGAGCAGGGCTTCGCCAGCCTCCCGATGCAGACCAAAGGTGGCGAGCGCCGGTGCATCCGCCGCAGGTTCCGCCACTGTCCGCACCGTGAAGTCGAGTCGGCGCAGGGCGGCAGCCATCGCTTCCAGCGCCACCGGCATCCCTAGAATGCGCTGCGCGTCGCTGGCAGTAGCATAGATCGTGACCGCGCGCTGCGGAGTGGGGTAGGCATCGACGATGCCAGGCACGATGCGCCCGCCTGCATAGCGTCGCATCAACTCGGCGGCGCGACGGGCGGCGATGTCGTTGAGGGTGGCGGGTACACCACGCGCAAAGCGGAAGCTGGCGGCGCTGAAGAGCTTGAGCTTCTGCCCGGTGCGACGGTTGTTGATGCCCTCGAAGGTGGCGGATTCCAGCAAAATGTGGCGTGTGGCATGGCTGACCTCGCTCTCCTGGCCACCCATGACCCCGGCAATGGCGATCGACCCGAGCGTATCCGTGATCATCAGCATGTCGTGATCGAGCGTGCGTTCGACGTCGTCCAGTGTGACAAACTTCTCACCATCCGCTGCGCGCCGCACGATGATCGTGGGCGTGGCGTCGCCGGCCTGCTGGGCGCGCCGCACCAGGATGTCGTAATCAAAGGCGTGCAGCGGCTGGCCGTATTCCAGCATTACGTAATTGGTGATGTCCACGACGTTGTTGATCGGACGCATCCCGGCTTTGATCAGGCGATCCTG
>DMDA01000061.1:29315-47150 GCA_003451595.1 Chloroflexota bacterium | reverse complement strand
GGCAAAGCTCCGGCTCATCGATGCGCACAGCTACATAATCCGCCACCGTGTCCTCACCTGTGGCTGGCATCACGTCGGCGGGAAGGTGGAGGGGTGCGCCTGTCAGCGCGCTGATCTCGCGCGCGATGCCGATCATGCTCAGGGTGCGCGCCATGTCAGGCGTCAGGTCGAACTCGAAGACCATATCGCCCAGGTAGTCGCGCAGCGGCATTCCCACCGGCGCATCTTCCGGCAGAATGATGATGCCCTCATGTTCTTCGCTCAGCCCCAACTCGCGTTCTGAACAGACCATGCCCGACGATTCGACGCCGCGAATTTTGGAGGGTTTGAGCTTCTTCTTCGGGCGCGGTCGTTGCTCGCTGTAAGCATCGACCAGCACGGCGCCTGCGCGCGCAAAGGCCACTTTGAGTACGGGCAGCGAAGCCGCGTGGCGATACTGGTACAGATTGGGGGCGCCGGTGACGACGCGCTGGGGGGCGGCGCCGCCAAAATCAACATCGACCAACACCAGCCGATCCGCGTCAGGATGGGGCAGCACCGCCACCACCTGCCCAACGGTGATTGTTTCTGGGTCCCACCAGTCACCGACGTGGTGGATGGCATCGACCGCTAGACCCGCCAGTGTCAACCGTTCGGCCAATGCCTCCACTGGCAATGTAAGCTCGACATATTCTTTCAGCCAAGATAAGGGCGCCAACATGAGTAGCAGACTCCATTCACACTTCAGTTTTTCCCGACTAATTGCTCGTACACCAGGTCCACCGCCAGTGCTCGCCATTGTCCCCAGCCACGCCGGTCGCCGATGAGATTGCGCAACTCGGCGCTGACGTCGAGCAGCTGGCTGGGCAGCACCGTGCGAAAGGCCGAAATCTCATTGTCGCGCACACACACCGGCTCTGAAAAATCGGTGCGCAGGAGAAATATGTAGCTGACGAAGTGCGCCACTTCGTCGCGATAATGAAATTCGTAGGTGATCACGCCCAAAAATCGTTCGATGGTCACCGGTAGGTTGGTTTCTTCGGCTACCTCGCGCAGCATGGCGGCTTCAACCGTCTCCTCCCAGCCGATGCCGCCAGAGAGGATGCGATAGATATGTGTTGGATAGTGCGCTTTGGCGTGCAGCAGAATGCGACCGGCCGGGTCGGCAATGGCGAAGACTACTTCGGCGCGGCGGTCGCTGTCGGTGCGCCACCGATAGCGACGGATGTACTCGTCAGCGTGAAGCAGATGGCCGCGCCGCACCGGTTGACCGTAGCGGGCGGCCAATTCCTGGATCTCGGTCTCGGAGATCATGGGGTAACGTGTGCGAGTTCCGTTTGAGGTCGATGAGGAAGTCATCAGTTACGCATTCCTGACAGATAGCACAATCAAACATCGTACATCCGATATCTTCTCGGAAGTTCTGAGCTTCCGGGAAGATGAGCAAAGTCTATTTGTGTTGTCTATGAGCTGACGTTGTTGGATGGTGATGGGTGCAGCCTATAGTGAACCTGTGTCAATCAACCTGTGTCAATCAACTAGTGTGAAGGCGCGTCGCCACCAGCGCGACTGCGTTCTGATAGGCCATTGGTATCTGTTCCGGGCTGGCTACGACCATGCGGGCATCTTGCAGCAGGCCATCGGCGACGCTGTAGAGCCAGCCGTGCACTGCTAGTGCTTGTCCGCGCGCCCAAGCGCCCTGGACGATCGTCGTCTCACAGACGTTGCGCACCTGTTCGATCACGTTCAGCTCGCAGAGGCGATCAAGGCGTGCGTGCTCGTCATCACAACGCGCCAGCAAGTCGCTGTGTATACGAATTATGTCATGGATGTGATGCAGCCAGTTGTCGATCAGGCCAAGTTTGAGGTTGTTCAGCGCTGCGTTGACGCCGCCGCAGCCATAATGCCCGCATACGATGATGTGCTCGACTTGCAAGACTTCGACAGCATACTGGATCACGGCAAGGCAGTTCAGATCCGTGTGCACCACGACATTTGCTACATTGCGGTGTACAAAAATTTCTCCTGGCGCCAATCCAGTAATTTGGGTGGCGGGCACGCGGCTATCCGCGCAGCCAATCCACAGATAGCGCGGCGCCTGCTGGTGCGCCAGCCTGTCAAAAAACGCAGGGTCGTGCGCCACCATCTGCGCCGCCCACGCGCGATTATTGTCAAAAAGGTGGCTGAGTTGCTCCACGCTCACGTCTCCTCTTTTTGTGTCACGCGTTATGGGTTGTCCGGCGCTCGCCGCCGCCAGGTCACCCATGCGCCTGTCACCAATAGCCCCCCGATCGTCGCCAGGCTAATGGCGCCACCCAGTGTGCGCGGGGGCGTGTCTTCATAGATCAACAACAGATAGCCTTCACCGGGCGGAATCTGTACAGTCATACGCCCTAGCGTGCCCGTCGCTTCCGGTATAACCGGAAGCTGCTGCACGCGTGCACCATGCTCACCGTCGAGTAGATAGGCGTTCCAGCCTGGATAGTAGAAGTGATTGAAGACGACCGTCTGCGGTGACGAACGGCTGTTGAAAAAGTAAATCTCCTCGCTGATTGTACTGTGTGCGACCGAACTGGCGCCAAAAGTTTTGTAGTCAAAAATCGTATAATCGAGTTTGGTGTCCACCGGCTTGACCGGGCCACCCGCCTGATCCTGGCTGATGTAGTAGTCTGCCATCGGACTCCAGGTTGGAATTGCTTTGACCCAGGCTGTGCTGCCCGTCATCTCATCGGAGGATTGTTGAAAGCGCATCAACCCGGCCAGATTCACCGGCCCTTCGACCGGCTCGCTGATCTCGACGCGCAGATAGGGGTAGCTCGCCAGGATTAGCGTTGTCGCAACGGCGAGCAATGGCAGCGACAACCGCCCCCGTTCGCGCAGGAGCGTGTGATGGCCGATCAGCGCAGCCAGCACGCTGACGCCGAGCGTCGCCACAACCAGCCAGCGCCACGGAAATTGCGCACTCTGCAACAGCCCACCCAGGATGGGCGCTTCCCAGAGCGGCGCCGCCCACACGCTGGTCACGAAGAGCGCGCCCAGGATGCCCACAACCAGGTAGCCGATCTCCCAGCGCTGTCGCTCCAATGTCTGCCATGTCAGCAAGACGCCCAGCACCGCAAACGTCAGGACTGCGGCGCCGATCTGAAAGCTGATGGCGTCGTCCGGGCCGGGGACGCTGACGCCAAACCCCCAGGCCGGGCTAAGAAACTGATGCGGTTCGACAAAGTGGCCGCGATAGGCGTACCGCCCATCGAACCACTGATCGATGCGCACGAACTGGCGCTCGGTGAACGCCGGCAGCCAGAAGACTGCGCTCAGCCCCAGCCCCGCTAGCCCGCCCAGCGCCGGGGGGATCAGCTGCCGGCTCCATACTCGCAGCCACGCACCGCGCGCCTCGTCCATCGCCTCCACGCTTGCCAACACGAGGACGTAGCCCGCCAACAATGGTGTAAAGAGCACCACCACCAGATTACTGGTCAACATCAGCCCGGCATAGCTGATCGCCAGCCCAACCACCCATCGATACGCCGGTCGCACCACCGCCTGCCGCGCCGTCCACAGACAGAGCGGCAGCCAGACAAAAGCCATGCTTTCGGCCAGGTTAGCGCGCACATACAGGTTGAGCAGATGATAGGGCGCATAGGTGTAAGCCAGCGCCGCAATCATGGCGGCAGGTCGTCCCAGCCATGACCGCACGAACGCATACATGGCTCCCGCGCTGGCGACAATGCTCAGGCTGAAGATGGCTTCAACCGCCTGGGTGAAACCCAACCCGCCAAAATGGTGCAACAATTCGGCCAGGAAATGGCTGAACGGGCCGTAGATATTGAAAAATGGGTAGCCGTAGCCAAAGGCAAAATCGGGACTCCAGCGCGGCCACCAGATGCCATCTTGCACCAGACGATCGTATTCGAAGAGAAAGTAGACGTGATGGCGTGCATCATTAGCGCCCCAGAAGTAGCCGGGCAGCAGAAAGGGCGCCACGGCAAAGCTGGTCAGCGCCAGCGTCAGCCAGAAGATCGCATCGCGCCACAGCGGCGGATCATGCTGCGCCTGTTTATTTGCCATGCAGCACCAGCTTATCGTTGATCCCGCCATCGACAGGCAACCGCCGCCCATCGCGCCAGTCATAATATCCAAAGTAATAGGTGAGCTGGTCGCCAGAGGGTGCAGCGGATAGGTCGAGGGTGTAGCTTGCCTGCAACACCTCGCCTGGCTGCCAGTCTGTCGCCGGGCGCGCCGCGTTGAGCGGCTGTGCATCGAGCTGCGCCACGACGACATCGCCAGCCAGCGCCTGGAAAAAGACGTTGTAGTCAAAATCCAGCGGCTGTAATGTCTGCCAGGTTACGGTGAGCGTCGCGGCACGCGGCGACGCAGCCTCGGTCAACTGGGCGTCGAGCACAATCACCTGGTTGTCGCCGATGATGGCGAGCGGACGCAGCGGCGGGGTGGTCTGCGTATAGGTCGGGGTGAGATGGGGCAGGCTCGCCACCACTACCAGCGCCAGCAACACCGCCCAATATACCGGCGTCTCCAGCTCATCGAGCGCCAGAGGTAACGCGCTCAAAGGCATCACCAGCAGCGGCGCCACCACCAATAACACCTGCCAGGGATAGGTCAACAGCCAGTCGGCGCGGCTTGCCTGCCAGAACGGTGCACTCACGCTCAACGCCAGCAGCACTGCCGCCAGCGTTGCGCCAAGGCTAAACCAGAGCAGACGTATCACGATGGGCGGGATATGCTGGCGGCGCAGAAAAACGCCCCACACGGCAAAGACGCCGCCAGTAACGACCATGAAGCCAATTTGATAGGGCGCTTTTGACGTAGCGTCGCCAATCATGGCGCCGGCGTCGATGAGTGTGTTCAAAGGGATGAAGTGACTGGCGAAGGAAGTTGACGGCGCTGTCACTGACCACAGCGAGATCAGGCTTACCATGCCCGACGCGCCGCCTGCCAGTACGATTAAAGCCACCAGACCATTGCGTTCAACCACAAGCGCATAGATCAACAACAGCAGCGTGACCGCCAACGCCAGGCCGGCCTGCGTCCTCCACATCCAGAGGAGGCTCAACACCGTCACCGCCGCTCCCACCAGCGAACGCCGATCGGTGTAGCTCGCCAGCCCGGCCAGCGCCAACGGCGTCAATGCCAGGATCAGCGCGTTGCTCACACTGCCGCGCACGTAGACGGTTGCCAGCGTCATGGGCAACAGCATGTAGGCCAGCCCAGCCAGCCCTGCTCCCCGATCGCCCAGGCGATCCGCCAACCAGACATAGCTGCCGGCGCCGCCGAGAATGAAGGCAACAATGAAGGTGAATTGGATCGCCTGCGTCGGCGTTGCGCCCAGCAGAAGCAGCGGTTGCGCCAGCAAAAAGGCGCCGCTGCCGGCGCCGCGCCACAGATCGGGGGCGGTGGCGACCGAAGCTAGCGCCGTTGGCGTAACGCTCTGGAAAACAGGGGCGAAACCTTCCCAGCTTTGCCAGTATCCTGGATAGAGCGCCGGCGCCCATGCGAAGATGCCGAGCGTCAGCACTGCCCAAAAGCCTGCTCGCACCGGCGTCACTTCATGCCTGTTCATGGCGCGGATTATAGCACGGGCTACAAGCAAGGCGGGAAAGGGAACATAGGGTGGTGAGTGTTCAGTGACCAGCGCAGGTGGTGGTCTCCCGCGCTGGTCACGGTCAGGTCTGTGCGTTTGATGGCGTCGTTGCGGTGACGCTCTACTGAACCTTGCGCCCGCCCTTCAACTCGGCCTGCATCGCCTTGAGCGCGTCCATGTCGCCTTTGGCGGCAAGGGCGGCTTGGGCAGGCCAGGTGGTGGGGTCGCTGACGGCGAAGCGGCGTCCAGCGGCCAGCAGGAGCGCGCGCAACTGCTCAGCGGGGGTGGCGGCCAGCGCAGCAAAGGTGGTGATGTTATGCTGCGCCAGTAGCCCGGCGATCTTCGGGCCAATGCCTTCGATGATCTCCAGGTTGTTCAGCGTGGCCGCAACAGGCGCGGTTTCAGAGAGGTTGGCGCTCTTTTTGCTCTTTTTGGCTGGTTTTTCCGCTTGGGGCGCTGCCTCTACACTGACGGGTGTGGTTGCTTCCAGTTGCTTTGTGGGCTTGCGCCCCCGTTTGGCTTTGGGGGACTCCCCGGCAGCCTCTAGTGGGAGGACGGCGGCTTTCTTTGCTGGCTTCTTGGGCTTGACGGCGGGCATCTCTGTGACAGGCGTTTCTGTGACAGGCGTTTCTGTGGCGGGTGCAGCAATCGCTGCCGGACGGGGGCGGGTCACAATGCCAATCGCATCGACGTACCAGTCGGCGCGACCAAAAAAGCCGACCACTTCGCTCGCTTCCGGCGCCAGGAAGGTAAAGGCGTTCTCGCCGCTGTCGCCGCCATAGGTGGGCGAGACACGCAGATTCGTGTGAAACGCGATGCTGTCCACATAGCGTCCGCTGCGTCCGCTGACGCCGATGAGATACTCGCCGGGTTCCAGTGTGAAGCGATGCGCATATGAGCCGTTGCCGCCAAAGCCGGGCAGTGCGTGCGTGCCGCCCTCGGCGTCGGTGTAGATGACCCGGATCGAGTCAACGTACCAGCCGCTCGTCACCTCAATTGCGTAGATGTGCGCGCCGGCTGGAATCACATATCCTTCGATTGGTAGGCCGCCATCGCCGCCGCTTGGTCCAAATTTGCTCTCTTCCATTTGAGTTTGCTCCTTTTGATTTTCTGGGCTTGACTATTTCATGACAGGACGCAGTTTCAGCGCCAGTTGCAAGGAAAACCGTGCATCGGCGTCATCCAGATCCATCTGGGTAATATGGGCGATCTGTTCGAGTCGGTATGTCAATGTATTACGGTGGATGTGCAGGCGCGCTGCCGTCTGGCTGAGATTGCCGTGACAACTGAAGAAGGCGTCGAGCGTCTGCACCAGTTCGGCGTTGCGATTGTCGTCGTAGCTGATCAACTTGCCCAGCGTTTTGCGATAGAAGCGCGCCGCCTCCGGGTTGCTACTCAGCCCGGTGAGTAGTTGATAGAGACCCAGGTCGCCAAAGTAGGTGACCGGTGAGGTTTCCCATTCCTTGCCCAGTCGCCAGCTTTCGCGCGCCTGCAGCTGGCTCTGCCCCCAGTTAGCAGGCCCGACGCCTGGACGCCCAATGCCGATCACGACGCGCGCCTTGGGGTGCGCCGTTTGCAGGCGTGTGACCAGGTCGTGCGCTACTGTCTTGAGTGCGCGTCCACTCTTGGGGTCTGTGACCGGCCAGAAGACCAGCACTCCTTCCTCGCGGCGCGCGTAGGGAGCAAGGATGTTCTGTTGCTGCATAAAACGCAGCAGCGGCGCCGGCCAATCCGGCACATTCGTCGCTTCGATCAGCATGGCGACGTGAGGCTTCGTCATGTTGTAACCCAGCGAGACGCCGCGTTGAATCCATGCCTGTTCATCGGCAATCTCGGCGGCGAGCAGTTCATCCAGGAAGGCGGCGCGCATGCGTTCTTCGGCAATGCCGATGGCGTTCTGCTTCGCCCATTCCAGCGCAGCTGCTGAAGCGCCCTGCAGCGCCGCCACTTCCTCGACGGCTGAGATATCCTGGCCAGAAGCGGTAGCACGTCGCAGCAAAAGGCAGTAGCCGCGTACGGCGTCGCCCACACAGATCGCCGAGACAGTGGATTCGCGATAGCCGAGTCCGGCGCCGTTGGCGGCCAGCGGCAGCACGCCGACAGCCTGCGACAACGCGCCGGGCGGTTGCGTCACCATCCAACTGCGCAGGAGCGTTGGATTGGGCAGCGCATCGAGCAGCGCCTGTCGCTGTTCTGACGTACTTTTCTCCAATCCTGCTGTCACTGAGACGTGGCCATCTTCTGCCACTAACACGACCGGCTGCTGCACGAAGGCATGCAGCTGGTGGGCAATCTGTTGCAAGCCGCCGCCATCCAACGCCGCCCGGTTCAGGTCGCGTTGTAATTCCGCCGAGCGCTGCGCAATGTACCCCGATCGATCCACGATCAGACGAATAATGGCGCGTTCAACCTGGGTCAACGCTACGCCGTCGGGCAGACGAAAGAGCGCAATGCGACATTCACTCGCGGCGGCAATCGCCGCTTCAGAAACCGCTCCCACTACGGCTACGCCGGAGATGCCAGGGGCGCGCAGGCTGTAGACCACGCGCTCCAGCCGCGCCTTTGGGTCAAGCAGGCGCAGATCATCCATATCGACGAGCGCCAGTTCGTTGCCATCGAGTTTGGGAAATGCCGGAGGGCTGGGACGCAGACTACAGGCCCAACTGACGGGACGGTTCAGAAACTCGCCCCCTACCAACAATTGGGTCTCTTGCGGCAGCGCCAGATGATAGACATCCCCTAAGGTTGCAGTGCTTTTGTACATAATTTTTCATCTTGCGCCGAAAACAACGCATTGACGCCATTATAGAACCGGTTGGAAGCACAATGCAAAGCGGACCTGCTATGTGGATTTGTTCAATTTGCACGAAGGGCGCTTGCAAGCGATGCGCTGAGGCAACATTGGTGCCATGGTGTTACGACATCAGGGTCGCGGCTATTGGCGATAAAAAAACGGCAGTCGAAAAGACGACTGCCGTTTTTTTGCGATACATGATCGACATATCCTTTGTATCGTGACCCTGGAAATTGTGAGTTTCCAGGATGACGAACACAGCAGGAAGTGTGTTCCTATTCGCTCTCTCTTATTCGCTGGTAGCCGACGCCATGAACGCCGCCGAAGCGCCGCCCCACAACGCCCAGAGCATTGCCCAGCCAAAGCCCACCCATGCCGGGTCCTGGCCGATCATCGTTCCGATCAAGAAGAAACCTGCTACGCCGAGGATGAAGCCGAGCAGGCTACCCAGCCAGACCCTGCCTAGGCTAAAGCTGCGGTTGAACGCCCACACCAACAAAGGCCAGATGATAATAGGCGACAGCAATGGCAGAATGAAGCCGATGATGCCACCAATCAGCGTTTTCCAGTCCTGCCCCAGTTTACCCGCCGCCAGTTGATAGCCAAGCACAGGGCCGGCGCCGGTCAAGATGAACGCCAACCCATAGAGGATCGGCATTTTGGCGCTCAGCAACAGCATGAAGGCGGCGCCAATCAAACCGGTGGCAATGCCACCATACAGGGAAGCCATCAGTGGGCTGGTGGCAGGACGCGCACCGGCAGATGAGGTTGACATCGTACTGGTCATGGTCGTCACTCCTTGACATTGGAGATAAAGGCGTTCGATACAGGTGCTTGCATAATAGACGAAAATTGTGTGACGTGCAACCCGAAAAAAAGTTGATTCATGCGTCCGGCAGCTCATCCCATTCCGTCAGCAGCCAGGCGCCAACGACGAGATAGCTGATTCGACCGTCGGGCGCCGAAACCACCAACACAAGCCCGTCGTCATCGTCCACAGCGACGTCACTCAGTTGTGCGCGCCCGGCGACGAGTGCGGCCAGTCGGGCGCCGGTCTGCGTCAGTCCGCGCCAGGCCTCCGCTTCCGGGTCGTCGAAGCAGGCGACGCCGTACAGCTCAAAGTAGGCGCCGTCTTCCAGGTAGAGATCAAGGTCGAAGGTCGTCTGTTGGTCGGGCGCGACGGCGTGCTGCGCCAGTGCGTCGGCGAGTGAATCTTCCCACAGCGCAATGTGCACGATGCGCTGACCGATCAAGGTCGTCAGTTCGTCGTAGGTCGCATCATCAACCGTTGTCAGCAAGGGCAATTCTTTGTCGGCTTGGGTCATCGTTTATTCCTCAGCAACGGGCGCAATCACGATCATGCGCGTAGGAATCGTCATCAGCTGGTCAAACCACTGGCCGCCCGCCTCGAAATGGCTGAAGCGCATGGGCAGCCCCTGATCGATGAATGGGTTTGGCCCCTCGGCCAGATGAAAATGGAGATGCGGCCCCGGCGTCATGCCGCTGTTGCCGACGCGTCCGAGCAGCGCGCCGCGGCGAATCATCTGCCCCTCATTGACGACGAGGCTGGCTTGTTGCAGCGCACCATAGTAGCTGAACTCACCGTTGCCGTGACTGATGGCGACAGCATTGCCCAGCAAACGGCGCGGGTCGCCGCGAAAGATGTGCGGGTCAGGCGGCGCACCGGGCGTCAGATCGGGCATATCGTAGATGACGGCAGCGACTTTGCCGCCCGCCGTTGCATAGACCGGCTGATCCCAGCTGTAATGATCCTCTAGCGTCATGCCGGCGCCGCGAAAGAAGCGGTTATCCGGGCCAAGTCGCACGAAGTCGGTGGCGTAGGTCTGCGAAAAGACCTCCTGCTTGTGGCGGTCGCTCCAGTCGGCGCCCTGGATCGCCCACCAGGCGCCGCGCAGCGGGAAGTGCAGGTCGGTCTTCTGCTCATGAAAACGCACCGGAATCTGGAGCGAGTGTTGTGCGTCCACATCCCGACCTGCGGCGCGGGCGATCACCGTGACGTCGATGTGCGTCAACAGTTCGTAGGCAGGCGCCATGAAGTGCAGCCCGCGCAAGGCGATCCCCGTGCCCGGCGCAATGGTCAGGTCAGCAGTCGCCAGCCGTTGGGCGACGATGCGCGCCGGCCACTGTTGCTCGAAGATCAACTGATGCTCGTTGTAGCCTTGAAAGACGACGCCGCGCAGTTCGAGGGGGCGGTCGGTCGCCGTAACGCCCAGATCGAATGCCACTTCTTGCATTGGCTGCAAAATTGGGAAGGGCATTTCGGCATATTGGGCCGCCACCACCACCGGCGGCCGACTTTCTAGAATCATTCCTTGCTCCCTTGTTTAGCGCCCTTGTCGAATCTGATGACTGAGCAAAGTTCGACCTTTGATGAACTCCAGCATCCAGTTGCGTTGGGCGTCACGTTCATGGCGACGCGCCGGGTGTTCGGCATGCACCACATTGTCGATGACCGCCAGCACTTCCAATGCCTCCGCTGGACTAAGCCGGTAGTAGCGTTCTTCGGTCTCTAGGTTATCGGTGCGCTCCCAACGGTCGATCCAATCATTCAGATAATAGGTGTAGCAGTTGCGACAGCGCCAGATGCTGAAGGTCTGTTTGTCGCCTTCGGGCGTCGCCACGGCCAGGGCGCCCAGGTTGGCGATGCGTCCCTGGCACGCAAAGCAAGGCTCGGTGCCGGCGCCTACGCCGCTGCGTTCGATGACGCGTTCCGCCCATGTCGGCGCTGGAGGTGACATGGCAGGCGGCGCTTTGCGCAGCCAGCGCCGCAGTTGACCAGTCAGTGTCCAGCGCTCGTCGTTTTCTTGCTCGGCGCGTTTGCGGATCGGCGCCACGATTTCTGGCGCGCCCGTATCTTCAGATGCAAACCCTTGCGCAGTCGTGCCGTCGGCCTGCCAGTGGTCACAAGAGAGCGCCAACAGCGACTGCGCTGTCAGTGCGTTGGGGAACGGCTCCGCACGGTGTCCCCACATGCACAGCCCGGTGGACAATTCGTCTGGCGTGCGGGCGGCGTTTGGTCGCCAATGCGCGCACTTGCCACAGGTGACCAATCGCCAGCCTGCCGCCGCCAACGCCTCGGTCAGGAGTGCGCCCAATGCGTGCGACGCCGGCGCCAGGATGCGTACGATTGGTTCGGCGGGGGCGCCGGTCGCAGGGTTTGCTTCCAACTCGACGACGCAGGCTGGCGGCGCGGTATACCACAAGAGGCGCGCCCAGCGTGTAGCCGTGGCTTCGTCTGTCGTGGTCAGCCTTGTCAGCCGCACGCGTTGATAGACCATCGTGCGCGTGCCGGGAAAGACTCCCGACATGGTGGCCAGGTTGAAAAGTTGGAAGGTCTCGCTCATTAGGATCGCAATTGTCTGTACGCAGCGCGCCTATCTGCCATTGGCGTCATTGATCAGGGCGGCGGTCTCGCGCACGGTGGCTGCAGGGTCAGCGTCGCCATCCACCACCTTGATGAACATGTCGCCGCCATAGCCCCACGCCTGCGCCATCTCCGGCAGGGCAGGCAGCGGTTGGGCGTTGAGCGCCTGTTGGGCAAAGCCGGTCAGCAGCGGGTCATCGCCCAGCGCGGTGTGGCGCGCTGCAGGCAGGCGTTTGCCCAATCTGGCGATCAGCTCGCCGCTCTCGGCGGTTGTCAGGAAGCGCGCAAACGAGAGCGCAATCGCTTGTTGTTCAGGCGCCAGATTAGGATTCATCAGCACGCCATCGGCGCTGAGCCAGGGTTGCGCCGGCCCGGCTGGCCCGGATGGCAACGGCGTCACGGCCAGATTATCGCCAAAGACTGAGCGCAGTTCCTCGATGGCCCACGGCCCATCGACAAAATAGGCGAACTCGCCTTTTTTGAAGCGGTCAAGCAACATGCCATAGTCAGGATCGACGTAGCTGCCTGGGGTCTTGCTGAGTGCACGCAGCCATGCCAGATACCCCGCTGCATCGCCGCCCTGATCCACTACAGCCACGCCGTTCTCATCAAAGAGACGGGCGCCGTAGGCGGCCAGACCCCATGCCAGGTGATAGAGATTGTTATAGAGACCGATGCCCAAGGTTGGCGCCTGTTGCGCCTGCGCCAGCCAGCCGTCAAGCGTGGAGGGCAGCGTCGCCGGATCAGCCAACGCACGATTGACAAAGACGCTGACCAGCTCGTAATTTGTTGGCAGCCCGTACAATTGTCCTTGCCAGACAAAATTGCCCAGCGCCGCCGGCCAGTATGAATCGCGCGCCTCTGGGGGCAGCAGATCATCAAGCGGCTGGAGCACACCGGCGGTCGCCAGATCGCCCAGCCACCAGTTGGGCGCCAGGACCAGGTCGGGGCCACCGCCGCCATTGACAGCGTCAGCGTAGGCTTGCGCCAGGTCGGGATAGGCAACGAAGAGTGTGTCTACGGTGACGCCGGGTTCTGCTTGCTGGTAGGCAGCCAATATGGCAGCCAGCGCGTCGCCGTCACCCTCCGCCCAACTGTGCCAGAGGACGATGCGCCCGGCGAGCGGCGTAGGCGTCGGCGTGGCGGTGGGCAGGAGACCTGGCACCGCAGCGCCGCCGGTTGTGGTCATTGCTGTAGTGGCGGCGGGCATGGCGTCGGCGACTTCGTTGGCAGGCGGCGTCTCCTCACATGCCGCCAGCAACGCCAACAGCAGAACGCTCAAGCAGGCAAAGAGCACAAAGCGGAGAGTAGAGATGGGTGCACGTCTCATGCAAACTCCTGAAGGTGGTCGAGCAAGGCGCGCAGCCCTAGCAGATAACTGCGCCAGCCAAAGCCGCAGATCTGCCCCACGCACACCGGTGCGATGACCGAGGTGTGGCGAAACTCCTCGCGGGCGTGGATGTTGCTCAGATGGACTTCGACGGTGGGCAGCTTCACGGCAGCGATGGCGTCGCGCAGCGCGTAGGAATAATGGGTGAACGCGCCAGGGTTGATCACGATGCCGTCCGCCCAGGTGCGCGCGTCGTGGATGAAGTCGATCAGGGCGCCTTCGTGGTTGCTTTGGAAGGCGCGCACTTCGTGCGGCGCAGCCGCCGCGGCAACGCGCGCATCGATGTCGGCCAGCGTCACCGCGCCGTAGATGTGCGTCTCGCGCGTGCCAAGCAGGTTCAAGTTTGGGCCATGGAGTAGTGCAATTTTCGACATTTCGGTGCTTCACCTGTCTTTACTGGACATCAACTCGGCTCATCTCACCACCGATGCAATCGCCTGTTGCACCACGGCGTCGCCGGGGTCGTCGATCATCACCACGTCACCCAACGCCTGCGGAATGATGAAACGCAGCTTCTTGCCACTGCGCTTCTTATCCTGCGCCATCGCCGCATGGATAGCGGCGACGCTGTAACCGGCGACGCTCACCGGCAACCCCAATCGTTCCAGCAGATCGCGGATGCGCGTCGCCAATGTCGCGTCACAACGCCCCAACGTCACGGCCATGTTTGCCGCCGCCACCATGCCCACCGCCACGGCATCGCCGTGACGCATCTGGTAGTGGCTCACCTGCTCGATGGCGTGACCAAAGGTGTGCCCCAGGTTGAGGGTGGCGCGCACGCCACGTTCGTAGGGATCGCTCTCGACAATGCGCACTTTGACGCGCACGGCGTCCGCTACCAGTTGCAGCAGGTTGACCGGTCCTTCTTCTTCCAACTGCGTGAAAAGGCGCGGCGCACCGATGACGCCGTGCTTCACCACCTCGGCCAGCCCGGAACGGAACTCGTCCGAAGGTAGCGTGCTGAGCACGGCCATATCCATCAACACGGCGACAGGTTGCTTGAACGCACCGACCAAGTTCTTCCCTTGCGGCAGATCGACGCCGGTCTTGCCGCCCACCGCAGCATCCACCATCGCCAGCAGCGACGTGGGAACCTGCACAAAGGGTACGCCGCGCAGATAGGTGGCGGCGGCAAAGCCTGCCATGTCGCCGACGACGCCGCCGCCGACGGCGACGACCACACCCTGACGATCCAACCCGGCGGCGATAAACTGGTCGTAGAGCAAGGCAATGCTGGCCAGCGTCTTGTGTTGCTCGCCTTCGGGCACGGTGCAGATCGTGGGGGTGAAGTTGGCGGCAGCCAGGCTGGCCGCCAGCGCCTCAGCGTGTGGGCGGATCATGGCGTTGGTGACCAATGCCGCTGCACCCGGACGCAGCCCCCGGTTCACCAGCAGGCGCCCGGCGTCGGTCAGGATGCCGTTGCCCAGGAGCAGGTCATAATCGCCTGCCGGTGAGTAGACGGAGATGCGGTTGAGACCGCGCGCCTCCTGGTCACCCGCAGCGGCTTCGATGACCTGATCGGCCACTTCGGCCGGCGCCAGGTTCGTGGTGTCAACCTGATAGGCGATGGCGCCATAGGCCAGCCGACGCTGTTGTAAGAGCGCGTGGATGCGCCGCCGTCGTTCATCTGCTGTGCCGGGCAGGAGGGGACGGTCGGCGGCGGCGGCCACCCGCGCCAGGATTGCGGCTTCGGTGGCGTGGAGGCAAACCACCGTGCCGGTGGCCTCAAATGCCTGCCGGCTCTGCTCATTGACCAGCGCGCCGCCGCCTGTGCTGACCACCAGATTGCTCTCACCGGCCAGCTCCTGGCAAAGCCGCGCCTCAGCAATGCGAAAGGCTTCTTCGCCATCCTCGGCAAAGATGGCCGGAATTGGCTTGCCAAAGCGCTCCACAAGCACGGCGTCCATATCCACAAAGCGTCGGTTGAGCCGTTCGGCCAGGATGCGCCCTACGGTGCTCTTGCCCACGCCCATGAAGCCGGTGAGAATAATATTGCGGTTGGATAACTGAGGTGCGCTCATCGTCAGGGCAGATCCTTCTCTGGGTAAAGTGCTGTGTCGAGGTTGTTGGCAGCCAGCCGCGCCAGGATGCGTTCCACAGAGACAGTGGTTGGCGCGCTGGTGTCCAGCACTAGATGATGCGCCGGATTGATCGGGTACTGCCAGCAACCGGCGTACTGGCGCAACATGGCCTGCATCGCTTCCCAGCCACGAATCTTGTGTGCGGAGTCGGCGGGATTGCGCGCATCGAGTCGGCGGCGCCATTCCGCTTCAGGCAGCACTGTTTCCACCACCAACAAGCGCGCCGCGTGGCGTTGCGCGATCTCGCAAGCGCGCTCATAACCCTCCGGGTAAGAGAGCGGCGAGACGGCGATCACGCTCAACCCCAACGCCAATTGCGTGGCCGCAATCTGCCACATGACGGCGTAGGCCAGCTCGTTGGCATTGGGCAGCCCCAACACCACATCCTTGATGTCGTCCTTGTCGATCAGCGGGATGCGCAGCCGCTGCGCCAGCGCCTCAGCAACGGCGCTCTTGCCGGTGGCGGGATGGCCTTTCATCGTGATCAGCCAGGGCTTGAAGGATGGAGCCGCGTTCATGATGTGGGCGTCGGCGGGAAAAGCTCAAAATGCGCCGGCGTCACCTGGGCGGCGGCGTGCATCAGGACGGCGTTCATCAATTCGATGGCAAGGCGCGATTCGAGCGTGACGCCAGCGCGCACGCCCACGCAGGGATCATGCCGCCCCTTTTTCAGTTGAAACTCGATCTCGCTCAGGTCTTTGCGCACACTCTGCTGTGGCTTGACGATTGTTGAGGTCGGTTTGAAGCCGACGCGAAAGACGAGCGGCATGCCCGTCGTGATGCCGCCGATCAAGCCGCCGTGGGTGTTGCTCTGGTAGCCGCTGCTGCGGATCGGGTCGTTGTTCTGGCTGCCGCGCCGTGCGACGACGGCAAAGCCTGCGCCGATCTCGACGCCCTGCACCGCGTTCAGGCCGCCCAGCGCGCCCATAATGCGCACCTTCAGGCTTTGGTACAGTGGGTCGCCCACCAGTGGCGGCGGATTGACGGCCACCACTTCGACCGCCGCACCGAGTGAGTCGCCATCGATGCGGGTCTGCTTGATCAGTTGCCCGGCTTCCTGGGCAAATTCGGCGTCGAGGGTGTGAATCTCGGCTTCTTCCAGGTTGGTTTCCAGCGCAGTCAGCGTCTCCAAGTCAACGCGGCCGCCACGCGCCTTGATCAGTTCCTCTACATAGGCAGCCAGGCTCCGGTGTGCGCGCAATTCACCCACCTGACAAATCGAAGAGAGAATCACCGTGCCGAAGCGATCCGCCAAAAAACGTCGCGCAATGGCGCCGCCGATCACGTCGCTGATCGTGGAGCGATAGCTGGAGCGTCCGCCCCCGCGCGGGTCGGCGAAGCCCTGGCTCTGCTTGTACTTGACCAGATCGGTGTGACCGGGGCGGACTTCACCTGTCGGCCCGCTGAACTGCGCGTAGTCCGCCGACTTCTTGGCCGTCGACAGCACAATGGCGGCGATCGGTTCACCGGTGGTGTACCCTGCTGCGTAGCCGGTGGTGGTGGAGAGATCGTCGCCAGATTGCACGGTGATGGCGGCGCCAGCGGTCAGCGCGTCGAGATCATCCTGATAGAGACCGGAGAGCAGCACGACGGTGTCGTCCTCGCGGCGCGGGGTGCCATGACGGTTGCTACCTGGGCGCCGCCGGTCGAGATAGTGCTGAATGTCGGCGGCGCGCAAGAACAGGCCGGGTGGGCAGCCAAAGACGATAGTCGTGATGGCTGGCCCGTGTGATTCACCGGCGCCGGCCACCGCAAAGAGTGGGCCTCCGAGAATTTCCATAGTTCGCTATTATAGCGTCAGCGGGATGCAAGCGAGAATTGAGGGAAGCCCACGATGTCATGAATACACGATGTCATGAATACACGATGTCATGAATAGAGGTTACGCTGTGCGCCACCCCTTCCTGGAAGCTCAGGGCTTCCAGGAAGGTTACATCGATCTCTCGTCGTCTGTGCGTGACATGCCTCCTCAGCGTCGAATGATGGGCATGTAGACGAGTTGTGTGCCGGGCATCAGTGCATTGGCTTCCACCGTCACGGTTCCATCATTCAGCGGATTCTCGCCGTCGGTGTAGATGAAGCTGCCGACCTGATCGAAGCGTAGGCGGAAGCTCTCGCCGGGCCAGAGCACGCCGCTGCTCCAAACGTCGGTGCGCAGGCTGTGCTCCGCCAGGTCGCTGTTGACCCACTCCACCACGACTCCTGGCGGAATGGTCAGTGCATCGGGGTCGAAGCCCTCTTCGCCCACTACGATGACCACATCGGCAGGTTCGTTGACGACCGGCGTGAGACGGATCGTCGGTGCGATCGGCGCGTCGTCGATTTCGACGGTGGCGCTGCGGAAGGGCTGATAGCCTGGCGCTGTCACCAACAGACGGTAGACGCCCGGCGGCTGAGCAAAAAAGAAGCTGCCGTCGGCGCCTGTCGTCTGCGGGTTCGCCTGCCCAAAGTCACTGCTGACCAGCAGATCGCTGAAGTCACCAACTCCGGCCGCCGAGGAAGGCTGCACTGCCAGCAACAAGACCTGCGCGCCGACAATCGGGTTGCCGGTGACGGCGTCCACCACGCTGCCGGGGAGATTGCGCGTGGCGGAGATGTCGAACGTGA
>DMDA01000061.1:26912-29106 GCA_003451595.1 Chloroflexota bacterium | reverse complement strand
TCACCGATGTAATTGAGCGTGGGCGCGCTGATGGTTGTGCAGGCGTTGACGCCGATCTGGTAGGGGCCATTGTTTGCCAGATGCAGGCTACGCCATGTGCGCCCCAGGCTGTCGGCGGTGGAGGTGCGACCGTTGGCGTCGGTCACGGTGAAGCTGGCCGGGTCGAGCAGCAACCCTGTATCAACGCGTAGCTGTACGATGGCTTCTGCGCCGCCGCCGACGTATGCTGCGCGTACCACGTGCAGCCCCTCGCTCAGTCCGGTGAGCGCCTGTTCCCAATGCCCCTGTGCATCGATCATAGGGGTAACGCCTAGATTGACGCCGTCCAGCATCAACTGGAGGATTTTGCCAGGCGCCGCCACACCCACCAGCGTCACCGCTGTACGGCAGGTGGCGCCGCGTTGCAACACAGTTGGGCTGTTGGCGGTGCGGAACCCCATTTGCAGGGGCAACGCTTCGGCGGCAGTTGTGGCGGCGCTGTTGTTGCCGTTGGTGTCATCGTTGCTGCTGGCAACAGTGACTGTGGCGCCGTAGCTGGCGACAGCGGCGTTGCTCACGCTGGGCTGCGGGCGCCAGCCCACCACGATGGCGCTGCTGGCGCCCGCAGGCAGATCGCCCACCTGGAACATAATCTGGTTGGCGCCGGTTTGGATGGCGTTGCTACTCAGTCCAGGTGCGGTCACATACGCCAATTCCGCACTGCCGCCAAAGCCGTTCAGGTTCTGTGTGATCTGTACGTTGCGAGCGGTCGTGGCGCCGCGATTCTTGTAGGTAATGCGGAACTGCACCACCGACATAGGCGGTGCGCCGCCGGTTGGCTGAAAGCCCCACTCCACATGCTGCGTCACCTCGACATCGGCTTTGTTCGCCGGCACCCACAGGTAATCTTCTGTCTCGCCCAGACGGTAGCCTGTATTGGGGCCGCGACCATCGCCGTAGGGGCGCCCATTCAGCTTAGGCGATTTTGCCTCGCTCAAGGTCACGCGCAGCCAGCTCGGTTGATTCGCCAATGCCTGCGGCCACAGGCTCTTGCCGCCGATGATGTTCAACGAATTGGCGCCAATCGCCAGGCGATTGACGGCGATCGGGTAATCGATGACAATGTGCTCCAGCGCCACGTCGCCTGCGACCGGGCTGCACGGCGATGCATCGTTCCAGTCGCCGTCGCGGTTGCCATCCACCCACACATTGAGATAGAGCGTCTGCATGTTGTGATTGAGCAGCGCCTGGCGCACGCGATGGCTCATGACGCCGATTCGCACCTGCAAATTGGCTGGCTGACAAAGCCCCAGACTGAGATTTCTCAGGTTCAGCCCATCATCAAAGCGATCGCGGTCGGGGGTGTCCGTTGTCGGCAGCAGGTTGTTGGACGGATCGGCGTCCGGGCCAGCATCAGCTTCCGCTTCCATGCTCACGCCTGCGCCCAGGTACACCGGTCGCGGATAGCGATGCAGGGGGCCGCGCGGCGCTCCCGGCATCTCGTAGAACACGGTGGGGAATTGCGCAAGGATGCCAGGATAGGCGGTCATGTTCTGGCCGGCGTGATTCGTGCTGTCTGGCGCATCCCCCAGATCATTTGGGTGCAATGGCAGCGTAATGGTGATTTCGCCGGTCGGATCGGGAATCTCACCGGGATCAGGGCAGGGAATGCTGGGACGCACTTCGCCGCCGCCACACTCGCCTGCGGCAACAACCTGTGCCTGTGCGCCAGCCGTGCTGGTGCAGGTGCGACCCTCGCCCGTGATCAGGCAGTAGATCATCCCGACCTGCAGGGCGATCTCGCCGTCCAGCAGGTTGAGTGCGTTGAGCGATGAGCTGGGACGCAGCACGTGATCGACATTGCCGCTGGCGCCCGGCGCCAGTGGCAACAGTGTGATGCGCTGATTGCTGGCGGCGTCCTCAGCGGCGGTATGCGCCGTCAACAGCTGTGGCCGTCCCACGCCCAACAGCACAGGCACGGGCGCGTCGTTGCGAAAGGTGGTGCGCAGCGTCAGGGAATGACCGGGCAGTAGCCCTGGCAGGTAGGGCGCCCAGCCTGGCTGCCCCTCCCAGATCACGCGCTGGGTAACGTGGATGTCGTCGAGCGCAGCCAGCGGACAGTGCACAGAGAGTGTTGCGCTGGCTTGCACCACGCCGCCCCCTGGATTGAGCGCCGTGGCATTGATGGTGTGCGTGCGAAAACCGCTCCAGCAGC
>DMDA01000061.1:24642-26655 GCA_003451595.1 Chloroflexota bacterium | reverse complement strand
TTGGAATCTACGGCTGGAACCTGGTTTTCGGTGAGCACAGGTTGGCCGACTAGCTCCAGCGCCTCGGTCAGGGTGACAAACACGCCAGTGTCGATAGGGGCGCTGCCTCCGCTATATTGCAGCGTCACCGTCGCCGTCACCACCTGACCTGGCTGCGCCGATTGTCCGGCGGGCACGCCGCTATTGACGGTAAGATTCAGCGCCGGCGCTGCGGAAGCCAGACCCGTCAGCACCAGGCAGAGCGCAGCAGGCAGCAGCCACAGGGCAAGGCATTTCCATCGTAGCCAGAAGATCGATGATTGTGGTTGCATGATCTATCTCCTTTGATTGTGCAGAAGTGCTTCAGCACAACCTTAAAATGGACATTCCCCACGGAAGTTGAAATCTGGTTCCGTCGTTGAGCCGGCGAGCGGGATGAGAAAGTCCAACGTCAGGATGCACTTAAGGCAGCCGCCATCGCTGCGCACGTCATCTTGCGTGATCCAGGTGGACACTTCACAGAAGCCGCAGCCTGCACCCGCCCATGCGTCGCCGCTCAGGTCGAGATTGTTCTCGCCGAAGCCGTTGTCCAGTTGCAGGGTCACGCTGGCTTTGACCGCCGCCACGCACAGCGCCTTGCCGGTGGCGTTGACGCCCAGACGCACACCCCAGGCGACGGAGGGCTGCCCGACCTCGTTGAATATCCAGTAGGCAGTTTCGCCGCCGCCGCTGATACGCACGCCAGGGCAACTGCCCAACACGTCGAAGATCGGGATGTTGTTGGCATAGAGCTGCATGTACGCACCCTGCACGATCATGCCTGGCTCTGGGTCGAGCGCCGCCATCACGTCGCCATACTCACGTTGCAGCACCGGACTGGTGGGATCCATGCGACCGAAGAGGAAGGAGCCGCCTGCATTGATGCGGCCGATCGTTTCAAGCTCCATCCACAGATCGAAGGTGGCGCCAGTGTAGAGCAGCTTAATGGCGTTATTGTCCACCGTGAAGCCCGCCACCGCACCGGCTTTGTTCACCGTCGCCAGCGAAGTCACCACGTCGTAGAGCGTGACCCCGCCCTCGATGCCATAGCCCAGATCGTTGAGGTCGAAGAGCAGGCGCAGGTCCGCGTCCAGGCGTACATCTAGCTCGGCCATCGTCGTTTGCAGATTGGTCACTGCCAGATAGACCTCGCCGTCGGCGTCCCAGTTCATCGCGAAGTTGCCGGAGAGCAGCGTCTTTACGTCGGGATTGGTGCGTTCGGCGTTGTAGACGGTCACGAAGGCGCTGGTCTCCAGCAGCGCCAGTTCGCCCTCGACGACGCGCCCGCTGCTATCCGTCACCGGGCGGATGACGACGTCGCCGCGCACCCACTGCAATTGTAAAGGCGAGTTGGCGAGTTTCTGCCGGAAGAGTGGCAGTCCCACGTGTACATCGGCAAAGCCGGGGTCGGTGAGCCAGGCAGCGATGTTGCCGCCGTAGGTGTAGGCTTTGGCGTCGATGTCGTCGATCAGCGTGCGGTAGTCATCGAAGCCCTCCTGCCAGACGAAGTAAGCAGCCAGTTTTGCTTCCAGATTGCAATCCCAGCCGGCAGCAAAGAGGCTGAAGAGAGGGCCGTTGTCGCTGCCACCGGAGGAGCACCAGGTGCGGAAGCGATTCTCCAGGTCGGCCTGCGTCGGCGCCGGGCTATTGCCTGGCAGCGTGTTCCATGCTTCATCCGCCGCCAGCAACACGCCGGTCGCCGAGGGGAAGCCGAAGAAAAGACGCTCGCTCGCTGGCTCTACCACCAAGGAGTTAGGGATTTCAGCGATGCTCACCTCGACCAGCGCGTTGTCGAGCACGCTGATGTCGCGACCTTGCGAGGTCGCCAGCGCCAGCCAGCGGCTCGCCACCGTCGGCGCCTGCGACTGCGCGTAGAGCAGTTCGTATTGCAGTTGGATGTCGAGCGCCGGGCTGAAGAGATGTTCGGCCAAGGGCCGGCGGTTGAAGCCGACATACGGATGCGCCGCCAACAGAAACATCGTGTCGCTGTTCGGG
>DMDA01000061.1:11583-24423 GCA_003451595.1 Chloroflexota bacterium | reverse complement strand
AGACAAGGTGCTGGCGCCAGCGTGGCCTGTTTGTTCCAGCCGGGACGCTCGCGGTTGCCTGTGACCGGATCGTAGCCGCTGAAGGCAAAGTCTTTCATCACCACGTAGAAGTCATCCACCGTGTAGACTGTGTCTTCGGGGTAAGCGTCGCCATCGTAGAATGTGCCATTGGGGTTGAAGGCGGCGGCGATTTCCAGTTGCGGCTCTCCTGCGCCGCCGTCGATGCGTTCCAGGTTGGTCATCTCGGTCTCGAACTCAATCCATAGCTTGTTGGCGGCGTCGAAGAAGAGCGACCACGGCGTGATCGGCAATTGCCAGTAGTTGAGATCTTCGGGAATGGGCAGCAATGTACCGCTCGTTACGCAGCCTGCCTCATTCAGGTTGAGCCGGTCGAACTGGAAAGTTGCCTCCGCCGGATAGGGCAGGTAGATGCTGCCAGCGTTGGCGTTGTCATAGGGGAAGTTGGCGAGCCAGTTTTGAGCGAAGCGGGTGAAGCGCCACTGATAGTCGGCCAGCGTCACCGGGACGCCGGGTCCGGTGGTCTTCATATCCACCACACCGCTGACGCCCTGCCAGCGCACGAAGAGATCGACATCGCTGCCCGGTTGGAAGGTGAAAGCGGGCTGCGTAGGCGCTGCTGGCGTTGGGCAGGCGGTCCAGGTGAAGGTTTGGTTGAAGGCGTTCAGCCCCGGCTGGATGCGGGCGTCACCGCTCAATCCGCTGGCTGGTTTACCCAGCGAGGCGCGCCAACTGCGTGCTGGCCGTGCTGGTGTATAGACCGGCGGAGTGTAGAGTGTGAAATTGCCGCTGTTGACCCCATAAGCCACCCATTCCACTCCGGTTGCAGCGTCGATCGTGGTGCTGATGGCGCCGTTTGCCACCAGCGGCGCCGTGGTGAAATTGCCAACGAAGGTGTTCTTGACGTTGTTGTGCGTGTTGCGGCGATAGGGCAGGCTGAGATCGTCGGCGCTAGGGCGACCGGTCAACGTGCCTTGTGTGAAGACGCCGTTGGTGAAGCGATAAGCCAGCCCGCTGCTGCCGATCTCGGCGCCAAAGGGGAAGGCTGCGGTGTATGTCGTGGCGTCGAGACCAGCCCAATGGCCACTCAACCCATTGGCGACGGTGTAGCTGGCCGCCTCCAGGCTCGTCGCCTGCCGGTTGAGGAAGGAGTCGTTGCGATAGTCCAACGCTGCCGGCATGAAGATGCCACCCTCGACCAATCCACTATAGCGATCACGATAAAGCGTGCAGGTGGCGCCAAATTGGACGCCTGTCTCGCTCACGGTAAAGTTGTTTGTCGGCACAACCGCTAGCGCCCAATCGCGCACGGCGAAGGGGAAGGCGAGGCTGGCACGCGGAGCGGCGCAGGTCTGGCTGGCGGTGACAGCCAGGCTGAAACGCAGGCTCGTGTCGCTGACGACTACGTTGGTGGACGCAACCTCCACCGGGCGACCTGGCCCGCTGGCCCCCAGGTCGTAGAGAGTAAAGTCTGGCCCAAAGTCCACAATGCGCACCGTGGCGATGGCGCCGGTGCTGCTCAAGGTCATGTTGCTGACGGTGTAGCGCACGCGATCGCTGTAGGTGACGCCCATCGTCCCCAGTAGCACCATGGCGCTGCCGGAGGTGACGGCGCCGCTAGAGAGGGCATCGATATTGCTGAAAGTCACTTTGACCTCAACGTTCGCACCAGCGGCGGGTTGGAGCGTCACTTTGCCAACGCCGCTCAGGTTGCCAGCGCTCTTGCTGGTGTAGTTGGTGACGCGCACATCCCAGGCGCCGAAGCGCAGCGTGGCCGGTGGGTCACCGGGCAACGGCACGTAGATGCCGGCGTCTGGCGGGGTGTGCGGGCTGGTGTTGAGCGGGTTTGCCGGGATGCCGGTGGCCTGCACCACATCGCTGGCCGCCACGATCTCGCCGGTGGCGCTGTTGGTCAGGATGCCCGCGCCGATCCAGTCGCCCGCTAGGATGCGCACCACCTGATAGTACGCCACGTCGCCGGGGTGGACATCGGTGTCCAGGTAGAAGCGATCCTGGAGCGGGATGATCGGCGTGATCGGCGCAAAGCCGGCATCGGGCGTGCGGCTGCGGAAGACGATGTAGCAGCAGTTCGGCGGGCGCCCAGAGCCGTTGGGGTTTTCGAGCAGCAATTGCACGCCGTCTGGTTCAGGGTTGGGATTGTTAGACCAGACTGCCTGTAACGGGAACTGCGCCAACGGTGGCGCCGAGGGGTCATCCAGCTCAACGTAGCGCGCCGGATAGGGGGCGCTCGCGCTTTTTGCGCCGCTGTAATCGACTGCTTCCACGGCGTACCAGTAGACGTCGTTGACGGCCAGATTGCTGGCGTCGCTGAAGGTGAACTCGCGCTGATCGGGTTGATGGCGATTGACGGTGACTTCGCCGATCTTGGTCATGGCGGACAATGCAGGTGCGATCTCGCCGACGCCACGATAGATATCGAAGCGGCGCAGGTTGGCTTCGCCAGCCGTTGTCCATGTCAATTGCCCGGTGCGGCTGGCGTCGATGCTGGCGCTGATCAGCGCTGGCGGGATGAGCTTTTGCACCACGCCGGTGCTCAGCGTGCGCGTCAGGGCGAAGGTCGAGGCTGCGCCCAGGTTGCCCGCCTCATCGATCCCGCGCACTTCGTAGAAGAACTCGGTTTCGCGCAGCGGCGTGTAGTCGTCGCTCCACGCGATCCAAGCGAAGTTGGCGCCGCTCACTGGCGCCTGTCCTACCAACAGGGCCACGCCGTTGGCGGCAAATTTGCGATAGATGTTGACTTGCGCCACGTCGGCGTCGTTGGGGAAACACAGATTGGCGGGCTTTCCCTGTATATCGACTGCACAGACAGTGGGCGCGTCCGGGGGATACAGGTCGTCGATGCGGCTGACGCGTGGCGCACTCGGTGCGCTTATGTTGCCGGTGCGGTCGATCGCCACGACGCGATACCAGAAGTTCTGATGCTCGCCCAGATTGACGTCGCTCATCACCATCTCATTGCCGCAGCGATCGGGCGTCACCTGGCGCACCAGCGTCCACTCATCGGGCCAGACTGCCAGCGCCGTCGGTGCACGGTAGAGGGCGAAGCTGCGCCAGTCGGCGTTGCCGTCCACCGATGGATCGAAGCTGTAGACGACGTTCACGCTGGCAGGCAGGTTTTTGCCGTTGTATATCGTCTCTACGCGCAGCAGGTCAGGCGCGCCCGGCGGACGATAGTCGGGCGGCTGGAGACAGGCCTGGGGCGAGGGGGCGCCGTCCTGCTGCAGTAAATCCAGCGAGGTGACGCTATAGCAGTAGACGCGCGCAGTGTCGAGATCGAAATCTGCCCATTGATAGTCAAACTCATGCACTTCCATCCCATATGCCAGACGTCCGCCGCTCACATTTTCGACAGCGCCGGCTTCGGCGGGTAATGGCTGCGGAAAGATCGGGTATTCGTTGATGCGTTCCCAGCCGCCGCAATTGGCCGGGCCAGGATCGCACGTGCGGCGATAGACATTGAAGCCATTATGCCAGACTGGATCGGTCTCCGGCAGGCCCAACTCAGGATTCCAGGCAAGGTAGATGTTGGCATGCGCCTCGCGTTTGGCGCGCGCTACTAGCGCACTATTGGGCGCGCCGCCGATTTGCGTCGTCAGGTTGGCGGTCAGTTGCGGCGCAGCGTCGAAGGCCGTCAGCCCGTTTGGATTGGGCAGGCGTGTCCTTGCAGTTGTGTCTACATCGACCGGGCCAAGCAGCGTAGCGCCTTGCCGAATCCAGTAGCGGTAGACGCCACCGCTGCTGAAGTTAGTGTCCAAATAGCCGAGGGCAAAGACGCGCGCCACGCCCGGCTCCCGGTTCGCCAGCCATTCCACCAACATCGGATTGTCGCCCGCCTGCACGTGCGTGTGCACCTGCGCCACGGTGGCAAGGGGAATAGGGTCGCCGTTGGCGTCGGTCTCATAGCCGTTGCGCAACGTCTCCCAGTGTTCGCCGAGCAGCGGCAGCGCCGTGGCATCATCGGTGATCGGCGCCACCGTGGCGACAATCCCGGCGGCGCCGACGCCAGCAGCCGGTGCGCCAGCAGGCGCCGGTTCACGCAGCACCTCCACCGATGTCGCGTAGACGCTTGTCGCCAGTTGCCAGCGCAGGTAGACATTGCCGGCGTCATCGACGGCGTAGCCAAAGCGCCCGGCAGAGGTGCTTGTGTTGAGAGCGCCGTGCCAGCGTGTGCGCGCCGCTTCCAAATCGGTAACGTTGATGGCGCCGTCGCCGTTCACATCGAAATGGGCGTCCACCTGGTCTGGAGCCTGCACCGCCGCCGCAATGCGCTGCAAGTCAGCTACGTCGATGCGCCCGTCGCAGGTAATATCGGCGGCGGCGCAGGGCGGTGTGGGCGCCTGTCCCTGAGCAGCGGTGGTGAGCGTCAGTGCGGCGAGGATCGCCATCAGCAGTACACTGGCGACGCCCAGGCGTTGGGTCTGACGCCACCCCGGTAGGCGTGCGACTCTGGATACTGCACCTGTTGTCAGGCGCTGAAGCAATATGGAAACGTGTTGCATGGCAAACCCCCTATTCCCCAGCGCTCACCTGATTGTTGACGGTGGGCAGGAAAACCCGCCGGTCGAGCGTGACGCCCAGGCTGATCTGTGTGCCTTGCGTCTGCGGCGCCAGCGCCTGGCCAGAAATGTCGGTGACCAGCGCATCGTTCAACGTAAGCACAGCGACGCCCGGCTGTCCGGTGGGCTGGAAGTGCAGGCGAGCAATCAACCCATCGCCGTGCAGACCGGGCGCGGCGCCCAGCGAGATGGCGCCCACACTCACGCCGCCGAGGATGGGGCGCGGCCCCAACAACACAGCGCAACGGGTCTGTTGGGTGGCGCACGCTGGTTGCGGCAGACCGAAGGCTGGCGCACTCTCCACCTGGACAAGCGCAAGCAGGCTGCGGTCGTAGCCGAGCGTGGCCTCCCAACTGCCCAGGTTCACGACCTCAGCCGCGTGGACTTCCACGAGCAGTTCATCGGTTACCGACGCTGTTCCGTCCGGCGCAACCAAACGGAGCAGCGGTGCAGCGGCGATGGAGGGTCGGCTGCCGCCCACCAACAGCGTCAGACCGATACAAATCACCAAAACAGTCAACCAGATGGATGATCGATTAAAAAGTGGACGCATAGGCTTCTCCTGGACAAGACTAGCAAACAGTTGCATATACCGTAACACCATAGCCAATTCAATACAGATTGTCAGGCAATGACGGGTAAGAAGCGCCTCACAATTGCATCATACGGCTGTGGTTGTGGCGGGTGGGTGATGGCTAAGATGATGACTGAACGTAGAGTGTGCCGACAACCGCTGCAGTGCACAACCGAGCTTGCACCAACAGGTGTATTTCACAGGTATATTTCATGGCCGGGGCTGCCAGCCTCGATTTCAATCGAAGGCTGACAGCCGAAGCCGGCTCATGGAATTTGACAAATAGATCAAATAGATTCGGTTATCGTAGGTTCGACTTCCAGCCCGACGCTTCCGGTTGACCACGCTGTCACGCCGGAGGCGATGACCTACGTAAGCAGGCGGTCAGCTATGCCGAAGGCGGCTATCCCGATTACCGGGCTATTTTGTGAATCACCATAAACCGACTAGGCGTCGCTGCGTCAGTCTACTTGAGTGGACTAGCTATCATCAGTTGGTGAATTGATGCACCGGTGCAGCACCGCAATTTGCCCCGAACACGAAATAGACCGGTGTTGACAGGGGTAACGTTAGTTGTGCAGGGAGGGTCTATGTGGAAAAACAAAGACCCACCATCGAAAACTCTTCTGATGATGGGTCTTTCATTGGTGAGTTGAAGGTGGCGATGCCGTGACTTGAACACGGGACCTAGGGATTATGAAGCCCTCGCCAGAACAAGACCCTACCCTGGGGGTGTTCTGTGGCGTCTACTCCAAACGATGCTGTTGCGCTGTTCTTGCTTGACTGCGAAGCACGACGGCTTGAACAGTCTACCATCATCTGGTATCGGTCAAAACTGAATCACTTTGTAACCTGGCTGGCCGAGGAAAACGTCTCCACGATTGACCAGGTTGATACGCCCATGATGCGGCGCTACCTGATGACGCTGCGCAGTGCCAGTATCCAACATCAACACAATTGCGGGCGAACCCTTCGACGCTTTTTCAGATTCCTGGTTAACGAGAACATCTTGACGGTTACTCCGACTGTGGCGCTACCGCGCTTGCCGCGCACCGTGCTACCGGCGCTAACGGAAGACCAGGTCAAGACTGTGCTGAAGCATTGCGACGAACGCGACCGCGCCGTCGTGCTGACCATCCTGGATAGCGGTATCCGGGCGGGCGAATTGTGCGCGTTGAACGTCTCCGACGTTGACCTGACGACCGGCGCCGTCTTTGTGCGCAAAGGAAAGAGCGCCAAGACGCGCATCTCCTATGTCGGTGTGCATACGCGCCGGGCGATTGGTGACTACCTGGCAGAGCGGCAACCACGCGCAAATGAACCGTTGTTTCCCAACAAGACGACAGGAACACGCCTGACTGTGGCCGGTATCGTGCAGCTCATGGAGCGGCTGCGCGAAGCGTCAGGCGTTGACGTGCTGACAGCTCACGCGCTGCGCAGAACGTTTGCAATCACGGCGCTGCGCGGTGGCATGGATGTTCACATGCTGGCGCGGCTCATGGGGCACGCCGACACCCAAGTACTTTGGCGGTATCTGGACATCGTAGACCGTGACCTGAAAGAAGCTCATGCACGGGTACGACCAGTTGACCAACTTCTAAAGTGAGCAAACGCCCGTCCTGTGGGGCTGTGCAGTCGCCGAAAACGCTGCACAGAGGACAGACCACAGGACGGGCGCAACAATTCTACCAGTCGAAAGGACAGACGACAACATGAACAACTCAACGCAACAACTGAATAGGCTTTCGGAGTATCGGCGCGCCGTGGGAGAAATTGCCGCTGAACTGGGCGCGCTGGCTGCTGTCGGCGTGCCGTTGGCGGTGAGGCCGGAACTTGCCGCGCTGGTGTGGACGGTCGAGCAATGCGGCGGCGTGGTTGACCTGCTGACCGGCGAGATTGATTGGAACGAGTGGGAACGCGCCACGACGCGGCGGCTGGCGCGCTGCGCTGACCGGCTGGAACAGTGCATCGACCAGTTGGAAGGTGCGCAATGAGCACAGTCTATCTTCTCCACTTCTCCGACCCAATCGCACCAGGCCGGCACACTGCGCAGCACTACTTGGGCTATGCCGAAGACCTGGCGCCGCGCGTGTGGGCGCACATGCACGGTGCGGGCGCACGGCTAACGCAGGTGGCGAAGGAGCGAGGGCTATCCTTCGTGGTGGTGCGCATGTGGGAAGGCGACAGGAAGTTGGAACGGCAGCTAAAGCGGCGCCACAACGCACCGCGCCTGTGCCCCATCTGCAACGGGCGACATCCGGTGCAGATGCCGCTACTGCCGGGTGAATGCGCATTTATTCCAGAGAACAAAGACGAGGTGACGCAATGAAGGGAACAATTTTTACAAGCGAGATGCTGGCTGAACAGGCGCAGCGGTACGTCGTCGAAAATGGCTACTCCGACGCCGAGGCCGTAATCGAAGAGATGCTGGAGCGTGAGTTGACCGACGGCGCAGCCTGCGAGTCGCTCGACGGCTGCGCGAGTGTGAACCCGACGGCTACTGTCGTCACGGCTGGCCGTCGTGGTTGGTCTACGCGGGGGTGATATGACGACCCGCACCGAAACAACCACAGAAGCATGGCTGCTGCCTGGCGGCGCTCTGCTGGCAGCAGTGCACGAGGACGGCGAGACCTGCATCAACCTGGCCGTCAACGTGCACGGGCGCATCGAGCGGCCGGGCGACGCACTGGTGGCGATGGCGCAGGCGCTGCGGCAGGCGCAGCGGCATATTGAAAGCGCAGAAGGGAGGCGAGCATGGATGCCGTGACGATCTTTCTCTTTGCAGGAATGGCGCTGGCGCTGTGGTGGGCATTCAGCCGCACGCCAGACGCTGAAGCGCCGCTACTGGCGCAGAGCGACCCGATGCCGCTGGGCATCGGGCGGCTGCTAACGGCGCTGTTGCTGCTGTCGTTGGTGGTGCTGGGGATGGGGCTAATGGGCGCCGCACTGCCTGGCTCGGCCTATGCGACCGTCGAAGCCACAGGCGACGCCGACCTGACCAGCGCGTTTGCTTTTGCGTGCCTGCTGGTTGTGCTCGGCGGCCTGATGGCAATCAACGGCATTGCGCGGGGACTAGGTGTGCTTCTGATTGTGCTGGGCATCCTGGCTAGTGTTGGCATTACAGAGATGGTGAGGTGAGGTGACGATGAACGAGCTTGAGCGCACTTACACACGCGGCGCGCGCAACAACTTTGTTGCGCCCGATGCGCAAATCCAGCCCTATGTGCGGCGCATGGAGGTGTTGCCGCCAGAACCGCAGGAGGTGATACTTCGGGCGCCTGTGGAACCCGAAGCCGCAGCAATCAGCGAGACCGACAGGGCGGTTGCATTCTCCGTCGAGACGGGCGGCTTGGCGGCTATCGTCGGCGTCGGCGGCGTCGTGCTGGCAATGGTCGGCTGGCAAGTGCCGCTGTTCAGCGTGGCGGCGCTGGCGGTCTTCTTCGGGCTGGCGGCGGTCATCTGGTTCGGCGCCTGGCTGTTCCACAGTATGGCTTCACCGGATGGTATCGGGTTGATTGGCGTGCTCTTGCAATACCGCCTATTGCGCCACGAGCAACGCGCACGCCTTGACCGGATTGATGCAATGATGGAGAGGGAAGAATGGCACGAACAATAAACTACGTCATTCCGGCGGAACTGGAGCGCAGCGAGGCAATTGCAGCAACGCCAGCGCCGCCGCGCCATACGCCATTGCGGGCTGTGGCGGAGAGGCTGACGCGGCGCGGCGTCGCGGCAGCGAAGGCGGAGTTGGTCAACAATGCCGTGCTGACGCTGGTCAATATGGTCTACGAGACCGACGAAGACGGCGTTTGGTCAAACGTTGACGGCGACGGGCGCGTGCTGATTCCGCTACCGTGGGGGCGGCTGGGCTACCGGCATTGGGGGCTGCGACGCACCGAGGCCAACGCGCTGCGGTGGTTGATGATGCAGCGTGCCGCACGGGGCGAACCCTGGTTAGTCTACGATGGCGAAGCGCGTTGTTGGCTGCTGAACCTGGCGTACCCGACGCGCCGAACGGCGCTGGCGTACTGGCGACAGTTGCCGATTACGCTGGCAGAATGGCGCGCAGCCAGTGATGCAACGCGTAGCCAGTGGGCTGACCAACACCTGACCAAATAGTAGGCTATCGAGTGACCATAACGTGTACTCGCGCGTGTGTCGTGGTGTACTCGATGGGGGAAATTTCAGCAGTGGGGAGAGACCCCAGAAAGAACGTGAAGTATGTTGGCTGTACCAGATGACATGCAAAGAGTTGTGGACGGGATTCGTTACCGGGTGGCGACGGCGACGCAACGATTGAGGAAGCGTGAACCAGTGACGAGCGAACGGTAGAACGCACATGCTAAAATGCAAGACGCCGGTACTCTGGCAGAGGCGGCCGGCGTCTTGCATAACAAAAGGTTACGGTCATGGATTCTACCACAGGAACAAGCACACACAATTTCAGTTTCGCCGGGACGGTTGAGGAACTCTTGGAAGTTGTCAGGGATTGGCGGGCATTGTTGCCGGGTGACCTGGGCGACGAGTTGAAATACCTGTCCCGCTTGCGCACCGGTCAACCAGGTTGGGAGATGGGAAGTCGCAATCCTGACACCTACACGACAAGGCGACTGAGCGAACATGAACGGGTGCATCTTGGCAGGGCAGAGACGGCAGAGGATGGCGGCGCCATACGGCGGGTTACGTGGCGAGTGTCGCTTATACGATGGGAAGAACTACATATCCCATGGCGCTATGCTGGCGAACCGGTGTCAATGCACTGGCGCTACTATCCCGGTTATTTTGGACAGGTGACGTTAGGCTTTCGGCGTGAGAGAGGCGCCATTGTGGGTAATCTGCAATTCCCTAACGTGGTGGAGGAGGAATGTACACAACTCCTGACCATGCTCTCACTGTGGACGCCTGACCAGACCCCACAGGCGGGGGCGGAGGCGGGGGCGGAACCGTCCAGCGCGGCACCTGTCCCAAAGCGCAAGGATGTTGCAGACCGCGTCAAGGACGCGCACAGGCTCTTGAAAACCAACACAGCGAGTATTGTGTTTCGAGACCTGGTGCATATCGAGAAGGACACCTACAGGAAGTATTGCAGAGGGGTTACAGGAGAGAACCCGCTTGTGTAGGTTTACAACCCTACCTTGCGGAGGTATAACCCTGCAACAACCCTGCAACCCTGCAAACTAACCCTGCAACCCTGCAAACAACTCCACAAAAAAGGTGATACAGTGTAAGCAGGGAAGGAGGTAAAGCAGAATGGGCTATCGCACGATGCGGATTGCAATCAGCGACGAGGAAATGCAGGCGTTGAACAGGTTAGCACTCGCTGAATATAGGCGGCCACGCGACCAGGCACGCTACATCTTACGGCGCGTACTGCTTGACGACCAGCCAGAGGAAAAGCACAACGGCGCCGTGTCCATCCGCCAAGACACGCACGGCGCCGTTGCTGCAATCGCCGGATAAGACCGGCTCTACCAGAGAGACCAAACCCAGAGAACCGGAACACGATTCCGGGCGGCTCTTTGCACCCCAGGCACCGGGGTAAGCGGTGCTACGAGGCGCTTTCATTATGGCACAGATACCGGTTTTGCTCAACGGGCGGATGGTCGGCGCAGTGCTTGACCGTGAGTTGGTCAAGCGCGTGAAGGGCAGCAAGCACATGTTACGTATTGCGCCGCGCGGTTGGGCGGTTGATGACCAGGTCTTGACGATTGCGCGCACCCTGGGTGCAGAACGGGTGCGGATTGTGGACACCGAGACCGGCGTCAACTACGTGGCCGACATGACAGCCTTCGACGCTCACGGCGTCACGGTCAATTACGGCTACGGCAATCAGATTGCTTTGCCACTTCAGCATTGGCGAAAACAGGGCGGCGACGAGCAACCACAGGCGGCCGCTGTGGGCATGGCTCAAGCTGCGCTGTTCGCATAGATTCAACAGGCACTTTCAGACAACGCGCAGGGGGCGCAATAACAATCATGCCAGTGAAAGACTTTGACCCGACAACCGACGGCTACGGCAGCAAGTATGTGAAAGGCGCTGACTTCGAGGAACCGGAATACTTGACCATCACCGACGTCAACCTGACCGACTTCCAGGATGGTACACGCAAGCTGGTGCTGACCTTCAACGATGGCCGGGAAGCAACCGTCAACAAGCGCAACTACACCCGCTTGACCGAGAAGTTTGGCGCCGACCCGAACGCCTGGATTGGTAAGACCGTGCTGTGCATGGCGGGCGATGCCTACCAGGGGCGGCCGTCGTTGGTGATGGTTCCGCAGGTTCCGAAGACGGCAGCCAAGCGAACCGCACCGGCGATGACTGCACCAGCCACAGAAGATGACGCCGAAGACGTAGTGTTTGCCTGACCAGACCGCGCCGTCATCCTGGTGACAGGGTGGCGGCGCTGCATTGCAGGAGCTTGACCAATGACGCCAGATAATCGCCAGCAGGTAATTTCTGCCATCCGAGAGAACTTCCCAGATGAGCTATTGCAGCTTGACCAATGGGTGCTGTGGCGATTGGCGCCGCGCAAGAATGACAAACCGACGAAGCAACCGTACAGCGTGACCGGCTCTTTGGCGTCAACCACAGACCCGCGCACGTGGGCGCCCTTCGAGGAAGCTGCACGGCTGTTCGTGCGCGGCGGCTACGATGGTGTTGGCTTTGTCTTCAGCGACACCGACCCGTACGTCGGTATTGACCTGGACGGGCATTGCACCGATGGGCAACTCGACGCGTGGGCGCTGGATGCCGTCAACCGGCTTGACTCCTACACCGAACTGTCACCCAGCGGAACCGGCGTACATGTGATTGTGCGCGGCGTGATGCCGGGCGGACGCGGGCGCAAAGACCAGGCGCTGGGCTTGGAGATGTACGACCGGGCGCGCTTCTTCACGGTGACGGGGCGGCCGTTGGATGGTCGGGGCTGGCTGACGATTCCTGAGCGGCAAGAGGCTATCGATTGGCTCTTGGCGCAACTGCGCACGAAGGGAGAGGCGACCACAGCGGCGCCGCCAGCTACACCCGGCACGCTTGACGATGACGCGCTGCTTCAGCGCATGTTTGCCAGCAAGAACGGCGCGGCCATCCGGCGGCTGTGGGAGGGCGACGTGTCGGCCTACAACGGCGACGAAAGCGCGGCTGACCTGGCGCTGTGTAATCACCTGGCGTTTTGGACGGGCAACGACGCGGCGAGAATCGACCGGCTCGTTCGGCAATCTGGGCTGATGCGTGACAAGTGGGACAGGAACGCACGCGCCGGCGAGACCTACGGCGCGGGGACAATTCGAGAGGCGATTGCCGGAACACCGGAAACGTACAGGGCGGCCACAGAGCGGAAAGCGGAACCGGCGCCGAAGGGTGACGCCGAGGGCGACGACGACGGGCTGAAGATATCCGAGCGCATCGACAGAGATTTGCGCTCGTGGGGTTATGACCTGTGGCTTAATGACATGGACGAAACCATTTGGAACGGTGACAAACGCTTGACCGACTCCGAGCGCGCGGTCATGCGCATGACGGCACGTGACGCCGGATATGCCAAGCTGAAGCTGCTAAGCGCGCTTGATGACGCTGTGTTGGCGTTGGCGGCGCGGCGACGGCGGCACCCTGTGCGCGACTATCTGAGCGCGCTGCAATGGGACGGGAAAGACCACATCGCACACCTGGCG
>DMDA01000061.1:0-11509 GCA_003451595.1 Chloroflexota bacterium | reverse complement strand
AGAAAGAATGGGGAATTGTCGGCAAGCGCAGTAACGGCGCAACCGTCTATCACGGGCTGCTGCCCAAGCCATAGCACGCAGGCGATAGCTAAGCGAGTGCATCAAGTGCATCAAGTGCATTGACAGCTGAGAAAGACAGTGTGTCATAGGTAGAGAGACGTACGTAGCAGCACTACACACAGCGACACACATTCCTTCAATAGAATTGATGCACNNGGCGCCCGACATCATGGCCGACATGTTGGTGCGCACCTACACGATAGACCCCACAAAGACCGATTGGCGCGTGACATCCTCTGAGATTCTCGACGCTTTACGCACCTATGCTGGGCTGTCACGTGGTCAAGACAAAGTGCAGGGACGCGAGCTGGCGCGCACGCTCAAGAAAGAATGGGGAATTGTCGGNNGACACGGTAAAACCGGCTGTATCCGCCTACATCGGCACAGTCAACCCAGACGGCGGCGGCTTCCTGAATGACCAGACCGGCAACCGGCGCTTTGCTGTGGTGGACGTTGAGCACATCAACTGGCGCTACGCCGACCGGGTGGACGTGCATCAACTCTGGGCGCAAGCCATGCACCTGTGGAAGCAAGACCCGAAGGGCTACCGCTTCGACCCGGCAGAAGTGGCAATGAGAGAGAGAAATGCAGAGACTCACCAGGCGCCCGACATCATGGCCGATATGTTGGTGCGCACCTTCACGATTGACCCTACCAAGACCGAGTGGCGGGCTACATCATCGGAGATTCTCGAAGCGCTGCGCACCTACGCCGGTCTGTCACGCGGGCAGGATAGGGTGCAGGGACGTGAACTGGCGCGCACTCTCAAAAAAGAGTGGGGAATCGTCGGGAAGCGCACGCACGGCGCAACCGTTTACGCCGGTTTGCAGCGTAAGGTGTGACCCACAGGTGACATAACGAGGGTGCATCAAGGGTGCATCAAAAAGGGCTGACGGGTGCATCAAAAAGCGTTGATGCACTGCCATTCTCCAGTGTAAACGGTGCTTTGGGTGCATCGGGTGCATCAGGTGCATCAAAGAAAAAAAGATAGTGTGTCAGAGAGAGAGAAGAGAGGTGAAAGATGGGGTGAAAACAAACACATTGGTTTTGGGGGGAATTTGATGCACCCGATGCACCCGATGCACCGAGAGGCTCAATTTACTCTGGTGGAAGAGCGTTTCATCAACGGTGCATCAACGGTGCATCAAAGCGTTGATGCACCGATATTTGATGCACCATCGAGGGCGCAGCGCGCTGTGGCAGTCTCAAAACGTCGTCACAGCCAACCTTACGAAAGGAACGAGACCATGACCAAGCAAAGACCAGGATTGACCAGGGCGCAGCACCAGATCATCGGCGCCGAGTTGCGCCGCGCGCACGCTTCGCTGACGACCCTAATTGTGGTTGCTGCGAACAGCTACGGTAAGAGTCACCCGCGGGTATCGAAGGTGACGCGTGCGGCACAGCGTGCTATCAAAGCACTTGGCGACGTGCGCAGCGAGATGGAAGAGCTACTTGCAGACCATCACGCCGATTGGGAGACATCCGACTACTACGGCGGGCTGCGCGAGGAAAGTCTATCAACACTGTTGGAAGAATCGGGCACAGATAGCCAGTAGGAAGCATAACCGCATGACACGACGCCGACACATCCGGCACTTCTACAACCACATGAAGGCGGCGGGTATCCGCTTCGAGCTTGACCAGGCCGGCGCGCTCGTGGTGAAAGACCCAGAGAAGCGGCTGTCACCGTTGACCAAAGGGGAAATCATCAAGCGGCGCGGGCTGTTGGTGAAGCTGGTTGAGCTTGACGGGCTGTTGGGGCGGCCGCTGCTGGCAGATGAATCAGCGCGCTGTCGGCAGTTGGCGAAGGAGTGCGGGGTAGACCTGCTGTGGGAGCGTATTGATCTGAACACCCACGAGGTAGAGCGGGACACCATTCACGCTTCAGACACCCATCGTTTGCACACGGATTCACCCGGCGCTGTGCCAGCTTTGCAGGTATGAATGAGTACAGAACGAGTGCACAAGTTGGTAGTTTGTGTGCAGTAAGTTGGCAGGAGAACGCATGGACTACGGAATCGCACGCACCTATCGATTGCAGACTGACACGGTAGAGCGCCTTGACGCCCTGGCAGCGGAGCTACGCATCCATCAAAGCAGGCTGGTCGATGTGCTGCTGTCCCGCGCGCTGGATGACGTTGACGACGGGGTGCTGGTACTTCAGACTCGCCCCGTAGCATACACACTCGACAGGATAGAACGCAGATGAAACAGAGCAAATCAACCTGGCAGCGGCACGAGCGGCACGTCGCCGCTGCTGTGGGCGGCGCCAGAACGGGCAACACTGGCACGGTCGGCGCCGATGTGGTGACGGACTCCTACAGCATCGAATGCAAGTCCTGGCGGCGCTTGCCGGTCAAAGTGGTTGCTGCGCTGCAACAGGCGGAACGCACAGCGACCGGCGGGCGGGTGGCTGTGGCCGTGCTGCACGAGGTTGGACGGCGTCATGATGATGACCTGGTCGTGCTGCGCTGGCGGGACTTTGCCGACCTGCTGATTGGCGACCACGAAGACGACCGCGACACGGCGCGGCGCGTCGGGGCTGCGCTGGAAGATGCCACAGTTGACGAACTGGCAATCCTGACGCCCGACTTGCTGGCCGACGGAACCGACGAACAAGAGGCGCTGCACGCGCACATTGTAGGGCTGTGGGGAGAGTGACGACAATGCAACTGGTAATCACAGCCGCGAACATGCACGCCGGGTTAGGGCAGTTGATACAACGCACGTTGACGGAAGCTGCGCCAGAAGATTGACGTAGCGATTCGTGCTATACTTTTCATAGTGGAAACCCTGCTATGAAGGAGGAATAGCGCGAATGAAGGGCGTTCGATTCTGCTATTACCAAACCGGTGATGACCCCTGGGCGATGCTGGCCGCCGCTGTGGTGGAGCGTGCAATCAACGACGCACGCCGGGCGGGACTGACGGCGCAATGTCGGAAGGCGAACCCGTACCGGCTGGCGGCGGATGCGGTTGACTGGCTGGCGGCGGGCGCTGATGGGCTGCTCGACCTGTTCAATCTCGACACCGGCGCGGTGGTGTCACGGTGCGCAATCAATCAGGTGACGAATGGACGAGGGAATCAGGCTACACCGAACGTACAGACTACGCCTGTCAACCGTGAGAATGCTTGACAGGATAGCAACCAGGCACAATGTCTACCCTTCGACGCTGGTTGACCTGGCGCTGATGCACACGCTTTCACTGCTCGACGCTGGCGACTTGGTCATCGACCAATCGCCCACTGTCTACACTGTTACGGGACTGCGCAAGCGGGTGCAAGGTGAGCAAAAGCCGAGCAAAGGCTGACTATGTTTTCCGAAAACAACCGGCGTCACCCAAATGCGACAATCTTGTCGCTTATGCTTCAACTGTGGGAATGAAACCGGCATTACCGGCCGTAATAGGTTGCAAGACCTAGCCAGTTGACTAGGGAAAACACCCTGTTTTGATGCTATAATTGTATCCGATAAGTGAAGTTATAGGATACAAGACACGCAAACAGGGGGAACCATGACAACCACAGCGTTGACACTCACAGGGCGAGATGCTCTGATCCTGGTGGGCAAGATGGCTAACGATTACGCAGACGGGGACATCTTCAACGACTTCAACGGGCGCAAGGCAGAGAACACGCTGCGTGCATATCGGGCTGACCTGGGCAGCTTCGCCGCGTTTCTGCACGAAGCCAGCAAGGGCGCGGTCAACGTGACGGCAGAGGCATTGCAGACGGCGCCCGATGCGTGGACGGGCGTCACGTGGGGATTGGTGGCGGCGTTTGCGCGCTGGCTGCTGGCAAGCGGCGCCAGCACAGCAACGGTCAATCGCAAGTTGGCGGCGGTCAAGGTCTATGCGGCGCTGGCTGCGGAGGCGGGCGCCATCGACGGTCAAGACGCTGCGAAGATTGCCAAGCGGGTGCATGGCTTCACCGGCAAGGCGGCGCGCAACGTGGACAGGGAACGCAGCGAAGCGGGCGCCGCAACCCGGCAAAGCACCAAGAAGATGCAGCACATTTCGCTGACGGCTGACCAGGTCAAGCGGCTCAAGACCGAACACCCGGACACACCACAGGGGCGCCGTGATGCGCTGCTGATGTGTCTGTTGCTCGACCACGGCTTACGCGTGGGAGAAGTGGCGCTCCTCACTGTGGACGCGTTCTACACCGATGAGTCGGGCACGTTCACGTTCTACCGGCCAAAGGTTGGGAAGGAACAACGGCACCGGCTTTCTGATGACACACTGCGCGCACTGACGCGATACTTTGAGCATGACGCACCAGACCGGGGTAGCCTGCTGTTTCGCCAGTCTGTGAAGGGTGGGAAACTCAAAACCGGCGCGGGCGTCAGCGAGCGCAACTTATCCGAGCGGGTGCGCACCATCGCCAAGCGTATCGGCATTGACAATCTGTCGGCTCACGATTGCCGTCACAGTTGGGCGACGCGCGCGGTGGCCGCTGGCACGGATGCGTTTGCACTGCGCGATGCTGGCGGCTGGTCGTCGCTGGCGATGCCGTCCCGATACGTTGAAGCGGCAGCCATCGCCAACGAACGGGTGAAGCTGTGACCGTGCTGGACGGACTACACGGCGTCAAAGACGGGCGCAAGGTGTCAACACCCCATGATGGCATCGTGGCGCCCGTCTGCGGGCTGCTATTGCGGTTTCTGCAAATTGACCCCTTGACGGATTGAAGGAAACGGGTGTACTCTGTGGGGCAGAAATAAGCGGCGCCCGACAGTGTAGGAAGCACTATCAGGCGCCTAACCAGACCGACGGTCGTATCGTCGGGTGGTTTTGGAGTCAATTGTAGCACGGCTCCGGGACATCCGCACTACGCACCCGTCGGTCAATCAGTGACTGACGGGTTTTGTTTTAGTGGCGATGCCGTGACTTGAACACGGGACCTAGGGATTATGAAGCCCTCGCTCTAACCGACTGAGCTACATCGCCAGATTTAGAAGCCGCCAGCACATGTGCTGACGGCTTAAGGTAGCGGGGGTAGGAATCGAACCTACGACCTTCGGGTTATGAGCCCGACGAGCTACCGCTGCTCCACCCCGCGTCGATTACGTGATGACTATACCATAGACGACGGTATGGGTCAAAATCCAACGGCGCCGGGTTGCACAACATGGCCATCACGGCGCGCGCCGGACGCATCGCCTCCGGCATCCGCACCAGCTTCTGCTCCAGATCGTTGATGCTGCGCCCGATTGCATCGACGCCGTTGCTCGATGCAATCGGGACAAAGGTCGTGCGCGTCAGTTCTGGCGCCGCCGCAAGTGTACAAAATCATGAACCACCTCGTAGGGGTCTTGCGAATCGAACTGAACCAGCGTCATTGTCGCAAAGCCGGGCGCAACTTTCTGCTCAGCGAGAAAGTCATTGAAACCGCCGATGACATCGTCGCGGACATCATCGCGGACATCAATACTCCCATTCCTCGTGCGCCAGCGGCGCGCGGTTAAGCTCGTCGCGGTAGAGTTGCCACTGCGGCAGAAAGTGATCCATGAGTTTGCGAAAGCGGTCGCTGTGATGGCGTTCGAGCAGGTGCACCAGCTCGTGCACCAGGACATATTCCAGGCAGTGCGGCGGCTTCTTGATCAGCTCCAGGTTGAGCCAGATGCGCCGTGCAGCGACGTTGCACGCGCCCCAGCGCGTCTTCATGCGCTTGACGCCCCACGCCGCGACCTCGACGCCGATGATGGGCTGCCACTTCGCCAGCAACGGCGGGATGCGCTCCTTCAGCTCGCGGCGATACCAGGCGTCCAGCACGGCGCGACGTTTGGCGGCGTCGGCGCCGGGGCGCACCTGCAGGACCAGTTTGTTGCCGCCATGCACGCGCACCTGTGAAGGTGCGTCGGCTTCTTCGATCAGCAGGCGGTAGCGCACGCCCAGGTAGTAGTGGCTCTCGCCGTGCACCATCTCGCGCTCGGACTGGCGCGCCTGGCCTGCGAAGCGCGCCTGCTGGCGGCGGATCCAGCCTAACCGCGAGATCACTGCCAGCCGCACCGCCTCGTCGCCCATGACCCGCGGCGCGGCGACGCGCACGTGGCCGTCGGGCGGGTAGACGCCCAGGTGCAGGTTCTTGATCGCCTTGCGCACCACCTCGACCTGCAAGCCGCCGATTTCGAGCACCGTCCGTTCAGTACTCATCTTGCTCCCGGATGATGGCGAGGATGCGCTCTGCTTCGGCGTCGGGCGCGTCGCCCAGGGCCTGGCGCACGGCGTAGAGCACCTGGCGCTCCTTGAGGGTGTGGCCGCGCCAGTCGTCCCGTTTGGCGCGGCGCACCGCCTCATCCACGCGCAGCGCCAGGTCGGGGTCGCGCTCCAGGTTGTCGTAGAGCGCGCGGCGGGCCGGGGTGTCCACTTCCGGCGGATAATCGCCCGCGCTGCCCGGAGTTTTAGCCTGCTGCGCCAGCGCGCGCAGCCGCTGCATGTACTCCGCGTAAGCGATGGCCTGGGCTTTGCGCAGGGCGATCAGCTCGTCGAGGAGCTGGGACATCCGTTCGTAGTAGCGGGGGTTGACCGGCGTCTCGTCAATGATCAGGCGGCGCACGTTGTTCTCGATGGCTTCGGCCATGGCCGTGCGATCCCCGGCCAGGCGCTCCGGCAGCCGCGGGGCCAGCTCAGCCAGGCCGCCAGCGATGAAGAGGTCCACCAGCCCCAGGTCGTTGAAGGAGGCCACGACGCGGCTGGGATCGGCTTGGATGTAGGCGTCCAGCAGGTGGCGCATGGCTGGCTCGAACTGTTTGAGGTCCACGGAATCGCCGCTGGCCAGGCGCACCTCTTGCCGCACCTGCTCGTAATGCATCACCTCGCGGCGGATGGTTTCCGCCTGTGCGGCGCTATAGCCGGCTTCGAGCATCTCGTTGGCCAGGTTGGCGTAGGCGCGCGTCAGTGCGGCCACGGCTTTGTAGAGCGCCACGCGCCGCGGCTCGTTCTCCTTGATCGCGTTCTTGTCGCCGGTGTCGGCGGCGACGAAGTAGTGCAGGTAGGCGCGGCTGTCGCGCGGGGGCGGGACCGGCTCGCACAGGGCGCGCACCTGCTCCAGCGTCTCCTCCAGGCGCTCCCGCCCTTTCTCCAGCCGGTTCGCCAGGACGCCCGCCACGTCGTCGGGGTCATAGCCGTCGAACGCAGCGGCAGTGTAGTCTTGCACCGCCGTCTGCAGGGACTGGAAGAGGTCGCGGTAGTCCACGATGTAGCCGTACTCCTTGTCCTCGGTGTCCAGCCGGTTGACGCGGCAGATGGCCTGGAAGAGGCCATGGTCGCGCATGGGCTTGTCAATGTAGAGGTAGGTGGCCGGCGGCGCGTCGAAGCCGGTGAGCAGCTTGTCCACCACGATGAGCAGCTTCATGCGCCCCGGCTCCTTGATGAAGCGTTCTTTGACGATGCGCTCGAACTCCTCGACCCGCCCCATGGCCTGGTCTTCGTCCTGCTCGAAAAAGTCGGCCACCATGCGGCGATAGATGGCGTACTGATGCAGGCGCTCGGTCTGGCCCTCGCCCGTCTCCTCGCCGGCGATGTCGGCCGGGTTGGGACGGTAGCTGGTGACAATGGCGCACTTGCCTTTGAGCGGCGTGCGCTCGAACAGCTCGTAGCATTTGCACGCCTGGTAGATGCTGCTGCACACCAGCAGCGCGTTGCCGCGATCGTCCAGCAGCCGGGGCCGCGTCTCCATGTCCAGCAGGATGTCGGCGACGATCTGCTCCAGCCGCGACTGCGCGCTGAGCACCTCCTGCATGGTGCCCCAGCGCCGTTTGAGCTGGGCGCGGGCGAAGTCGGTGAGGCCGCGCGTCCTGGCCTCGAACCACTGATCCACCCGTTCCGGCGAAGTAAGGCGCTGATCTATGTCGCGCGCCTCGTAGCGCAGGTCGAGCACCACGCCATCGCGCACGGCCTCGTCGTATTTGTAGGTGTGGATGTAGGGGCCAAAGACCTCGACGCTGCGCCCTTTGTCGGCTTTGAGCAACGGGGTGCCGCTGTAGCCGATGAAGACCGCTTCGGGCAGGAGCGCTTTCATGGCGCGATGCAGCTTGCCGCTTTGGGTGCGGTGGCACTCGTCCACGAAGACGTGGAGCGCGCCCTTGGGCCGGAAGTCGGCGGGCAGGTGCGCGGTCAGGTCGGTGATATAGTCGTCCAGCGCCGCCTCGTCGCTGCGGCCGAACTTGTGGATCAGCGAGCAGATCAGCCAGCGGTCGGCGCGGTTGAGCACGTGCAGCAGATCGGCGCCGCTGCGGGTGCGGTGGATCTCCTCGCCCACGCCCAGGAAATCCCCTTCGATCTGCTCGTCTAGCTCGACGCGATCGGTGATGATGAGCACGCGCGCGTCGGGCACGTGCTCGCGAATCCAGCGCGCCAGCCAGACCATGGTGAGCGACTTGCCGGAGCCTTGCGTGTGCCAGATGATGCCGCCCTCGCGGCGGCGGACGTGCGCCTGTGCGGCGCGCACCGCGAAGTACTGGTTGGGCCGGCAGACTTTCTTGACGCCGGCGTCGAAGGCGATGAAGTCGTGGATCAGCTCCAGCAGCCGCGCCGGGTTGACCAGGCGCAGCAGCGCACAGTCGAGCGGGGTCGCGCCGCCTGCGCAGCGATCCGTGGGCAGGTATTTCGCCCCAGCCGCACCGGGCCGCCAGCCCAGGTCCTCTTCCTTCCAGCTCAGGTAGTGCTTTTCGGGGGTCTCGATCACGCCGTAGCGCAGCCCCTCGGTGTCGTTGCCAGCCATGACCAGCTGGACGGTGGTGAAGAAGTTGCGGATGAAGGCGCGCTGCTGGTTGCCCAGGTTCTGGCGGATGCCCTCGCTGACCGAGACGGTGGAGCGCTTCAGCTCCAGCACGGCCAGCGCGATGCCGTTGACGTAGAAGACCAGGTCGGGCCGCTTGCGCGCTTCGCCCTGCACAGTGACCTCCTCGGCGAGGGCGAAGTGGTTGCGCGTGGGGTCGTCCCAGTCCATCAGCCAGACCGTTTGGGTCTGCTCGCCAACCTGCCGCACCTTGACGCCGTAGCGCAGCAGCTCGTAGACCGCACGGTTGGCGTCGTAGAGGCTGCGGCCCTCGCCCAGGCTGGCGGCTTGCTGGAGCTGGTGCAGGGCGCGGTCGATCGTCCCCTTGTCGTAGCCGCGCTTTTCCAGCCAGGTGCGCAACAACGCTGGCTCGACGTTGCGGTTGTCGGGCCGGTCGCGCCAGTCCCCCAGGTAGTCATAGCCGAGCTGGTCGCGTAGCAGACGGATGACGCGGTCCTGGACAAGGCGTTCGCGTTGGCCGACGTTCATCATGCACCTCGTAATGCTCATGGCACAGCAACCACATCGTAGAGACGCAAAATTCTGCGTCTCTACGACGAGACAACGATTTAGAACGGCATGTCAACGTCCACGAACGCGTTGGCATAGACAAGATGATCATCCAACGTGACGCGAACGTCATAGGCAGAAAATGAGCCGGACAAGGACAGGCTGTAATCGTGCGGCGGCGCCCGAAAATCGGAGCGCTCATACAACAGAGGCCGTCCGGCGCTGATTTCGACCCTGAGGTGAAAAGGCCCTGGCGCTTTGGTGTCCGGCGAGAAGCGCAGGTAAATCCGATCATTCATCAGCACGGCGCGTTCGATGAAGGTGCGCTGGCGGAAGAACAACTCGTTGCGGGTGGAGGCAACGATTTTGTTCCGGTACTGCTTGCGCAACGCAACCGGTAGAAGATGAATGAGTGTGTCCTTTTCGGCTTCGGAGCGGCAATAGATGTACTTCAGGGCGCTCAGATCCAATTGGCGAGGAACGACGATTTCGGCGTTACGGCACGCGATTACCTCATGAGCGCTGTCTGGATCGCTCCAATCAATCCAGGTGTTGTGATAGATTTGTCGCCAGGGCAAGGATTTCAGCTCGGCAAGTGTGCGACCTAACCGATAGTTACGAGCGCCCAGTCCTCGGTCGGAAAACAGGCTATCAGGCAGGCCGAGCACTGCAGCCAGGTCAAGGAGAAGAAAGACGGGAACCGGGCAGTGGGCATCGGGAAACTTCGACTGGCTGAGTGAGCTTCGCGAATGAACTCCCTCTGCCCAGAATTGTGTCGGCGTTTTGGGGCGAAAGTACAGGCGCACGCAATCCAGGATGTTTACATCTGTGCCGGCCAATACTTCGTCGCTTCCGCTGCTGACGGCCATCTTGCCCTGCTGCGCGGCTTGAAGGCGGCTGTAAAGCCGCCCGTCCTGCAAGACACTGACAGCGTTACGAATATCGGTGTAGTGAAAGGCAAACTGAGGCCACCACCGGCATTCGGTTCCCTGCAACCAATCCCTTTTTGCCAGCTGTTGCAGAAAGGTGCGCGCTTCGTGTTCCGTCAGCCTGTCTGCCATGCGTTCCCCTCAGAGAAGAGCGCCAATTGCATGGCTCGAGGTTCGCCAGGCCTCTGTGCTGCCGGCACGAATTGCACACCCAGGGTAGCGTTGTGGCGCAACGTCTGGTACTGCTCGGAAACGCGCACCGGCGCCACGTAGGGCAGTTCGCTGAAGATCGGGATCAGATAGGCCAGCTCGCGATCAAGACCGGGGGCGATGCGGCTCATGGAAAAACCCAATGTGCGCAGTTGTTGCCAAAAAGCCAGCAAGGTCTCGTAGTCGAAGACCTGTGTTTTGCCTTCGGTGTTGACCTCGATCCGTTCACTGGTTATTCGTGCGGTGAACGGATGACCTTCTTGGGTGCGAAACTCGCTTTTTTGGCTCAGCGCCGCTTCGAGATCACGCCAGACCTCGGTGAAGGGCAGGCTGGACGGTTCGGAGTGCAGCCATGCTTCCATCGCCGCCGCATCCAGGTGCTCCACGAAGGTTCTTCCGATGTGGGGATAGATAAACACATCAATCGGCAGGTTTCTCAAGTACCGCTCCATCAACGGCCTGACCTGCGTCGCGAAATCCAGCTGGCCGTTGCCGCAGCCGAGGGGCGGGAAGGCGATGCTGTGGATGCCCCACTCGCTGTAGACCTCCACAAACTTGCGCAGACCGGCCTCGACGTACTCCACCCGCGAGGGCTGGCGCCAGTGCTCTTTGGTGGGAAAGTTGAGCACCCACTTCTGCGGGCTTTTGTACAGCCACAGTTGCCCCACCTTGAACTGGCCGCGCTCACACAGATCGCGGTACTGGGCGTACATCTCGGGAAACAGCCGCTTGAACTCCAGCGCGACCCCTTTGCCCATCACGCCAACGGTGTTCACGGTGTTGACCAGCGTCTGTGCCGGCGATTGAAACAGGTTGCCTTGCACGTACCAAATCATAGCCGGTTCTCCTTGCAGGTGGAACTGCCGTCATTATACCTTGCGGGCAGTTACTTGACCAGCCGCACCCGCCCCGTCAGCAGCTCCGCGATCATCCCCTGCTTGAGCGCCTGCACCTTGGCCCGCTGCCGTTCCAGCGCCGCCAGGGCCGCGTCCATGTCCGACAGCCCTTCGGCGATG
>DMDA01000113.1:44428-46935 GCA_003451595.1 Chloroflexota bacterium | reverse complement strand
GCGTTCCTGGCGCTGGCGCAACGTTACATCGATCACACGCTGCGCGCCAATCGACGCCCGGACGGCCTCTATCATGCCTACAACATCCTTCAGTTGCAGCCAGGCCAGGCGGGCGTCGGTCGGCTGTATGCTATGCTAGAGGGGCAGGTGGCGATCTTGTCGTCGGGCCTGCTCAGCGCCGAGGAAGCGCTGACGGTGTTGCACAGTCTGCGCGCCAGTGCGCTCTATCGCGCCGACCAGCACAGTTACATTCTCTATCCCGACCGGGACCTGCCCGGTTTCCTTGCCAAAAACAACGTGCCAGCCAACTTGGTGGAGGCGTTACCGCTGGTGGCGGCGCTGACGGCGCGCAACGATCGCTCGCTGCTTTTACGCGATGAGGACGGCGTCTTTCACTTCAACGGCGCATTTCGCAATGCCGATGACGTGGCGGCAGCGTTGGCGCAATTGCGCCGCGACCCAACACTGAGCGATCTGGTAGCGCAAGATGGCCCGCGCCTGCTGGCGCTGTTCGAGGCGACCTTCGACCATCAATCTTTCACCGGGCGATCGGGCACTTTCTTCGCTTACGAGGGGTTGGGCAGCATCTATTGGCACATGGTCGCCAAGCTGCTGCTGGCAGTGCAGGAAAATTACTGGTGGGCGCGTGCGGCTGGCGCCGACAGCGCAATACTGGCAAGGCTGCGCGCTGCTTACGACGACATCCGCGCTGGCATCGGCTTCAACAAGACGCCCGACAACTACGGCGCCTTCCCAACCGATCCCTATTCGCACACACCCAAAGGCCAGGGCGCCAAACAACCCGGCATGACTGGCCAGGTGAAAGAAGAGATTCTGGCGCGCTTTGGCGAATTGGGCGTGCTGGTGCAAGAAGGTGCGCTGATCTTTGCCCCAGAGTTGCTACATGTGCAGGAATTGCTGACTGAAGCAACTCGCTTCACCTATCTGGATGTGGCTGGTCAGGAACAGACATTGATCGTCCCTGCGGGCGCGCTGGCCTTCACCTTCTGTCAGACGCCGGTCATCGTAATGCACAGTGCGCAGCCGAGGCTCGAGATCGTGGCGCGTGATGGGAGCGTCACGGCCGTGACAGGCGGCCAACTAAGCCCGGCCATTAGTCAGCACATCTTCCAGCGCGATGGGTCGATCCACCATCTGCGCGTCTTTGCGCCCTGTGACTGAACCCGCTTGTTGGCGCCTGAATCTTCAATCATTTACTGCTCTCTCGACCGAGTGACAACCTTCCCGGCAGCCACGATCTGCTGGGAAGGTGCGACAGATATTGCGTGACAATGCAGAGACCTAGAAGCGTGACGCCGCGCATGGCGTCACGCTTTTTCATGCTTACCCTCCCGACACAGCATTTGTCACATCTCGACCCATCAATTGACCGACACATCTTTTTTTGGTAAAACTTATTATACTTTCGAAAATGAAAGCATTTTTTACTGGAAAACCTGATCCCCTGACTTGCTCGTCAGTCGCTCCATCTGGCGAGGCAATCGTGCCGTGACACAGGCTGTGATCATGCAGTTAGTCAACGTTGCAAGAAGGAGAAACACAATGCATGCTCCGACACGCTCCGGTTATATTCTGCGCATGTGGCTAGTGCTGATCAGCGTCGTGACGATGGCGCTCCTGGTTAGCGCTCCTGTCCACGCCCAAGATGCCATCAGCCCCCATGCTGCTGCCAGCCCACGCCTATTCTTACCGCTCCTGACGACCGGCAGTCTGACGGCAACGCAGGTCGATGATCCCCCGATTATGCTGGCTGAAGATGGCAACATCGACGGCGTCTGGTCGACCCCGCGCAACGACCTGGGCGAAACGCCCGTCACCTGCGAGTACATCGACAACACGCCGGGTGACATCACTGACGAGAATGAGGTGCGCTACGGACAGCCGTTGGGGGCGCCGGATTGTGGCGTCCCAACCTTCCGCAGCGGCTTTGGCTTTGATGGCGTCGATGCTGCGGCCTTTGTCCCCAATCGGCCATTTCTATTAGGGCGCTTCACCCACTACAACAACAGCATTGTAACGCCGCTCACGCCGATGCAGCTGGTCGACCTGACCGTCAGCTTCCAGTCCGCCAGCCCGGCGGTCAGCGCTGTGATGACCTACACCATGCGTCTGGATGAAACGCTCAACGAAGGCGAGTGTCCCTATGGCGCCACCAATCCCGGACTGTGCGACGACCGCGTCGACTTCCTGAACAACACGCCCGGTCAGGTAGTGTTCGTGAACGGCGTCCCCTACACGCTGAACATCCTCGGCTTTGTGCCTGGCACGCCGGAAACCTGCCAGTACTCGCCCACCCTGGCCGACTACTTCATCACGGGCGAAATCATGCAGAATGACGCCTGTGTGTTTGCACAGTTCGTCTCCCCACAGCCAGCCATCACCATCAGTAAGTCGCCAGATATTCAAAAGATTGCCGCCGGCGACGACGCCGACTTTACAATCACCGTGCAGAACACTGGCAACGTCGGTCTGGAAGCTGTTGCGAT
>DMDA01000113.1:8429-44180 GCA_003451595.1 Chloroflexota bacterium | reverse complement strand
CGGCCTCTTTGCTGGCGTTTCTTACCAGGCCAGCGATAGCGCCGTCGTGGATGTACTGGCGCCCGACAGCGCCACCATTTTCGCCTACAAGTACAATGACCTGAACGGCGACGGCCAGCGCGGGGTGGATGAGCCAGGACTTTCCGGCTGGACGCTCTGCGTGCGCGCTGCCGACGGCGCGGCGGTTGGGCTGTGTCAGACGACCGACATCGATGGCTTTGCACTGCTCGCCCCGAATGTGGCGGGCGCGTTCCAGGTGTGCGAGGTCGCGCGCAGCGGCTGGATCAACACCGACCCAGTGGATGGCAGCGGCTGCAAACCCGTCACTGTGACGCAGGCGCCGCGCTACGCCGAACTCTACCCGACGGCTACCGACATCTACGGCATCGAGCTGACCGAGAAAAGCTCGAACCAGTTGCGCTGGACCTACACCCTGTATCGCTTCCTGGACAGCCAGACGCCCGACGCCTGGGTGCTGGCGCTGCCTGGCTGCATCGACGCCGCCCAGATCGACCCACTTGCAACGACGCCGGGTTGGAGCCTGGTCACCGACAGCGTCACCGGCCTGCGCGGGCTGCGCTGGCCCACGACGGCGATACCGGTTGAGGGAACACCTTTCACTGTCGCCTTGACGCGGGCGTATCCCACCGGCGCTACACGCGGCGGCGTGATTATTGGCGGCAGCACGGTCGGCGCCAGCGAGGCTGTGGCCGGTCCGGTGTGCGACCCGCCTGTGCTCCTCGGCAATCGCGCCAGCACCACGCCCACCGGCACCCTGGAAGTGCGCAAAGCCGTGCTGCCTGCCAATGACCCAGGTCGCTTCAACCTGCTGATCGACGGGCAGGCGCTGGCAGCAGATATCCAGAATGGCGGCACGACCGGCGCCCAGGTGGTGACGGCCGGCATCCACACCATCGGCGAGAGCGCCGGGACACAAACCACGCTCGACGACTATCAGCGCAGCGTGCGCTGCGTGGAAACGGGGAGCGGCAGCGCCTGGACGCCGGACCCAGACGGGCGCGTCAACGTGGACGCGGGCGACAGCGTGGTCTGCACCTTCACCAATCTTCGTCTCGGCACGGTGATCATTGCCAAACAGGTGACGGGCGTCGCTACCGCCGATTGGAACTTCACCGGCGGGCTGGGCAACTTCACCTTGCCGGCGGGCGGCGGTCAGCAAAGCTTCATCCGGTTAGCCCCCGGAACCTACACCGTCGCCGAACAGTCGGTGGCGGGTTGGGCGCTTGCTGCCCTCACCTGCGTCGATCCCGGCTTCGACTCGCAGACCAATCCTGCCACCGGCGTTGCCACGATCAACCTGGCGCCGGGCGAGACAGTGACATGCACCTTCGCCAACGTCCAGCAGACCGGTGCGATTACGGTGATCAAGCAGGTCAGCGGGACAGCGACGACGCCCTGGTACTTTACGGGCGCGCTCGGCGACTTCTCCTTTGCGGCCGCCGGCGGGGAACGCACCTTTGACAACCTGGCGCCGGGCGTATACACGATCCGCGAACTGGGCGCCGAGAACTGGCGCGTGAGCGCCATCCGATGCGACGACCCGGACGCCGCCACCACCATCGACTTGGCAAACGCCACCGCAGTGGTCGATCTGGACGCACGCGAAGCCGTGACCTGCACCTTTGTCAACGAACCAGGGACGCCTGCCATCGCGTTGACCAAGCAGGCCAGCGCCGCCACGATCTACGCCGGCGCGCAGGTGACTTATAGCTTCGCCGTGAGCAACCCTGGCGCAGTAATTCTGGGCAACGTGCGCGTCGATGACCCGCTTTGCCCGGCGACGCCGGTGTTAGCGGGCGCCGTGAACACTGGTGACGTGAATGGCGACGGGCGGCTCGACCTTAGCGAAACATGGTATTTCACGTGCAGCCGTCCATTGGCGACAGATACGACAAACACCGCCACCGCCTATGGCGAGGCGCCGTGGGGCGCCACCGTCTGGGCGCAGGCCAGCGCCACTGTGGATGTGATCGCGCCCGCACTCACCGTCGAGAAATCCGCCGATCAGACGCAAGTCGCGCCAGACACACTGATCAACTACCAGATCACTGTGCGCAATCCTGGCGACGTTCCACTCTTCAATATCACCGTTGCGGATGATCAACCAACGTGTACATTGGTCGGCCCCACCGGCGATGACGGTGATGCGGCGCTCGATCCAGGTGAAAGCTGGGTCTACACCTGCTCGATGCGCGTCACCGTCGACACGGTGAACACGGCGACGGCGGCTGGCTACGATCTATTGGGCACGCGCTGGGAAGCCACAGACAGCGCCACCGTCACCGTCGTGCATCCCGCCATCGATCTGATTAAGACCGCCAGCACACCTTACGCTTATCCGGGCGAGATCGTCACCTTTACAGTGCAGGTGCACAACAGCGGCGGAACCTGGCTGCAAAACATTAGCGTAAACGATGCGCTGCCGGAATGTCAGCTTTCGGCGCCAACCGGCGATGATGGCGATGGCAAGCTGGCGATTGGCGAAACGTGGACATACACCTGTCAGCTCGCGTTCTGCAGCGATCCGCACTTTGCCCTGCCTGGAGCGACGCCGATGACAACGCCCAGCGACCTGCCCACCGTTTGCACAGACATCACGAATACCGCCACCGTCACCGCAGAAGCGCCAACCGGACAGCAAGTCAGCGACACGGACAGCGTCGCCGTCGATCTGATCAAACCGGGTCTGCACGTCACCAAGCTGGCGGACAAGACCTACGTCAGTCCGGGCGAGTTGATCAACTTCTCGATCTACGTACTGAACAGTGGCGACACGCCGTTGACCGATGTCGTGCTCATCGACTCGCTGCCAGGTTGCGTACTCAGCGCACCGGTTGGCGACGACGGCGATGGCGTGCTTGCCCCGGCGGAAGAGTGGCTCTACACTTGCGCCACCAGTGTGCAGGTGGACACCATCAACACTGCGCGCGCTGAAGCCAAAGACCCACGCGGCACAACCTGGAGAGACGAGGACAGCGTGTTGATTACGGTTTGTCTCGAGTAAACGGAGACGCCAGGTCAACACCGCCAATGACGGTTGAGGCCGATCTAGTTCATATCATTTCACCAGCGGGGATGGTCGCACAAACGTGTGACCATCCCCGCTTTTTTGTGTGTAAGGCGGTCGCGCCAACGCAGCCACACACGCCTGCCAGCTTGCGACAATTGCCCGATGCTCCCGTCGTCCGTAAACACCTACCATGATAGAGACCCGGCTAGACTCGGCACGCTCTCCAGAGCAACAAAATGGAGGGATCGTGTTTGCGTGTTGGGTGACGCTGGGCGAGCGAAGGGCGAAACGCACGATGCGCACAATTCTCTGCAGCGATTCTCTGCAGCGATTCATGATCTGGAATCCGTGACTGATGCAAAGAGCTGAATATAGCTGAAAAAGGAGAGACTGGTTATGGACACGGTGGTCAGAAAAAGAGATTCGTGGCGAATCCCGCTCATTCTACTATGCCTGCTGGGTGGCGCCGTGTTGCTGGCGCTCTTGCCGGGCGCAGTGCAAGCGCAAGACGCTGGTCCCGGCAATGTGGATGGCGTGTGGAGCAACCCGCGCAGTGACCTGGGGGTGACGCCGGTCACCTGTCAAGACATCAACAACTCGCCGGATGACACAACCAATGAGAACGTGATGCGTTATGGCCAACAACTCGGTGCGATAGATTGTGGCCCACTCATCTTTCGTAGCGGCTTTGGTTTCGATGGCGCCGACAGTGTGACCTTTACCCCGGGCGAACCCTTCTTGTTGGGGCAATTCACCCATTACAATGAGAGCATTGTTAACCCGTTGGTGCCAATGCAACTCGTCGACCTCACCATCGATCTGCAAACAGAGTCCCCGGCGCTTAATGCGCAGATGTCGTTCACCATGCGACTGGACGAAACCGTCAACGACGGCTCTTGCCCGTACGGCGCCACCAACTCCACCCTGTGTGATGATCGCGTCGACTTTGTGAACAATACACCACCGCAGACGATCGTTGTCGATGGCGTCAGCTATACGCTGAACATCCTCGGTTTCATACCAGGCACAATGGATAGCTGCCAGTATGACGCCAACATCGTCGATTATTTTATCACCGGCGAATTGATGCGCAACGATGCGTGCGTCTTTGCTGAGTTCACCGTGCCGCAACCGGCAATTGCGATCGAGAAATCGCCCGATCTGCAGCAGGTCTACATCGCCGACTACGCCGAGTTCACCATCACGGTGACGAACACCGGCAATGTAGGCTTCAACCAGGCGGTTGTCGCCGACCCGTTAACGCCGGATTGTGAACGCACCATTGAGGGGCTGAAGGCAGGCGCTAGCGAGAGCTATGTCTGCACCGCCTACGATATCCTGGAGGACTTCGACAATGTGGCAACGGTCAGCGCGGTATTTGATGGCAATGAATATGTAGCAACGGACAGCGCCCGCATCGACGTGCTGGCGCCAGACACAGCAAGCTACTTCGCCGTCAAATATCACGACCAGAACGGCAATGGGCAGCACGATGCCGGCGAGCCGGGGCTGTACGGCTGGACGCTATGCACCAGGGATACAGAGGGCGCCAATATTGGCTTCTGTCAGGTGACTGACCCCAATGGTTACGCTATCCTGGCGCCGAATGAAGCTGGCCAGTTCCAACTCTGTGAGGAACCACAACCCGGCTGGGTCAACACCGACCCTGGCAATGGCACGGCGTGCAAACCATTCACGATCACCGAAGCGCCGCTCTATGCCGAGTTCTACCCCAGCGCCAACGACATCTATGGCGTCGAGCTAACTGAGAAAAGTCCGGATCAAAAGCGATGGACCTATACAGTCTATCAGTTCCTGGGCAGCCAGAACCTGCAAAGCTGGACGTTGGGGCTGCCGTCATGCATCGGAGCGGCACAGATCGACAGCGCCGCCACCACGCCGGGGTGGAACTTCATCGATGACCCGACGGCAGGCATTCACGCCATCCAGTGGCAGACGCCGGCTGGCGTCGACCCGATGCTGGGTGGACAGTTCACGCTGGCGCTTGTGCAGGCTTACCCGACAGGCGCCGCCAGCGCAGGCGTCAGCATTACCGCAGCGCCGCCAACGCCGGGCGATCCAGTCGCCGGGCCAGCCTGCCACGAAATTGTGTGGATTGGCAACAACACCGAAATGCCCGCCAGCGGCCAGCTTGAGGTGCGCACCCAGGTGCTACCCGCCAATGACAGCGGTTACTTCAATCTAGCCATCGACGGCGTCATTTATGCGACGGATGTCCGCAACGGCGGCACGACCGGCAAGCAGACAGTGACGACTGGCGTGCACACCGTCGGCGAAGGTGGTGGCAGCCAGACCGATCTGGACGACTATCTGCGCAGCCTGAGTTGCACGGAGACGAAGAGCGGCGCCACGTGGACGCCTGGCGTCACCGGTGAAGTCAATGTCGACATTGGGGATGATGTCGTCTGCACCTACACCAACATCCGTCGTGGCGCCATCCGCCTTGTCAAGCAGGTAGTGGGCAGCGCTGGCGCCGATTGGTCTTTCACCGGCAGTTGGCTGGGCGCCTTCACGTTGCCGGCAGCAGGCGGACAGCAAGACTTTGTCCGCATGGCGCCGGGCGCGTATACGGTCGCGGAAGCCGCCGTCGCCGGGTGGAGCCTGGCCGGGCTAACCTGCACCGATCCTGACAATGGCACAGCGGTCGATCTAGCTTCGCGCAGCGCCGCCATTGATCTCGATCCGGGCGAAACTGTGGTCTGTGTCTTCAGGAACGTTGCCGATGCCGGGCGACTCACAGTGATCAAGCAAGTAAACGGTGTAAGCAATACACCCTGGGCATTCACGAGCGCGCTGAGCGACTTCGTCCTGCCAGCGGCTGGCGGCGCCAAGAGCTTCGACGCCGTTGCGCCAGGTGTCTACACCGTACTGGAAAGCGCCAAAGAAGGGTGGCATGTTGCTGACATTACCTGCACAGATCCGGACGGTGCGACGGTGGTGGATGTGGTCGCGGGCAGCGCTGCCGTTGACATCGACGCCAACGAGGATATCGTCTGCACCTTTATCAACGAACCTGGTCGCCCAGCGGTGGCGATGGACAAGAATGTCAGCGCTCCCGTCGTCTACCCGAATCAAGTCGTCACCTACACCTTTGCTGTCGCCAATCCGGGTCAGGTGCCACTGAACAATGTGCGCATCGAAGATGATCGGTGCACCGTGCTACCGATACTCAACGGCGACTTCAATGCAGGCGATGCCGATCAAGACAATCAGCTCGATGTTGGTGAGATATGGAACTTCTCATGCACTGCCGCGTTGGCGGAGGATACCACCAACGTCGCCACTGCCTACGCTGAGGCGCCCTGGGGCGAAACCGTCTGGGCAACGGATAGCGCCGCAGTAGATGTGATTGCGCCACAGATGACGCTGGAGAAAACCGCCGATCGCGAGATCGTGCACGCGGGCGAAACCGTCAACTATCAGATCGCAGTGCGCAACACCGGCGACACCCCGCTCTACAACGTCGTTGCCGAGGACAGCATCCCTGCCTGTGAGTTGGCCGGGCCGACCGGCGACAACGGCAACGCAGCGCTTGATCCTGGCGAAACGTGGCTCTACACTTGCGCCGTCGTCATCGTCGAAGATACGGTCAACCTGGGCACTGTCACCGGCAACGACGTCCTGGGCAACCCCTGGTATGCCGAGGACCGCATGAAGGTGGAGGTCTATGCACCGGCTATTCAGATCATGAAGGTTGCAGACCGATCGTTTGCTTACCCGAATGATGCCATCAACTTCACGGTAAAAGTGCGCAACATTGGGAACACGCCGCTTAACACCGTCAACGTCACTGATTCGCTGCCACAGTGTACGCTGAGCGGGCCAACTGGCGATGACGGCGACAATCAGCTTGCCGTCGGCGAAGAGTGGACCTACACCTGTGCGTTAACCGTCTGCCCGGGTGAGGCGCCGGCGGTGGGTGGCAGTGGCAACGTAAGCGCCAGCGCCATGCCGACCGACATGACCAGAGCCTGGGATTTGAACAGCACCGAGCCAGAACTGGCGCCAGCGTGCGTTGACCCTTCACCGACGCTGGTAGGCCCGTCGTTCGGTAGTTGCTGGAACGTCTCCAAGCGCTGGTTTGAGCTGACCGTCGTGAACAAGGCATCGATTCCGGCCTATATTGGCTATGACATCTATCGGGTGTCCAACTCATTCCGCAACTTGGGACGCTTCGATGTTGGGCAACGCAGCGTCTTCACCGTGACGCAAGAAGGGACACTGCGCAAATACATCAGCGCCGACGGGAACACCAACTGGCAGCAACTAGGGGGCACTCACACGCTCAATATTGCCGGGCACATTGCCAACGGTTATCTCTGTCCAGAGGAGCCAACCGTGCCGCCACTGTGTAGTGATGTCACGAATGTCGCCAAGGTAACGGCGAAAGACGGCAGCGGTCGCGAAGTTGGTGACAGCGATTCGGCGTTCGTTGCGCTGATCCATCCCGGCATTGAGGTGAAGAAGAGCGTTGACAAGAGTCAGATCGCACCGGGCGAAGAGGTCAACTTCACCATCAGCGTGAAGAATCCCGGCGACGTGGCGCTAACTGACTTCACCGTCGAAGAATCGCTGCCGGAATGCGCACTCACGATGGCGTCGGGCGACAACGGCAATGGCATCTTTGAACCGCTGGAAACCTGGGTTTACACCTGTTCGATGCGGCCAACCGATGACGTGACCAACGTCGTGCGCGCTAGCGGACGCGACCCGCTTGGCAAGCTCTGGTCAGACGAGGCCAGCGCCTCAGTTGATGTCGTCAAGCCGGCGCTGGTGTTGATCAAGGAAGCCGACAAGAACATTGTCTACCCAGGCGAGGATGTACAATTCACGTTGCGGGTGCGCAACCAGGGCAATGTGAGACTCTCCTACGTCAACGTGACCGATAGTATGCCGGAGTGCAGCCTGTCGCGCCCCACCGGCGATAATGGCAACCGCAAGCTCGATCCGGGCGAGGAATGGGTCTACACCTGCAAAGTCACGTTCTGCGCAGGTGAGCATCTGACGCCGGACAGCGGCGTAGACGAGGTTGGCGCCGCCTGCTATCCGTCGCCGTCGCCAAGCGTCTGCAAGGACGTGACCAACGTTGGCAAGGTGACAGCAAAAGATCCACGTGGCAACACCTTGCGAGCAAGCGATCAGGTGTTTGTCGACCTGATCCGCCCGGGCATCACAGTCACTAAACTGGCGGATCGTTCGGTTGCACCGGCTGGCTCCAAAGTTAACTTCACAATCAAGGTGAAGAACACCGGCAACACGCCGCTGAGCAACATCACGGTGGTCGATAATCAACCTGCGTGCGTCCTGGGCGATCCTGTTGGCGACAACGGCAACGCTATCCTTGATCCAGGTGAACGGTGGATCTACAAGTGCGCCATGAAGATCACGGAGCGCACGACCAACGTCGCCACCGCCACCGGCATCGATGTGCGTGGCAACCGTTGGCGAGACAGCGATTCGGTGCAAGTGCGCACCTCGTGCACTTGTGTCACCGTTGCGGGTGTGCAGGACACAGAAGCGTGTCTGGCCGCCGAGGCTGAGGCTGGTGCAAACTTCAATCTCTTCCTACCGATGACGCGCCGGTAGACGACAGCGAACAGGCGCAGTAGCAGCGGCGGGCACGTTGATAGGAGCGTGCCCGCCTATTTTTTGAATCCTTGCGTTTACAACCGGGTGAACTTCAGATACGGGGCGCGCCGCCTTCGATTGAAATCGAGGCTGAAAGCGAAAGTCGGCTCAAGCCGACTCGGCGCGGCGGCGTCAGTCCACTTATGGAGTTTAACCAATGGATGCGGTAACCGTAGGTTCGGCTTCCAGCCGGACGTTTCCGGTCAGCCACGCCGTCACGCCGGAGGCGATGACCTACGGGAGAGGACGCTGTGTGCGCTGAAGGCAGCAATGTCGATTACCGGATCATTTTGTAAATCCTCATGAGTGGACTTGAGCTATCAGCCGGTGAATTGATTCACCGGGCGGCAGCGCCGCCCGAATCCGCCCCATCGTGAAGTACACCCTTTACAACCGAATCATTTGCCAAAGCCTTACGGATTAGGCAAAATAATCGAGTAATATGCAATCGGTTCTGGCAGCGTCGTGAGCAAAAGCACAGACTCCCTCACGGCTCCGCTCCACAAACCAGCAAGGAAGGGTAGAGATCATGAATTATCGTCGTTTGGGCAGCGCCGGTCTGAAAGTCAGTGAGCTTTCGTTTGGCTCGTGGGTTTCCTTCGGGACACAGATGAATGTAGACACGGCGTATGAATGTATGGTCGCCGCTTATGACGCCGGCGTCAACTTTTTCGACAATGCTGAGGCCTACGCGCGCGGCGAGTCCGAAGTCATCATGGGACAGATCTTCAAGCGCGCCGGCTGGCGCCGCGCCAGCTACATCGTCTCCACCAAGTTCTATTGGGGGTTGAACGATGGCCCCAATGAGCGCAACACACTCAATCGCAAATACCTGATGCAGGCCATCGATGGGTCACTCAAGCGGTTGGACATGGAGTACGTTGACTTGATCTTCTGCCATCGACCTGACCCGAACACGCCGATCGAGGAGACGGTCTTCGCCATGAGCGACATCATCCGTCAGGGCAAGGCGCTCTATTGGGGCACCTCGGAGTGGAGCGCCGACGAGATTCGCGCCGCGTGGGAGATCGCCGAACGTCATCATTTGCACAAACCGCAGATGGAGCAGCCACAGTACAACATGCTGCACCGCGAGCGTGTTGAAAAGGAGTACGCCCGTCTTTACGGCGACATCGGTCTGGGGTTGACGATCTGGAGTCCGCTGGCCTCTGGGCTGCTCACTGGTAAATACAACGAGGGCATCCCGGCCGACAGCCGCGCCAACCTGCCCGGCTATGAATGGCTGCGTTCGCGCATGAGCGACCCCAACGTGCTCAAGGTGGTGCGCGCCCTGCAACCGGTGGCCGATGAGCTGGGCTGCACGATGTCGCAACTGGCGATTGCCTGGACCGTCAAGAACCCACATGTCAGCACCGTCATCACTGGCGCCAGTCGCGTGAGCCAGGTGCATGAGAACATGAAAGCGCTAGAGGTTGTGCCCAAACTCACCGACGATGTGATGGCGCGCATCGATGCCATTCTGAAGGGCGCCTGAGGCAGCGCCGTTCGTCACCAAGCTGCCAGGTAAGCAGCCCACCTTCCCGGAAGCGTTGAGCTTCCGGGAAGGTGAACTAGCCATCGCCCCCGGACACCCTAGCCACTTCCTGGAAGTTCGAGAAGAAACTAAGCATGAATCCAGACCCATTGCCTCCCGTCGCGGCGGCGCTTGACCGGCTTGGTATACCCCATCGTCTCTTCACCCATGCCGGCCCGGTCGAGTCATTGGAACAGGCGGCGCGCGAACGCAGCCAGCGACCAGAGCAGGTCGTGCGCAGCATCCTTTTTCGTCTGGCGCAGGATCGCTTTGCGATGGTGCTGGTGGCCGGGCCGGCGCAAGTGGACTGGAAACGGCTGCGCCAGCATCTCGGCCAGTCGCGGCTGACAATGGCTTCTGCAGAGGAAGTGTTGACAACCACCGGCTATCCGATTGGCGCCGTCGGGCCGTTGGGGTTGCCGCAGCCAATTCCGATTTATGTCGATGACTCGGTGCTGTCTGAAGCAGAAATCTCCATCGGTTCGGGTGTGCGCGGCACAACGGTGATTTTGCACAGTGCTAATCTGCTGGCAGCGCTGCCAACTGCCGAAGTTGGCGTCTTCCGCCAGATCAGTGACTAGCAGGGAATGTATATAACGTTGCGCCCTTCGCAACCTGTCCTGCCTCACATCGGAAAAGCCGTCAGGATCGCGGTCTGAATCTGCTCCTCCCAGCGGTAGAAGGCGGAGTACTCGCCTCGATAGTCGTCCGGGTTGCGGCCTACACCGCCGATGATGTAGACGAAACCAGCGTCCTGCGTCGGGTCGAAAAACATGGCGCTGAGCAGTCCGTAGGCGTCGCCCATGTGTCCCCACAACTTGGGGCTGGTCTGTGCCAACAGACAATCGCCAGCACCATAGCTGTCTGCCGGCGCGTTCTGGAGCTGCTGCACGCCCAATCCCCAGGCACGCATCAGCCCACCGTAAGGATCGCCGTTGCCCAACGCTGGATCGAAGCGCCACTGCACGGTGAGAATCTGCTGCACGGTGGTTGGCTCCAACACACGCCCTGACCTACCCTGTCCGCTGTGCAGGAAGACTTTCATCACTTCGACCAGATCGAGCGCAGAGATGCGCAGTCCGCCCTGCGGTGAAAAGACCGTGCCGTTGCTGCCGACAACGTAGGCATCTAGCCCCGGCAAGGCGGGCGGGCGTTCGCCACGCAGGTCGTCCACCTGCGCAGCCCAGGGCGCCATCGCATCCCATCCACCGTCGCGCTGTCGGCGATAGAGCACAGCCAGGTTGCGCAGACCGTCGTCAGTCAGGTTGCGCACATTGAAGGAAGCATCGACGCCGAGCGGCGCCAGCACGTGCCGATCCACGTAGAGATCAAAGCGCTCGCCTGTTAGCCGCTCGATGAGCGTGCCCATGACGCCAAAACCAAGATTGCAGTAAGAGAAAAAGCGCCCTGGCGCATAGTCGACGTGGGGCGTCGGCCCGGCAAAGTGGGCGCCATCTTCATAGAAAGGGCTGCCAGGTTGAAAGACACTTGCCAGCGTGGTCGTCGGTGGGAAGGTGTAGACCTCGCCATCGCGCAGCGACGAAGTGTGCGTCAACAACATGCGCGTGGTGATGGCCGTCTTTGGCCAGTGAGGGTTGCGCAGAGACCAGCCCAGCACGTCGCTCACATCGGCATCCAGATCAAGCAAGCCGCGCTCGACCAGTTGCATGATCGCCAGCGCCGTCACTATCTTGGAGATAGACGCCACGCGAAACTTTGTCGCCGCCGTCACCGGCAATGAACCAGCGGGATCATAGGAATCGATGAAGCGCTGGCCGAAGTAACCTTCATAGCGAATGTCGCCGCCCACGTAGACCACCACCGCCAACCCGGACAGGTCAGCACCCGGCGTCTGCATAATCGTCATGAACTGCTGATCCAGTGCGTACATCGGCGTCTTATCCAAAATCAGGTGGAACTCATTGTTTTGCAGATTTTATAGATTTTTCTGCAGGATTTCCACATCAAGCTACAAAATCAATCAGTATGCGCCGGAAAGCGAGGTGCCCCTTGCCACAGTCCATCTGCCTATGCCAGCACGATGCAACCTTCACGTGCAAAATAACAGGTGAGCGCCGAACCGACGGCGGGCACGGCGAGATGAGGGTTGTTGAACTCGTCCACGAGCACGGTCATCTCTCCCACGCGCAGATGAATGCGGGCGACGGCGCCCAGAAAGGCCACATTCTCGACGACGCCGGTCAACCGGTTCTCATCGGCGGCGCCGGTTGATTTGACGTGAATCATCTCCGGGCGCATGGCAACCTTGACCGCCTCGCCAGCGCGGCGCCCACTGAGGTGGGATGGCGACACCAGGATGGTGGCGGCGCTAAGTTGGAGGACGCCGGCTGCCGGATCGCTAACGCGCGCTTCGAAGATATTGAGCGTGCCAACAAAGGAAGCCACAAATGCCGTTTTGGGGAAGTTGTACACCTCAAAGGGCGCACCGATCTGCTCGATGACGCCTGCGTTCATCACCACGACGCGGTCGGACAACGAGAGCGCCTCCTCCTGGTCGTGCGTGACATAGATCGTGGTGATGCCGAGCTGACGCTGAATCGCGCGAATCTCGTTGCGCAGCGAAACGCGAATCTTGGCGTCGAGAGCGGAAAGCGGCTCGTCAAGCAGCAGCAGCTGTGGACGGATGGCGAGCGCACGCGCCAGCGCCACGCGTTGTTGTTGTCCGCCGGAGAGCTGATAGGGATAGCGCCCGCCCAATTGTTCGAGCTTGATGAGCGACAACATCTCCGCCACGCGTTGCTTGATTTCGGCCTTGGACGCCCCCTTCACCTTCAACCCAAAGCCAATGTTGTCGGCGACCGTCATATTGGGAAAGAGCGCGTATGACTGGAAGACCATGCCAATGTTGCGCTGGTTGGGGCGCACACCAGTGATATCCCTGCCATCGATTGTGATCGCACCGGCGGTGGGGTGCTCGAAGCCGGCCACCATGCGCAACGTCGTTGTTTTGCCACAGCCGCTGGGGCCAAGAAATGAGACAAACTCGCCGCGCTGTACGCTCAGATTGAAATCATCGACAGCGGGCGTCGTTGCATTGGGAAAGACTTTGCGAACATTTGTCAGCGCAAGAAATGTCATAGTGAATTACCTGGATGAGCTTCAGCGTCCGCCGGTCAGTGGCGTCGACCGTTGACGCGTGATTAGGTCGATGATGCCCATTGCCAGCCAGGTGAGTGCAAAGGCGACGATGGTCAGCGCCGCCGCCTCGTAAGCACGGTTGCGCACCTGGAGTTGCAGGTAGGGGCCGAACATGGGACGCGCCAGAAAGGCGGCAATCGTGTATTCGCCGATAACGATGGCAAAGGTTAGCAGCGCGCCGCTGAGCAATGCCGTGCGCAAGTTGGGCAGGATGACGCGCATCAGCACCGTGACCCAGCTGGCGCCCAGACTTTGCGCAGCCTCAGCCAGCGTGCGCACATCCATGGCGCGCAAGCCGTTGTCGGTGGCGCGATACATGTAGGGCAACGAGAGCACCGTGTATGCAGCCACCAGGACAATGTTTGTGCTCAGTTCGGTGTTGAGCAGCGGCGGCAGCAGTGGAATCCCGAAGAGCGTGAGCGGTTTGCCATAGGTGCGAATCACGCCGAAGACCAGCACAATTGCCGGGATGACGAAAGGCAACAGCGTAATAAACTCAACAACGCCCCGCCAGCGCGGCATGCGCAGATTGACCCAGAAGGCCGTCGGGACAATCAAGGCCAGGCTGGCGACAATGGTCAACACCGCAATCAGGCTGGAGAACAGAAAGGTGCGCAGAAAGTCAGGATTGGCAAAGGCGGCTGTGTAGGCGGAGAAACCAATGCTGCCGCGCACCTTTTGCAAGGAGAAGACAAAGGTGCCAAAGAGGGGTAGAACAAAATAGAGCGCGCCGATCATGAAGATGAGCCAGGCGAACCAGCCAGCACGTTGTGACATGGGTGCTCCTTGTCTGCTACTTCAGCCAGCGTTCCGACAGGCGCTGTAGCCAGATGTAGCCGCTGATGCATACGGCCATGATGACGACCATGCCCAGCGCCATCGCATACCCTAGATTCGGATTGCGCAACACGTCGCCGCGCATTTGGGCGCCCAACTGGATCGTGATGAGCTGCAGGTTGCCGCCCGTGAGTCCATAAGCGGTAGCGTAGGCGCCAAAGGCATTGCCAAACAACAACAACATTGTGCCGAGCAGTGAGGGCATCAACACCGGCAGGCCGACGCGCAGCCAGTACTGGGCAGTGCTCGCCCCCAGGTTTTCCGCCGCCTCACGCCACTCGCGTTTGAGGCCCTCGATGGCAGGAATCATGATTAGCAACATGAGTGGAAACTGGAAGTACATGTACGCCAGGCTTAACCCCAGAAAACTGTAGAGGTTGAAGCCAGCCTCGTAAATGTTCCAGCCGAAGACATTGCGCAGCAACACCGTCAGAAAGCCAACCTGCCCCAAAGTGGCGATGAAGGCAAACGCCAGCGGCACGCCAGCAAAGTTCGACGCCACCCCGGCAAAGGTCAACGTAACAGGCCGCAGCCAACGCGGCAAGTTGCCGACCGTCAACGCATACGCCATGAGAAAACCCAGCAGACCACCCATCAGCGCCGTTGCCAGACTGATCTGGATGCTGAGGAGATAAGAGGCTGGGATCGGCGGCTCAAAGAGGCCAGCGATATTCTCCAGCGTAAACTGCCCGGCCTGATTCTGAAAGCTGTCGATGAAAAGCGACGCCGAAGGCAAAAAAATGAACAAAATTGAGAACAAAAAGAATGGAGCCAGCCCCAACCAGTTCCAGGAAAAGCGCCGGCGCGACGTAACAGAAAGTGTGGTTGTCATGAGTGTAGGTGACGCTTCAACACAGAGATTGGAGATGAAGAGATTGGAGATGAAGAGATTGGAGCTCGTTTCGTGACGACGCAATCTCCCAATCTCCAATCTCTAGTCTCTACTTACTGCGCAGCCTTCACATCTGCGCCGACGACGCTGTCCCAATTTTCGACAATGACCTGCTTGCCAGTCACCAGTTCATCCAATGTGGGGAAGACCACGCCGGAGGCGTCGGGAATTTTGGCCGCAATCTCATCCGGGATGGCGCCGCGCTCGCGGAGGTCGGCCTCGCGAATGGGGCGGCAATAGCCCTTCATCCACATGAGCTGACCTTCATCCGAATACAGATGCTCCATCCACAGTTTTGCAGCGTTCGGGTGCGGGGCGTAGGCGCTGATGCCCTGCAAGTACACGCCAGCGATGCGCCCATCAGATGGAATCACGACTTCGGTTGCCGGGTTGCCTTCGAAGCCATCCGCCCAAGAGAGCGCGTTGTAATCCCAGACCGCCGTGATCGGCGTTTCACCCAGGGCAACTGTACCCGGCAGCGCGATCACTGGTACCAGGTTGCCTGCCTGGTTGACCTGCGCCATCAACTCCAGACCGGCGGTCGGGTCGGCGAGCGTGCCGCCGTTGGCCAGGCTGGCCGCCTGAATCGACAAAATCGCCTGGTTGGAGGTACGCGGATCACCCGACAACGCAAACTGCCCCTTGTACTCCGGCTTGGCCAGATCGAGCCAGCTCTGCGGCGTGTTCGCCACGACATCCTTGTTGACCAGGAAGGCCATCACGCCATAGTAATCGCCATACCAGTAACCCTCTGGGTCCTTGGCGCTCTCCGGAATCGTCTCCCAGGTGCTGACCTTGTACGGTTGCAGCAACCCTTCCGCCACGGCCTGCGGGCCAAAGGCAAAACCAACGTCGATCACGTCAGGCGCCTGCGGCCCTTTGTTGTCCTTGTTGGCCTTGATCGCTTCCAACTCGTCGCCGGAGCCAGCGTTCGGATCAAGCTCATTGACCTTGATGCCATATTTTGCGGCGAACGAGTCGATGACCTCGCCGTAGTTGCACCAATCGCGCGGAAGTGCAATCACCGTCAACTCGCCTTCGGCTTGCGCTGCAGCGACCAATTCCTCCATACCAGCGGGGACTTCAGCGGCCGGCGCCTCCGCCGCCGGGGCTTCCGTGGCAGGCGCTTCTGCCGCTGGAATAGCCGCAGTGCAGCCCGACAACGCAAACACGACGAGCGCAATCAGCGCAGAGTACAGCAGATGCCGTCTTTTTGCCTGCATACTACATCTCCTTTTGACTAAAGTGTTGACTTAAGTGATGGGTGCACACAATGGTAGAAGTCGCCGTTTCTCCTACACCGACCTGTGCCTGTCATGGAGGCTCTGATCAGAAGGATACGTTACTCCTATAGCCTTGTTCTACCACACAATTCACCAACCGCGCCAATGTCAGAAATGGTTGCATGTAAATGATTGTTTAACACACAGGATAGCGATGGAACGGATGAAGATGGCGCGGGTATGCGCAGGAGCGGACGCGCAAAGGCGGCGAGAGGCGCACTGTTTCACTGTGCGCTCCGCCGCCTTTGCCCTGATGGTCAAGAGGTCGGGCTAGCGATCATTCACCCCGACGCGGTCCGACTACTCCACAAGTTCGTAGGTGAGCTGCAACTGCATCGTCAGGCGTAGCTGGCCGGGCTGAATCGGGGTGCGTTCGGCGCCGCCCATGCCGATCTGGAAGCTGCTGATCGAGTTGTTGTAGAAGCCGCCAGCGCCGCCTACGACTTCGCTGATCGCCAGAATTTTACCAACCTTCACACCGTTGAGCGCTGCTAGTTCCTCAGCGGTCGCCCTGGCGTTCTCGACGGCCAGCTTGCGCGCCTCGGAGCGAACGGCTGTAGCGTCATCCAGCAAGAATTCGACGCCATAGATGTTGTTGGCGCCTGCCTTGATGGAGGCGTCCAACACCTCGCCTACCTTGTCCAGATCACGGATAATGACCGTCACGTTGTTGCTGACGCGGTATTGCACTTCCTCATCGCTCACCGGACCGCTGGCGCCATAACGCTCGGCAAAGACATTGTAGCCGCTCGTCTGGATGTCCTTGCCCGCAATGCCCAGCTCAACCAGCGTTGCCAGCAAGCGGTCCACGATGGCGGCATTCTCGGCAGCGGCTTCCTCCACGGTGGGACGGAGCACCTCTACGCCAATGTTGGTGCGCGCCACATTCGGCTCGATGTTGACCACGCCCTCACCCACAACAGTGATGGTGCGGGAAGGTGCAGGCGTTGCTACATCCTGAGCGAGGGCAGGCGGTGTTTGCAGCCAGCTTCCACCAATTACGCTGCCGGTCAGCAGTAGCGTTGCTACCAGGGTAATGGCAAGCACGCGCTGGATTACTGTAGTGTTCATTGTGTCCTGAATCCTTTCATCATAATTGTTCAGCGTTCATTCGCTGTCGCAACCGTGACGAAGCGCCGCAGATAATTGTTCCGTCTCTTTGCGCATGATTTGACAACTTCGCCGGCATCCCCTATACTTTGCATCGTTGGCAGCGATCCTCGGTAGCTCAATCGGCAGAGCATCCGGCTGTTAACCGGACGGTTGTTAGTTCGAGTCTAACCCGAGGAGCCAAGAATAAAAGCCGCTCTCCAGAGACAGAGAGCGGCTTTTTTGTTTACCAATGCGCTGACAGGAGAGGCTGATTACACAGTTGTGCGCCTATGGCGCAGTGGCGTCACAGCGATTGGGTAGGCCTGCGCACGTAACCTCACACGGCACACCGGGCAGATAGCGTTCCCACTCAGCCTGGTCAAGATTGCGTCCGGCAACTGTACAGGCGCGTGTCGCCAACGCATCGGGCGCCAGATGCCACATGCGCCACGTACCGTCCGTACTGGCTGTAAAGATCGCCCCGCCAACATAATCGACGCTGTTGACGGCAGCCGTGTGACCGCTCAGCACCGTGGGAATCTGTAGCGGCGCCGTCAGGTTCCACAAGCGCACGCTGCGGTCGGCGCTGGCCGAGATCAACTCGTCGGACGTCGCGCCAAAGGTCACCATGCTGACCTCGTTGGTGTGTCCCTGCCAGTGTTGTATAGAGGTTTCAGGCGCCGCCGCTGCCCATACCCAGAGATGCCCACTCTGATCACCGGCGGCCAGCCACCTGTCGTCAGGGCTGAAAGCAAGGCTGGTCACTTCGGCGTCGCCGGCGCGCCACTGCACCGGCGCCCGATCCAGTTCGGTCACCGACCAGAGCGTGAGCACACCGTCGCTGTCGGCAATCGCTAACTGGTCGCCGACAGCACTCAAGCTCATCGCTGTGATGCGCGGCCCAACGGTGCGCAGACTGCGCAGCAGCTGCGCAGTGTCTAGGTTCCACACATGCACGGCGCCATCATCACCCGCAGAAAAGAGCAAGCGCCCGGCAGGGTGTATCGCTACAGCAGCCACGCGCCCGTTATGGCCAATCATGGTGGCAGCGGGCGCTGCTGCACCCTGCGCCCACACATAGATCGCGCCGGCAACATCGCCCGCAGCGGACAGGGCGCCGTCAGCGCTGACGGCCAGCGCACTGAGCGTGCTGGCGCCGGTTGTCGTCAACAGCGTTCCCGCTTCGGCGCTGCGCACCGCCCACGTCTGGACTCCGGGCGTCTCCCCGCCGATTGCATAGAGGCTCAGCCCGTCCGGCGTCTGCAGTTCATCGACAAAGGAGGCGCCAGCCACCAGGATCGACGGCTCCGCCTGCGGATTATCGACCAGCCAGATACGCACGAAATGGTCATAGCCAGCGGTGAGAAAGCCGTTGAGACCGCGCACGCTGGCCAGCAGGTTGATGACGCCATCATGCCCGCGCACGGTGACGGGTGTAGCGCCGACCTGACTGTAGTCCCATAGCCGCACACTGGCCTGTTCGGGACCGTCATCGCCGACTGTCACAAGTTTTTCGCCGCCAGCGCCAAGCACGAATGCCAACCCGCGCAGCGATGCCGCATGGGCGCGCACCACATAACTGCGTGTGGCATCCTTGAAATTCCAGACGCGCGCCACGCCGTTCTCATCACCTATCGCCAACCAGACGCCGTTTGCAGAGAAATCCAGCGCGCGGATTGACGCGTCATGGCTGGGCAGATTCACCAGAGCGGTCAGTTTTGTCCGCTCTGAACCCGGCTCTGAACCCGGCGCAGGATAGACATGTACGCCCCCCAATTGATCGCCGGCCGCATAAACTGCCCCATCCGGGCTGAAGGCAATGGTCGTGATCGGGGCAGCGAGCATCGCAACGGCAACCTCCTGCGCCGGTGCACCCATCAACCATAGTCGCAGGACGCCGTCGCTGTCGCCAGTCACCAACCACTGATGATCTGGGCTAAACGCGAGGGTGGTGACTGCGCCCGTGTGCCCAGGCAAGGCTTGCCCCGCAGCGTCAGGCGTGCGCGTGTCCCACAGATAGAGGGCGCCGGCTTCACCGGCGGCTGCCAACCAGCGACCATCCGCGCTAAACGCGACTGCGTACAGTGGCGCGTCAGCTGTCGCCAACGTTTGTGGCGCGGCTTCTGGCGCGTCGATTTGCCAGACCCGTACGACGCCATCCTCTCCTGCCGCTGCCAGACGGCGATCCGGCGCCACCGCTAACCCCCAGACAAGCGACCCACCCGCTGGCATGAGCGTGTACGTTTGCAGATCGCCAGCCGCGATCCGCCAAGCCTGAAGCGCGCCGTCGGCTGTGGCGGCGGCAAACCAACTCCCGTCGGCGCCCAACACAAGCGCCACCGCGTCATCGTTGATCGGCGTGGCCGGAATACCGCCGGTGGCGTGCAGGACGTCGTGGATCGACTGCGCGACCGCGTGCGAAAGTTGACCACCATTTGCCGCACTCAATCGCATCGCCTCGACAGCCAGCAACAGCGCCTGCTGTGGGCTTTGCTCCAACGCCAGGACTGCCTGGCTGGCAAGCTGGTCAGCGCGGATCTGGCGGTTAAGCTGGTCGGTGATGGCGCGCGCGGCCATAGCTTCGGCGGCGCGCGCCTCGGCTTGCTGTGCGGCTTCGCTGGCGCTCTGTTCAGCGCGGATGGCGCGGTCGCGTTCGGCATTTGCCGTGCGCGTGGCGTTCTGTGCGGCCAGCGCATTCTGAAGCGACTGAACCGCCAACACGACGGCTATCACCATCAAGAGAAACATCAGAATCGCAGCGCCGGCCGCTGCCAGCGCCACGATACGATCGCGCGCCGCCTTCTGACGACGCTTCTCCTCGTCAAGCTGTTGCTGTCTCAGCAGCGCGGCCTCGGCCTCAGCGCCGGCGGCGACGAAGCGACGTTCGATCTCGCTATAGCGCGTAGGGTAGCGCGCCAGCTCAGCCTGGGCATCGACCAGCGCCTGACCGCTCAGGAGCAGTGAAGGTCGACGGTCGGCGTGCCAGAGATCGGCCGCAATCACCAGCGGATGGCGTCGTCGCCACTGTGCATTGGCATCGCGGATCGGCGCGATCAGGCGATCATGCACCAGTTCCACCCAGCGCCCACCGCTGCGCGTCTCGCCACGCAACAAGAAGCGCCGCTCCAGCTCGAAGACGACGGTATTGGGTAACCCGCCCGTCTCACTTTCCGATTGATAGAGCAGGTTGCGTGTGCCGTCGCGGGTGATCAGGGTCTGACTGAACCAATCGCGTATCTCGCGCTCGCTGACGCCGCTTCCCTCCAACGGCACTGCTGCCAACGTCTGTTCGTAGAAAGTCGCCAGCGCGTGATTGACGAACTCGCCCAGCCCGGCGCCGCGCGCCAGACTCTCGACATCGTCGGCAGTAATGGTGACGCCAGGACGGTCGCGTAGATTCTCCCACAGCTGCATACAAACGACCTGCAACTGCACCGGCTCGATAGTTTCGCCCAGTCTGGGGGCGTCGTCGCTGCCGGTCGTCATCTGGCGCAGGTTGTTCACCAGATTCTCGGCGACGCCTGGTGCAAAGGGGCGCCCGGCCAGCGCCGCCGGTTGTTGCACCGCCTCCAACGCCGCCGCTGCGTCCATATAGGTAAGCCGATAGCGCACGCGGCCGCGATTCGGCAGCAGCCGCAAATAGGGGTCAAGCTCGGCGATGTAATCCTCGCGCAGGGCAAGAATGCCCCATAGGTGTGGGTCGTCGTTCAGCGCCTGGCTGAGCTGGCGGAAGAAATCCTCCCGTTTCTGCCATTGGTCTGCGTAGGTGGTGAACAGCTCCTCGAACTGGTCGATTACCAGTATCCGGTCGGGGCGCGCCGGGTCAGTGGGCAACGCAGCCAGATACTCTGGCAAGCGCAACGTGGCCAGGCGCAGGCTGTCAGCGTCCGCTGTTTCCAGGTCGCGGAGCAGATTGAAGACATAGACGTTGGCGAGCGTCTGCAGAGACCAACCAGTGGGCAACTGCCTGCCCACGCGCACTGTGCCCAGAATCGCAAACCCTTCCTCGCGCAGGGCAGGCAGTAGCCGCGCATTCAGCAGCGAACTCTTGCCGGCGCCGGAAGGTGCGTAGAAGAGCACCAGCCGTTCCGCCAGCACCAGTGATAGCAGGTCGGCGCTCTCACGCTCGCGACCAAAAAAGAGACGGCGCTCGCGCGGGTTGTCGCCAAAAGGGCGTGGCCCGATGTATGGATTCTCGCGGTCGGGCGTCGGCGCGTTGTCTTCAGCAGTCAGACTTGCACTCAGGCTTGCACTCAGGCTTGCGGCCATGCTCATCCCCCTTGCCACGCGCTCCAGAGTTGCTTGAGAAATGCCAGGGCGTCGCCCCAGTAAATATCGAAGCGGTACTTATCCTGTGCGAGGTACATTTGCACGTACTCCTGAAAGCGCGCCGAGTCGAGAATTTCTGGCGTGTCACGCGGGTCGAGCTGGATCGCCACACTGCGCGGGCGGCGCGGCTGGTCGCGGATCAACTCCTGCAGAATCACGCGCATCTCCCACGACTGCACGTTATAGCCCAGCAGAATCAAGATTGTACTGGAGATGGCGTTGCGCACAGCGTTGGGCATCTTGCCGATCTCGCGAAAGTCGTGGATGACGTTGCCAATGAAGTCGAGATGATCTTCCTCGCTTAGCACTAACGAATCGGGGAACTCATCCAACCCTTGCAGATGGTAGACCAACGGCGCATCGATCGTCGGCTGAAAATCAGGGTTGTGATGATAGTCGGCGGGGATGATCTCCTCCAGGCTGGGGTTCCAGGCGTAGACTTCGGTGCGCGGATGCTTGTTGAGGTTGCGCAGCGCCGTCTCCAGCAGCAGGTGCGGGCTGGTCGTCAAGTAGATCGGCATGTCGAAGGCGGCCAGAAGGTTGAGCGAGTTCTCCATGTCGCCAGCAGCAGGATAGCCCAGGCGTTCGCCGACCAGTTGCGACAGGCTCAGACCACGTTCACGGCGCACCTGTTCCAGCAGACTCCGATCCAGAGCCGGGTCCTGCGCCACAGCCGCCAGGTAGCGCTGCTTGAGAAACTCCAGATATTCTGTCTTGGCCCGATATGCATCGCGGTAAGTGACGCTCAAATACTGCGCCACCAGCGCCAGGTTGGCGTCCGCCAGTGGATAGCCACCACTCTTCGCCCACTCACGCACCACCGCCTGGCCGGGAAAAAGCGTCCCCAGGATCAGCTGATTGCTGATCACCGGCGTGCACTTTTTGCGATTGATCTGATCAGCGATGTAGCTCCAGGCAATCTCGTTATTGGGCATTGGTGCGTCTCTCCGCAGGCGGCTGTTTCAGGCGTCACAGGCGACGCGAAAACCGATGGTGGCAAGGTGGGCGTCGGCGTGCACGGCGGTGCGGGCGCTGCACGTCAATAACGCCGGTGGATCGTTGAAAGCTCCCCCGCGACAGATGCGCAACTCATTGACCCGGTCACTGACGGCCTCGCGTTCATCGCGTTGGTAAGGATAGACAAAGCGCGGCTGGCGCACATTGTCGCCCCAACGCGTGGTCGTCCATTCGCGCACATTGCCGACCAAATCACAAACGCCAAACGGGCTGCATCCCGCTGGCGTCGCCGTAACCGGCGTCGTCTGATGGCTGTTGGCGTTACAGCGGTCGGACGTGAGCGGCTCTTCGCCCCAGGGATAGGTGCGCACATCATCGCCGCGTGCCGCACGCTCCCACTCCGCTTCGGTAGGCAGCCGGTAGGCGCGTCCAGTCTGCGCCGCCAGCCAGACGCAATAGGCCGCCGCATCGTGCCAGGTGATGCCGGTCACCGGGTGGTCGAGACGATCTGCCGGCGGCGTCGTAAAGAACCAGCCACTTTGCTGCGGACGTCGCTCTGGCTGGCGTTTGACAAAGGCAGCGTATTCGGCATTGGTGATCGGATATTTGCCGATGGCAAAGGCGGGCGCTTCCACGGTGTGTTGTTGCCATGGCGGCGAGGCGTCGCCAGCGCCCATCGTGAAGACGCCGGCAGGAATGCTGACCATCTCCGGCTCGAAGGGCAAGCGTGGAGCAGGTGGCGCTGTTTTCTGGCCAATCGCTGGGGCAGGTGCAGGTGACGCTGTCTCTATCAGCCGATTATCGGCCGCGCGCGTGAAAATGACCGGAGTCGCCCAATCTGGCGCGCCGTCGGCGGTGAAGAGCGCCTTGCGCGCCTCGGTGAGCGCGGCTTCCACCGGGAAGCCATCCGCCACCGCGCGATAGAATTCCTGCGCCAGCAACGCAGCACGCTCGCTCACAATGTCGAACTGCATCGCCACTACGACGGGCACACCCTGGCGCACCAGATGTTGCGCCGTGCCCTGAAAGGCATCGTGCTCCGCAGCGCGGGCGCCAGCGCAGGCGTTGAGAAAAACCAGCCGCAGCGCCGTGTCGTCCTCCAGGATCACGCCGAGCGTCTCGGCATCGATCAATGCCCCATTGCCGGCGTCGTCCTCGAAGACCAGGCCACTCTGCTGCATCGCGCTGTCAGCCCAGCCATGCCCGATGAAGTGGATTAGATGCACGGGAGTGCGGCGCAAGTGTTGGCGCAGCGCAGCGACGGTGGGCGCTTCCAGCTGCACCAGTGTAACGCTGCCGGCTGCAACCAGCGGTGCGACTGCATCTTGCACCCGGCGCCATTCAGCTTCTACATCCAGGCGCGGCGCCAGGTCGGCGGGATCGGGCAACACGCAAAGCAACGTCAGCGGCGGTGGTGCGGGCAACTGCGGGGCTGCGGCGCTCAGCGCCATGTAGCGCACCAGCGGCGTCGTCGTGGAGAGCGCCAGAAAGCGGTCGAGGCCAGGTGCGTAGACTAACTCCCAGGGCAACCGCGCCAGTTCGGGGACGTCGGCCAGGTGTAGGCGCACGCGCAGATGGCGCCCGTCGCGCCTCACGGCGTCGAGGCTGCGCAGCAGCGCAGTTTCAACCTCGCCGGGAAAGAGCACAGTGTACAATGCTGCGCCCCATTGTTTCACCTGCGCCGGGCCAAGCTGCTCGACCTGCCAGCCACTCCCGATGATTGTCTGGATTGTGGCCAATTCCGGCGTCAACACCAGCGGCGCCTGCGCCTGTCCTGCTGGCGAGTCGAGCACGCGGGCGCGATAGCCGTCGCCGGTGCGTTCGATGAGCAGGTCGAAGTCTTCATATTGTGGGGACATGGCCGGTCGACGCCTGGGTCAATGGCAAGGATAGAGTCCGCTGTTAGCAGAATACTCTACCATCAACCCCTTGCGCCGACAAACAGGGGAAAATTGCTTTGCTCGACGGATAGACTGTGCAATTTAACTGCGCCATCAGCGCCTGCCCGGAAGCTGTGAGCTTCCGTGCAGGTGAGCAAAGGATGTACGGCCACAGGCCGCAAGACGACGCCATCAGAGAGCGTCGCGCGCCGCGGCGTGAATCTCGCCCCACTTTGGCCCAAGCTGAGCGGCCAGGCGGATCGCTTCGACTAGGCTGGCGTCGCTGGCTATGCCCTGCCCGGCAATATCGAAGGCGGTGCCGTGATCGACTGAGGTGCGGATGACAGGCAGTCCCACCGTCACATTGACGCCTTCGTCGAAGTAGAGCGTCTTGAAGACCGCGTGCCCCTGGTCGTGGTAGAGCGCAATCACGAAGGCGTAGCGTCCCTGCGCGGCACGCGGGAAAAGCACATCCGCCGGCAGCGGACCAACCACCGGGATGCCTGCCGCCTGGGCATCGCGCACCGCCGGCGCAATGGCGACAATTTCCTCGTCGCCGAACAGTCCATTTTCACCGGCGTGCGGATTGAGACCGGCCACCGCGATCGTTTCGGCGCCACGCCCCAACGCGTCCGCCAGTAAGTGCGCCAGCCGAATCTGGCTCAGCACGCGTTCACGTGTGATCAATTCCAGCGCCCGGCGCAGCGATACGTGCGTCGTCACATGAAAAATGAACTGGCCATGCGCCGCCAGCACCAGCGAATAGTGCTGGACGCCAAATTGTTCGGCCAGCAGCTCGGTATGGCCGGGATAGCTGAAGCCCGCCAGCCGCATCGCCTCCTTGTTGAGCGGCGCCGTGACGATGCCCGCGACCTCGCCACGCTTCGCCAGCGCGCACGCCGTCAGCACATACTCGACCGCGCCGCGCCCTGCCGCCGCCGACAGTTCCCCTGGCTTGACGTCTGCCAGCGCGTCACCGGGCTGAAGCACCGGGATCGCAGTGGCATCACGCCAGTTAATCTCGGCAACGGAAGTAACAGGCTGGATATTCAAACGCGTCTGGCTGTCCACAAAGTGGAGTCCATGATAGAGCATCATCACGTCGCCGATGACCAGCGGGCGGCACAGGGCGCGCACCTCTGGCCGGCTTAGCGCCTTGACAACAATCTCTGGCCCAATGCCAGCCGCGTCGCCCATCGTAATTGCCAGGATAGGAGTGGTTCCGTTGTTCATGATCGTGGCCATACTTTCTTGACTTACTAATTGCCAGGCAGAGTTTATGCGGTAGCAGCTACGCAGTCCACCCGTCTTCCCGGCAACTCCGAGCGGGTCTACTTTACGGTTGGGGCAAGCGTTTGCAACGCAGGTCATCACCTCCGGCGTGGCAGGCTGCCTTGTCACGCCAGCGATTTGAGTCTGACCGATAGATCGGGCCGGTAGATCGGGCCAGTAGATCGGGCCAGTGGATCAGACCGGGCTGAATCCTGCCTCAGCCAGAAACGCCGCCATTTCGCCCTCGGCGCGTTCGGCGTAGGTGGCGTAGCGGGCGCGCTTGCTGCGCACGGACTCCTCTAGTTCGGGCAGCAGCCCCATCGCCGCCTTCATCGGCTGGAAAGCGGCAGGGTCGGCGTGGGTGATGTAGTGCAGCAGCGCGCCGACCATGGTGGTGCGCGGAAAGGTGAGCAACGGCTCGCCGCGTAACCTCCGCACCAGATTGACGCCCGCCACCAGTCCGCCCATTGTACTGCCGACATAGCCCTCCGTACCCGTGATCTGCCCGGCAAAGAAGAGATCATCACGCCCCTTGAATTGCAGCGTCGGATGCAGCAAGGTCGGACTGTTGATGAAGGTATTGCGATGCATCTGCCCCAGCCGCACGAATTCGGCGTGCGCCAGCCCCGGAATCAGCCGCAATACCTCTTCCTGCGCGCCCCAGCGGATGTTGGTCTGGAAACCGACCATGTTGTAGAGTGTGCCGGCCACGTTGTCCTGGCGCAGTTGCACTACGGCGTAAGGGCGACGCCCGGTGCGCGGGTCGCGTAGCCCGACCGGACGCATCGGGCCAAATGCCAGTGCGCGCTCCCCGCGCGCGGCCAGCGCCTCGATCGGCATACAGCCCTCGAAATAGCGCTCAAGCTCTTTGTCGGCGCCCTTCAACTCGATCTTCGGCGCTGCCAGCAAGGCCTGCACGAAACGCGTGTACTCCGCCTTATCGAGCGGACAGTTGATATAATCGCCATCGTCACCGCCTAGCGCGCTCTCGCGGTCGTAGCGGCTCTGACGGAAGGCGATCTGCATGTCAATGCTGTCAGCCACAACGATAGGCGCCATGGCGTCGTAGAAGTAGAGGTGCTGTTGGCCGGTAAGCTCCTGGATACGCGTCGCCAATGCGGCGCTCGTCAGCGGGCCAGTAGCAATGATCGTGGGGCCGGCGGGAATATCTGTCACCTCGCAGCGATGCACCGTGATGTGAGGATGGCCATGAATCAGCGCCGTGACTTCCTCAGCAAAGTCATCGCGGCTGACGGCCAACGCTGCGCCCGCCGGCAGGGCGTGCTTGAACGCCGTGCGGATAATCATGCTGCCCAACCGCAAGAGTTCATGCTTGAGAATGCCCAATGCACGGTCAGGCAGTGTCGAACCCATCGAATTGCTGCACACCAGCTCTGCCAGGCGATCGGTGTGATGCGCCTCTGTCCCACGCACCGGGCGCATCTCGATCAGGTCGACGTGTAACCCGCGCTGCGCGATCTGCCAGGCGGCCTCGCTTCCAGCCAACCCGCCGCCGATGATGGTGATCGTGTCAGTCATGATGCTCCTTATTGCTCAGCGGCGAGTTGCGCGGGGCGAACTCGCCGCGTACCACCGGTTCTTATGCCATCGACTTCTTATGCGCTCTGCATCTCGCAAGAGCGAGTAGGATACAATGGTCGTGGAACAGAATCAAACGCGGTAGAATCAAACGCGGTAGAATCAAACTATGACCCAACCATGCATCTCTGTCTGGATTCCCGGCGACCAGCTGCTACCCGATCATCCGGCGCTGCAGGCAGCCGCAACACTGACCGATCGTGCGCACATCCGCGTGCTGCTGGTGGAAAGCACACAGCGGCTGACAAAGTTGCCTTATCAGCGCAAGAAGTTGGTGCTGCTCCTCAGCGCCATGCGCCACTACGCTGAAGAGCTACGCGCCGCCGGCTACACGGTGGATTACCGTCAGGCGGAGAGCGCGGGCGCAGGCTTGCGCGCCCACGTCGCCGCCTGGCAGCCGCAGCGCCTGTTCACAATGGCAACCGCAGAGTATCGCGGCCGTATCCTTCAACAGCGTCTGGCGCGCCTGCTGGGTGCGCCGGTGACGGTGCTGCCCAACACGCAATTTCTGACCGGGCGCTACAACCCTTACCCACAGCCGCGCAACAAAGTGGTGTTGGAACATTTCTATCGCGCCCAACGCAGGTATTGGGGTCTGTTGCTCGATGCACAGGGCGAACCGCTTGGCGGCGCATGGAATTTTGACCGGGAAAACCGCAGACCCCTCCCGCGCACCGGGCTAGCGATCCCGTCGCCGCTGCGATTTGCGCCGGACGCGCTGACGCAACAGGTGATGAAGGACGTGGCGTCGCTGCCGAACGGCGTCGGCCGCGTGGATGGCTTCGACTTGGGGGTGACGCGCCAGGATGCTGAAGCTGCGTTCGACGACTTTCTGCGCCACCGCCTGGCAAACTTTGGCCCCTATGAGGATGCCATGAGTCAGCACAGCGCTGTGCTCTTTCATTCATTGCTATCGCCCTACATGAACATCGGTCTGCTTGACCCGTTGACCATGGCGCGCCGCGCGGAACAGGCGTATCACGCAGGCCAGGCGCCGCTTGCATCAGTTGAAGGCTTCATTCGTCAGATCGTGGGCTGGCGTGAATATATCTACTGGCAATATTGGCAACAGATGCCGGGGTTGCTTCACGCCAATGGTTGGCGGCACACGCGCCCACTGCCAGGCTTTTTTTGGAGCGGCGCCACAGAGATGAAATGTCTCCATCAGGTGATCGAGCGCGTCATCACCCTGGGCTATTCGCACCACATTGAGCGGTTGATGGTGATCTGCAACTTCTGCATGCTGGCAGGCATCGACCCGGCGGCAGTCAACGCCTGGTTTCTCACCTGTTACGTGGATGCTTACGAATGGGTGGTGACGCCCAACGTGATCGGTATGGGTCTCAACGCTGACGGCGGGCAGACGGCCACCAAACCCTACATCGCCTCAGCCAACTACATCCACAAGATGAGCGACTATTGCACAGGCTGCCGTTTCAACCCCAAGGTGCGCACCGGCGCTGACGCCTGTCCCTTCAACGTTCTCTATTAGAATTTCCTGCTGGAGCATGAAACGACGTTGCGCGCCAACCCGCGCTTCGGGCCAGCGGTGCTGGGGCTGAAGCATCTGAAGCCAGACGAGCGTACAGCGATTCGGCGGCAGGCAGCCGATTTTCTGGCGGTGTTATCGGAGGCGTGATGGTTGGCGGCAATACGGAGCGTCAGCGAGACGGTATCATGAACGCTTACTCCAGATTGGCATGGCGCGCCATCATCGCGACGTTGTCCTGCTTACAGCGGGCAGCCAACATCGCACCCAGGCAGTCGAGATAGATCGCCATCGCCTGCTCTAGCGCGTTGGCAAGCGGCAGTTGCGTGGGCGTTGTCACATCGCTCTTGACCGAGCCAGCCGGAATAATGATCGGCAAGTCGGCCAGCTCCGCCAGCGGCGTCGCCGGGCTGGAGGTGATTGCCGCTACTTGGGCGCCAAAGTCTTTAGCTTTGCGCACGAGCATCAACACCGTCGCGGTGCGCCCACTGCCGGAAAGCACAATCAGCAGGTCGCCGGGCGCGATGGCGGGTGTGGTGGCGTCTCCCACGATGTGCGCCGTCAAGCCGATCTGCATCAGCCGCATCGCAAACATGCGCAGGAGCAGCCCGCTGCGCCCCAACCCCAACACAAAAACACGACGCGCCCCCAAGATGGCGGCAAGCAAGGCTTCGGCCTGCCCGTCATCGAGCTGGGCAAGGATGGTGTTGACTTCCTCCAGGTCAAGACGAATCCAGTCGGAGAGGCGGCGCGTCGTCATAGCGTCACGAGTCATAGCGTCACAAGTCACAGCGTCACAAGTCACAGCGTCACAAGTCACAGCGTCATGCCCTCAGTGCAACGCGTGACGCGTGGCGTTCATTCATTCCGGATTAGCTGCGGCGACTACGCCCGCCGCGCCGGCGTGGTTTGCGGCCAGCAACAGCGACGGGTTTGGATGAAGGCGCAGCTTTTACCCGCGTCGATTCTGGCGGCGCCACCGGGGCGTGCAGCGCCTGTTGATAGGTGTCGTCGAGCAGCATGGTGATGATTGCCAACTCTTCGTCGTTCTCCATCAAGCTGCGGGCCAGGCGCGTGAAGCGTCTGCTGCGCTCCGCCTGTAGCTTGTCGCGGTCGCGCAGCCGCGCTTCGAGCAGCGCTGTCAACCGTTCGGCGACAACCGCCTCGACTTCCTCCTCAGTGGGCAACGCGCGCTCAACGATAGGCAGCTTGTAATGTTTCACCGCGCGATCCAACATCCCTTTGTCGACGCGGCTGACCAGTGTGATCGCTACGCCAGCTGCACCAGCGCGCCCCGTTCGCCCTGCACGATGGATGTAATTTTCCACATCTTCGGGTGGTTCATACTGGATGACATGTGAGAGTTCGGGAATGTCCAACCCCCGTGCGGCGACATCGGTGGCGACGAGAAAACGCAGCGCGCCCTGACGCACCCGCTCCAACACGCGCTCGCGGTCGGCCTGTGACAGGTCGGCGCTCAGTTCGTCAGCATCGTAGCCAAAGCGCTGCAGCACCACAGCAACGAAGTGCACGTTGACCTTGGTGTTGCAAAAAATGATCGCCGACTCCGGGTTTTCAACCTCGATGATCCGGATCAGACTGCGTTCGCGCCCCATGTCGGGCACGACGTAGAAGATGTGTTCGGTCTCCGCCACGTGTACATGGCCACTGCTGAGCGAGACGAACGCCGGTTCGTGCATAAACTGGTGCGCCGTGCGCATCACCTGCGGCGGAAAGGTGGCGGAGAACATGCAGGCATTGACACGGCGGTCGGGCAGGTAGCGCTGTATCTCGCGCATGTCGGGATAGAAGCCCATCGACAACATGCGGTCGGCTTCGTCAAAGATAAGAAGCTCCAGATGATCGAGCACCAGTGTGCGTTTGAGCAGATGATCGAGGATGCGTCCTGGTGTGCCGACGACGATGTGCGCACCCTGCTTGAGTGCGTCGATCTGCGGGCCGTAGCCGACGCCGCCATAGACGGCCACCGTGCGCAACCCAGAGTTGCCGCAGAGCACTTCGGCTTCATGCCAGACCTGATGTGCGAGTTCACGCGTCGGCACCAGGATCAGCGCCTGCGTGGTCGCCCGGTTGGGGTCAAGCCGCTCCAACATAGGCAGCAAGAATGCGCCAGTCTTGCCACTGCCCGTGCGCGCTTGAATCATGACATCCTGGCCGTCAAGCAGGTAAGGAATGGCTCGCACCTGCACCGGCATGAGTTTCGTCCAGCCGGCGCGGCGCGCCGCATCGGCGATGTGTGGGGGAAGTTGGTCGACGGTGATTTCAGGGATTTCGGGAAGGTCGTTAACTATGTCTCGGTCTATTGTTGTATTTACTGTGTCGCTCAAGGTAACTCTCTTGTAGTGCTCTATAGGTGGTGCATCACGTAGTTGTCACGGCGATAACGCTCACCACAATCATTGCTGACCTCTAGGTTAGCTGTTCATCTCTCCGGAAGCTTTGGAGCCTCCGAAAAGAGGATGACCGCTATGACGTTGCAACCTAGAAATCATTAGAACAGTATCCCACAGCCACCTGACTTTGCATAATCACCGACCCTTCCAATTCTACTAACAGGGGCAACGTTGCGTCACCGCTGGATTGCGGGCAGATAGAGCTTTTGCCCTGCGTCGGCAGGAGCAAAGACCGTCAGTGAGACGCGCACCTGTTGGGGCGGCAAAGCGCCGCCTGGTCCGCTACTGTTGATCGTCACGACGCCGACATAATCTCCAGCCGTCAGCCCAGCCGGATCGACGCGAAGTTCAACATCGGCGGGCGTGACGCCGTTTATCCCTGTCATGGACAACCAGGAAGCATCGCTGGTTGCCTGCCATGTCAGCGCGCTTTCCTGTGGGTTGCGCAAGCTGACGGTCTGGGTCTGCACAGTTGTGCTTCCCGCCGTCGCCACAAAGTTAGTGGCAATCGGCGATGCAATCATTGCCGCTGCCGGTATCATGACATCGTTGCTGAGATGGATCGTGCGCTGTGCCACCCCTGTAGCGCCGTCAGCGTCGGTGACATAGAGCCGGATGGTATGGTCGCCGATTGTTTCCAGGTCAGCGTCGAGAGTGGGGCCGGCGCCCAGGTAGCCATCTACATCCGAATACCACTGATACGCAGCATCTGGCAGTGTTGCGTCTTCCTGATCGACAGCGCTGCCAGCCAGTGGCATCAGTTGTCCATAACCAAAGGTTGTGTCTGCCTCAGGCGCGATGATCTCTACCAACGGCGGTTGATTGGGGACGCTAAAGAAACCGGCGGATTCAGCTTGGGTGGTGTTGACGCCGTCGCTCACAATGACGCGCACCTTCCCCTGCGTAGCACCGCCCAATTCGGCGGCCGGGATGACTACTTCGGAGGCGCTGAGATGCAGACGCAACGGCGCATAAGTGGCGCCGCCGTCACGACTATAGAGCACCGTCGCTACCAGCGGGTCATTGTCGAGGTCATCGGCGCGCCAGCGCACGGTCAACCCGGCGGCGCCAACGGTTTCGCCGCCAGCTGGTGCCGTGACTGTGACAGTGGGGGCGTTGGCGCTGACACTGCGTTCAGCCAGTACAGCATTGCCGCTGACGACCTGGATTTTCTGCGTTCCGGCAACAAAGAGCACTTGTTCCACAAATAACAGAGGCTTTGTCTGGTCATCAGGGGCTTCAGTGTCGACACGTGGCGTGAAAGGATAGTTCGCCAGGATGGCGCCGCCCGCTCCCAGGAGCCGAATGGCATAGATGCCCGGTGCAGAACTCGCCAACAATGATGGCGCCGTGAGGCGATAGATTTCGTCGAGCCTAGCCGATGGACCGGCGGGCGTGATGGCGCCCTGAACGACAAGATAATCCGCCAGGGGTGCAGCGCTGCTGCTGGACTGAACAGCCGCCGCATTCTCTGACACCAGCCGGCTGCGAATGCCTTCGTAGGTGTAGGCCGATATCCACTGGTTATTGCAGTAAGTCATCACATCCTTCCAGGTGGGTGGGTAGACGATCGGCCCACGCAGATAGACATCGAAGCCCCAATATTGGTTTTGACCGTTCAGGCGTCCGATCGAGCCGTTTTCGCCCATTGGATAGTTCGTGTCCGGGCCGCCTTCATCGCCACGGCAGGCGACATGACTGCGTCCCCAGGTGTGCGCCAGCTCGTGACCGGTGTACCAATCGCCATAGCTCTCCCCGTCGTTATCCTTGTCCCAGACCGAAAAGCTATGATTATCCGGGTCTCCAGTCGGGCCAGAGGCAATAAAACTGGGAATGTCGGCTGCGCAGCCGCGCATCCACACCGAACTACTGGCGTCGGCCACCAGCCCGAAATAACGCGTCGGCGTCGGGTCGATGCCTGCCCACTTGAGAAAGAGATTGTCCCAAAAGAGCCTGCCATTGACTTCATCGCATGTGGGAATGCGGTTCAAGTTGGTCATATCCTCGGTATCGCGTTTAACGATGAGTCGGGCGATAGGATAGGCGCGGCGCAGCCAATCCTCGACCTCGCGCAATTGTGTCTCTGTTGGCGCATAGATAGTGTCGTTGTTGCGATAGCGCACTGAGAACAACCGCAACACCATCGTGGGCGTGTTCTCAAAGGTGAAACTGGTGCGCAGAATGTTGTCCGTTCGCGTCGCCTCATCGACGGCATTGGGCAGAAAAGTTGGGTTGACCTCGGCCTCGATGGTCAGTGTGCCGGCTGTCGTCCAACTGTCAGGCAAGCGGAAAAAGAACGAGTCACTCAACGCATTGCGATCCGGACTGGCGCGCACGGTGACGGTCGGATCGACAATGTAGCGATTTCCTCCCAACAGATAGGGCACGAACCGGAAGAGGTTCGGCCGTGTGCTCGGCAAGATCGGATCGCCCACGCGCTGCCCACCGACGATGCGCCACAACCGCGCGCCAACCACTGGGTCTGCACTGCCGCTCGTCTTGCGCACGTGCAACCGCACATAGGTGCGCTTGCCGGCTACTAGCGTTACGCCCAGGCCATCAGCTTCCTGGATGCCCTGCGTGATCTCCAGCTGGGTTGCAGCAATATTCGGCTTGATTGTAAAAATTGGCAGGTCGATGGGTCGCACGAAGATTTTACCCAGGTAGTAAGGCTGGTTCGCAGGCAGAGGGGGTGGCGTGGTTGGAACGCCTTCCACGGCGCCGGCGTCGCACTTTGGCCCTTGGGGTCGCGGCAGATTACGTTGGTCGACAACCACAGTGCACAGAGCCGCGGGAATGGCATCGACTACAGAACTACCCGTCGTGGCCAGATGGGTTTGGGTGGCGCCGCCGTTGTCCGCCAGCGGGGCGAGCGCTACATTGGCGTTCTGTATATCCGTTGCCTCGGTCAAGCCACAACTGGCATCGCTCGATTGGTTGTAACCAAGCGAAACTGGGTTTACGCCCAGATAGCAATTCTGGCCATCAATGACGCCTTGAATGATGGTGTTCTGAAGTTGCGGCGCCTCCGATGCAATGTCCACCGCCAGATTGGCGTTGCTATCAAGATAGAGGTTGCCATAGAGGGTCACATGCACCAGTTTGACGCTGCCCTCTCCCAACGCGACTGACGACAAGATGCCGGCAGAGGAAGAACCTGCAGAGTTGCCGCTGACCGTGACGTTTTCCAGCACAGTGTTCCCACCTGCCAGGGCCAGCCCACCGCCGCGATAGGCGCGATTGGTGCTGAAAGTCGAACGTGAGATGGCCGCGTCCCCCTGATTATAGAGGCCGCCGCCGCGCCCCTGATCGGCGTTGCCTGCCACATTATTGACGACGCTGCTGTCGATCAGGGTGAGCGAAGCGCCCACATTCGTCCAGATGGCGCCGCCAGCATTGCCTGCGCTGTTCCCTTCGAGTCGGCTATTGCGCAGTGTGGCGACGCCGCCCAACAGCGCAACGCCCCCCCCACTCTCTCCGGCTTGATTGTTCAGAATCCGGCTATTGACAACCGTCAGCGCACCGCCTGCCTCTACAGCGATGGCGCCGCCGATCCCATCACTGCCGTCACACACCAGACAGGGTGACTGGCTATTGCGCACAGTGCTGTTGTTCAACTCAGCCTGACCATAGACAACCATGGCGCCGCCGCGCCCCGGCCAGGCGCCATTACTGAGAGCGATGTTGTTCAGTGTCAGGTTGGCGCCTGCGTTGACAATGAAAATCTGCCGCAGGTCTTCCCCGCTGACGGTGATCAGGCCACCGCCATCAAGCGTAACATGGTTGCCGGCTTCGATGACCATCGTGTTGGCGAGGATTGTGTGTTCGCCGCCACAGTCGAACGTGATGACGCCGCCCATAGCAATGGCGGCTTCTAGCGCGTTGCCGTCACAACTGGCAGCCGTGCCATCGCCAACGACAACGTCTCCAGGTGTTGCGATGGCATGTGTGAACGGCCAGAAGGCAGTTATGAGCATGATCCAGAATAACACCACAAGCTCATGATGATATTTCGTATGATATTTCATGGTGGTGAACTCCCATTCGGCCAGACGATCTATCCACGTATCTACAGGCTACCGACAGGTTCGGGAGGACGCTTCGAGTTGTGGTGCGGGTCGTAGGTTGTTGACTCCGCCGCGACGCAGCGGCCTAGCATGCCGGAGGCAACGACCTACACAGTTCTTGTGCCCCAAACGTGAAGTAGGCCCCAGGTTCGGAGTACAACATCAAGCGGCAACAAGCAAGGGCGACATCGGCGCACACATTATAATTGATCGCAGCTGTTCCGAAAACCGCCCTTTTTCGGTCTTTCGCTCAGACTGTGATCAGGC
>DMDA01000113.1:5768-8182 GCA_003451595.1 Chloroflexota bacterium | reverse complement strand
GCAGGTGTTCCGGCGGGAAATGATAACGCGTCGGCGCGTCGGCCAATACTGCGTCGAAGCAGCGTAGCCATTCCTGGCGCGCAGCCTCATCGATCGGGAAAGGCATGTGACGGGCGCGCATGGCCGGGTTGCCATACAGTTGGTGATAGAGTGGCGGGCCGCCGAGTAGACCGATGAAAAACGCAGCAGATTTACGGCTGGCCGCCACCATATCGTGAGGAAACATGGGGCGCAGCCAGGAGCGTTCCAGTTCAGCGTAGAAGTCCTCAAGCATCTGTATAATGGCGTCGGCGCCCATCGCAGCGTAAATGGCCGGGCTGGGCGGATTGACGCGCGGTGGGCCGTCGGGTGGGGTGTACATCTGGCGTTCACTCATGATGATTTTGATGATTTACCCGTTGATCGTATGCTCTGCCACTCTCGCCGCAGCAGCCCATACCACACCGTGTCCGAAATCTCGCCGTTCACGATCCAGCGTTCACGCAGATGGCCTTCTTTTTGGAAACCAAGCCGTTCCAGCGTGCGCGCCGAGCCAGTGTTGCGCGGGTCGATGTCGGCTTCCAGGCGGTGTAGATCAAGGGTGGTGAAGGCATAGTCAATGAGTGCGCTCAAGGCTTCATGCATGTAGCCAGCGCCCCAATATGACCGTCCCAGCGCATAGCCGATCTCAGCGCGGCGGCTGGCTTCGTGAAAACTGAACAGCGCACAGGTGCCCAACAAGAGGCCATCACTGCGCCGCTCGATGCCAAGCCGCACGGAATTGCCAGCGTGATAACTCGCCTGAATCTGCTGCAACATCTCCTGCGCCTGAGCGAGATCGGTCAACGCCGGATAACTCCAGTAACGCATTACCTCTGGGTCGGAGAAGATGGCATAGAGCGCTGGAACATCGGCCTCGGTCATTGGGCGCACATACAGACGCAGCGTAGTCAAGGTAACAGGTTTCAGGGCAGACACAGTAGGCTTCTCCCTATGCCTTGAAAAAATTACTCACAAAGAACCACAGATTCGCCGGGCGTTCGGCCAGACGGCGCATGAAGTAGGGGTACCACGCCGTCCCATAGGGCACATAGATGCGCACACGGCACCCTTGCGCCACTAACTGCTCCTGGCGTTCGCGGCGGATGCCATAGAGTAGCTGAAACTCGAACGCATCTTTGGGGAGATTGTGCGCAGCGGCGTAACGTTGCACGGCGGCGATCATGGCGTCATCGTGGGTGGCGACGGCGAGTTGGGCGCCGTGCTGGCGAGCATCTTCGCTGAGCAATAGCTCCGCCAGACGCACAAAGGCAGCGTCAACACCGGCTTTCTGCGGATAGGCGACGGAGGGCGGCTCTTTGTACGCGCCCTTGACCAACCGCACCCACGCACCTTCCGCCGCCAGCCTGCGCACATCATCCTCGCTGCGATAAAGACACGACTGGATCACGACGCCGACGTTGTCGAAGCCCTCGCCAAAACGCAGCCGTCGATAAAGATCGAGTGTCGTATCGACCAGCGCGCTCTCTTCCATGTCAATGCGAATGCGCAACCCCAGCGCCTTGGCCTCGGTCAGCAAGGCGCGCAAGTTGGCGAGCGCCAGGTTCTCGTCCACCTTCAGCCCCAGTTGGCTGAGCTTGACAGAGACATACGCATCGACGCCGCTCTCATGAATCTGATGGAGCAGGTAGAGAATCTGGTCGCGCGCGGCGGCGGCTTCGCGAGCATCAGTGACGCTTTCGCCCAGATAGTCGAGCGCAGCGCTCATGCCTTTGGCGTTGAGCTGACGCGTCGCGGCGATTGCTTCATCCACTGACTCGCCAGCGATGAAGCGACTGGCGACCGCCCACGCCGGCGGAAAACGCGTGACGACCTGCCGCGCCAGTCTCATGCGCGACAGATAGAGCAACAGTGAACGTAGCCACATCTCGCCATTGTGATAAACGAGATAACCAGCGCCAGCCGCAGCGGCCAGTGTGACTGTCGCCATCAGCGCGGACGTCCCACCGGCGGTGGTCGCGGTTGGGGTTGATTTTGCCTTTTCCATGACTCACTCCTCGCAAGTTGGTGTGAATGCCAAAACAATTCTCATTCTATCACGGCCTACCCGGCGCTTCCCCTGTGGAATCAAGCACGGGTCTATTTCACGGTTGGGGCAAGCGTTTGCATTGTGGGTCATCGCCTCTGGCATGACGGGTTGCCATGTCACCGGAGGCGATCACCTGAGACAGGCGTCCCCCAGTCCCAACTTGAAGTACACCCATCGAGCAGTGGCCCGCTTCCCGTTCAGGATGGAGTTTGCTTTACAGCCCGGCTCTCACAGTCAGGTGAACACAGTCAGGTGAACACAGTCACGCTCTCACCGACAGCGGCGCGATCGCCTGCCAAGCGCTGGCAGTCTCGGCCCAACGCTGCGCCAGCTCGTCGTGTGCAAT
>DMDA01000113.1:3176-5544 GCA_003451595.1 Chloroflexota bacterium | reverse complement strand
CTGGCATCCTGCCCCGCACGACGGATGCGTTCATGCAGGTCGCGTAGCCCAGCCAGCGCAGCGGTGAGTTCGAGAAAAGTTGCATCATCGCTGTCACCGCGGCCACTGTCCGCATCGGTGCGTCCATCAAGCAGGCGCACCAGTTGCCAGCGCCAGCGCCGCGACTCGCCGGCCCAGACGTTCAGGGCAAATTCGGCGTTGGCGCCCACGGCGTCGCGAAAGAAGCGGTGCACATCCTTGAGGTCGCGGGTGAAGCGAGCGGGCGGCAAATCCTGGCGCGTGCGGCGCCCATAGGCTTTGCTCGTCAACCGCTCGTCAAGAATCGCCACCACGCCACGGTCGTCGCTGCGACGGATCAGGCGGCCAAAACCCTGCTTGAGCGCCAGCGTCATCAGCGGCGTCATGTACTCCTCGAAGCTAGACCGCCCTTCGCTCTCGATGGCGCGCATGCGGGCGCCATGCAGCGGGTCGCCAGGCGTCGGGAAGGGCATTTTGTCCAGGATCACCAGGCTGAGGTCGTCACCGGGAATATCCACGCCTTCCCAGAAGGAGCGCGTAGCCAGCAGCACACTGTAAGGCGTCGCCTTAAACCAGCTCAACAGTGCGTCGCGCGGAGCGTCGCCCTGGGCGCGCACGGGCCAGATCACGCCGTCGCCCTCAGCCTGGAGGCGGTCATTAACCTGCTGCAGGCCACTCCAACTGGTGAAGAGGCAGAGTGTGCGCCCGCGGCTCACTTCCAGCAAACGTGCGATCTCAGCGGCGACAGCGTCATAGAAGGCGTCGGCATTGCGATAGTCGTAGGCGGGCAGCGGCGGCTGATAGAGCAGCGCCTGGCGCGGATAGTCGAAAACGGTGGGCAGTATGTGCTCCTCGCCGGTGGCTTTGATGCCGCAGCGCGCTTTGTAGTGGTGGAAGTGGCCACCGGTGGCCAACGTGGCGCTGGTGCAGATGACGGTGCGCGCCACTGGATTACCGTCGTCGTCTTCGGGATGAAAGAGATAGCTCGTGAGCAAGTCCGCCGGGTTGATCGGCGCAGCGTGCACCTCCAGCGTGATGTGGCGGCGGTCGAACACGCGCACGGCGTAGCGCACGACCGTGCCATCCTTGCGGCTGCTGCCGATCGCCTTGAGCTTTTCGGCGGTGCTATTGACGGTCGAGATCGCCAGCTCGTAGTAGCGAAAACGTTCGGCGGTCTCGGCGGCAGGACGTTCGCCCTGTTGGGCAGCCTGCTCAACGGCGGCGGCGTAGGGATTGGCCTTTTTGAGCCGCTGCCCCAGTTCCGCCAGCGCACTGCTCAATGAGAGGATGGCCTCCAAATCCCCCTCAATCTGGAAAGCGTTGTCGCTACTGCGCCGTGAAATATCCTGAAACGCAAGCGTGTTAAGATAGCGCAGCCTGTCCAGGTCGTCGTCGGAGAGGTGCTCCTTGAAGATCGCCCGCGCCAGCAGTTGCTCGACGCTATAGTCGCTCACCATCACCTCGTAGACGGCAGTGGCGATCTGCTCCAGATGGTGCGCCTCGTCGATGATGTAGAGCGGCGCCGGCGGCAGGATGCGCTCGCCAGCATAACCCAGTTCCAGCGCGTTGAGCAACAAATGATGATTGGTAATGATTACCTGCGCCTGCGCAGCGGCGTCGCGCATCTGGTTGACCCAGCAGTCGTCTTCGTAGAAGCGACAGTCGCTGTGCAGACAATCGTCCGGGAAGCTGACCACGCGCGGGCGCAGATCGCTGCTGAGCACGAAGGGCAGCTCGTCGATGTCACCAGTTGCAGTCTGTTCCAGCCACCTCTGCATAAACTTGACCTGGTCATCCTCACGGTCGTAGAGCGAAATGTACGCCTGCTCGCGGACTTCCTTTTCCCACTTGTAGTTGCAGACAAAGTTGCTGCGCCCTTTAACAATGACAGTAGGGATCGGCTTGCCAAGCACTTTGCGTAAGAAGGGAATTTCTTTCTGAAAGAGCTGGCTCTGCAGCGACTTGTTCGCCGTGGAGACGACGACCGTCTGCCCGCTGAGAATGGCCGGGATCAGGTAGGCGATCGATTTGCCGGTGCCGGTGGGCGCTTCAATAAGGGCGTGCTGACGAGACAGAATAGCGCGCTTGACGGCTTCGGCCATGTCGAGCTGACTTTGGCGCAGTTCGTAGCCACCCAATTCGCCAGCCAACGCCCCGGCGGGACCGAACAACGCCGTCAAGTCGGTAGCAGCCAGGTCGGCTAGCGCAGCGTCATCGTTGCTTGTGGCGGCGTGAGGTGGCGTCACATCAAGCGGATCGACAAATGGATCGACAAATGGATCGACAAGCGGATCATCGTAGCTGTCATCGAACGGATCAGGGTGGGATCGGGAAGATGGTTTGGACATGG
>DMDA01000113.1:1333-2954 GCA_003451595.1 Chloroflexota bacterium | reverse complement strand
GCGGCGCTATGTACGATCTGAACCGGAAGTTGACCCAGGGATAAATGCCCTCAATAAAGTGTTATCTCGACACTACTTTGTATTGACCGGGATCGTGTATAATTCAAAAAAATCATTACGCAGTACGACTGACCTCTAGGTTAGCTGATCATCTTCCCGGAAGCTTTAAAGCTTCCGGGTGGTGAACGATATGACGTTACAATCTAGAAATCATCAATAGAAAAGGATTGGTGACACCCATGAAACGCATTGGCGTTCTGACGAGCGGCGGTGATGCCCAGGGTATGAATGCAGCATTACGCGCAGTAGTCCGCGCCGGACTCGATCGCGGCGCCGAAGTCTATGCGATTTACGAGGGGTATCAGGGAATGGTCATGGGCGGCGCGGCAATCCGCCCGCTCAGTTGGAATGCTGTCGGTGGCATCCTACAAATGGGCGGCACGGTCATCGGCACTGCGCGCAGCGCCGACTTTCGCACGCGTGAAGGACGCGTGCGCGCCGTCGCCAACCTGATCAAGAACGGCATCGACGGCTTGATCGTGATCGGCGGCGACGGCAGCCTGACCGGCGCCGATACGCTGCGCTCCGAATGGAAGAGCATCTTGCAGGAACTGCTCGACACCGGGCAGATCACGCGCAATGAATTCGAGAAGTATCCATACCTGGCAATTGCGGGTCTGGTCGGCTCGATCGACAACGACATGTGGGGCACCGACATTACAATCGGCGCCGACAGCGCGCTGCACCGCATCACCTACGCCGTCGACTGCATCAGCAGCACAGCGGCAAGCCATCAGCGCGCCTTTGTCGTCGAGGTCATGGGGCGCAACTCCGGCTACCTGGCGCTGATGAGCGCCCTGGCCACCGGCGCCGACTGGGCCTTGATCCCCGAAAGCCCGCCCGATGTCGATAACTGGGAAGAAAAGATGTGCGAGGTGCTCAAGGCGGGGCGCGCGGCCGGACGCCGCGACAGCATCGTGATCGTCGCCGAAGGCGCCATCGACCGCAACGGCAACCCCATCTCGGCGGAGTATGTGCAACAGGTCTTGGCGGAGCGCCTGCAGGAGGACGTGCGCACCACGATCCTGGGACATGTGCAGCGCGGCGGTGCGCCCAGCGCCTACGACCGCACCATGAGCACGCTGGTCGGCGTGGCTGCGGTGGATGAGATTCTCAGCGCCACCGCCGACTCCACACCGCAGCTCATCGGCATGAAGGGCAACCGCGTCACCCGCCTGCCACTGATGGAGTGCGTCGAAAAGACGCGCGCCATCAACGCCGCCATCAAGGAGCGCAACTTCCCCGAAGCCATGAATCTGCGCGGGCGCGGCTTCAAAGAGTCCTTCCAGATTCTGCGCACGTTGGTGCGCGCCCTACCCCACGAACCAAAACCAGGGCAACGCCGCCTCACGCTGGCAGTGATGACCATGAGTGCGCCGGCGCCCGGCATGAACACCGCTGTGCGCGCCGCCGTCCGTTTGGGGCTGGATCGTGGGCATCACATGCTCGGCGTCAACAACAGCTTCATGGGGCTGATCAACGACGATATGCGCACTTTTAAGTGGATGGACGTGGATCACTGGGCTTCGATGGGCGGCTCCGAATTGGGCACCAATCGCCA
>DMDA01000113.1:832-1058 GCA_003451595.1 Chloroflexota bacterium | reverse complement strand
TCGGCGGCTGGGCAGGCTACACCGCTGCCTTGAACCTGCTGCACGAACGCGATAACTTCCCGGCCTTCCAGATTCCCATCATTTGCCTGCCCGCCACCATCAACAACAACCTCCCCGGCAGCGACCTGAGCGTTGGCGCCGACACTGCGCTCAACAACATCGTCGACGCCGTCAACAAGATCAAGCAGTCGGCGGTGGCATCGCGACGCTGCTTTGTCGTCGAGGT
>DMDA01000113.1:0-551 GCA_003451595.1 Chloroflexota bacterium | reverse complement strand
CACGATGTGAAGTTGCTCAACACCGGCTTCGAACACGGCAAGCGCCTGGGCGTCATGATTCGCAACGAACGCGCCCACCCGCTCTACACGACCCAGTTCATGTCCAACCTCTTCGAGGCTGAAGGCGGCGATCTGTACGAGGTGCGCACCTCTGTCCTGGGGCACTTACAGCAAGGCGGCGACCCCTCCCCCTTCGACCGCATATTGGCGACGCGCTACGCCTACCGCTGTATCAATTATTTGGAAGAAGAAGCGCTGGGGGAACGGGACACGGTGGCTTGCATTGGTGTGCAGGGCAGCCAGTATAACGTCACCCCACTGGAAGAAGTCGTGCGTCGCTATGATGTCAAACACGAGCGCCCAAAGGAACAGTGGTGGATGAGCCTGCGCCAGACCGCGCAGATGTTGGCGCAGCCGGGACCACAATATTACCGCGAACACGGCGCCGACCAGTGGTAAGCGTCCCGGCGTGTGAGCTACGCCCGCAATCGCAACGGCTCTGTGTTGTGCATCTTAAGTGGTTGAAATTGCTGTCTCTTATACACATCTGA
>DMDA01000114.1:90455-100857 GCA_003451595.1 Chloroflexota bacterium | reverse complement strand
CGCTTTGATCTTACCAGGAGGAGACTGTCGTCACCTTCTTGCTCAGTTGCGGCTCCAATCTTATGTTTTGTGCCGGAAGCGCGGTATCCTGACCAGACGCGTCTCGATTTTGCGCCGGCTACGGGCACGAATCTTATGTTTTGTCCAAACCTCCTCCTTAGTTCGATTTCGGCTCAACACACCTACCTTACCAAGAGAACCGCCCCACCCTAAATTTCAACCATCAGAGATACACTACATAGGCCGCTAGAGATCGTGTCCGACAGGCGTCGTGGTATAATTACCGCAATTTCTGTGCGCGGCGCCAGGGTGTGTCGCATCATCGTGAGATTCAAGCTGGGTGAGGAGAAAAAACCATGTTGTTAGCAGGCGACATCGGCGGCACAAAAACGCAACTAGCCATGTTTTCGCTGGCGGAAGGGCCGCGCCGCCCGGTGGCGGAAGCGGTGTTTCCCAGCGCTCACTACGCCGACTTGGCCGACATGGTGCAGGAATTTGTCGACCAGACGCACCTGCCCATCGAGTACGCCTGCTTCGACGTGGCAGGACCGGTGGTTGGCAACCGGGCGCAACTGACCAACTTGCCCTGGGTCGTGGATGGGGCGGCGCTGACCAGTCAACTCAATCTGCGCCGCGTCTGGCTGCTCAACGACCTGCAGGCTACTGCCTACGCTGTGCCGCAATTGACGCCTTCTGACCTTGAGACGCTCAACAAGGGTGAACCAGCCGAATATGGTGCAATCGGCGTCATTGCGCCAGGCACAGGCTTGGGCGAAGCATTCCTGGTGTGGACAGGCAACGCATACATGGCCTACGCTTCCGAAGGCGGGCACACCGATTTTGGCCCCAACAATGACATCGAGATGGAGCTGGCGCGCTTCTTACTAGAGCGATTCGGACATGCCGGCTACGAACGCATCTGCTCTGGCATCGGCATCCCTAACATCTACGACTTTTTCCGCACACGCGTTGGCATCCCGGAGTCGCCAGAGCTGGCGCAGCGTCTTGCCGACGCCAGCGATCGCACGCCGCTGATTGTGCAGGCGGCGTTGGATGCGCAGCATCCGGATCCGTTGAGCCGGGCGGCGATGGAAATGTTCGTATCGGTGCTAGGTGCGGAAGCTGGCAACCTGGCGTTGAAGGTATTGGCGACGGGTGGCATCTATCTAGGTGGCGGCATCCCGCCACGCATCTTGCCGCTGTTGCGCACCGGTCGTTTCATGGAAGCGTTCACCAACAAGGGGCGCTTTTCCGAGATGATCAGCCGGATTCCCGTCCACATTGTGTTGACGCAGGCTGCCTTGATCGGCGCTGCACGCTATGGACTGGAACGAATGTCATCCCACTAACCCACCACATCACGTCGACCCTGGAGCCGTATTACCCTATGTCCGCCCCAACAGTTCGCACCGCCCCTGACCCTTACGCTCACTTCAAGCGCGCGGCAGGTGAGTATGCAGTGCGTTTCGTCGAATCTGGTATGGTAGTGGGGTTGGGCACCGGCAGCACCGCCATCCATGCCGTGCGCCGACTTGCCGCGCTGTTGCAAGAAGGCGTTCTGCGCGATGTCGTGGGCTTTGCCACCTCAACCGCTACCCTGCGCGAAGCCGAAGCATTGGGCATCCCGTTGCTCCCAGAGGATTTGCCGCGCGCGATTGATGTCACGATCGATGGCGCCGACGAAGTCGATCCAGCCTTTAACGTGATCAAGGGAGGGGGCGGTGCATTGTTGCGCGAAAAGATTGTTGCGCAGGCAAGCGGCCGCTTTGTCGTTGTCGTCGACGAACGCAAACTATCGTCGCAACTTGGCATGAGCTGGCCGGTGCCGATCGAGGTAATGCACTACGGCTTTGCCTCGCAAGTGCGCTTTCTCGAAGCCCTCGGTGGACAGGTTCATCTTCGCCTGACCACTGACGGTCGTCCCTTTGTCACTGATAATGGCAACTGGATCGTCGATGTGAACTTTGGCCCAATTCGTGACCTGGACGTGCTGGCGCGCCAGCTGGAAGGGCGCGCTGGCATTGTCGAGCACGGGTTGTTCTTGCACCTCGCCACCGACCTGGTCATCGCCGGTGTGGACGGCATCCGCTATTTGCCGCGTCCGCAGTCTACTGCCGTGCCAGCAAGTCGATAGCTGCGGGTTGCGCATTGTCGCGGCCTGCGACACGCAATATGCAGCACGCAATCTCCTTTGTGTGACGTTCAAAAGTTACCGAAAAACGCCGCTTGCTTTTTGCGTCAATTGTCAGACCAACCCAACCTGGCCTCAGTGTATAAAGTGGGTGTTGCCATCGCCGTTTCCCGGCCCTCGAAAGGAGCCACCCATGCTTGCTCAAGTGCATAGCTGCGCTGTTGTCGGACTGGACGCCCAGGCTGTCCACGTCGAGGTCGACATAGCCAGCGGGCTGGAGAAGGTGACGCTGGTTGGGCTGCCCGACACAGCCGTGCGCGAGAGCAGCGAGCGGGTGCGCGCCGCCATCACCAACAGCGGCTTCTTCTATCCGCAGCATCGTCTCACCGTCAACCTGGCGCCTGCTGACCTGCGCAAGGAAGGGCCAGCCTACGATCTGCCGATCGCTGTTGGCATCCTGGCGGCCACGCGTCAGATTCCAGCGGACATGGACGATGCGTTGGTGCTGGGCGAATTAAGCCTGGATGGCAGCGTACGTCACGTCAACGGCGTCTTACCTATGGCAGGTATGGCGCAAAAGTTGGGCTTTCGCCGGCTCTTTGTGCCCGCCAGCGACGCCGCAGAGGCAGCGTTGGTCGAAGACGTCGAAGTCTATCCTGTGGCCGGTCTAAGTGACATCGTCAACCATCTTGTCGGCAAGCAGATGATTTCGCGACGAGAACATGTCCTGAAGTTTGACGGTGGCGATGCACCGCACTATCCGATCGACTTCCGTGACGTGAAGGGACAGGAACATGCCAAACGCGCCCTGGAGGTGGCCTGTGCAGGCGGACATAATGTTTTAATGAAAGGTCCGCCCGGCGCCGGCAAGACCCTGCTGGCGCGGGCGCTGCCATCGATTCTGCCCCGTCTGACCCTGCGCGAAGCGCTGGAGATCACGCGCATCTATTCGGTGGCGGATGCATTGCCGGCGGGCGAGCCGTTGATCCGCACGCGGCCATTTCGGGCGCCCCACCACACGATCAGCCACGCCGGTCTTGTCGGAGGTGGGCGTTGGCCTAAGCCGGGCGAGATCAGCCTGGCGCATCGAGGCATCCTGTTTTTGGACGAGTTGCCCGAATTTGGCAGTCGCAACCTGGAGACATTGCGCCAGCCGCTGGAAGACAAAGTCGTGACGATCAGCCGCGCCAGCGGCTCCTTGAGTTTTCCGGCAGCATTTCAGTGCATCGCCGCCATGAATCCTTGCCCCTGCGGCTACTACGGTGATGAGCGCCAGCAGTGCACCTGTTCGCTGTCGGCAGTGCAGCGCTATCAACAGCGCATCTCCGGGCCGCTGCTCGACCGCATTGACATTCATCTCGACGTGGCGCGCGTGCCTTTTCAGAAGCTGGCATCGCTCGCAGCCGGCGAAGACTCGGCCACCATTCGGGCGCGTGTGGAGGCGGCGCGCCAGGTGCAGGAAGAGCGCTTCCGGCAATGGGGCAAGCCACACATCATCGTCAACGGCGACATGGGGCCTGCCGAGGTGCAGGCATTCTGCGAGATCGATGAGGCCGGACGCAATCTGATGCGTGCGGCTATGCAACAGATGAACCTGAGTGCCCGCGCCTATCACCGCATTCTCAAGCTAGGACGCACGATTGCTGACCTGGCTGGCGAGCCGAAAATCCAAGTGCATCACCTGGCCGAGGCATTGCAATATCGACCTCGTCTAGTGACATAATAGATAGCACAATCAAACATCGTACATCCGATATCTTCCCGGAAGCTCTGAGCTTCCGGGAAGATGAGCAAAGTCTATTTGTGTTGTCTATAAGATAAGGCGCGGACGCTGGAATTGATTCACGTTTCTGAAAGGAGTTGCCCCGTGTGTACAGTTAAGATCGACCTGGTTAGCCCTGCGGGCGTGCCAGTAACGCTTGAAGTTGACAAGACCAACGATCATCAGACTATTATCGAATTGCTGGATCGCGCTGAAAGGATCGGCGCGTACTTCAGTCAGCGGGGCTGGAGTTTCATCCACATCGAGCCGGATGGCCCAGGCGCGGCTGAACTTGCCCAAGCGCCAAATTTGCCGGCTCTCTCTGCAACCCAACGGTCGCTGCTCGCGGCCTGTCTGCCTGGCTGATCGGCGATGACAAGCAAGCCTACTGTCGCAAAACACGGCCACATGCCTTTCTCGGATTATGAACACGGCGTGAGAAACGTGCGCCGCCTGCCTATGCACCCTTTCATGTGATGGAAAAGTTGCTGTTCTGGCTCTTTCTGGGCATTGCCCTGTTCATGTTGGTCGTTGCCACCGTCACCGGCGTACAGGCGCAGCGGACGCTGAGCCGGGAAATCCGCGTCAATGGTTTCGTGACCGAACTGATGACGCGCACCGATGCAACTGGCAACACGCTGTACTACCCCATTGTCGCCTTCACGCTGCCCGATGGCAGCCGCAAGCGCCTGCCTACTACGCTAGGTGACTGGCCTGCCGCCTACACGGTCGATGAGGCAGTCACGGTGCTGTTTGATCCAGCGCAGCCAGCGTATGCTCGCATCGACTCGCCCACCAACATTTGGGTGGACTGGCTCTGGACACTGGTCACCGGTGTGCTCGGCGTTGCCTTTCTACTAGCCGCATTACTGGCTTACCGACTTGGCACAGCCGATCGGCGTATGTAGCCTGCGAACAGTAGGCTATCCCGACGCGTCGCCCAGCACACGATTTGCTCCCCGTTTTTTCACACCTCTTGTCCCTCCAGGCAGGCGCCTTTCCAGCAACCACGCTCGCGTCTTGTCCGGTAGTGACTCCCTGTACGTCAGCGGAGCATCTGGAGCGTTGGCTTGCTGGCGAGCACACACGCCCATCTATTCGCCAGTCTCCCCAGGCTGCCACAAGCGTGTGCTATACTCTCCATCATGCGGTCACTGTATCTGCTTGTCTTTACGGCGGGAATGGTCACATTGGGCATGGAACTCAGCGCCTCGCGGCTGCTGGAGCCGGCGTTCGGCAACAGCCAGATCGTGTGGGCGGCGCTGATTGGGCTGATCTTGTTGAGCCTGGCGGTCGGCGCCTGGCTGGGTGGTTGGCTGGCCGACCGCTTTCCCCGTCGCCGCGAATTAGACCTGATCTTGACTGCCGGCGCGCTGGGTGTGGCGCTGGCGCCGTTGCTCAGTGCGCCGGTGCTACGGCTGGCCGCACAAGGGTTGGCAGCATTTGCGCCAGATATATTGCTGGGCGCGCTCTTAGCCGTCGGCCTGCTCTTTGGCATCCCTGCGACCTTGTTGGGCGCAGCCACGCCTTGGGCGGTGCGGTTGGCGGCGGAAATGAGAAAAAGCGATTGGGAGATTAGGAGATTAGGAGAGAGATCAAGCACGGGAGATAGGGAGACAAGGAGTGAGACAGCAGCGATAGCGCAATCGCTCAACCCACAATCTTCAATCTCTCAATCTTCTGATCGCCCCTTCTCCCATCTCGGCCAGACCGCCGGTCGCCTGTCCGCGGTCGCCACAACTGGCAGCCTGCTCGGCGCGTTCTTGCCGGTGCTATGGTTGATCCCCACCTTTGGCACGCGTTGGACTTTCTATCTGCTGGCGTTGACGCTGTTGGTTGCCGTCAGTATCAGCGCCTGGCAGCAGCCGCACCGCTGGGCGCCCTTGCTGGCAATCGTGCTGGTGCTCGTGATGGCCTGTTTTCTCCAGCCATCCGGCGTGCGCGCAGCCTGGGACGATGGCAGAACGGGCGCAATCATCTATGAAGACGAAAGCGCGTTCAACTATATCGCCGTGCGGCAGTGGGGCAGCGAACGCCACCTGAAGCTCAACGATGGCGTCGGCATCCACAGCGTCTACCATCCTGATGCGTTGCTCAGCCAGGGCATCTGGGACTATTTCTTGCTGGCGCCGTTGTTCGCTGACAAAGAGATTGCGAGATTAGGAGAGGGGAGCGAGGAGACTAGAGACTGGGGATTGGAGATTAGAGGTCAGGAATCAGCAGCGTCATCACCTAACTCTCCACCCTCCACTCTCCACCCCCCACTCTCCAGCCTCCTCCTCATCGGTGCGGCTGCCGGCACAGTGCCAGGTCTTTACACCGAAATCTACGGCAGCATCCCCATCACCGGCGTGGAGCTTGACCCGCAGATTATCGCCGTTGGGCAGGAGCTGTTCGCCGCCAACTGGTCGAACTACACCGCAGTGGCGGCGGATGGGCGACGTTGGCTGGCGCAACAGCCTGCCGACACCCGCTTCGATGTGATCGCCATCGACGCCTATCGCCCACCTTACATCCCTTTTCACCTCACTACCGTGGAGTTCTTCCGACTTGTACACGCGCACTTGAGCGAAGATGGCGTCGTTGCCATCAATGTGGGACGCACCGATGCCAACGCCGCATTGGTCGAGGCCATGGCCGCCACGCTGCAACAGGTCTTTCCCAGTGTCTTCGTCATCGACGAGCCAGGCCCGCCAGCGACGCTGGCAAATTCGCTGGTGGTGGCGACGCGGCAACCCACCTCGCTGGCGCGTTTTCAGGAAAATGTGGCGCGTTTACCCGACAGTTTCCCGGTCGAGTTCAGGGCGTTTGCCCAGCGTGCAATTCACTATGCACACCCGGCCATGCCACCCGCCACTGCACCCATCTTTACCGACGATCACTCAGAGGTTGAGCAAGTTGTCCACGGTCTGATCATGGATTTTATGTTCGGGCAGGCGGAACCGCCAGAACGCTGAACGATAAACGATAGATGAGATGAGAACGGCGGCGACAGCTATAACTGAAAACGCCGCAGCACTGCGACAATCTTCTAGAGATGCGGATCGACCTCGCGCACACCGTCCGGGTGAAGCGGATCGAGGAACAGCACGTGCGGGCGCGTTTCGGCAGGTGAAGTGGAACGCATAGCTCATGCCGTCGGTGGTGAGTGCGCATCGGTGCGTCGGGTTAGCAAACAGCGCTGATGCGAAAATTCAGGTTAAGCGATTGTGGCGCTATACATCAGATGGGAAACAGGCGACAAGCGCAGGATCGGTAGTGGAAGTCATTCGGCTGGCGCCACGCCAATAGCTTCGCAAGCGGCGTGCAGACGACCCCTGGTCGGAGCTTGGCGACAGTCTGATCGTGATGTATGCTGGAACGTCCAAATGCTTGAAACGCCTGGTATCCACCACAACACACCTGGGAGTCTTGTATGACCACGTCTGAGTCCACATCGATTGACTTGAGCCTACAGATCGAGCATCTGCACGCGGCGCTGGGCATCGGCGTTGCACGCCCTCGCCTGTCGTGGCGCGTCACGACCGACGCACGCAACTGGCGGCAGGCAGCCTACGAAATCATCTGCCGCCACGCCGACGGTCAACTGCGGGGGGAGACCGGACGCGTCGCTTCCGGGCAATCCGTGCTGGTGGAATGGCCATTTGCGCCGCTTCATGCGCGCGAACAGGTCACTGTGCAGGTGCGTGTGTGGGGCGAAGATGACGGCGTCTCCCATTGGAGCGCCCCCGTTGTGGTGGAAGCCGGTCTGCTGGAGGCCAGCGACTGGCGCGCACGGTTCATCACACCAGACTGGGACGAGGACACCACGCGCGCCAATCCGGCGCCCTATCTGCGTCATGAGTTTGCGGTGCACGCGCCTGTCAAAGCAGCCCGACTTTACATCACTGCGCTCGGCGTGTACGAGGCGCAGATCAACGGCGTGGTGGTGGGCGATCATGTCCTGGCGCCGGGCTGGACGGTGTACGATCACCGCCTGCGCTACCAGACCTTCGACGTGACAGCATTGCTCCAAGAAGGCGCGAACGCTATCGGCGCGTTGCTGGGCGATGGCTGGTTTCGGGGGCGCATCGGCTTCGGCGGTGGGCAACGCAATCTCTGGGGCGACCGTCTGGCGCTGCTGGCGCAACTTGAAATCGAGTATGCTGACGGCAGTCATGAGTTGATTGTCACAGATGAAAAGTGGCGCGCAGCAACGGGCGCCATCCTGATGAACAGCATCTATGATGGGGAAACCTACGATGCCCGGTTGGAGCCAGTAGGCTGGTCGGCGCCGGGATTCGACGCATCGAGCTGGCGTGGCGTGCGTCTGTTGAACTGGGAGCTGACGACGTTGGTGGCGCCATCGGGGCCGCCCGTGCGCCGAATCGAGCGCATTCATCCTGTCGCCATCACTCAATCCCCGTCGGGGCGAACGCTGCTTGACTTCGGCCAGAATCTGGTAGGGCGGCTGGCGATCACGGTGCAGGGAATGGCCGGACAGACCATAACGCTGCGTCACGCTGAGGTGCTGGAAAATGGCGAGTTGGGCGTGCGACCCTTACGACAGGCCGAAGCCACCGATCGGTACACGCTGCGCGGCGGCGAGCCGGAAAGTTGGGAGCCGCGTTTCACCTTTCACGGTTTCCGCTACGCCGAAGTGAGCGGCTGGCCGGGTGAACTGCGCCCGGAAGATATCGTGGCGGTCGTACTGCATTCGGATATGGAGCGCACCGGCTGGTTTGAATGTTCCGACCCGTTGCTCAACCGTTTGCACGAAAACGTCGTCTGGAGTATGCGCGGCAATTTCCTGGACGTGCCCACCGATTGCCCGCAGCGCGACGAACGCCTGGGGTGGACGGGTGATCTACAGGTCTTCTCACCGACGGCATCGTTCTTGTATGACGTCAGCGGTTTCCTGCAATCGTGGCTGGCGGACCTGGCCATCGAGCAGCGTAAATCTGGCGGCGCTGTGCCACACGTGATCCCCAATGTATTGGGCGCGACCGCCGCCGGCGCGGCGGCCTGGGCCGACGCAGCTACGGTGACACCCTGGGTGCTCTATCAGCGTTACGGTGACAGCGACATTTTGACGGCGCAATTCGAAAGTATGCGCGCCTGGGTTGACTACGTTGCCGCCAAAGTCGGCGACCGGCTGCTGTGGGACACCGGCTTCCAATTCGGTGACTGGCTCGACCCCACTGCGCCGCCCGACAAGCCCTGGCAGGCGCGCACCGACAAAGCGATCGTGGCGAGCGCCTACTTTGCCCATTCCGCAACACTAGTAGCCTGTGCTGCGCAAGTGCTTGGACGTGCGGAGGAGCAAGCGCACTATGCCGCCCTGGCGGCGCGCGTGCGCACCGCCTTTGCACGCGAGTACATCACCCCGGCTGGCCGGCTGATGAACGACGCCGAAACCGCCTATGCCCTGGCGTTGGCGTTCGACCTGCTCCCCACCGCCGAACAACGTCAGCGCGCCGGCGATCGATTGGCTGAACTGGTGCAGGCGAGCGACTATCATATCCGCACCGGCTTTGTGGGCACACCGCTGATCTGCGATGCGCTGTGCAGCACAGGTCACTACCGCACTGCTTATCGCCTGTTGACTCAGCGCGACTGCCCTTCGTGGCTCTATCCGGTGACGATGGGGGCCACGACGATCTGGGAGCGGTGGGACAGCATGTTGCCGGATGGCTCGATCAATCCCGGCGAGATGACCTCTTTCAATCATTACGCACTGGGCGCCGTGGCAGACTGGATGCAGCGGACGATCGGTGGCCTGGCGCCGGCGGAACCCGGCTACCGCCGCCTGGAGGTCCGTCCGCGTCCGGGCGGTGGCCTGACCAATGCCCGGACGCGCCACCTCACCCCGTATGGCCCGGCGGAGTGCGCCTGGCGAATCGAAGAGGGGCAGATTGAGCTGAAGGTGACCATTCCACCGAATACAACAGCGCAAATCTTCTTCCCCGGCAGCGACGCGCCGCCCACTGAAGTCGGCTCCGGCGTCTGGCAGTGGTTGCTCCCTTATCAAGACCCGGATGCGCGCGGCCCGTACACTGTAGATGACCTGATCGGCGAAATTGTCAGCGACAGCGCGGCACGCGCCGCTGTGCTCGATGTACTGGAGCAGGCTGGCGCTCCCATCTTTCTCAAGGCGATCGTGTTCAACGAGCACAGCATGCCGCTGCGTCAGGCGCTGCAAATGTTGCCCGATCCAGAGCGGGTGGCAGACTTGATGAACGACGCGTTGGCTGCACTGGGGTGAGGTCGGTCTATGTTGACGACCCAGGAGGATGAAGCGGCATGAACGAGTACACCGTAGTCCAGCCAAATGGCGCTAAACCGATGGTGGCGTCAGACACAGAAGTGCGACCGACGCCCAAGCGCCGAGTCTTCAGCGCTGAGTAGAAGTTGAGCATTTTGACGGAGGCAGAGCGCTGCTGCGAACCTGGGGCCATGGGTGCGTTACTCAGGTGGGAAGGTCTGTATTCGTCCCACTTGACAGAATGGCGGCGCCAACGAGCCAGCGG
>DMDA01000114.1:72432-90406 GCA_003451595.1 Chloroflexota bacterium | reverse complement strand
GCATTTTGACGGAGGCAGAGCGCTGCTGCGAACCTGGGGCCATGGGTGCGTTACTCAGGTGGGAAGGTCTGTATTCGTCCCACTTGACAGAATGGCGGCGCCAACGAGCCAGCGGTGAGTGGGAGGGGAAAGGCGCCACAGTGCGTGGGTGCAAGCCGACGCCGGCCGCCCAGGAGGTAGCCAGACTGCAGCGTGAGAATGAGCGGCTGCGCAGCCAACTGGGGCAGGCTGAACTGATCATCAGCGCCCCAAAAAAGCTTGCACTAGCCTTGGAGCACATCGTTGTCCAGCCCGTCTGCACCAGATGCCCATGAGTCATGGAAAGCCCGCCGCCATGCGGCGTGACTTCGGCGACCGCGCCGAACTGGTCGCTTACCTGCAGAGCGCCTTTCCGGTTGCGGCTGCCTGTGATGCACATATCGCCGCCACAATGGGGGGACGGCGTGCAGCCGAATCCGCGCTGGCGCGCATCGATCCTACTGCATATGCTGCCACGCGCAATCAATTGAGCGGCGCTGTCACCCGGCTCTCATCCTACTTACGTCACGGCGTATTGAGCCTGGCGGAAGTGCGCAACGCGGCGTTGCGCATTGCGCCGCAAGCTGCCGCCAAACTGATCAGCGAACTGGGCTGGCGCGACTATTATCGCCGCGTCTATGGTGTGATCGGCGGCGGCGTCTGGCGCGACCTGGAACCCTACAAAACCGGCTGGCAGGCGCACACATACGCCGCCACGCTGCCCGTTGACATCACCGCCGGCGCCACCGGGCTGGCTTGCATCGATGCCTTCAGCCGCGAGCTACGCACGACCGGCTACCTCCACAACCACGCACGCATGTGGTTGGCGGCGTATATCGTGCACTTTCGCCGCGTGCGCTGGCAGGCGGGCGCACGCTGGTTTCTCGCGCATCTGCTTGACGGCGACCCCGCCAGCAATAATCTCTCCTGGCAGTGGGTGGCAAGCACCTTCAGTCACAAGCCCTACATCTTCAACCGCGAGAATCTGGAAACGTACACGGACGGCGTCTATTGCAGGGACTGCCCCCTACGCGGACGCTGTGACTTCGAGGGAGCGTACAGTGTGTTGGAACAACGGCTCTTTCCACACCGCTCGACGTCAACAGCGGTGGTAGAGCCTGCGCCATTACGGTATGAACCTGCTCATATGGAGCACAACTTGGCTGCACTGTCGCACCCGATCATCTGGCTGCATGGCGACAACCTCAATCCGCATAGCCCGGCGCTCACAGCAGCTGGCGGTGCGCCGACGTTGTGGGTATGGGATGATGCGCAGCTAGTGCGCACATCGATCAGCTTGAAGCGCATCGCCTTTCTGTACGAATGTCTCCTGGAGTTGCCGGTCACGATCCGACGCGGTGATGTGGCCGCCGAGGTGCTGACCTTCGCCGCCGCACAGCGCGCCGATGGTGTGATCACCAATGCCAGCACAGCGCCGGGCTTTGCCGCCATTCGGCGCCGGCTGGCGCAGACGTTGCCGGTCGTTGTGCTGCCGGAAGTTCCCTTTGTCACGCCGCCGCCTGGCATCGACTTACGCCGCTTCAGCCGCTATTGGCGCAAAGTAGCAGCCAGCGCGATGCAGGCCAGCACATGAGCGTGTTACAGCTGACTCTAAAGCCACTCCACACCCAAAGAGGATATCCTGCGCGAGACGGCGCTGAGGCAGCGCCATTCGGGTGCAAGAGTCTGGAGCGCGGCGCCCACCAAACACGATCGGGGCTGGCCATGCCAATTCAACCGTATCACAGGGATTCAGGGAATTGGGTGTTCCGCCGGCTCCAGCTCTCTGCTCTTGCTGCCTGTGTCATGGCTGGCTTGTGGTAGAATGACTGAAAACTGAGCGGACCGGCATTGAAAAGGACACTTGAAACATGGTGATTAATCGACGTTATGCACAGTATGCCTGGGGTGTGGTAGTGGTGAATGTTATCGTCATCATTTGGGGGGCTTTTGTGCGAGCGAGCGGTTCCGGCGCAGGTTGCGGCGATCACTGGCCGCTCTGCAACGGCGAGGTGATCCCGCGTCCGGAGCGGATCGAGACCTTGATTGAATTCTCGCATCGCATCTCAAGCGGACTAGCGCTGCTAGCGGTGGTGGCGCTGCTGTTTTGGGCGTTCCGCGTCTACCCCAAAGGCCACATCGTGCGCAAAGGCGCTCTCTGGTCGATGTTCTTTATGATCCTGGAAGCACTGGTCGGCGCAGCATTGGTGCTGTTGCAATACGTCGCGTTCAACGTATCGGTGGGCCGCGCAATCTGGATGGCAGGGCATCTTGTCAACACCTTCTTGCTGCTGGGGGCGCTGACCTTGACGGCCTGGTGGGCGCAGGGCGGACAGCCGCTGCGTCTGCGCGGACAAGGCGCAGTCGGGTGGACGCTGCTGCTGGCCTGCCTGGGCATGTTCGTGCTCGGCATGAGCGGTGCGATCACGGCGCTGGGCGACACGTTGGTATTGACAGGCGGCATCTCGCCGACGGAGAATGCACTGGTGGCGACGCTGGTGGAGATGCGCATCCTGCACCCTATCATCGCTTTCAGCGTGGGCGCCCTGGTCGTGCTGGCGGCATGGGTCGCCATGCAGCGCCGCTCAGGACGCGCCACACAACAGCTTGGACGGCTGGTCATAGGTTTGTATGTGGTGCAGTTGCTGGTTGGCGCGCTCAACGTGGCGTTGCGCGCGCCGGTTTGGCTCCAGCTCGTCCATCTGGCCTTTACCAGCACGATCTGGATTCTGCTGGTCATGTTGGCGGCGTCTGCTTTGGCGAGCCGGGACGAGGTCACCGAGAGTGCGCCGCGCGCTGCGTTGAAGCGTTCGGCGCCTGCGTGAGGCTGCTGACCTTCAGATTGGTCGCGAATCTTCCCGGAAGTTGCGGAGCTTTCGGGAAGATGCAATCGACATCACTCCGCTACGGCCCACCCTCCAACCAGGTCTCCAATACCAGTCCAGCCGCGCCAAGCGTGTCAGCGCTGAGTTTGTCCAGCGTGTCAGCGAGTGTGGCGCCATAGGGATAGTCTGTGCTCATCACGTCGGCGGTGGCGCTGCCGGTTGCACTAAAGACGGTCGTGGCGCTGAGCGGCATCGGTCGGCTCTGGTCAGGAAAACGCGCGCCAAGCTCAAGATTATCCGCCACCTGCCACAGTGTAGCATTGAGCGTCGGGTTGCCTGCCTCATTTTGAAAGAAGCGTTGTTCCTGCGCGCCCGCCAAATCGACGCCGACGACGAAACGCGGCGCAGCGCAACGAGGTACACTGCCGGGCAAGCTCTCAACAAAGAGACGGCTGCCAATGTTGGCATCCCAGCCGGGCAGCCCAACGTTAGCCTCAGCGTCGAAGAACGCCAGGCATACGGTGTACCCGGTGGCTTCGATGTCGAGCGTGCGCGCTAGTTCAAGCAGGATCGCCGTGCCAGAGGCGCCGGCATTGGCGCCAGGCGTGGGCAACTGCTGTTGCGCCGGATCGGGGTCGGCGTCGGCAGCCAGGCGCGTGTCGTAGTGTGTCGCCAACAGTGCAACCGGCGCACCGGGCTGGGATGGGCTGCGCACCGCCACGATGTTGCGCCCCTGCACCTGCTCGTTGATCGTGAACGGCTGGATCACAACGTCCCACCCTAACAGGCGTAGTTGCTCGACCAGCCAATCGCCCATGCGCAGGCTGGCCTCGGTGCCGGTGACGCGTGGGCCAAAGTCAAGCTGGTTGCTCACGTTGGTCAGCGCGCGAGCGCCAGAGAAGGGTTCATTGACGACATCTGGACGGAGCAGTCCGTAGCCTAGGTAGCCAAAGAAGCCGACAGCCGCCAACAGCGCGCCGATCAGGATCAGTTCGATGATATAGGCGCGGATGCGTTGCATGGCTGGGTGGATCGGTTGTAGAAACCAGGTTTTTCGATAGCGGTGTTACTTTTCATTGCGATCACGCGAGCGGAAGAGGAGCTTGATCGGCGTACCCTCAAAGGGATAGTAGGCGCGGATGCGATTCTCCAGGTAGCGCGCATAAGAGAAGTGCACCAATTCCTCATCGTTGACAAAGATGACAAAGGTGGGCGGCTCGTTGCTAACCTGTGTGCCGTAGTAGATGCGCAGCACGCGCCCCTGGCGCGTGGGCAATTGTGCGCTCTCGTAGGCTTCGCTCAAGACCTGGTTGACTTCGCTGGTAGACAGGCGATGCCGGCGTTCAGCAACGACCTGCAGCGCTGTAGGCAGCACCTTGTTGACGCGCTGACGCGTCTTGGCGCTGATGAACAACACGGGCACGTATTCCATGAAGGCAAGCTGCTCGCGCACCGTCCTGGCGTACTCGACCATGGTTTGGCTGTCCTTCTCCACCGCATCCCATTTGTTGATAAGCACGACAACGCTTTTGTTGGCTTCCAGCACATATCCGGCGACGTGCATGTCCTGGGCGGTGACGCCTTCCTGGGCGTCGATCAGCAAGAGGGCAACATCGGCGCGGTCGATGGCGCGCATGCTGCGCAGGACGCTGTACTGCTCAATGCCCTGCTCGACACGTCCACGGCGCCGGATGCCAGCGGTGTCGATCAATGTGATGCGCTGACCGTCGAAGGTCAACTCCATGTCGATCGGGTCGCGCGTGGTGCCCGGTACGTCGCTGACGATGGCGCGCTCGCTCCCGACCAGCGCGTTGAGCAGACTGCTCTTGCCCACGTTGGGGCGCCCAACGATAGCAATCCCGATCGTTTGTTCGTCTTCCTCCTCGGCCGGATAGGGAGGCAACACCTTGACCAGCTCATCCAGCATATCAGCCACGCCATCGCTGTGGTAGGCGCTCATCGGGTAGGGTTCACCTAGTCCAAGCGCCCAGAACTCCACTGCGTCCTGCTTCAGCTGCTGGCTTTCGGCTTTATTCACGGCCACAAAGACCGGCTTGTCACTGCGGCGCAGCACTTCAGCCACCTCCAGATCGGCGGCGGTCAGCCCGCTGCGCCCATCCACCACCAGCACGATGGCGTCGGCCTCGTCGATGGCGATCTGCGCCTGGGCCTGCACCGAGGAGGTAAAGCCGGGGTCGGCTGTGGGCGTGGCGCGCCCTGGCGCAGTGTGCATTGCCTCCGGCATCTCTAGCCCACCGGTGTCGATTACGATAAAGCCAACGCCGTTCCAGTCACTTTCGCCGTAGATACGGTCGCGCGTCGTGCCCGGCACATCCTCGACGATGGCGCTGGGGCGGCCGATGAGCCGGTTGAACAGCGTGGATTTTCCGACATTGGGGCGCCCTACCAGGGCGACCACCGGTTTACGTGCGTGCATAGGAGTCCTCGGTTTGTGTAGAGTGCGTCGTTCATGCACCCTGCAAGCTGAATCATGGCGACGGTGTTGCCGACGACGGTGTTGCCGACGACGGTGTTGCTGGCGACGGTGTTGCTGGCGACGGTGTGCCAGGAATCGTCATGCCAGCGGCAGGCGCAACGGTGATCGTGGCCGTTGGCGTGATGGCGGCGGCCGTAGCCTCCACATCGGGCACCTGCGGCAGCGAGACGGCAGTAGTGGTCTCCAGTGGGCGGATCACGACCTCGACCGTCTCAGGGATCACCCCATCCAGGCTAATCCCGTCAGGTCGCACGATGCTGGGCTTGAGTGAGTGCGTCCCCGGCACCAATCCGCTCAAATCCAGGATAGCGAATACATCATCCTCATTCATCGACTCAAGCAAGGGCATTGGTCCGCTCAGGATCACATCCACAGCGTCGAGAGCGGCGGTAGCGGTCAGCCCTGGCCCCAGGCCACGCACCACCAGCGGTTCAGAGACGGTGACGCCCCCCTCGATCGGGGTGACGCCAGCGGTCGCCATCACGAAGTCGCCATCGTAGGAAGTGACGCCCTGCGGCAACAGCAGGGCCACGCGCCGACGCACATCAGCGGTGGCGTTGGTCAGGTCAAGGGGTTCGGTCTCGACAAAGCCGGGAACCTCGCTGAGGATGGCCGGGTCACCCTGTAACACAATGGTGGATGGTTCGGAGCGGACGGCGCTCAGGCGGTAGCCAGGTGCGGGTGGGCCGGATAATTTGACGCGCACGGCCACTTCTTTGCGGCCAGGCCATTGTTCGACCGGTATGACGACCTGCACTCGCCCCGGCGGCGCCACGGTCACGCGTTCCACTACGCGCCCCTGCGCATCCACAGGGATCAACGTCTGCGTGCGTTCGACCTGACTCTTGGCGTTGCGCAGATAAATTTCGGCGCGTGCGCGCGTCACCTGTTCGACCTGCGACTGTGGGCCGCTGACGGTGACCGTCACCGGGGTGTAGATCGGCGCCTGCCATTCGTAGCCAAATGCAGCGCCGTCCATGATTTCGACCTGGACGGGAACCTCTTTTTCGATGCGGGTGTCGAGCACGACCGTGTATTCAGGACGTTGCACTTCCAACACAGTCATCTGCGGGTCGCGTCGCGTGATCTTGACGCTGACATTATGCTCGCCTGGACCGAGGCCGGTGAGGTCAAGTGTGGCGCGAAAGTCGCCATCGCGCATACTCTCCCAGGATGTGCGGGGGGCGCGCACCACCAACGTCACACTCTCGCTGCTGAGGTCTTGCACCACTTCCAGCCCCTCGCCCAGCCCAACCAGAGTCAGCGGCACCGGTGTGGCAAGCTGCCGCACTGTGAGCGGGTTCTCCTGATTGATGGCGATCAGCCAGATCGTTAGCGCCAGTACTGCCGAGAGCAGCAGTGTACCAATGTCGCCCACCAACATGCGCGGGCGCGAATGCCGGCGGGGCGCAACGGGCGCCGCCGATGATTCGCTATCCAATTGGTGCTCGGCCTGCTCTGTCACTTGACTCATGTGCTTGAATAGTAATCGTTCAGTAAGGCGCGCAGGCGATTGCTGTCAAGGCGGACAATACGCCCGTTGCGCGCTGCTGAGATACGCCCGGTTTCCTCAGAGACCACGATGACCAGGGCGTCGGATTGTTCGGTGACGCCGATGGCGGCGCGATGACGCGTGCCCATCTGGCTGTCAGCTAATTCGCGGTCGGTCAGCGGCAAGACGCACGCCGCCGCCAGGAGACGATCTTTACGCAATACAACTGCGCCGTCATGCAACGGAGTATTGGGAAAAAAGATCGTCGTCAACAGTTCAGATGTCACGTCGCCGTTGATGGCGATGCCATTATCGACGATCTCCGCCAGCCCAGTGACGCCCTCAAAGACCAGCAATGCGCCATATCGTCGTTGCGCCAGCCACTCTATGGACTTGACGATCTCGGCGATCAGACTCTGCGCCTGACTGGTGTCGCCGCGCCGGGTCCATAATGGTGCAGAGCGCCCGACGCGTTCCAGCGCCCGACGCAGCTCAGGTTGGAAGATGACCGGGATGGCGACCAACACCATCGGCGACGCCGTGCGCATCAGCCAGTTGAACGCAGGCAGATCGATCGTCTGCGCCAGAATGGCAAAGATGATGATAAAGACCAGCACGCCGCGCACTAGCTGCACGGCGCGCGTGCCACTGAAGAGACGAAACAGGCCGTAAAAGACCAATGTCACCAGGGCCAGGTCGAGTATACTCTGCCAGTTTGACAGGCGGCTGAGCGAAGCGAAGACGTCCGTCATCCAATCTCAAGGCTCCCGTTACTTCAGGGGGATATTGCCAATCAGGTGCGCCAATAGCGCCTTCTGCGCGTGCAACCGATTGTGCGCCTGTGGGAAGAGCACGCTATTCGGGCCGTCGGCGACCGCGTCGGTGATCTCCTCCCCACGATGGGCGGGCAGACAGTGCATCACCAGCACGTCATTGTTGCGCGTGCGCGCCACCAGGTCCCGGTTGAGCTGGTAGGGCGGGAAGATGCGCAGCCGTTGCTCGCGCTCGGCTTCCTGCCCCATGCTCGTCCACACGTCGGTGTAGAGCACATCGGCGCCTACCACACCGTCCAGGTCGTCGGTCACGGTGACGTCGGCGTCCGCTTCGGCAATGACTGCCGGGTCGGGGACGTAGCCAGCCGGCGAGACGATGCGCACACTCATGCCGACCTTGCCTGCCGCCATGATTAGGCTCGTGGCGACGTTGTTGCTGCCATCGCCCACATAGGCCAACGCCATTCCCTCTAGCTTCCCAGTCTGCTCCCAGATCGTGAAGATGTCGGCCAGGGCCTGGCAGGGGTGGCTGAAGTCACTCAGACCGTTGATAACCGGTACGGTCGACCACTGCGCCAGTTGGACGACGTGTTCATGGTCGAAGACGCGCGCCATGATGCCGTCGCAGTAGCCGCTTAGGACGCGCGCAACGTCGGCCACACTCTCGCGGGCGCCCAACCCGATCTCCTGTGGACTGAGGTAGAAGGCGTAGCCGCCCAGCTGCACCATCCCCATCTCAAAGCTAACGCGTGTGCGCAGGCTGGGTTTCTGGAAGATCAATGCCAACGACTTGCCAGCAAGAATGGGTGCATTTTGACCAAGGCGGTTGCGCTCCTCTTTGAGTTCACGCGCCAGTCGCAACAACCCCCAAAATTGATCGGAGGTAATGTGCTGCAAGTCCAGAAAATCTGATAAAGGCGGAATGACTGCGTTCATCGTGAGTTGTTCCTTCAAGTGCAAATAATGATTTCTAGGTTGTAACGTCATATTGTTCACAATCTTCCTGGAAGCCTGGGAGCTTCCGGGAAGACCACGGCGGCGTTCGTCTCAGCAACCACTGGGTTCCTCAGCGCCCCAAGCCCTTCGATCTCGACGGTCATCACGTCGCCCGGCCACACCGGCCCGACGCCCGAGGGGGTGCCGGTCAGAATCAGATCGCCTGGCTCCAGCGTCATGAAGCGTGACACGTGAGCAATGATGCGCGCGATCGAGTGGACCATCAGCGCGGTGCTGCTCTGCTGGCGCACCTCGTCGTTGACCAGACAACGCACCGTGCGCTGGGTTGGATCGAAGTGCGTATCCACCCACGGCCCGACCGGGGCGAAGGTGTCGAAGCCCTTCGCTCGCGACCACTGACCGTCCTTCTGCTGCAAGTCGCGCGCCGTCACGTCGTTGGCGACGGTGTAGCCAAAGACGTACTGAAGTGCATCCGCCTCCGTCACGTTACGACAACGCCGCCCGATCACAACACCTAACTCGCCTTCGTGATCAACGCGCCCGCTGATTCCTGGGTAGACGACCGCTTCGTCTGGCCCGATGATGGCGGAAGGCGGTTTCAGAAAGATGAGCGGCTCACCAGGAACCTCGTTGCCTAACTCGGCGGCGTGCTCAGCATAGTTGCGCCCAACACACGCAATCTTGGAGGGCGTCACCGGAGCCGCCAGCCGCACTTCGCGCAAGGTGTAAGGGCGCATCTGGATCGTCTTAGGGCGATAGGCGCCTGTTCTATCCACGCTCAGGTAGGGTGCTTCCGTCAGTGGATAGATCAGATCGTCGACCAACAGACCCCAATGGGCTGTTTCGACATAATCCTCCTCTTCACCCCAGTCGTCCTCCAGGTTCAATCTCGTCTTATCGACTTCATCCGGTTCATCTTGCTGGCTGAACGGGATGCGATGCTCTGTCAAATGGCTGTAACGCACGATGCGCATAGTCTGGTTCCTATCACCTTGAGCCTGATGGGTGCACAGGGATGCTGCGCACCGCAATGGGTTTACGCAAACTGCGTGTCGTTGATGACTAGATGATATTTACATCCCAAGAACTCGCACGCCTGTCGCATCATCGTCATGCGGCTCAGGAAGATTTCAAAGTATTCGATGACGGCGGCGTAGTGGGTGTCGATCTCTAACTCCAGTGCGATGATCTTTTCCTCCGGGCGCACACGCACGAAGCTGCGCGTAGCAGCGTAGTTGACGCGATCGTGGATGTCGAAGTCCTCCATGCGCGGGTTCTGGACGCGGCTGCGGTGCACGTCGGCCTTGTCGCCGATGATCACAGCGGCGCTGATCGCGGTCGTGGCGGTGCCGCGCTCCTCCTCGTGGTTGCCGATGGCATTCATGACGATGGCGCACTCTTGCGGCGACATGCCCATCCGCTTCATGATGCCCCAGGCTAACAGCGAACCGCTGAGCGCATGGTTCTGACGATGGATCGCGTTGCCGATATCGTGGAGATAACCGGCGACATTGCCGAGCTGGTAGGTGCGTTCGTCGTAGCCGAGGTGCTCCAGTACATTCTGGGCGATATTGCCGACCAGCCCGGCGTGGCGTTGCCCGTGCTCGGTGTATCCCAGCGCCTTCATGGTCGCGTTGGCCGCCTGCAGCATCGCCACCGTTTCAGCATCGCGCTTTAGGTCTTCCACAGTGATGAGCCGGTAGCCGTTGGAGGTTACAGCGGCCTCAACCGGTTCGTGATTGGTGTTCGGTGTCTCAGCAAGTTTCTTGGTCGTCATCGTAGCTCGATTCTCCAGGTTGACGACGTGTGCGTCATCAGGCACGCGTCGCCGGTGGTGCTTATTGATTTCCAGGTTGTAACGTCATGAGGTCAGTAATTCATTTGGCCCAGCGCCAGTGCGCTCAATAACATGGCCAGCAACCACAATGGCTGCATCTGGCGTCCGATAGCTCGCCCCTGCACGATTGTCAGCCAGGTAGGCAACAACAGCAGGACAATGGCAGCCAGCCACAGGGGCGCCTGCCCTGCGATCAAGAGCGCGCAGACGCCAAGCTCGCCCGCCGCCAACAACAGCATGGCAACCGCGTCGGCGCCATCACCGAGGATGCGCATTTCACCCCAGTGGTGAAGCGTCCACAATCCAGCCAGCGCCATGCCCAACGCCATATTCTGATCTGCGTGCTGCCAGAGCAACAACAGCCAGGGTAGCCCAATGCTGATGAGGCTCGTCAACAGCATGGGGATGCTGTGCAACGTGTGGCGTGCCGTCCATCCCAGCACGGTCAGCGCCACAACGACAATGGTTAGTCCAAGCGCCTCCACCCCGATCACGGCTGCCACCACCAGCGCCAGCAACACCGTTGGCGCGCCGACACGGAAGGCAAGCGGCCAGAGATCGTGATGACTGCCAGAAAAGATGCGTGCAGCCGGTGACCCAGGCCGGAGGTAGGGCAGCCAGACCTGTTGCTGCGCTGCGCGCGGCGCCAGTGGCAACAAGACGCTGCGCCCACCTGCCAGCCGCCACACTGCCCCCCACAACATATCAACGAGCAGCAAGGCCAGCGCCAGCGCGCGCCAATCAAGCATACGTTCGCCCGCCACACCGGTGCTCAACGCGCCCGCCACGCCCGCCCACAGCGCCAGTGGACGCCAGAACGACTGGTCGGCCCACACCTGCGCGTTGATCAAACCGGTGCTCATCAGCTCCAAAGCCGCCGGGTGAACGGCAACCGGGCGCCAGTGCAGACCAAGACGACGGGACGGGATGGGCGTCGGTCGCGCTGGGGCGTCATTGACTTCCGTTACCGCTGATTCCATCATGGCTGTTTGCAACTCCCGGTTTGTGAAAGTCGCCATGTCCTGCTCCTCGGACGTGCAAATCGTATTGGACATGAAGATGCCAGGCACGTCGAGATTTGCAGAGAAAGGCTAACTTATCATCTGCAGCGCCATGGAGCGTCTTGGCCATCAGGCATCTTGCCTTTTTGATAGCGTAAAGGTGCCAGAAGGGCGCCGACCCTGGTGCGTAAGTTTGATGATTATAGCAGATCGCAGAGGGTGGACAGAATCAACCGGAGAGGGAAATGCCTCAACCGGCAGTGCGTCAAGCAAAGCCGGGTAGCTTCCAGGCCGCCATCCACCAGGAAGTCGCGGGGTGTCCTGGTGGATGGGCAGTAGGCTGATCTAGCTGCGCAGCGCAGCGCCCATCAGCTTCTGGATACGCTCCACCATATCCGCCACTGAACCCTGGTATGCACCGTCGAGCAGTTGTAAGTTGTCAAACAGTTGCTCAACGGATGGGTCGATCAGCGGGTTTGCGGCGTCTTCGCTGAGCAGCCGCGCCAGGTTGGCGACGATCGGATGACGGCGGTTGAGTTCCAGCGTCTTGGCTGGCGCTACGTAATCCTCTTCGATCACACGGCGGACATATTGCAGTTCGCGCGCATACTCATCTTCCGGTGAGACCAGGCGCGCCGGACTGTCGATCAATGTCTTGCCCTCGCGCACCTCACGGACACGGTCGCCGAGCACTTGTTTCACGTGCGTCAGCAACTTCTCGAAAGCATCCTGACTCACGGCTTCGGCAGCGTCCTCGGCTGTCGCTTCTGCATCTTTGGGCAGATCGAGATCGGCGGCGTCCACATTCTGAAGCGTCTTTTCTTCCACTTGTCGCAACTGACTCACCATGTAGCCGTCGATAAAGTCAGTGAGATAGAGCACCTCGATATTGTGCTTGCGGAAGTAGTCCAGGTGCGGGCTGCGCATGACCGATTTCAGGCTGTCGCCCAGGATATAGTAGATCGCCTTCTGGTCGGGCTGCATGCGTGCAATGTACTCTTTGAGCGTTGTCCAGCCATCGGCGCCGGTGTGCGTGGAATGGAAGCGGAGCAGTTCTTGCAGCGCCTCGCGATTGGCAAAGTCAGAGGCGACGCCTTCCTTGATGAAGACGCCAAACTCACTCCAGAAGGTGGCGTATTGGGCGGCGTCCTGCTCCGCTAGATTTTTCAGTTCCTTGAGCAACCGGTTGGTCAACGCCTTGCGCAGCTGACGTGTGACCGGATTGCTTTGCACCGTCTCGCGCGAGACGTTGAGCGGCAAATCCTCAGAATCGACCACGCCCTCGACAAAGCGCAGATACTCAGGTAACAGCTCCTTGTTGTGTTCCTGGATGAGAATCTTGCGCGAGTAGAGGCGCAGGCCATACTCTGGGCGCAGCCGCAGCGAGCTGCGTTCGCGGCGCGCCGGCACAAAGAGAATGCTGCGCACGTTAGCCGGCGCATCCGCCACCATGTGCACATGGAGGAGCGGCGCGGCGTCATCAAAGGTCAGCTGTTTGTAGAACTCTTCATACTCTGCCGCCTCGACCTTGGAGGGAGATTGACGCCACAGCGCCGTGCGGCGATTGGCAACCTTGGGCTCGCCCTCTTTGTCTTTCACATAGATGGGAAAGGAGACATAGTCAGAGTGCCGCTTGATGATGCTTTCCAATCGCCATGTGCTGGCGAACTCGGCGGCGTCTTCCTTGAGTCGAATGCGGATTTCGGTGCCACGCGTGGATTTGTCGGCGTCTGCCAGGGTGAAGCGGCTATCGCCTGTAGATTGCCACTGCGCTGCGCGATCCTGCGGGCGATAGGAACGCGAGACAACGGTGACTTCCTCCGCCACCATGAAGACGGAGTAGAAGCCAACGCCAAACTGGCCGATGATCTCCTCCAATGTGCTCTGGCTTTGCCCGGCGTTTTGAAGGAAGGTGCGGGCGCCAGAGTGAGCAATCGTGCCCAGGTTTTCGACCAGCTCGTCGCGATTCATGCCGATGCCAGTGTCCGCAATGGTGATGACCCTGGCTTCATCGTCGACCGTGATCGTAATCGCCAGCTCTGCATCTGGGTCAACGACATCGTGGTTGGTCAGCATCTCGAACTGGATTCGATTCAAGGCGTCGGATGCATTCGAGATCAATTCGCGCAGAAATATCTCGCGGTCGGTGTAAAGCGAGTGCGCCAGAATGTCGAGCAGTTGCTTGACTTCAGTGCGATATTCGAGAGATTCGATTGGGGTCTCAACGGTGTCAACCATAACCATCTCCATCAACGATACAGAACGCTCCAAAACGTTCGGATGTAGTCGGACACCGAATTGTACGCAAATTGCGTCAGTGGGGCAAGAACCGCGCGCTGAGACTACAGAAAAATCTTGCGAAGCGACGCCCGTCAGGGATCACGGGTCAAACGTCCATCCTCAGCCATCGCGGCCGCAATCGATGACCTGTGACGCTTGACCCGTGACGCTTGACCTGTCCTACGCCACAATCCGCCCGCCGCGCACGGTGCTTCCCAACACGATTGCCGCCGTGATCAAAGCCAGGTTCTTGACGATGTACTGACCTTCAATCGTGAGGCCGAACGGAAAGTGCGTGAAAACGGCTGCTGGCGTGACGAAGATGGGTAGCACGGTGCCTGGCATCTGCAGAAAGAGCAGCAGCAAGGTCACGCGCATAAACAGTCCCGTCATCAACCCCAATCCGATCGCCATTTCCCACACGGCCAACACGGGCTGAAAGAGGTTGGGGTCGATGAAGAAGATCGTGTTGCGCACCAGTTCTTCCGCCGGGCTTAGTCCTGGCACCAGCTTGAGCGCGCCGAACCAGAAGAAGATGATGCCCAGCGCGACGCGCATCATCGTCAGACCGTAGCGCGCCATCCAGCGGGTAATGCGCTGGTCGACGCGATCGATCATCTCCGCAAAGGGCAGGCGTCGCAACAAGCGATCCTCCAACGTCAGCTTGCGCGGCGTCATGATCGGGTTGTCCAACATGGTCGACTCCTTTCCTGATTTTGGGCGCTACGGCGCCAGTAGAGCGAAGCGGATGCTGTTGTTGATTACCGCCTATGTTGTCGACCATTCTAGCAACCAGTGCATATCAGCAATGTGCAGGATTTCACAATCTCAGCATGCTCTCAGCAAACCTTTATTGTTTTGACTTTTGCAGGCAATTGAATATACTAATCTTTGTAATTCGCCCCTATGGTGGAATTGGTATACACAGCAGGTTGAGGGCCTGTGCCCGGTTGGGCATCTCCGTTCGAGTCGGAGTAGGGGCACCAATAACAAAGAGCCGGTCTTGGCAACGAGATCGGCTCTTTGTTATTGGAGATTGGGAGATTGGAGATTGGTGGAACGTTGACTTTGGGGTCGTCTAGTCGTCCAATCTCCAATCTCTTACTTACTTTTACTTACTTTCGCAGATGCGGAAACGCCTGCAAACCAGGGAAGATGGCGGTGTCGCCCAGCTCCTCCTCGATGCGCAGGAGTTGGTTGTACTTGGCGATGCGGTCGCTGCGCGCCGGTGCGCCGGTCTTGATCTGGCCAGTGTTGAAGGCAACAGCAATATCGGCGATCGTGGCATCTTCGGACTCACCCGAGCGATGGCTGGTGATGACGGCCCAACCTGCGCGCTGGCTCATCTCGATGGCGGCGATGGCTTCTGTCAGCGAGCCGATCTGGTTGACCTTCATGAGCAGCGCGTTGGCCACCTTTTCCTGAATGGCGCGCTTGACAAACTTGACGTTGGTCACGAGCAGATCATCGCCGACAAGTTGCACCTTGTGCCCGATGCGCTGCGAGAGCATTGCCCAGCCCTCCCAGTCGCCTTCCGCCATGCCATCTTCCAGGCTGATGATGGGGAAGCGGTTGACCCAATCTTCCCACAGATCGACCATCTGGCCGCGATCCAGTTTGCGCCCTTCGATCTCCAGGTTGTAGAGACCGGTCGCCTCATCATAAAGCTCGCTGGAGGCGGGGTCGAGGGCGATGTAGATGTCCTCACCGGGTTTGTAGCCGGCCTTTTCGATGGCCTTGAGGATCACCTCGATCGCCTTGACGTTGCCGCCCAGGCTTGGGGCAAAGCCGCCTTCGTCGCCGACGTTGGTGGCAAAACCACCGTCATGCAGCACCTTCTTCAAGCTCTGATAGACCTCAGCACCCCAGCGCAGACACTCGGCGAAGGTCGGCGCACCGACTGGCATCACCATGAACTCCTGAAAGTCGGTGCTGTTGGCCGCGTGCTTGCCGCCATTGAGGATATTGAGCATCGGCACGGGCAGGGTGCGCGCATAGACGCCGCCGAGGTAGCGATAGAGCGGTAGATTGAGATCGCTCGCTGCTGCTTTGGCCACTGCCATGCTAACGGCCAGGATGGCATTGGCGCCCAGTTTGCTCTTCGTCTCGGTGCCGTCAAGTTCGAGCATCACCTCGTCGATGGCAACCTGTTCGACTGGATCCATGCCGATAAGCTCTTCGGCGATCACTTCGTTGACATTTTCGACCGCCTTGAGCACACCTTTGCCGCCGTAGCGCCGCTTATCGCCGTCGCGCAGTTCCAGCGCCTCGTTGACGCCCGTGCTGGCGCCGCTCGGCACAATCGCCGTACCGATGACGCCGCTGTCCAGACCAACTTCAGCCTCCACCGTCGGGTTGCCGCGGCTGTCCAACACCTCACGGGCATGCACATAGACAATTTCGCTCATGGGAGTCCACTCCTTTTTGATTCAATCAAAATCTCTATTTGAAGAATAACCAATTTACCGACTGCCGCTGTGTTCATACAGGCCTGTTCATACAGGCCTGTTCATACAGGCATACAGTGTAGTACGAAACCGCCATTTATGCGAATAGGCGCAGACAAACAAAAACGGGGCGACGCCACCGCCGCCTCGAAATGAGCGCCAACCGCTCCGTTACTCCTTTGTGCGCTCGCCCGCCAGCTCTTTGACCGGCGCTTCGGGTGTCTCTTTGCTCGGCTCGCGGCCCGGCGTTTCTGGATCAGGCAGCACTTCGTACACCCAGCGTACGGCGCGCTTCCACATGCTGCGAGCGGCGGCGGCGCTGTAAGTGGCCTGACGGCGCGTGTTCTTCCACCAGCCTGCAGCCTGCTTTTCAACGGGCGTCCGCCAGTCAATGGCGCAGGCCGCCCACGTCAATCCTGCACCAAAACCAACAAAGACCACCTTGTAGCCGGGCTTGAGCTTGCCCGCCTCGATGGCTTCGCAGAGCGCAATTGGGATGCTGGCAGTGCTCGTATTACCGTATTTCTCCAGATTGACAAAGACCTTTTCAGCCGGGATTTTGAGCTGATTGAGCACGCTGTTCTGGATAATGCGAATATTGGCCTGATGCGGCACCACCAAGTCCACCTCGTCGGTCGTGTAGCCTGCACGCTCAAGCACCTTGCGCGTGGACGCCGCCATGACGCGCGTCGCAAAACGGAAGACTGCCTTGCCGTCCATTTTCAGGTAATGCATGCCGCTACTGACAGTTTCCAGACTGGTCGACATGGCGCTGCCGCCTGCCGGTACGATCAAGGTGTTGCCGCCGGAACCGTCGCTGCCCAAATCAACGGCGAGGATGCCGCCTGGCACCTCACTTGCCGCAACCAACACAGCGCCGGCGCCGTCGCCAAAAAGAATGCAGGTTTCGCGATCTGTCCAGTCGACAATGCGCGAGAGCGTCTCGGTGCCGATGACGAGCACATATTCGGCGTCCCCCGCCATGATCTGCCCACGCGCCATCGCCAGCGCATAGACAAAGCCGGAGCAAGCCGCGCTCAAGTCGAACGCACCGGCATTACTCGCGCCGAGTGCGTCCTGGATCAAGCAGGCTGTGGCCGGGAACGCGTACTCCGGCGTCGTGGTGGCGCAGATGATCAGATCGACCTTGCTTGCCGGTACGTCTGCCACCTCCAATGCCCTGCGTGCCGCAATGACCGCCAATGACGCCGATGTCTCCTTCGGATCGGCGGCAACGTGCCGTTCGGCGATACCAGTGCGGCTGCGAATCCACTCGTCACTGGTGTCGACGATCTGCGCCAGGTCGTGGTTGGTGATGACCTTTTCTGGAACGTGGCGCCCCCACCCGACGATGTGGGCATAACGTGCGCGCGGCGCCACACTGGGAGCAACAGGACGTTCCTTCGGTGTAGATTGGTTGGCGTCATTGCTGTGTGAACCGGCGCCGTTGCTAGCTGGTTCGTTGGCGACAGGCGTCTGTTTGATTTCAGGCATAGTTGTTTGGCTCCTCGGCGAAGGCCTACTCAGGCGTAGCGGCGCAACACAATGCAGGCGTTGTGTCCGCCGAAGCCGAAGCTATTGCTCAACGCCACGCGCACGTCGCTTGCCACCGCCTGATTGGGCGTGTAGTTCAGGTCGCACTCTGGGTCAGGGTTGTGCAGGTTAATCGTTGGCGGCACCATGCCATGATTGATCACCTGAGTGCAGATGATCGCCTCCAATGCACCGGCCGCGCCGAGCAGGTGCCCGGTCATGCTTTTGGTGCTGCTGATGCGGACGTTGTAAGCCGCCTCGCCAAAGACCTGTTTGATCGCCAACGTCTCGCCCAAATCATTGAGTCGGGTCGC
>DMDA01000114.1:69974-72223 GCA_003451595.1 Chloroflexota bacterium | reverse complement strand
CCAATGTCTCCATCACAAGGATGGCGGCGCCTTCACTCATCACAAAGCCGTCGCGGTCGCTGTCAAAGGGGCGACACGCGCCGGCAGGATCATCGACGCGCTGACTGAGCGCGCCCATCACATCGAAGGCGGCGATGTTGATCGGGAGCAACGCCGCTTCGGCGCCACCGGCCAGCATCACGTCGGCATCGCCGCGACGCAGAATCTCGAAAGCCTCGCCGCTGGCTGTCGTCCCGCTGGCGCACGCGCTGACGACAGCGTGATTAGGACCTTGCAAGTTGTGTTCAATGGCAATCTTGCCACCGGGGCTGTCCACCAGCATGTTAGGAATCATAAAGGGGCTGACTTTGCGTAGTCCTTTGGCTTGCACAACATCGACATTCTCGCGGAAGGCGCCGATCCCGCCAATGCCACTGCCAACGACTACACCGATGCGCACGGGGTCTTCCGCGGCAAGGTCAAGCGCGGCGTCGGCGATCGCCTGTTGCGCCGCCGCCAGCGCGTATTGAATGCACGGATCGAGCCGCCGTGCTTCTTTGCGATCCATGTAGGCGCCGGGGTCGAAGCCGCGCACCTCACCTGCAAAGTTGACGCGCAGATCGGCAGTGTCGAACTTGCTGATGTAGTCGATGCCGCTGCGCCCGGCAAGCAGGCTCTGCCAGGTTGTGGCGACATTGTGCCCCAGGGGGGTCAGCGCGCCCATACCAGTGATAACCACGCGTGGGGGAGTTGTCCCATTAGTGCGTACTGCGTGTGTTTGCTCGTGATTTTCCCTGTTCATAATTCTTGACTCTAGCTTTCACATGTTCAATTTACCGAACGTGATAACACGCGCTCTGTGCGAAAGTTGCGGTGCTGCTTAGCGCAGCATCACACGAATCGCTGTGACGAATCGCTGTGTGGCTGTTCATCCGCCTTCCCGGAAGCTCGGAGTTGCCAGGAAGACCATGTGGCGACAAACAGCGATAGACCCGGCGCCTGCCGGGTCTATCGCTGTACTTCACGTGTAGGGCAAAGTTTGCCTTGTCGCTCATCGCCGCCGGGACATGCCGCCGCGCCCCAAACTTGAAGTACGTTCCCGACGCGGTCTATTGTCTGTGAGCGTGAGCGGCCTGTAGGCGTAAGTGGGCGATCAGCGCAGCGCAGGGGTGCGTTCTGCCTCGCTTGTCGCAGCAGACTGCGGCGTCCTGTCCGCCCCAGCAATGTCCCGATCGACGTCAGCGGCAGTCATTGGCGCGTCGGCGACGGAAGGTGTAGCGGGCGGCGTGAGCGCCGCAGAAGTCGTTGGGCGGCGTAGAATCAGGTACGCGCCAGCGCCGATCAATGCCAACGGCCATAGCCATGCCAGCGAGCCGACAAAGGGCGTCACCACGATCACCCCCAGCACCAGCAGAATCGCCGCAGGAAGGTATGCCCAACGCAAGTTCTGTCCCAGGTAGGTCGAGAGCAGCCCCAACACACCGAAGGTCACGCTGAGACCGATAAAGAGCACGCTTGCCGGATTGATAAAACGGAAGGGCATCGCATCAACGACTGCCACGCCCGCCACCGAGAAGAGCGCGCCACCTGGGATGATCGCCCACCACCGGCGCGGATTGGTGACAAAAATTGTCAGAAAACCGGCGCCGATCGAGCCGAGGAAGATCGCACCTGTGATGCCGGACAGCATCGGCGGCGCAAAGCGCGAGTAGAAGATTGTCGCCGCCAACCCCAGCAGGGTGAAGCCGGGAATCGCTGCCCACCAGCGCGTCTGCACTCCGGTGAGAAAGACGTACAAGAACACCGCCCCCGCTGCCCCGAACGCCAGTGACCAGAACAGATCGCTCAGCGCGCCGAGGATGCCAGAGACCTGTAACAGAAAGAAGCCACCCAGCACAATCAGCAATAGACCCCACCATAGTTGATTGTTGTCCTTTTTCAGCATGCTCGTTTCTCCTTGTGATCATATCCGCTCCGCTGTCCCACAGATTATTACGGCGCTACCTGATCGAAAGTTGCGTGCACGCTACGCCGACGTACACGGTTTCTGGTATACTGCGCCCATGCAATTCGACACGTACCTCATCCATAGCGACTTGGCGCAGATGGCAACGCTTGCCGCCGCCATCGAACGCGCCGGCTTCGACGGCATTTGGACGGCGGAGACGCAGCACAACCCGTTTCTGCCGCTGACGCTGGCGGCGGAGCACACACAGCGCGTCACCCTCGGCACAGCGATTGCCGTCGCCTTTGCCCGCTCGCCGACGACG
>DMDA01000114.1:68697-69760 GCA_003451595.1 Chloroflexota bacterium | reverse complement strand
ACGCAGGTCAAGGCGCACATCGTCCTGCGCTACGGGATGCGCTGGGAAAAGCCGGTGCGCCAGTTGCGCGAAAGCATCGAGGCGATCCGCGCAGTGTGGGCGAGCTGGCGCAAAGGCGGGACCTCGCTCAACTATCGCGGCGAGTTCTACACGCTGCGGCTGATGACGCCCTTCTTCGCCGAGCCACCACTGGAATATCCCGACCCGCCGATCTACGTCTCGGCGGTCAACGAGCAGATGCTCAAGTTGGCGGGCAGCCTGTGCGAAGGTGTGCACATTCATCCGTTCCATTCGGTGAAATATCTACGCGAGGTGGCCTGGCCGCATCTGCGCGAGGGCATGCACGAAACGGGCCGCTCGCGTATGGAGTTCACGGCGGTGGCGGCCGTGTTCGCCATCCCCACCGACGGCGCCAAAGCAGCCAGTGAATACGAACGCGGCGTGCGTGAACAGCTTGCGTTCTACATGAGCACACCGGCGTACCGCGTCATCGTCGATCTGCATGGCTGGACTGCGGCGGCGGAACGGCTCAGCGAGATGGCGCGGCGCGGGGAGTGGCAGGCAATGGGCGATGTCATCACCGATGAGATGCTCGATGCCTTTGCCGTGACGGGGACGTGGGCGACGCTGCCCGGCATCGTCAAACAGCGCTATGCCGGGCGCCTGCTCGACCGCGTTGCCTACTATCTGCCCTACGTTCCCGGTGAGGAAGATGATGGCTGGGCGGCGACGTTGGCGGGATTCAAACCGTGACCAGAACGATGTGCTGACCGTTTCGCGCAATAACTCTACAAGCCTATGATGTCGGACACAATCACGCTACGCACCGTCACCTCGATCGAAGAAGTCGAGCACTTCCAGCAGCTGGAGCAGCTGATCTGGCAGTCACCGCCCGAAGATGTCGTCCCCGTCCACGTTGCGATCACCGTCATCCGCAACGGCGGCGGGTTGATCGCGGCTTATGCCGACGACGGCCCCTCCGAAACCGGCGGCATGGTCGGACTGACCTTTTGGTTCCCAGGTTTGGGCATCCCAACAACGGGCGAGAAGGCGAGACGAGGAG
>DMDA01000114.1:68105-68494 GCA_003451595.1 Chloroflexota bacterium | reverse complement strand
TCTCCCAATCCCCAATCTCCAATCTCCAATCTCATCTCCTGCCCCTCGCCCCTCGCCCCTCCTCAAAATGTGCAGCCATATGGCCGGGGTGTTGCCAGCGTGGCAAGGGCGCGGGATCGGCGTGCGGCTCAAGCTGGCGCAGCGTGACGCAATCCTGGCGCAGGGCATGACCGACTGGGTGACGTGGACCTATGACCCGCTCTTTCGCGTCAATGCTGTGCTCAACATTCATCGGTTGGGCGCGGTCTGCAACACCTACCAACGCGATTGGTACGGCGTGATGAAGGATGGCCTCAACGCCGGTGTGCCGAGCGATCGCTGTCAGGTGGATTGGTGGCTGACCAGTGCGCATGTGGAGGGAAGAGTTGCACGGGGCGAGGGGCGACACG
>DMDA01000114.1:0-67859 GCA_003451595.1 Chloroflexota bacterium | reverse complement strand
ATCCCCGACGACATTACCGCCATTCGCCGCCGCGATCCGGAACTTGGTCTGGCCTGGCGGCTGTACATGCGCCACACACTGGAACGTGCATTTGCCGCCGGTTACGTAATGACCGACTGCATACATATCGAGGATGCGAGCCGGCATGGCACGGGCTGGCATTATCTGCTCATGATTTCTAGGTTGTAACGTCATGAACAGCTACCCTGGAAGTCAGTAACCTATAATCTCAAACCGTAATCTCAAGCCGACGTGCGCTGCTCAAAGACTCTGCATGGCGGCGCGTAAACGGCGGACGCCTTCGCGTAACTGCTCCTCTGCATAAAAGGCAAAGCTCAGACGTAGATAGTTGCGCAGTCCGCCGCAGCCGGAGAAGCGCACGCCGGGACGGAAGCCGACCTTGTGCGCGGCAGCGCGTTGAAGCAGCGTTTCGCCGTCAAGCGCATCTGGCAGTCGCAGCCAGAAGAAGTAGCCGCCTGTCGGCGTGGCGTAGCGCACTGTGTCGCCAAGCTCAGCCTGAAGGGCGGCGTCCAGCACGGCAATGCGCTGCCGATACACAGCCAGCAACTCATCCAGGTGCGCATCCTCCCAACCTTCCTCCAGCGCTACGCGCACCAGCGCCGATGTGAAGGGGTTTAAACCGCCGCCGCTGTCGAGCAAACCCGACGTATATAGACGCGTCATGTGCTGCGGTGCGGCCTGCACCCAACCCAGCCGCAACCCTGGCGCCAGAATCTTGGAAAAAGAGCCAAGCCCCAACACCGTGCCGCTATCGGCAAAGGCAGCCAACGGCGGCGGCGGCGATGCCGCGTAGCTCAACAGGTGATAGACCTCGTCAGCCACGATCAGGAAATTGTGCTGTGTGCTCAATTCGACCAGCCGTTGTCGCCGCGCTAGTGGCAACGTGGCGCCGGATGGGTTTTGGTGTGTAGGAATGATGTAGAGAAACGCAGGTCGCTGCTTCTTTAGTGCAGCTTCGAGTGCGTCGATGTCAAGCCCTTGCGCATCGGTGGCAATGGGAATTACCCTTAATCGGTGGTCGGCGAAGATTCGCAACGCAAGAAAGTAGGTCGGCTCTTCCACAAAGATCGCATCGCCCGGCTGCGTATAGAGTGTGCAGATCAAATCCAATGCCTGCGACGCGCCGCTGCTGACAAAGAGGTGATCCATATCGACCGGCGCAGCGTAACGCCGGCTGAGAAAAGCGGCCAGTGCGTGACGGAAGTAGCCATCCCCTTGTTCCAGGCCGTACTGCAGCAGGGACGCGTCTGGCTGCGCCAGGCGCTGCGCCGCCGCAGCGTGCATCAACGTGCGCGGCAGCAATGCATCGCCCGGATGCCCGGCGCCAAAGTCGATCACATCCGGGTTGGCATGAGACTGAGTGGTTTGAAAGTGTGTTTGCATGACGTTATTGTGCCCCAAGTACTGATATTCGCAATTTTCCAGCGAGCTGTTTTTACCGTGCCTGCGGTATACTATTGCCACAATCATCACGGTGACTCGCAATAAGGCGACTCGCGATAAGGCGACTCGCAATCATTGGGGAGGATGGAAAATGAGCAACCCAATCGATCTCCTGGCGCCGGTCTGGACGCACATGACGCAGGTGCAGCCGGTGCGTGGCGAGGGCGTCTACTTGTACGACGCCGCCGGGCGTCGCTACACCGATTTTACGTCGGGCATCGGCGTCACTAACACAGGGCATGCACACCCGCGCGTTGTGCAGGCGATTCAGCAGCAAGCCGGTGCGTTGATCTTTGGGCAGATGAACATCGTCATTACGCCGGCGGCGCTGCAACTTGCCGAGCGGCTGAATGCTGTGACACCGGCCTCGATCAACCAGTTTTTCTTCTCCAACAGTGGCGCCGAAGCGGTGGAGGCCTCGGTCAAGCTGGCGCGCATGGCGACCGGGCGCAAAAATATCATCGTGATGCAGGGCAGCTTTCATGGGCGCACGCATCAAACGATGGCGATGACCACCTCAAAATATATCTACCGCTACAACTACCAGCCGTTGCCCGGCGGCGTCTTTGTCACGCCGTTCCCCTACAGCTATTATTATGGCTGGAATGACGCCGAAACCACCGCCTTCTGTCTGCGTCAGCTCGATCAGGTGCTGCATAGCCAAAGTGCTCCGGACGAAACCGCCGCCATCATCATTGAACCGGTGTTGGGCGAGGGCGGCTATGTGCCGGCGCCAGCGGCTTATCTTCAGGAACTACGCCGCGTCTGTGATGCGCACGGCATTCTGCTAATCGCCGACGAAGTGCAGAGCGGTTTCGGGCGCACGGGCAAATTTTTTGCGATGGAGCACGCCGGCGTTACGCCTGACATCATCGTGATGGCGAAAGGATTGGGCAGCGGCATGCCGATCTCGGCGATCGGCGCGCGCGCTGAGTTGATGGCGCATTGGAAGCCCGGCACGCACGGCGGCACCTACGGCGGCGGCAATGCCATCGCCGCCGCGGCGGCTGTTGCCACCATCGACACGATCCGCGAGGAGCATTTGGTCGAGAATGCGGCGACACAGGGCGCCCGCTTGCAGGCTGGTCTACGTGATCTGCAGGCAGAATACCCCATCATTGGCGATGTGCGCGGGCTAGGCTTGATGGTGGGCGTCGAGTTTACCAACCCGGATCGCTCCCCTGCCGCCGAGATGGCGACGCGCGTGCAAAAAGCCTGTCTGGCGCGCGACCTCCTACTGCTGACCTGTGGCACCTATGGCAACGTCATCCGCTGGATTCCGCCGTTGGTTGTCACGTCCGCGCAGATCGATGCTGCATTGGCGGTGTTCAACGAGGCAATGGCAGAAACAAGAGATTGAGAGATTGAGAGATTGAGAGACTGGAGGTTTGAGGGGGCTGGTTCGATGTCCTCATCCGGGAAGATAAGCAGCCAACTCGGGGGTTAGCAATCCTGCGATCTTCCAATCTCCCAATCGCACGATCTCATAATCACTTATTCTCCAAACCTCACATTTTACTTTTACACTTTAGGAGGATTTGCATGAAAAAGTTGGGGTTGCTCTTTAGCGCACTGATGATTGTGCTCCTGACGTTGAGCGCCTGCACAGCTGTGCCACAGACTGCCGCTCCCGCTGCGGGTGGCGAGAGTGCGGGCGGTCAGACAACGGGCAGTGAAGCGGCGGCGCCAGCGGCGGAAGGCGGCAAGCTGGCCGCGATCAAAGCGGCGGGCAAGATCGTCGTTGGCACATCGGCGGACTACGCGCCTTACGAGTCGATCGATGAGAATGGCAATTTTGTCGGTTTCGATATGGACCTCATCCGCGCCGTTGGTGAGAAGTTGGGCGTCGAGGTCGAAATCGTCGATATGCCCTTTGATTCACTGATCGCGGCTGTGCAGCAGGGCAAGATCGACGCCGTCATCGCGGCGATGCAGGCCACTGCCGAACGCGACCAGCAGGTCGACTTCACGATTCCCTACCGCATGACCAAGGATGCCTTTGTCGCCGCCGGCAACTCGTCGCTGGTGATCGAGAAACCCGAGGACGCAGCTGGCAAGCGCATCGGCGCCCAAACCGGCACCGTTCAGGAAGGCTGGATACAGAAGAACCTGGTCGAAACTGGCCTGACTCCCGCCGACCAGGTCTTTAGCTACGAACGCGCCGATCAGGCAGCGCTTGACGTTGCCAGCGGGCGCATCGATTTGCTGCTGATGGATGCGGAACCATCGATTGCGCTGGCTGACGAGACCGGACTCAAGATTCTGCTCATCACCGAACTGACCGCCGAGGGCGGCAAGAGCATTGCCATCCCCGACGGCGCCGCGGATCTCAAGGCCGAACTTGATCGCATCATCCAGGAATTGATCGACGACGGCACGGTGTTGAAAATTCAAGAGGCAAACGGGCTGCCGTAACAGCAGAGAGCGAGAGATTGGGAGATTAAGAGATTGGAGATTAGCGCTATAGGCAACAAAGCTAATCCCCCAATTCCCTAATCTCCTAGTCTCCTGGCCTCCCAATCTCTACTCATCATGGAATTCATCCAGGACCTGATCACGACACTTAACTTCATCTTGCAGGGGCTGTGGGTCACCATCGGCGTCACCATCGTGGCGCTGACGGTCGGACTGCTCTTTGGGGTGGTGACAGCGATGCTGCGCGTCTACGGCAACGCGTTCTTCAAGCGGCTTGCTGCGGTGTACAGCGTTATCGTGCGCGCCGTGCCGGTGATCGTCATCATCTTTATCCTCTATTTTGTGATTGCGCGCTTCGTCAATCTCTCGCCCTTCTGGGCCGGTTCGCTGGCATTGGGGTTTGCTTCCGGCGCCTATCAGACCGAAATCTTTCGTGGGGCGTTTCAATCCGTGCCGCCCGGTCAGATGGTCGCCGCCCGCGCGATCGGCATGAGTCGGCTGCAGGCGATCCAGAGCATCATCTTTCCGCAGGCGGTGCGCTTGGCGCTGCCGGGCTGGGGCAACGAAGCCACCCTGGTCCTCAAGGATTCCACTTTGGTGTTTGTGGTGGGTGTGCCGGAGATTCTACGCCGCGCCCAACAAGTCAGCGCGCGCACGCTGGAGCCATTTGTGGCATACGCCGCGGCGTTGCTACTTTATCTAGCGCTGACCTTGCTCACCACACAGATATTACAATGGCTTGAACGCCGCTATCGCCTGCAAATGTAAAGGGACACACCGGCCATGACGACCGCGCCCATTCTACGCATTGAGGATGTCTATAAATCATTTGGTGAGACGCGCGTACTCAATGGCTTCTCACTGACAATCCAGCCACAGGAAGTCGTCGTACTGGTGGGGCCAAGCGGTTCTGGCAAAAGCACACTGCTGCGTTGCATCAATCTGTTGCATCCGCCTACAGCGGGGCGTATCTGGCTGGAGGAACAAGAGATCACCGCGCCTGGCGTCAACCAGGACAAGGTGCGCCAGCGCATCGGCATGGTCTTTCAGGATTTCAACCTCTTTACCCATCTGACCGCGCTGGGAAACGTGATGATTGGGTTGACAAAGGTGCGCAAGATGCACAAACAGGAAGCTCACGACCTGGCCATGCTTGAGCTGGAACGCGTCGGGCTGGTGGAACGCGCTAACCACTATCCAGCGCAGCTCTCCGGCGGGCAGAAGCAGCGCGTGGCGATTGCGCGGGCGTTAGGCATGGACCCGCATATCATGCTCTTTGACGAACCCACCTCGGCGCTCGACCCAGAACTGACGGGCGAGGTGCTCGAAGTGATGCAGCAACTCGCCAAAGAAGGGATGACGATGATTGTCGTCTCCCACGAGATGGGCTTTGCCCGACAGGTCGCCAGCCGCGTCGTCTTCATGGAGGGCGGCATTGTCGTCGAGGAAGGCCCGCCAGCGCAGATGTTCGAGCAGCCAGTGCATGAACGGACGCGCGCATTTCTGCGCAAGATTACTGATCTGGATGAGGGTGGCAAGTAGTGCTTGCCTGGATGTAAACGATGCAACAATTCCTTGAACTGCTGGGCAACGCATTCCCCTACCTGGTCGCAGGCACACTCGAGACCCTGCGCATTGCCACGGGCGCGCTCCTGTTGGGCATAGCGATTGGCTTGCCGACCGGCGTGGGGCGCGTCTATGGCCCACCCTGGTTGCAGCGCGTGCTTGGCGCTTATGTCACCTTGTTTCAAGGCACACCACTGTTGATCCAGCTCTTCTTTGTCTATTATGGCCTGCCATCCCTGGGAATCACCTTTCCGCAGTTCATCGCCGCCCTATTGACGCTTGGCCTGAACAGCGGCGCCTATCAGGCGGAATACCTGCGCGGCGCGCTGCAGTCGGTGGGCGTCGGCCAGATGACCGCTGCGCGCGCCATTGGCATGAGCGAGACGCAGGCCATCCGCAGCATCATCCTGCCGCAAGCGTTGCGCCTGGTGCTGCCCGCCTGGTCGAACGAAGTCATCGCCATGCTCAAGAACACCGCAGTTGTCTTCGTGATCGCCATCCCCGATTTGATGGGACAGGCCAAGATTCTCGCCAGCAAATACTTCGCGCCGCTGCCCATCTATATGATCGTCGCTGTCTTTTATATTGTACTTGTCGGGATCACTTATCTGCTCTTGCGTCAGGTTGAACGCCGCACACAAATCCCCGGGCTGACGAACGAAGCAGAGTGAACGCATCTGTCACGCATTATCCGTTATATGATGGCTACTGCATGATGACTTGCCAACACCCTCCCACAGCACCCTGAGTTGGCCCCCCAATGTTCCAATTCGGTTGCTTTTCCCAATGATGCAGGCGCGCGTATCTTTTTTCTGTTATCTTGCGTCTGGAACTATGACGAGGAATATAGCGTCGATTACTTGAAAGTTTATCTGGGGTGTAGTTTGCGGATCGAATCAGGTGTATTATACTATTGCACCTTCGCAGAAGCCACGTTGTAAACGCTTCATCCCACTCTACATCGCCGCCCTACAGCGTTTCTGGTTTGCGATATATTCCACCTTCGAGGTGGGGGAGAATACGCCATGAACAAAGGCAAGACTTTGTTTGCCCTGGCGCCGATCATCGCATTGTTGTTTGCAGTTACTGGAATAGGACTGATGGCGTTGCCCGCCTTTGCACAGGATGATCCTGCGTCGCCGTCCCATCATGTCACGTCGATGACGGATGTGACAGTGCAGCCGGCGCAACTCAATGGCTGGCGCTTGACGGAAGAAACTCCCACAGGCAGCGGTGCGTTCGTCTTCGGCCCGGCGCAGCCGCCATTGGGCAAGGGCAGCATCGAATTCACTGTCAACGAGCGCGGCGCTTATGGCATCAGCACGGCAGCGTATGCCGGCGTGCAATTGGCGGCGCTTAGCCACTTGAGCTACGCCACCTATCGCAGCAGCTACGATCCGGAAGAGCACACGACCATCAACCTGCTATTTGACATCGACTATGACATCTCGGATGGAGACACAGCGGCGCAAGGACGCTTGATCTTCGAGCCGTACAAGACCAACCAACCAGCGGGTGGCGTCAAACAGAACGTTTGGCAGACGTGGGATACGCTGGCTTCCAAGTCCGCCTGGTGGGCAACGGCAGACCCTGGCGCCCGCTACTGCGAGCGGGAATCCCCATGCACCTGGGAGCAGGTGCGCAAGCTCTTTCCGCGCGCCGCCATTGCCGCCGACGGGCAGCTATGGCTGCGCGCCGGCAACTGGTGGGGACGCGCCGTCACCGCCAGCGCCGATGCCCTGGTGGTCGGCGTGAACGGCGCGCAAACGCGCTACGACTTCGAGCCAGAACCGCTCTGCACTGACACCTGTTACGTCGATGGCAAGTCGGGCGACGACAGCTATGGCGGCGCCACCCTTGCCCGCGCCAAACGGACAGTGCAGGCAGCGCTGGCGCAGGTGGCGCCGGGTGGACAAGTGATCGTCGCAGCTGGAACTTACAGCGAGGCGCTCACCCTGACAAAGCCGGTGACGCTGCTAGGTCCCAATGATGACGTATGCCCCCATGACCCAAAGACGATCGCGCTGCCCAACCCGGCGCGGCTGGACGAAGCCGTGCTGGCGCCTGTGGGCGGCGTCGCCCTCTCACTGGCGAATGGCGTCGACGATGTCACCATCGCTGGCTTCACCATTGCAGCGCCAGCGACCGGCGGGATCGTCGCCACTGCTGCCGAAGACGCGTTCGAGCGGATCGCAATTCGCAACAATCGCTTTGAGCAGCTCAATGGGGCGGCAGTTGCCAGCGACGCCAACACCCTGACGGACTGGGAGTTCACATGCAATCGCAGTGAAGACGCAACCGCCCCTGTCATCACCATGCTCGGCGGCGCAAACAGCCGCGTGACCATTGCCGACAACTACCTGCGCGGCGCAGCGCTGGCAGAAGCTACGTCAGCCATTGTGATCGAAGATGGGGTCGATATCGCCGTACGCGCTAATACGATCAGCGGCTTTGGCGGCGCGGCCATTCAACTGGTGAGTCAGACGCTGCGGGCGATGATCACCAATAACACGCTGGATGCAGTAGGCGTCGGTGTCCACCTGTTCGGGGTGGCAGGCGCAACGACCAACTGGTTGGAGCAGGTCTACATCGAGTACAACGCCATCGCCAACGTGACCACTGCCGCCGTGCTCGTCGATCATACAGAAGGGGAGGTCGCCGGCGTCGTCGCCGAGCTGTGCATCTGCGCCAACAGCATCCAGCAAGATGCCAGTCGGCTTGTAGACGACGCGGCATTGATCGACTTGCGGTTGCGCGAAACCGAAGAAGACCCCTATGGTCGCATCACGGTGCGGGAGACAATGCTAACGTTGCATCGGGATGCGCCCATCAGCGAGACAGGCGCCGCCGCCATCCACGCCCTGCGTGTGCGCGGGGCGTTGCATCAGCTCGAAGTGTACGAAAACGTCTTCGATGGCGGCAATGCGGGCGGCGTTGGCGCCGACGGGCAGGCGCCGTCCAGTGGCGTCTATGTGCAGACCGATGACGCTGTTTATGGCGTATTGCCGCCCACAGCGCAAGTGTTGCTCACCAATAACACCATCACCGGCTTTGAGCAGGGCGTAACCATCTTTGACCCGCTGCGTGGCGTCTTTGGTGGGCTGCCGGCAGGCGCCAGCGTACAACTCAGCGCCAATCAGATTGCCGGCAATCGCCAATTTGGAGTGCGTAACGGTGATGGCGTCGAGGTCGTCGCCGTCAACAACTGGTGGGGCGACGCACGGGGGCCAGGTGGCGCCGGGCCGGGGGCGGGTGATGCGATCAGCGACAATGTCGCCTACTGCACCTGGTTGAATGCGCCGCCGCCAGCAGGCGCCGCCACCGGCTTTGTCCACAACCTGACCAGCGGGCGCGACTTCTGCACGATCAACGACGCCGTAGCCGACGCCAGCACGCAAGATGGTGACACCTTGACGGCGGACGCGCGCATCTTCGTTGAGCAGGTCTCTGTGAGTAAGTCGATTACCTTGACGGGTGCAGGCATTGGCGCCAGCATCATCCAGGCGCCGACTTCGTTGTCCCCTGCCAGCGGCGCTGCCCTTCTCACGATTTCGGGTGAGGGCGTCGCTGCCCACGTGAGCAATTTCACACTTGCCGGCCCAGGGGATAGCGTCTGCGGCACGCTGCGCGCTGGCATCGCTGTCCAGGGCGGCGCGCAGGCCGAAATCCATCATAACGAGATTCGCGAGATGCGCAACGAACCGCTGCAGGCCTGCACTCAGGGCGTGGGCATTGCGGTAGGCAACACCAGCCTGGCTTCCCCCGGCGCAGCGACGATTGTCGACAACTACATCACCGGCTACCAGAAGGCTGGCGTCGTCGTCAGCGGCGCCGGCGCCCACGCGACCTTGACCGGCAACCGGATCGAGGGGGCGGGGCCAACCAGCGTGCTCGTGCAAAATGGCGTGCAGGTTAGTTACGGCGCTACGGCCACGATCACCGGCAACACGATCACCGGACACGCCTTCACCCCCTTCAGCCTGGTATCGACCGGCATTCTGCTATATCGAGCCGACGCCGACACCGATGGCAACCTGCTCCGCGACAATCAGGTGGGCATCTACCTGGTGGACAGTTCTGGCATCCATGAACGCAACACGATCAGCGTTACGACAGCAACGCTGGCCTCGCCCAGCTACTGGGGCATCATCGTCGATGCACCGCCGCCAGGCCGCAAACCCCATCTGGCGTTGACGCCGCAGCACGCTGGAGTCGCCACTATTGACCTACAACGCACCACCGTCAGCACACAACACACCACCGTCAGCCAGAATGTGCGCGGCGTCCAGCAGGTCATTGTGCGCAACAACGCGCTCACGAGCGATGGCGGCGGCGTCGGTCTTCAGGCGGATGGCGGTTACGGTGTGCTCGACATCGATCTGACAGTCACTAACAACGAGATTCGCGGGTGGAGTCGCGGCGTCAACATGACGCAGTGTGTAGGCGGTTGCAGCGGCGCCGGCTATCGCTCGGCCACGATCCGGCGCAACTTGATTGTCGGGAACGGTGCGGCCTTTGACAACAGCAGCGCCAGCGGCTTTGGCATCCAGGCGGACGAAAACTGGTGGGGGACGCCCAGCGGGCCTACCAGTGCGCGCAACCCTGGCGGCGTTGGTGGCGCCTTGATAGGTGACGCTGACTTTGCACCCTGGCTTTGCAGTGGCGTTGACGGCGACCCGGCGATTGGATTTCAGCCAGAGGCCGTCACCGTGTGTGGGCTGGCGGAGCAACTGGTGATCCTCACACAGCCGGTTGGCGGGCTGGAGGGCTTCCCACTGCCGCAACAGCCCGTCGTGCGCATCCAAGATCGCGATGGCAATCTGGCGATCAACTTCAATGGCCCGGTCACGATCGCACCGGCGCCGGGGACGTCCACCATCTTGGGCGGCGGCGTCACTGTTCATGCTGTGAATGGCATCGCCCGTTTCAGCGATGCGCGCGTCGATAGCTACGGAGAGGGATTGGTGCTGGCGCTTGGCGCCCCGGGTCTGCCATCCGTCGCCAGCCAGCCGATCGAAGTGACGCCGCAGACAGGCGACATCACCGTGCGCCTTGAGGTGAATGGTCAGCCGCCTACTGCGGATTGGCGCATCGATGGGCCAACTGGAGTTGCAACACTGCCACCCGGCGGCGGCGAATTCATGTTGACCAACCTGCACGCGAACGAGACCTACACCTTTGCGTTGGAGAATAAGCCAGGCTATACACTCTCCGCTACGTGTATGGCCAGCGTCAGTGGCGACGACAGCATCACTGTGCCGTTGGCGTATCAGGCGCAAGTGACCTGCACCTTCGTCGCCACCGCTCAGCCGGCGACAGTAACCATTCGCCAAAATGTAGTCGGCCAGACGCCCGTGATCGACTGGGCTTATACCGGCGACTTTGGGGAATTCTCGTTGCCAGCGGCAGGCGGAGAAACGCAATTCAGCGTGCCAGCTGGTGTATATTGGGTGCAGAGCGCCGCACGCGTTAGTTACACATCGGCAGCAACTTGCACAGATGGCGCAGGCGGCGGCGCCCAGGTGTTGTTGACGTTGGCGCCAGGCGCAACGGTGACCTGCACCTTCACCGCCACCGAGCGCACGACTGCGCTTGTGCTGAGCAAGACTGTCGGACTGGCGCCAGACCGCTGCGGCATCTCCAATGTCATTGGCGTGCCGGCGGGCACGGTGGTCTACTACTGCTACACCATTCTCAACACCGGCGAGGCGCCGCTTTCGCTCCACAACCTGGCGGATAGCGAAGCCGGCCCGGTCTTGGCTGACCTGGATTATGTGCTGGCGCCAGGCGCCAGCATCGACACTGTGCGACTTGGGCGCATACTCAGCGAGACAGTGTCGGCGACAACGGTCACAGATGGCGTGTGGACTGCCGCCACGGGCGAAGGGCCAGCTGCGTACGATCAGGCTACGGCGGCAGTCAACGTTCTGCAAGCCGGCATCAGTGGTGTGCTCACAGTGGGTGGCGCGGGTGTAGCCTGTGGCGGGCGCAGCGACCTGGAAGTAGAGCAAGGCGCCAGTGTCAACTATTGTGTGACGCTTCTCAACACTGGCGAAGTCACGCTGCAAACCCATCGCATTACGATTCCCGGGCTGGGCATCGACCAGCAGTTGGATTATCGGCTGGCGCCAGGCGCCTTCGTGCGCGTAACCGCAGCAAACATCCCGCAACTGGGCAACATCACCATCGAGGCGACGCAGCAGCAAACGCTTACCGTCACCTCGACCAACCCACCGGCCGATCCCGTTGATACTCCGCAATATCTGGTGGCGCCAGATCTCTTTACGGCAGCGAGCGACAGCGTTGCCACCGTACAGATGGCGGAAGTCGTCGAGGAACCCGTTACGCAAAACTGGCTATATCTGCCGAGCGTGCTGCGGTAATGTATCTTTCCTTCCAGTTGACTGCTCTAGTAGTAATAGAGATGCTCAATCTGGAAGGAAAGCCTTTATGTCAGAACGCAATCATCCAACTACTGCGTGGGGTCGTGATGTTATTATCATTGCGGCAGCGCTGGTAATCGTTGGTGTGCTGTTAACTGGCGTCGCCTTGCTATTAGGCGTGCTGCCGGCGTTGGCGCAGGAAGCGCCGAGCACTTATCTGCCCATCATCGTCCGCCCGGCAGCCACGCCTACTGCCACACCCATCGTACCGCCTGTCAACGACAATGAGTACGTCGTACTGGGTTGGAACGACCTGGGAATGCACTGCTACAACCGTGATTTTCAAGACCTGGCCGTGCTGCCCCCCTACAACAACTTATGGGCGCAAGTGATCAGACGCGGTGACCCGCCGCAGATCATTACAAACACAGTCACTGTAGAGTACGCCTTCCCCGACAACACGTATTCGGCTGGTAAATCGAATTTCTGGCAATACGACCAGCAGTTGTTTGGCGTGGACCTGCCGCTCAACGTGGGGTTGACGGGCAAGGGCATGGCGGGCGAAATGGATGCTGCGGCGACGCATTTCACTGCCGAGGGCATCCCATTGACGGAATTCACCGACAGCAACCCCTCGCAAGCCGATCCGTTCCAGTTGGCGCAGGTGGTGGTTAGGTTGCCTGACGGCAGCGAAGTTGCGCGCAGTACGGTCGTTGCACCAGTTTCAACCGAAATGCGTTGCGACAACTGTCATTATGATGGCGGCGTCGAGGGCATCCGCACTGGGCGCATTGAGACAAATATCTTAACGTTGCACGACAAGGAAAACGCCGATGAGTATCCGGCCGGGCATCAAGGCCGGCTGATGGATCGGCGTCCGGTGCTCTGCGCCGAGTGCCACGCCTCCAATGCCCTGGGGGCGCCAGGCGTGGCGGGTTTACCCAATCTCTCGCGCGCCATGCACAAGAAACACGCCGGCAAAGTTCCCAACTCGACGGCCGGTTGCTATAACTGTCATCCTGGCCCATCGACAAAATGTCTGCGCGATGTGATGTCCAGCCAGTTCAACATGGGCTGCACAGACTGTCACGGCGATATGCGTACGGTTGCCAACAACCCCAGACCCTGGCTAAACGAACCGCGTTGCGACAACTGTCACAGAGACCCGAAATACGCGCAGAATAACGCGCTCTTCCGTCTCTCCACCGGACATGGCGGCGTCTATTGCGAGGGCTGTCACGACAGCACGCACGCTATTGCACCCAGTTCGCAAGGTCGGGACGCGATCAAATTTGTGGAATTGCAGGGGCACGGCGGGCCAATTGACACCTGCACGGTCTGCCATGTCACCGCTCCGGCCGGCAGCAGCCCACACGACACGCCATAATGCGCCATCACGGCGCCCTATGGGTAAGGGATGTGGTGGACGCGCCCACCGCTTCCCTTACCCAATCACTCTCCCCGCCCTTGCACGGTTTCCATGCTTTCCCATAGCGATTGGTATAATTTTGTGGAACGTCTGATTCGGCTTTTCCACGAAAGGGATGCACTGACCGCTATGTTGATTGCGCGCATGACGCCGACTGAGTTTGGTGCTGTAGCACGCCTGATCGAGATGCAAAATGCCAACCCAGCGACCCAGTGTCTGCATAGCGGCGAGCATGCAGGCGAGATTGAGGCCGTGTTCCAGAAGCAGCCTGCCTTGCAATATGTAATCGCCCAAGAAGATGGCGCCGTAGTCGGCGCGCTGGGGTGCGAAGTGGAGGATGGGCGTGGCTACCTCCAGGGGCCGTTCGTTGACGGCGCCGATTTTGCCATCACTGCGGCTGCGCTCTGGAATGCACTCCAGAAGCAGGCCCCACTGCCAGATCGCTGTGACGCTTTCCTGAATATCGAGAACCAGCGCGGCGCGACGTTCTACCTCTCCCTCGGTTTCAAGCGCGGCCAGGGCGCTCAAGTCTATGTATTGCCGGCGACAGCGTTGCCGGCGTTGGATGGGCCGCCTGCCCATCGCTTTACACCGCAGTGCAGCGACGGCGTGCGCGCCCTGCACGCACTTGCCTTTCCTGACAACCCGCTGGCTATCGACGCCTTCATGGACCCTGACGATGAGGATCATCGCCTCTTTGTGTGCGGCGACAACCAGCGCTGCGTCGGCTATGTGGCGGCATCGATCAATGACAGCCCGCGCGAAGGCTATATCGACTTGCTGGCCGTCGATGCGGCGGTGCGCAATCAGGGCTACGGTCGCCGCCTGCTGCTCACCGCCGCCCACTGGCTCATCACCGAGAAAGGCATGCCCCAGGTCGGCCTGACTGTGCGGGACATGCGCGCGGACGCACGCCGCCTCTACCAGCGCAGTGGCTTTCAGTTGCTCTACACCGGCGTCGGCTATTCGCGTGAAAACGGTGTTGGGCGGCGGAACGATCGGCAGACCTAGGCTGTCAGTAACGAAACACTTACATTTCGCCAACGATATTCATATCTCCGTACGCGATAATGCGTTCAAATCAAACAGTTGACAACAACTCATGCTGATAACCCAGGCTTCCACCAAAAATCTGGGTTATCGTCATGCCAGTTGCTGTCTGATGATACGGAGGGAGAATATTCCATGCGATTCGATAAATTTACTCAAAAAGCGCAGGCTGCGGTGCTTGAGGCGCAGAGCCTGGCTGAACAAAACCGCGCCGCCACCGTCGAGCCTGAGCACTTGCTTTTCACCCTGATTCATCAGGAGGGTGGCGTCGTGCCATCCGTGCTGGCGCGCATTGGCGTAGACGCAGAAAGCGTGAGCCGCTCCATCGACCAGGCGCTGGCGGCGCTGCCACGTGCACAAGGCGCGGCGGTGCAGGTCGGCTTCAGTCGCGCTCTCGCCGACATCCTGACCGATGCCCAGCAGATCGCCGGCAACATGAAGGACGAGTACACCTCGACTGAACATCTGTTGTTGGCGATGTTGTCGAGCAACCACAAAGTGAAACAATTGCTGGCGCGCCATGGCATCGACTACAACGGCGTCATCCAGGCGCTGGCGGCGGTGCGCGGCAATCAGCGCGTCACCAGCGACAACCCTGAAGGCCAGTATGAGGCATTGCGCAAATATGGCCGCGACCTGACCGAGGAGGCGCGCAAAGGCAAACTCGATCCTGTCATCGGGCGCGACGAGGAAATTCGCCGCGTCGTGCAAATCTTGAGCCGACGCAGCAAGAATAACCCGGTGCTGATCGGCGAACCGGGCGTCGGCAAGACGGCAATTGTCGAGGGGCTGGCGCAGCGCATCGTCAAGGGCGACGTCCCCACCACCCTGCGCGAGAAACAAGTGGTGGCGCTCGACATGGGCGCGCTTGTCGCTGGCGCCAAGTATCGCGGCGAGTTCGAAGAACGGCTCAAGGCAGTCCTGCAGGAGATCGCAAAATCAGAAGGGCGTGTCATTCTCTTCATCGACGAGATGCACACGCTGGTCGGTGCGGGCGCGGCGGAAGGCGCCATGGACGCAGCCAACATGCTCAAGCCGATGCTGGCGCGCGGCGAACTGCACGCCATCGGCGCCACCACCCTCGATGAATACCGCAAACACATCGAGAAGGACGCGGCCCTGGAGCGACGTTTCCAGCCCGTCTTTGTCGGCGAGCCGAGCGTCGAGGACACCATCAGCATCCTGCGCGGCTTGAAAGAGCGCTACGAGGTGCATCACGGTGTGCGCATTACCGATAGCGCCGTGATCGCGGCTGCCACGCTTAGCCATCGCTACATCAGCGACCGTTTCCTGCCCGATAAGGCCATCGACTTGATCGACGAAGCGGCCAGCCGGCTGCGCATGCAGATCGATTCCAAGCCGCAAGAACTTGATGTGATTGACCGTGAGATCATGCAGCTAGAGATCGAGCGTGAGGCGCTGAAGAAAGAAAAGGACGACGCCAGCCGTGAGCGCTTGCAGCAGCTGGAGAAGGAACTGGCGGACCTGCGCGAAAGCAGCAACGACCTGACCAGGCGCTGGCAATCAGAGAAGGAAGCGATCCAGCAGGTGCAGGCGATCAAGGAACAGATCGACCAGGTGCGCATTGAGATTGAACAGGCCGAACGCGCCTACGATCTGCAGAAGGCGGCTGAGCTGCGCTATGGCAAACTGCGCAACCTCGAAGCTCAACTTGCTGGCGCCGAAGAGCGTGTGCGCGCCTTGCAGAAGCAAGGCGCCCTGCTCAAGGAGGAGGTCGATTCCGAAGAGATCGCCGCCATCGTCAGCAAATGGACGGGCATCCCTGTCGCCAAGCTGCTGGAAGGCGAGCGCGAGAAGTTGCTGCACATGGACGAGCATCTGCATCGGCGCGTGGTTGGGCAGGATGAAGCCGTGCGCGCTGTTGCCAATGCCATTCGTCGCAGCCGCGCCGGTTTGCAAGACCCGAATCGGCCGATCGGCAGCTTTATCTTCTTGGGGCCAACCGGCACCGGCAAGACCGAACTGGCGCGCAGCCTGGCAGAATATCTCTTCGATGATGAGCACGCGCTGGTGCGCATCGACATGAGCGAATACCAGGAGCGCCACACCGTGGCTCGATTGATCGGCGCGCCACCCGGCTACATCGGTTACGACGAAGGCGGCCAGCTCACCGAAGCGGTGCGCCGACGCCCGTACTCGGTGGTGCTGTTCGACGAGATCGAAAAGGCGCATCCAGAGGTCTTCAACGTGCTCTTACAGGTGCTCGACGATGGTCGTCTGACCGACAGCCAGGGGCGCACGGTCGACTTCAAGAACACGGTCGTGATCATGACCAGCAACCTGGGCAGCCAGTACATCCTGGACGTGGCGGCGGTGGACGAGGAGGTCGAACGGCGTGTGCGCGAGGTGCTGCGCAGTCACTTCCGCCCGGAGTTCCTCAACCGCATCGACGAGATCGTGGTCTTCCACGCGCTCAGCCGTGAACAGTTGAAGGCGATCATCGAGATTCAGCTCGAACGCCTGCGCAAGTTGCTGGCCGACCGCAAGATCACCATCGAGTTGAGCGACGCCGCCAAGGAACTGATCGTCAGCGAAGGCTATGATCCGGCCTTCGGCGCCCGTCCGCTCAAACGCGTGCTCCAACATCGCATTGCCGACCCGCTGGCGCTGGAAATTTTGCAAGGCAAAGTGCAGGACGGCGACCACGTGCTGGTCGATGTGCGAGGTGGCGAACTGACCTTCACGGCGGTCGAAGTGGTGGCCGCGTGAAACGGTCTCACGCCACGCCGGATGCACGCATCGACGCCGACACGTGCATCCGGCAAACATGGCGAACCCCTGCGCGGCGGCTTCATGTGAGGAATGAGGCGCCGCCGACTCCATGACTGGTTTTCACCTTCGCCCGCTGGATCGCCGCGACGTTGCGTGGGCTGGCGCGCTTGCGCTGGCCCATGCAACGCTAGCGTTTGTCTACATGACCTGGTTCGAGGTCACGATCCTGGTTGACAGTAAGCTGAGCAACTGGGATTGGTTCATGCAGACGTTGCCGCTCGACGCGCTGCGCAGCGATCTCTGGGGGAGTCTCTGGTATTTGCACGCGCAACCGCCACTGCTCAACCTGGTGGGCGGTCTGTTGATCCAGCGCTTCTATCCGCACCACCTGGAGGCGCTGCATCTCTTCAACATCCTGTTAGGTGCGTTGATCAGCGGCATGTTCTACCTGCTGGCAGCGCACTTTGTGACGCGACGCTGGGTTGCCGTCCTGTGGGCGCTGATTCTGGCCTTCAACCCGGCGCTCTATCTGTATGAAGCCTATGTGCTCTACGAGGTGATGACGGCGTTTCTAGTGATGGCCACGCTGTCCTGCCTCCTCTGGTATTGGCAGCGACGGTCAATAGCGGCGCTCTACACCTTTCTCATGGCGTTGAACCTGTTGATCCTCACGCGCAGCGTCTACCACGTTGTCTTGTTGGCGCCAGCGCTGCTCATGGTCTGGTGGCTAACGCCGAATGTCAGACGTCGCCGCGTTCTGGCCGTGAGCGTGCTGATCTGCCTCTTGAGCATCGGCTGGTATGCCAAGAACCTTATTCTGTTCGACACCTTCAGCGCCAGCAGTTGGTCAGGCATCGGGTTGTGGAAGGCAGCGTCGCGCGGGGATAAACTGCCACAGTTGCCTGCACTGGTCGAAGCCGGCATCCTCGATGCGGCGGTTGTAGCCGAGGGCGCGTTTGCCCCGCCGTCCGACTTTGTGCGGTACGGCTTTGCTGCACAGACAGATATATCCGTGCTGGCAAATGACGACTTCAACAATATCAACGTGCCGGCGATCAGCGCCCTGTATGGTCGCAATGCACTGCGACTGATCGCCCGGCTGCCGGCAGAGTATGCCCGCACGGTCTACCTGAGCTACCTGCAGTTCAGCCAGCCAGCCTCACGCTTCAAGCATCTTACCCCCAATGCAGAGGAAATCCCCTGGCATGAAATGCTGTACGATCACCTTCTACAGGGCGGCGTCGTGATGGGGCAGTACGGCACGTTGCAATTTTTCTTGCTGCCATTAGCTGTCATGCTGTATACAATGCAGATTGCCCGTCAATGGGGCGCCGCGCGAGGACAACTGTCCACAGTCGTACACGGCGATCCGGTTCTGTTTTGGTGTGCGTTGATCATCGTCTATACGACGCTGGTCTCGATCACGATGGAGTACGGGGAAAACGATCGCTTCAAGTTTTTGGTGGAGTATCCAATCTGGCTCTTCATCCCGGTGGTGTTCAGCCGCCTGTTTTCATTCAGGACGCCGACCGCGCCATCATCACATCCTCCTACCAGCGCTCCTGTCAGCGGTGAATAGTCGCTGTCCACTCACGGCTATGGCGCCACAACCACGATCGTCGCCAGTTGACCCAACGACTCGCCCGCACGCGTGAGGAGATCGGCGCCCGTTGCGGGGTCATAGAGTACGGCGCTCAACGTGTATTCGCCCGGGACAGCATCCGGCGGGAGCAACAGACCTGCGCGCACAGCAGGATCGGCGGGCACGTCATTCTGCGCTATGACGTTGCCGTCGGGCGTCACCAGCCGCAGCGACAGCTTGAGCGGACGCGCGTCGAGACTGGTCAATGACAACTCGATGGGGAGCACTGCCCCAGGTTTCAGGGTTGGCAGGCTGCGCAGCGCGTCTACCGTGATCTCTGCCCAGGGTGAAGCAACAGTCAACGGTTCCAGTGGCTGCGTGGGGCGGCCAAAGACGTCGAGCGCGGTGTCGCCAGAAGCGACTGTGCGCGCAAAGTAGCTGTCAGCGGCTATCATGTCACGTGCGGCGTGCTCATAGCGGCTAACCACGAAGAGCGTGCCGGTCAGGTCGGTCAGTAGTTCAGGAAAGCCTGCGTCATCACGGCCAGGCAGCAGCACATGATCCGCGTCTAGCCCGTGCACCGCCATCCACACCGCTACATCACGGTCGCCAAAGATCAGGGTGGCGCCGGGCGACCACCATGCATTGAGCGCTTCAGCTATTGGTGCGGTCTCGATCAGGATCACCGGGTATTGGCGCGGCTGACGCGGGCCATCGCGCATATACAACGTCGCCGTGTCGCCGTTGGGCAGTGAATAGGATTTGACCGGCGCGTAGAGTTGGTCGAAGAGCGGATCGTGGGCGTCGATGCGCGCCAGCAGCGCCTGCCCTGGCGCACGCACTGCGCTGTTGTCGCCATCCTTGCGCAGCAGCCAGCGGTTGGCGAACAGATCGCCCCAGGCTGCGCCAGTTTGCTCCGTGAGCGGCGAAATCGTGAGATTGAGCCGATCGCGGGCCGCCAGATAGCGCAGCGTCCCACGATGAAGTTCCCACGTGTCGATCAACATCCCCAACGACTCGGCGTCACCTTCCGGGTTGCCGATAGTCGCCAACACGTCTGGGCCAATCCAGTAGCCAGGATCAGAAGGTCCGTGCGCTGGCCACGCCGTATAGTCACCATAGACCCACAGTTGCGGTGTGCGCGCCTGCACCCATGCCAGTTCGTCAAAAGTGTAGATCGACCACTGCACGAATAGCACGCCAACCCAGAGCAGACCAAACACGGCGGCGATCTGGCGCGGGAAGGTGCGCAAGCCCTCCGTCAGCAAAATGGCGACGAGGGGCAACAGTGGCGTCAGGTTGCGCGGGTTGGACTGCGCCAACAGCGTGAGGACAATCAGCGCTCCCACCAGCGCCGACCAATAGATGATCACCGTTGGGCGCGCCTGACGCCAGTGTGGCAGGCGTCGCCCCCAGCCCAGCAGGGCGACGGGCAGGATGACCAGCGACGCCAGCGGCCCCATGTGGTGCGTCAGCCAGTACTCGCCATAGCGCGTGTAGGTGTTCAGACGCAGAAGATCGAGCGACTGCTGCGTGCCGCGGTCGGTGCCAAAGGCCACATCGGAGAGACGGTTGACAAAGTCGATGCGTGGAAAGTACCACAGACTGGCAAGCGTCAGCGCCACGAGCAACGCCGTCCAGAAGTTGCCCACGACACCACCGCCCACAAAGAGGGCGTAGAACGTCATGGCGAAGAGCAGCATCCACAGCGCCGGCAGCCAGTCGCCCAAAGGCATCTCCTGATCGAGCACGAAGGCGCGACCGGGCAGATACCAGAGCAACGCCAATGCCGCGCCCAGGATCAACGCCAGCAGCGCCGTCCGCCACTCGATCCGTAACCGGCGCAGCGCGTCGCGCTGACGGCGCCAGAATGCGCCTGTCCATAGAAGATAGAGCACTGGCAAGGCCAGATAGACCGGCGCAGTCCACTTGCCCAGCAACGCTACACCCAACGCCGCGCCAAAGAGCAACGACCAGCCGCGCTGCGCAAAGTGTTCGGTGCGCAACAACGCATAGAGCGCCAACAGCAACGCCGCCGTCAGCCCGTTCTCCATGTAGTAGAGCCGCGTCATGGCCGTCGCCATCGGCAGCAGGCTCAGTAGCGCCACCGCAAAGAGGGCCATCCAGTCGCCCGTCACGCGGCGCGCCAGCAAGAAAGTCAGCCACAGAATCACACCAAATAGGACGATGTTGGGCAACTGCGCCGCGTCCATGCTGCGATCGAGCATGGCGTAGGCTGGCTGCGTGAGCAAATAGAGTAGCGGCGGGCGGTAATCATCGAGTGTGACGGCCTGAAAGACGCCCGCCAGTCCGCCTTGCGCCAGTGCATCCGCCGTATTGAGCGACTGTTCGAGATGACCGGCGGAATCGCGACCAACCAGCACGGCATTGATCTGCACCCAACGCAGGCTCAAGAGCGTGGAAACAAGGATGAGCGACAACAGCGTAGCATAGACGAGGTAACGATGATAGGCCACCTTTGCAGCAGACATGTAACGGATTCTAGCAGCGGATGCCGCTTTTCGTGAATCTGAGCGGAGGCAAAACACAGCGACAAGACACAGCGACAAGACACAGCGACGCTGGTGAGTGCGCCGAAATGAAACTCCGGGCGTGGCCGCAACTCGGAAGCCGTGCGCGCCTGTGGCATACTTGCTTGCGTTCTGGTCGTTCGAGAGAAGGCGTGCATGCGGATCGATCGTTCATCACACATGAAACAAGGCAGACCGGCTGCCATCATGACCCTATTGCTGCTGACGCTGCTGTTGGTCGCCTTCTGTTTGCGCGTCTATCGACTCGACGTGGCGCCGCCGGGGTTGCACTTCGACGAAGGCGCCAACGGCACAGACGCGCTGCGCGTGTGGCAGGGCGTTACGCCGCTCTTCTTTCCTGAAAACAACGGGCGTGAACCGCTCTACATCTATCTCGTGAGCCTGTTCGTCGGCGCGCTGGGCAATCACGCGCTGGTGCTGCGGTTGCCCGCTGCCTTTGCCGGCGTCGTCGCTGTCGCCAGCACCTTTGCCTTGGGGCGACGGCTGCTCGACGACCGCGCGGCCCTAATCGGCGCAGGCTTCGTCGCCGTCACCTTCTGGACGGTGGCGCTCAGCCGCATCTCCTATCGCGCCAATCTCTTTTTGGCGCTCTTTCCGCTCTGGCTGTTGCTCTGGTGGCGCTGTCGCGACCGCAGCGACTTGCGTCCTTACGTGCTGGCCGGCCTGCTCCTGGGCGTGATGCAGTACACTTACATTGCGGCGCGCTTTGCGCCGCTGCTGCTGATCGTGCTGGCGGTGGACTGGCGGCGGGTGCTGCGCTGGCGTGGCGTGGTCGTGCTGGTGCTGACCGCAGTGCTCGTTGCCGCACCACTCGCCGTAGCGATCTATCTTAACCCGGCGGCTGGCTTCCAACGCTCACAGCAAGTCTGGCTCTTTGCGCGCCCGGAGCCGTTGGCCCTGTTTTGGCTGCAATTCACGGAGCATCTCAAGATGTTTGGCGTCACTGGCGATCCGATCTGGCTGCACAACATCCCCGGGCGGCCACCTGTCGCCTGGTTTGTAGCGCCATTCTTTGTACTCGGCGCTCTCTTTTCTCTGCGCAGAACTGCGCCGCGCACGCTGCTATGGACGGTGTTAGTCATGATCTGGCCGGGCATCCTGGCGGTATCTGGGATGCCGCTGCCGCCCAATCATCTGCGCGTACTGGTGATTGCGCCGGCGGTCTTTTTGCTGGCGGGTTATGGGATCGTGCGGCTCTTTGGCGAACAGCGCGCCGGATGGGCGCTGTTGTTGGGGCTGCTCCTCGTCACCGCCGACGGCGCGCTCAGCTATCGTGACTACAGTCGCTGGCAGACCGCGCGCGAGAGCTACGAACAATATGACGCCGACATGCTCAACATTGCCGCCGCCATCGAAGCCAACCCGGAGACCTTTTACATCGTGCCGGTGTCGTGGGGCTGGCCCCGGCGCAACTACTGGTCGATCGACTATATTACCGATTTCAACACGAATTATGTCGTCGTTGAGCGGCCGTTTGTTCTCCCCGAGACGCCGACGGCGCCGCGCGTGGGCTTGGTGCGCTGGCTGGCGGGCATGCATCTGGACGCCGATCCACAACACCGCCTCGATGCACAGCTCCGTCTGGCAGGGTATGTAGCCGACGGCGTGGAGGATGGACGCACGTATCAGATCGAGTATTACCGTCCCGTCCCTGCCACCGCCCGGCGCGTCGAATTGACGGGTGGCCCGGTCGTCACACAAGACGGCGTCACCCTGGGCGAGGCGACGCTCTATTGCTTCCTGCCTGCGGACGCGCCCGCGGAGCAACTCGCGGTCGACCTGGCCTGGCAGGCGCCAGGCCCCCAGCCGGTGGATGTGTCGGCGTCGGTGCGGCTGGTGGACAGCAACGGCGATGTTGTCGCACAAGTCGATGCCTGGCTGCAAGATGACAGTGGACACACCGCCCGCGCCTGGGAGACGCCGGACAGCGGCACACAATTCTTTGAATTCTCCAGTGATCCGCCTCCACCAGGCGTTTACGCCGTGTGGGCGATCCCCTACGAAACCGAGTCCACCCAGGCGCTGCCGCTGGCAGGCGACAATCCTACCTACAATCTGGGGCAGGTCACGCTGCCGCTGTGCAACGAGGCGCCATGATAGCGAACCGCTTGACGCAGCGATGCAGCGACGCAGGGAAGACACAGAGCAATCAGCATGAAAATGATGCTGATTTCAGCTCTGCGCATTTCCCCGTCTCTGCGTCTCTGCGTCGAATCTACGTCCTCCTGGCATTAGCGGCGGTGATCGCTCTGCCGGCTGTGTGGGTGCTGCTGACGCACGGTCTGCCCATCATTGCCGATGACACGCCGGTGCATCTGATGCGATTGTACTTGTTCGACCAGCACGTGCGCGCCGGCGACTTGCTGCCGCGCTGGCTGCCCGAACTCTACACCGGTTACGGCTATCCACTTTTCACCTTCTACGCGCCGGCCATGTACTACGTTGCCGAATGGCTGCACTTGACTGGAGCGTCGCTGGTCGATAGCTACCGCCTCACCTTTGCCCTCGCCGTGATCGTGGGCGCGGTTGGCGCAGCGTTTTTGGGAGCGGGGCTGTATGAGAATAAAGCGATTAAGCGCTTGGGAGATTGGAGATTGGAGATTGCGCGCGCCAGCGAATCTCCCAATCTCCAATCTCCAATCTCCAATCTCTCAATCCCCAATCTCTCAATCTCCAATCTCTCAATCTCCGCCGCCCTCCTCACCGCCACCGCCTACACTTACACTCTCTATCTACTAGCGAATGTCTATGTGCGCGGGGCGTTTGCTGAGGTGGGTGCGCAGGCGCTGTTGCCGTGGCTCTTTTGGGCGTGGCGTGGGGTGATGCGAAGCCCGCGCCACGCGTCGTGGCTGGCGCTCGCCGCCACGCTGCTGGCGCTGCTCGCCGCCACGCACACGATCACCTTTCTGCTGACGTTGCCTTGTCTGGTCGCCTACGTGATAGTCTTGGCAGCGGTGCGACGCAATCTGGCCTTGCTGGCCGCGCCTACGGCAGCAGCGGGAGTGGCCGCTCTGTTGAGCGCTGTGATCTGGCTGCCCCAGTTGCTGGAGCGGAGCAACCTCTCGACTGCTGCGTGGTCGACGCAGCTGCTGCTTGACCACCTCTGGCGCTGGCAAGATTTCCTTGCGCTCGACCTGCGATTCCGTGCGGTGGACGGCGGACAAACGCCCTACCACTTCGGCGCCGTACAGGTCTGGCTGCTGCTGGCCGGGTCGATCTTTACACGGCGGCGCACAGCGGAATGGTGGTTCTGGCTGGGCGTGCTCGGCGTGTGCATCCTGCTGATGTCGCCGTTGAGTGCGCCGCTGTGGGCCTCCTTCCCGGCATTGGCAGTGATTCAGTTTCCGTGGCGGCTGTTGAGCATAGCCGGTTTGGCGACAGCACTGCTTGGCGCTGGTGCGGTCACTGCCCTCAGCACACCCGTTGCACGCGCCAGCGCGACAGCGCTGGCCGTCGCCTTTATCGTCATCACGCAGACGCCGCGCGCTGCCGAGACGCCGCACATGGTGGCGCCGTCCGATGTCAGGCTGTCGCCGGCTGCGCTGGCGCGCTTCGAGATGGCGGAATCCGCATTCGGCGCCGGTTACGATGACGAGTTTCTACCACGTTGGGCAAATCCCGTCGCGCTGGCGGAGATTGCACCAGCATCGCCGCCGGTCACAGCCACCGTCACCGCGAACGACGCGACGGGAGGCGATCTTCACCTGACAATCGATGCGCCGCAACCCTTCGCGCTACGCTGGCGTCAATTCTATTTCCCGCAAGTGAGCGCCGCGCTGGACGCCGTTGCTCCCCTCGTGACGGCGCCCGCAGCGCGCACAGGGCTGGTGGAGATGAGTGTCCCGGCTAACGTCCACACGCTTGATCTCCAGCGCGGCGCGACGCTGGCGCAGCAAGCCGGGCTGGCGCTGAGCGTGTTCGGCGTGGCGTTGCTGGCGTTTATGCTGGCGCTGGGCAGGGCGTGGAAGGCGCTGACCGTGACGGCAACAGTGGCGATGGCGATGGGGCTGGTGTGGGGCGTCAGGGCGATGGCTCCGCCGCCTCTCGAACAGGAGACGATCGTGGACTTGCCCTATGCGGCGGCGCCTGGGCTGGACCTGGTCGGCATCACTGCAACGATCATGGCTGGCGATCGCCTGCAGCTAGCGCCGACCTGGTTCGTGCGCACCAATCAACCTGACCTGTTGGCGCATTGGACAGTGCGCGCTGCCGATGGCCGCGTCGTCAGCGAGATCGAGAGCGCACCGCGTTTTGGCGTGTGGCGCAGCGCGACGTGGGCGCCCGGCGAAGTGGTGCAAGACGCAGCGGAACTGGCGCTGCCGCCTGGCCTGCCCGCCGGCCTCTACACGGTGACGCTGGCGTGGCGTGCGATCGAGGATGATCGAGTGGCATCGATCGAGCGGCCGCTCCTGACGGTGAGCTTGCCCGCGCTCCCAGCCATTGCGCCGACGCATGTTGCAGATGCCACCTTCGGTGCGCCAGAAGCGCCTGTAGCCACGCTCAGCGGACTGCGCGTGGCTGTTGAGGGCGCGCCGATGGAGGGGCGTTTCCGCGCCGCGCCTGGGGATCGCGTCTCCGTCGATCTGTTATGGCAGCCGCTGACGCCCGACCGTGCTGCATATCAGAGCTTTGTCGAGATCGTGGACGCTGCGCAGCAGAAGGTGGCAGGGCAGGATTTGCAAGTCGGCTGGCGTGACACAGTGCGCGAGTTGTGGCAGCCCTATCTGGCGCCGCATGAAGGGACGACGTTGACCCTGCCAGAGGATGCCGCCAGCGGGCTTTACAGCGTGCGCGTCGGGCTGCGCGACCGGCGCACCGGCGAATTGCTGACAGCCTTCGATACAACAGGTGCGCTGCTGGGCGATCTCTACACGGCAGCGGAGTTCAAGGTGTTGGCGTCAAGCAACCGTCGCCCGCTGCGCAAACGAACTGCGACATTTGGCGATCAGATCGCGCTCGAAGGCTACACGCAGGCATCGGATACGACCGTCCGCGCGGGCGACGCGCTCACGGTGACGCTCTTCTACCGCGCACGGAACGCCATGCCGACCGACTACACGCGCTTTCTGCAACTCTATAGCCCGGCGCATGGCATGGCCGCACAGGGCGACGCCATGCCGCAGGCGGGCGCCAACCCCACCTCGGCATGGGAAAAAGGCGAACGTGTCGCAGAGACAGTCGTGCTGCACGTTGCGCCCAACGCTGCGCCTGGTGTGTATCGGTTGCTGCTTGGCTTCTATGACGCTGCCAGTGGTGTGCGCCTACCGGCTGTGGATGGCGATGGCTTGCCCGCGCCGGATCAAGCCATCGAGCTTATGGAGATCAAAGTTACCGAATGAGGCGGCGGGCGATGCTGGCGCCTGTGCATCACCCGCTTGACAGTCATGACGCGTCATTGTGCGCCAGGCACATCCTCACCCTCATCCGTTTCCTGCTCGCCGCCCTCTTTGATCGTGCGCAGATGCGGGAACAGGATCACTTCACGGATCGTGTCGGTGTTGGTGAAGATCATCGTGAGCCGGTCGATGCCCATGCCAAAGCCGCCGGTAGGCGGCATTCCGTAGCTGAGCGCCTCGATGTAATCCTCATCGATTGGGTGCGCCTCGTCGTCACCGTGACGTGCACGATACGACTCGTCGACAAAGCGCTGCAGCTGGTCGATGGGGTCGTTGATTTCACTGAACGCATTGCAGACCTCCATGCCCACCATGAAACCCTCGAAGCGCTCGACCTGGCGCGGGTCATGGGGTGAACCTTTGGCCAGGGGACTAACATCACGCGGGTAATCGATGAGGAAGGTCGGCTGGATCAGGTTTGGCTCAACATACTTTGCCATCAGGCTGTCGACCAGTTTACCCCACGTGCTGCGCGGGTCGGGTTCGTGACCGCGGCGGCGCATTTCGGCGGCCAGCGATTCAGCGTCAGGATAACTTTCATAGTCGATGTCGGTGGCTTCGAGGATGGCCTGACGCAACGGAATGCGGCGCCAGGGTGGCGTCAGATCAATGGTGTGCCCCTGCCAGGTGAGTGTAAGCCCGCCGGTCACCTGTTGCGCCACATACGCCACCATTTCCTCAGTGCGACGCATGACATCCTGATAGTCGGCGTAGGCTTCGTAAAATTCGAGCTGGGTGAACTCCGGGTTGTGCTTGAAGCTCACGCCTTCATTGCGGAAGTCCCGCCCGATCTCATAGACGCGATCATAGCCGCCAGCGATCAGCCGTTTGAGATAGAGTTCGAAGCTGATGCGCAGGTACAAATCCTGATGAAGCTGGTTGTGATGGGTGATAAAAGGCCGCGCCGCCGCGCCGCCGTACAGCGGCTGTAGGATCGGCGTCTCCACTTCCAGGAAGCCTTCACTGTCAAGATACTCACGCAGGGCGCGCACGATGGCTGCACGTGTGCGGAAGATGTCACGCACTGACGGGTTGGCAAGCAGATCGACGTAGCGACGACGATACCGCTTCTCCTGGTCGCGCACACCATGCCACTTGTCTGGCATCGGTTTGAGCGTCTTGCTCAAGAATTGCATGTCACGCACTTCGACGCTCAACTCGCCGGTCTTGGTGAGTCCCAGTTTGCCGGTGGCGCCGACAAAGTCTCCCAGGTCGATCAGTCGCTTCCAGATGTTGTCATAGAAATCGCCGGGCAGCGAACTCTGGCGCAGCACCAGCTGGATGGCGCCGGTGCCATCCTCCAGATCGGCGAAACTCATCTTACCCATGATGCGGATGCGGCGCAGACGCCCGGTCACGCTGACTTCGGGAGCGGCGTCGCCTGCTTCCCGGTACAGGGCGCGGGCGGCGGCGATGGTGTGCGTGCGGCGAGCGCGCGCAGGATAAGGCTCGATGCCGGCAGCGATCAGACCTTCCAGATTCTTGAGGCGGGCCGCCTCCTGATCGGTCAGATTGGCCGGGTCGAACAAAGGATGAATGGGTGTGTTCACGCGCGTTGCTCCATTTCTGGCGATAGGCATAACGATGCCCGGCGCATCGACTGGCCGGGCATGTGGACAAAGCCATCTATGACCTGGTGGTCGATCAGGTGATGCGCCGGCTTACTTCACCCTCACAATTTCAAAGACGATCTCACCGCCCGGCGACTGCACAATCGCCTGCTCACCGACGCGTTTGTTGAGCAGCGCGCGCCCCATCGGGCTTTCGTTGCTGATGCGCCCCTGGCTAGGGTCGGCTTCCGGCGGGCCGACAATGGTATATTCCTCTTCGGCGTCGGTGTCTTGCTCGCGCACCACCACGGTGCGCCCAATGGTGACGACATTGGGTGCGGCGGCGGTGTCGCTGATCACCTGAGCGTTCTTGAGGATCGCCTCCAACTCACGGATGCGGCCCTCCAGAAAGCCCTGCGCCGTCTTGGCCTCGTCATAGCCGGCGTTCTCGCTGATGTCGCCTTCCGCCTTGGCTTCAGCGATCATCTGGGCGACCTCCATACGCCGCGTCGTGGTCAGATATTCTAGTTCTTCCTTGACCTTGCGGAATCCTTCGGGTGTCAAAAACACAGGTTGGTTGTTGCTCATACTCAATATTCTCTAGGAACGCTGTTCCGATTCCTCGGTTGAATAACGATCACCACATGCGCGCCGCTGCTATGTCACCCAGCCACTGGAGTCCTTGCGGTCGGTGTGTTGGACGTGACAGTTGTTGGCTGGCAATGACGGACGAGGTAAACGTCCTGCATTCATAACGCCGCCAACATGCATGATGTTTCCACGCTGGCAACATAAGGCGCTGCGCTATGAAAAACACCGCCTGATTCAGGCGGCGCGCACGTAATGTCCTGGCTACGAAAGCAAACGCCGACCCGGTGCAGGTCGGCCCATCAAGCTGGCACACAGTATAATGCATCTTGCTACATCTGTAAAATCATATTTTTCCCTGCACGTTGATACCTGTATGATTGTGCTTATGCACACACCGTCACCTGAGAGCACACCGTCACCTGAGAGCACGATCTTTGACCGTTTTGCCCGCTTTTACGACGGCGATTACCGCGACTACACCGACGACATCGAGCTGATGGCGATGCTCGCTGCCGAATGGGGCGACCCGCTGCTGGAGCTTGGTTGTGGCACGGGACGCGTGCTGCTGCCGTTAGCGGCGGCTGGCCATGACATCACCGGCGTTGACATCAGCCCGGCGCTGTTGGCGCGGGCGGCGGAAAAACTCGCCCGGCAAGGACGCACATCCGCCCAGCTTGTGGAGGCCGATCTGCGCACCTTCGATCTGCCGCGCAAAGATTACGCCTTCGCCTTTTGTGTCAGCAATACGTTGATGCACTTGACCAGCGTCGAGGATCAAATAACGGCGCTGCGCAATGCAGCGCGACATCTGCGCCCTGGCGGGCGGTTAGCGCTCGAACTCTTCAATCCTGACCTGCCGCGCCTGTTTGCCGTCGACGGGGTGATGGAGTTGGCCGACCGCTGGCAAGATGAGAGCAGCGGTGCGGAGGTGCTCAAGTGGAGCGTGCGTCGGCTCAATCTGGCGGAACAACTGCAGGAGACGATCTTCATCTACGAAGAAATCTTCGCTGACGGGCGCGCTCAGCGCACGACTTGCCCATTCACACTGCGGTTTCTGTGGCGCAGCGAGGCAGAGTTGATGTTGCAATGCGCCGGCCTCATCGTGGAGGAAGTGTGGGGCGACTTCGATGGCGCGCCCTATGCCGATGGCAGCGACCATCTGATCCTGATTGCAAGCAAACCAAACGATACATTCTAGTTCATTGCTCACAAGACTATTTGCCAAATTGAGGGGCGCCATGCACGCACAAGCCAATCTACCCAAAGAAGCGCGACGCACGTTTGCACGGTTGCTGCCGCGCCTGGAAAGCGAATTTGCCGCCGTCACCGCAACGGAGGCGTGGGCAACCTTCCGCCGCCGCCTGGATGCACATTTCAACGACCTGTTCAACTTACTTTTCACCCTCTATGGCGACCGCTACGATTTTCTCTATCATCTGGAGCGGCTGCTGGCCGAGGCGGCGCAATCCTGGCTGGATCGCCCACAGCCACTCAAGGCGCTGGACGCAGAGCGTGAACGCCAACCATTGTGGTACCAGTCCGAGCAAATGTTGGGCGGCGTCTACTATGTCGATCTCTTTGCCGGCGATCTGAAAGGGATGCGCGCCAAGATTCCCTACTTCCAGGAGTTGGGGCTTACGTACCTGCATTTGATGCCCCTATTCAAGGCGCCGGAGGGCGACAGCGACGGCGGCTACGCGGTGAGCGACTACCGCCAGGTCGATCCCCGTTTGGGCGATATGGATGACCTGCGAGCGTTGGCGACAGAGCTACGCCAGCATGGCATCAGCCTGGTGCTGGATTTTGTCTTCAACCACACATCGGACGAGCATCGTTGGGCGTTGGCGGCACAGGCTGGCGACGAAGACTTTGCGGACTACTACTTCATTTTTCCCGATCGTACATTGCCTGACGCCTACGACCGCACCTTGCGCGAGATTTTCCCGGATCAACATCCCGGCAGTTTCACCTATCGACCTGACATGCAACGCTGGGTGTGGACGACCTTCAACTCCTTCCAGTGGGACTTGAACTACCGCAACCCCGAAGCGTTCCGCAGCATGGCGGCGGAGATGCTCTATCTGGCAAATGTCGGCGCCGAGGTGCTACGGCTGGATGCGCTGGCCTTCACCTGGAAAGAAATGGGCACCAACTGTGAAAACCTGCCCAAAGCCCATACGTTGGTGCGCGCTTTCAACGCCGTGCTGCGCATTGCGGCGCCGGGGCTGCTCTTCAAGTCCGAAGCCATCGTGCACCCCGATGAAGTGGCGCGCTATATCAGCGCGCAGGAGTGCCAGCTTTCTTACAACCCGCTGCTAATGGCGCTACTGTGGAACAGCCTGGCGACGCGGGAAGTGCGGCTGCTGCGTCATTCCATGGGCTATCGTTTCGCCATCCCGGATGACTGCGCGTGGGTCAACTACATCCGCTGTCACGACGACATCGGCTGGACCTTCGACGACGGTGACGCCAGCGCGCTAGGCATCAACGGCTACGACCATCGGCGCTTTCTCAACAGCTTCTATACCGGGCGCTTCCCCGGCAGCTTTGCGCGCGGGCTACCCTTCCAGGAGAACCCACGCACCGGCGATGCACGCATCTCCGGCACCCAGGCGTCGCTGGCCGGGCTGGAAGCCGCGTTGCACAGCGGCAACCCCGCCGAGATCGAGCTAGCCGTGCGGCGCATCTTGCTGTTGAATAGCATCGTGCTCAGCATCGGTGGCATCCCACTCATTTATCTGGGCGACGAGATCGGCATCCTGAACGATTATAGCTATGTCGCGGACCCGGCCAAGACCGGCGACAGCCGCTGGGTGCATCGTCCGCGCATCGACTGGGCGCAGATGGCGCGACGCAGTGATCCCACGACGCCGGAAGGGCGCATCTTCAGCGGACTACAGCACCTGATCAAGCTGCGCAAGGCGACGCCCGCCTTTGCCGGCAACGATATGCGCGTGATCAACCTGGGCAACGATCATATCTTTGCTTACGTGCGTACAGGACGCCAGGGCGAACGGGTGCTGGTGCTGGCGAATTTCAGCGAACACACCCAACCCGTCCCCGCCAACGAAGTGCGCCTCTACGGGCTGGGCTACCATTTCCATGAGCTGGTGGCGCAACGCGAGATCACACTGCGCGATGAACCGATCGTGCTGGAGCCGTATCAGGTGATGTGGCTGGCGGCGTAACACGGCTTTCACAAAGATTATGCAGGTCACACCTTTGCCAAGCCATCGTCCGCCCTGGCTAGACAAAGATGTGATCTGCCCCAAAGGTCGCTGTGCAAACACAGCGTTGGCCAAGCTCAAAACTCACACAAAGGTCGCAGCCACTGGACAAGCCTAGATTTTGTCCAGGTGTAACCTTCAGGCTGACCAATCCGCACAAGTTTGTATACTGCGGCACGGAAATCAGCTCGCTCTCATGCGATAGTTACAAGTTGTGTGATTCAATTTGCACGTTTCAATAATGCCTGACTTACACAAGGAGGTTTTTCATGGCTTTTACCTTACCTGCTCTGCCGTATGCAGAGAACGCGCTTGAACCCTATATCGACGCCCGCACGATGAATATTCATCACACCAAGCATCATCAGGCGTACATCACCAACCTGAACAATGCGATTGCCGGCACCGAATGGGAGAACATGAGCATCGAGGAAATCTGTCGCAAGATCGACAGCGTGCCGGAAAACATTCGCACGGCTGTACGCAACAATGGCGGCGGTCATGCCAACCACAGCCTCTTCTGGACAATCATGGGGCCGAATGCAGGCGGCGCACCGACGGGCGCGCTGGCTGAAGCGATCAACGCCAAGTGGGGTAGTTTCGACGAGTTCAAGGCCAAGTTCAAGGCGCTGGGCGTTGGTCGCTTTGGCAGCGGCTGGGCGTGGTTGGTCGTCAAGGGTGATGGCAGCCTTGAGGCTTATAGTCTGCCCAACCAGGATAGCCCGCTGATGCAGGGCGACACGCCGATCCTGGGTGTGGATGTGTGGGAGCATGCCTATTACCTGAATTACCAGAATCGCCGCCCTGATTACCTGGACGCGTGGTGGAACGTGGTGAATTGGGCTGAAGTCGCCAGGCTTTACGCAGCGGCAACCAAGTAGGACGCTCTTCCGCACCGGGTCGCACATTTCCACAAAACATGCGCAATGTTGCGGGCGATCCGTGAGGGTCGCCCGCAATTTTTTGAGCGCGGGTCTCTCACCGTCCGGGTGAAAGGAGAAATCCGCTATGAACGACTTGCTTATGTGGTTGAAGCAGTTGCTGCGCATCGACTCTTCGCACGCATCGGCGACGCCAGCAATCGATGCGACCCAACTGACGTCGGCACAATTTGAGATTCCTGTCCTGCTCGTTCACTACTTTCCCACCAAAGGCAACCTCATCGACCGCAGCGTCACCGGCGATGTTGCCGCGCCGCTAGATGTGATTCGCACCCACACGCGCACCACGACGGCGCAAGTCATCGCAGCGTTGGAGCAGGGCAGCCGTTTTCGCGCCTACCAGCGGCCTGCGGCAACGCCAAGCCTGCACTACACGGTCGTCGGCAGCCTGGAATTTCTGGAGCCGCTGCCCACTTGGCGCAAACCCGGTCATCGTGTGCTGATGACCGACTATAACGCCATCATGGCGCGCATCGATGCCCGGCGTTGGGTGATGGTAGAAGGCGTCAAGGAAATCTGGATTTGGGGCTATCACGGCGGCGTCATCGACCTGTGGGAGTCGAACATGGCCGGGCCATGGGGCGACATCAGCAACAGTGACCGTGACCCGCACGATCTCCCTGTCTTCGACCGCACTTACACCGTCTACCACTACAATTACGGGCGTGGCCCGTCCGAGGCGGTGGAAGATCACATGCACCAGATCGAGGCGGTGCTGCGCCACATTGATCCCGACCTCTTCTGGAACAAATTTGTGGGCAAACCGGGCGAGGGGCGCTGCGGGTGGGCGCACTATCCACCTAACGGTGAACGCGACTATGACTGGCGCAATCGCACCGTCGTCATGAGCGACATCGAAGATTGGCGTCCCGACGGCGGCGGTCAAAAAATCCCGATCAACTGCGACCGCTGGCAAGGGGACAGTCTGAAGTGGTTCATCTACTGGATGCAGAGTCTACCGGGCGCTGACAACGGTCTCACCTATCGCGGACGGCCGCTGACCAACTGGTGGACATTCATCGGCGACTTCGACGGGGCGATGCGGGCGCGGTTAGGGCTGGTGAGGTAAAGGTCAGCCCCCAAAGGACGATTATGGATGGCAATTATCTCCATGAAAAATCAACTCGCCAAAGTATAATAATCTTTTATACGCCATCATGGTTGCACTGATGGGCAAAGCTACGATCGCTGCCGCACATCCAGCGCGTCGCGCAGACCGTCGCCGAGCAAGTTGAAGCCAAGCACGGTCAAGATCAGCGCAAAACCAGGGAAGATGATGAGATGCGGCGCCGTGAAGACCTGGTTGCGCTCCTGGCCAATCATGGACCCCCACTCTGGCGTTGGCGGCTGTGCGCCCAGGCCGAGGAAGGAGAGCGCGGCGGCGTCGAGGATAGCGACGGCAATGCCCAGCGTGCCTTGCACGATAAGCGGCGTCAGTGCGTTGGGTAAGATATTGCCAAAGAGAATACGCCCAGAGGGCACGCCGATCGAACGATCCGCCATCACATAGTCCTGCTGTTTGATCGCAAGTACACTGGAACGCATAATGCGTGCATACACCGGAATGCTGACGATCCCGATGGCGAGCAGGGTGTTGAGCAGCCCGGGGCCTAACACAGTAACGATGGCAATCGCCAGGATCAGGCTTGGAAAAGCCAGCATGATATCCATCAGCCCCATGATGAGGTTGTCGGTCCAGCCACCCATGTAGCCAGAGATGGCGCCGAGAAATGCCCCGATCACGATGGCAAAGCCAACGGAGACAATGCCAACCAGCAATGACAGCCGCGCGCCAAAGAGAATGCGGCTATAGAGGTCGCGCACGTTGCCATCCAATCCAAAGTAATGTTGCGGCTGATCGGACGGACAGCCCAACCAGTGAATACACGGCCCCTGACGTTTCTGAACATTTTCAATCCCAATCAGAGACTTGGTAGGGTCATGCGTTGCCAGCACGGGGGCAAAGATAGCAACCAGGATCAGCGCAGCCAGGATGATCATGCCGATGATGGCAGAACGGCGCCGAAAGAGCCGCCGAAACGCAGTGCTCCATAGTCCGCGTGGTTTGGTGTTGAAGATCGGCTCGACCGATGCCGGCGCCGTTGCAGCAGTTACGCTCATAGTATCTCGTGAATGCGCTGTCTAGCCCAGGCGGATGCGTGGATCGAGTACAGCGTAAGAAATATCGACCAGCAAATTGACAACGACATAGGTGAAGGCGATGACCAGTGTGAATCCCTGGATGACGCCGTAGTCGCGCGAGGAAATGGCGTCAAACATGGTGCGACCGACGCCGGTCAGCCCGAAAATCGTTTCCGTCAGTACAGCGCCGCTCAATAGCCCCCCCAGAGATAGCCCAACGACGGTCACGACAGGCAGCAGTGCGTTGCGCATGGCGTGCCGGAAGACAACATTGCGTTCGTTCAGCCCCTTGGCGCGCGCGGTGCGCATGTAATCGAGTGTCATCACTTCTAGCAAACTGGAACGCGTCATACGTGCAATGACAGACATGGGAATGGTTGACAACACCAGCACGGGTAACACCAAATGGCGGGCAGCGTCGCCAAACAGTTTCCAGTTGAAAGTCAGTAGGCCATTGATGACATACATCTGCGACAAGAAGTCGAGGAAACCGCGCAGCGGGCCGCTCAGGGACTCTAGCCCCCAGGCAACAGCAATCGGTTCGACGCGCACGCCTGCCGTGAGCCGACCAGAGGGCGGCAGCGCCACCGGTGTATCCTTGAGCACCACAGCAAACAGATAGGCGGCAAGGAGACCAAGCACAAAGACCGGGACGGAAACGCCGAGGTTGGCAAAGATCATTGTGAACACATCAACGGGCGAGTTCTGCCAGTAAGCGGCAATCACGCCCAGGATGACGCCAATCACCGTCGCCACCAGCAGCGAAAGCAGCGCCAGTTCGATGGTCACCGGCAAGCGCTCCATCAACATGTCTGTCACGGGGCGGCCAAACCGCATTGAGTCACCCAGATCGCCGGTCACTACCCGCCCCAAATAATAGCCAAACTGGATGACCGGCGGCTGATCAAGGCCATAGCGCTTGAAAAAAGCATCGCACACTTCATCCGTTGCCTTTTCGCCCAACATGGCGCGGCATGGATCGCCAGGAATCAGGCGATTGAGGATGAAGGTAATGAACAAGATGCCAAGTAATACTGGAATGGCGAGCACGACTCGCCGGGAGATGTAACGGATCAACTTACTTCTTCTATTGTGTGAACATTATCCATGCAACCTTCCAGGAAGCCGAGCTTCCTGGAAGGTTGGCTGTCATGAGGTTAGGCCGGATTGCTTCTGTTATTCTGGTGCGTTCAAGAAGCCACCGAACAGACCAGGGAAGTAGGTGAAGCTGCCATCGCGCCCGACATGCAGCGGGTGCGATGCGTCCCACTGGACGACATAGGAAAGCACGACATCGTTGGCGTCGAGCGTGGCGCCGTTGTGGAACTTGACGCCCTCGCGTAGCTTGAAGACCCATTCGGTCAGTTCATCGTTAGCTGTCCACTCTGTCGCCAGCGAGGCCACAACATCACCGGTGCCCGGCTCGTAAGCCAGCAGGGATTGCATGACCTGCTCACAGGCGCGCAGCGCTTCGCCGTCGCTCTCATCGGCGCAGTAGAGACCGGCCGGTTCGCCATTTTGTAGCCAGACAAAGGTGTCGCGTCCGCCGGGGTTCATCAGCGCGAACTGTTCGGCGCCGATGTCAGAGGCGTAGGCGCCTTCGACATCCGCCTTGAAGGCCGCGCCGTTGCCACCATGCGCCACCGGGATCATGGGTACGTGCTGCTTGATCAGCTCATTGGCTTTGTCGTACCATGGTTGGCGGTCTTCAGGCTTGGCTTTGGTGGCGCCTTCATTCAGTGCGTCCCAGATGTCCGGGAAGCCATTTCCGAACTGCGCTGAGGCGCCCTTGCCAAAGTGGAAGTCCAGGAAATTGGTCGCATCTGGGTAATCGGCGCCCCATCCCAACATGTGGAAGCCAGCGATCTCGCCACGATCGGCGGCATCCAGGAAGGCGCCTGATTCCATCACAACGATCTCGGCTTCGACGCCGATGTCGGCCAACTGCGCCTGGATATCTTGCGCCACAACGCCGGGGTTCGGCAGATAGCCGCGCACAACGTCGCGGTAGGTGATGGTGGTCTTGAAACCAGGCAGCACGCCCTCTTCTTCGAGGATTTTCTTGGCTTCATCCGGGTTGTAATCATACCAGGTCAAGCCATCGGTGTAGCCGAAGATCGAGGGCGGCATGAATTGTGTCGCTACCGAGGAGCCAGCCGGATAGAAGTTGTCCACAATGCGCTGGCGATCGATGGCCATGGCAAACGCCTGCCGCACCCGTTCGTTGTCGAAGGGCGGATAGGTATTGTTCATGCCGATGTAGAAGATGTTGGTGCCGCTGCGTTTGGCTAACTGCAGATTGGGGTCGGCTTCGATCACCGCGAAGTCATCCGGGCCAGGGTTGTCGATGCCATCGACAGTGCCCGCCTGTAGCTCGACCAGACGTTGCGCGCTCTCGGCGCTCCAACGGAAAACAAGCGTTTGCGGAATCGCCGGTTCGCCCCAATATTCTTCATTGCGTTCGAAGATGATCTGATCGCCGCGCAGCCAATCGACCAGTTTGTAGGGGCCGGTGCCGTTCGGCTTCTCGATCAGCTCGCCGCCACCGCCGGTTGCTTGCAGGTAGTCAGCGTCATTGATAGCGAAGGATGAGAACGCCACCTTGGCTGGGAAGGCGGGATCAGGCTGACAGAGCGTGAATTTGACTGTCATCTGATCGACAGCTTCAATCGACTTGAACAGGCCGCCATAATCGCAATTTTCAGCCGCCATTGACATCGGTTCAAACGGGCCGGCTGGCGCTGCTTCTGCCGGCGCCGCTTCGGTGGCAGCCGATTGATCGGGTGCCGCCCCAGGACCGGCCGGCGCAGCACAGCCGCCGACCACCAGCCCTAGAATCAGCAACATACTCAGCAAGAATATTGACTTGCGCATCGTTGGGCATTCTCCTTTCAGAGTTGGGTTTGGTTGTGGAAAACATGGTTGCGTCGGCGTGGACACTGGCGCCACGCCCTCTATCCAGTTGCATACAATACTGGAAAACCCACCGTGTGGCAAATCGTCGCTGTGGTCGCCCCGTGTCAGGGGGCAACTACAGCCGTACAACTACTGGCGCTGGCGCGGGTCGAGCGCATCGCGCAGCCCGTCACCGATGAAGTTGATGGCGAGGATGGTGAGCGAGATCAGAATCCCTGGAAACATGACCATCCAGGGCGCCTTGACCATGTAGTTGCGGTTCTCGTAAAGCAAGCTACCCCAGGTCGGTACATCGGGAGGAAAGCCAAGCCCCAGGAAGGAGAGCGTCGATTCAGTCAAGATGGCGCTGGCGACGGAGAGCGTGGCGGCAACGATGATGATGGCCATCGTATTGGGCAGGATATGGCGCCACATAATCGAGCCATTGCGCACCCCAACATTCACTGCCGCCTCAACAAACTCTTTGCGCTTGAGCGACAAGACCGAGCCACGCACCATGCGCGCGGTTGGCATCCACCCAAAGACACCGATGATCGTCACCACCATCACGAATGCGCCTACTTCCAGCCCGAAACGCATGCGTAGCGGGTCGCGGAAGAGGGACATCGCCACCAGCAGCAGTGGAATCTGCGGCAGCGTCAGCATCATGTCCGTAAAACGCATAAGGATATTGTCGAGCTTGCCGACATAACCAGCCAACAAGCCTATGGCGGCGCCGGCAGACATTGCGATCAACATAGCGGCCAGACCAACCGACAGCGAGATGCGCCCCCCATAGATGCAACGCGCCAGCATATCGCGCCCGAGATCGTCTGTGCCAAAGGGATGCGCCGACGAAGGGGGGACGCTGGCATCCAAAATGTTGATCTGCTTTGGATCGACCGGATAGAGATAGGGGCCGGCCAGCACGCCAAGCACGATCAACGCAATCAATGTCAAACCAAGCACAGCCAGGCGATTTCGGCGGAATTGCACCCAGGCATCGCCCCATAAGGTGCGGTGCTTGCGCTTCGTCTGGATGCCAATCTCAAGTTTGGGTGGTGCGGCACCGGCAGAAATACTCATCTTATGGACGCCCTAACTATAACGAATCCGTGGATCGAGAATCCCATAGGCGATGTCAGCGATCAGGTTGAAGACGACGACCAATACCGCAAAGATCATCAGCACCGTCTGTACAACCGGAAGATCGTTGCTCTGAATCGAAATGATCAGTAATTGACCGATCCCATTGACAGCGAAAATCTGCTCGGTGACGATGGCGCCGCCAAAGATGCCCGGAATCCCCAAGGCAATCAGGGTTACGACTGGGATCATGCTATTGCGCACCACGTGACGCGTCACGACCATCCGTTCGCCCAGCCCCTTAGAACGTGCGGTGCGCACATAATCTTGACGCAGGTTCTCGATCGATGAGGAACGCGCAAAGCGGCTGATGGTGGCGACCTGGAAGAATGCCAGCACCATGACAGGCATGATCATCTGTTTGAGTTGCTGTAGAAAGGAGTTCCAATCGGTCACACGCAACGTCGTATTGTACAAGGATGGGAACCAACCCAACCACACGGCGAAGATCTGAATGACGAGGACGCCGGTAAAGAAGGTCGGCAGCGAAAAGCCAATGACAGCAAGCACACTGGACGCCTGGTCAAACATCGAATTCTGCCGGTACGCGGCAAACACCCCGATCGGAACGGCAATCGCAATGGATAGAAAGTAAGCCAACCCCACTACCCAAAGCGTCTGGGGAAGGCGTTCAAGCACCAGATCGATGACCGGCTTTCCGCGCGCTGTCCATGAGGTGATGCGCAGTCGCCCCTCCGAATCACCAATCGCGATCCCGGTCGCCTTCTCGAAGGCATTGAGGGGTTCGTTCACCATGAATTGCTGCAGCCAGCGGACATATCGCACCGGCATCGGCTGGTTCATGCCCAGTGATTCGCGAATCTGCAACTTTATCTCCATGGGCAGGCTTGGCGGCAGATTGGCCGTTGGGTCACCCGGAGACAATGCCAGCAGCGCAAAGATCACGAAGCTGATAAAGAGCAGCGTGGGGATGGCTGTCAAGATTCGACGCAGGATATAGGTTCCCATGCAGCGTCCTTACATAGCCAACAGTTCTTGCACAGTTGAGCCAGCGTCGCCAACCTTCCCGGAAGCTCAGAGCTTCCGGGAAGGTGTTCAGCATACGTTAGCGCGCGCGATGCCAATCTTCGATGTTCCATTCCTCCGACTCAAAACCGCTGATTGCCGGGCCGGTCAGGCTGTTGGCATGCGCAGAGACCGAGGCGCGGAAGACCAGTGGAATCGATACGTAGTTCTGAACGAGCATGTCGTTGAGTTGGATGGCGATCTGGGCGCGCTCATCCCCAACTGCGGACTTCAGCTTCTCATAGAGCGCATCGTATTCGGGATTGCACCAGCGCTCCACATTGCTGCCACCCCAGTTGTTGGCCGGGCTTTGAATGACATATTCACCGTCAACCTGGCATAGCCAGTTCGCCAGATATTGCTGCGGGTCAGGATTGTCCGGACCGTTTGTGAACATCTGCACATCGGTGTAGAACTTGTTGAGCGTATCCGGGCTGGCCGGATCGCCGCCGAAGAAGACCGCTGCCTCGACATTCTTCAGTTCGGTTTCGATGCCAATCTCCTTCCACCACTGCTGGATCAACGCCTGGGTCTTCTGGCGCACCGAGTTGGTGGAGGTCTGGTAGAGAATCTTGAGCGGCGTGCCATCGGATGTTTCGCGCACGCCGTCGCCGTTGCTATCTACATAGCCGGCTTCGTCGAGCAGGGCATTGGCAGCAGCAATATCCTGCTTCAAGCAGGCATCGTTGTTGGGCGAAGCGACGACGGGCGGTCCGGCGAGCAAATTGCAGGTCGGTTTGCCACCAGCGCCATACAGCTGCTCGGCGATGATGTTGCGGTCAATTGCCAACGAAAGCGCCTTGCGCACAGCCAGATCGGTCAGGAACGGGTGCGGATTTGGATCGTCCGGCGACCAGACTGAGCGCTTGTCGCCCAGGTTGGGGTCCGGGTTGGTGAAGTTGATCAGGATGCGTTCGACATTGCCGCCAAAACCAGCCATCAGTTGGCCGAGACCCTTCGCCTCCATGTCCAACAGCACCGCCGGCTCGACCTGCAGGTTCCAGCCGTAGTCCGCCTCGCCAGTCTCGAGGACGGCGCGCGCCGATGCAGAGGCATCCTCTGCGCCCTTGATCACGACCTCGGCAAAGTGGGGCTTGTTCGGATCGCGGTAATTCTCGTTGATTTCGTAGACGACGGTGTCGTTGGCGCGGAATTCCTTGACCTTGTACGGTCCGGTGCCAATGGGAGCGGTGTTCTGCTCGGAACAGGACTGCGCCGCCTCGCCAACACATTTCTCAAATTGCGCCTTCTGCAGCACTGGCGACAGGTACCCCACGAAGGGGATGTACGGATAGGGCGCCGGGGCGCTGAAAGTAATCTTGACTGTCGAGGGGTCCACGGCCTCAACATTGGCCACTGGCACAAAGTTTTGCACGGTGCAGCCGGTGAGTGGCGCTGTGCAGTATTGCCACGTAAAGACAAAATCATCGGCAGTCAGCGGCGTGCCATCTGACCACAGGACGCCATCCTTCAATTTGTAGGTGATGCTCATCAAGTCTTCGGAGACACCGCCATTTTCGACGGTAGGCACCTCGACAGCCAGCGCCGGCACGAGTTCGCTGTCCTGATTGAACTCCAACAGCGGTTCGAGGATCAACGAAGCCGCGTGGAAGTCCTTGGTGCCGCTGGCAAGATAGGGGTTCAGAATCGACACCTCTTGCCAATACACGAGCGTTACTGTCCCATCTGTGCCGCGCCCCGGCTCCGCTGGCAAGTTGGACGCCGGCGCAGCTGCGGCTGGCGCTTCGCCGCCAGTAGCGGGTGCGGTTGCTGGCGCAGCGCAGGCGGCGAAAATCATCGCCAACACCGCCAGCAGACCAATCACATAGAAAGCTCTACGGTTTCCTTGGTGTGTCATACTTTCTCCCTTTACTTGAAACTGCATGGTATGGGTTGAACAGAACAATCTGGCATCACGTAAACCGGACCGTCGCGACGGCGAAGTCGCTAATACCGTATCGACTAGACCAATATCGACAACACCGCCGTCACCCTTCAGTTGATGCGAAGGCAATGCGGATTGGGGAACTAGGTTGACATTCGAATCCTGAGCGGCGCAATCGTACACAGATTTGCTAATGTTGTCAAAGTGGGTTTTTCCATAGTGAGACCTGCGGAAGCGATCTCGAAACAACAGGAACGAAGCCTGATAGACAACACAAATAGACTTTGCTCATCTTCCCGGAAGCTCTGAGCTTCCGGGAAGATATCGGATGTACGATGTTTGATTGTGCTATCTATGAGATGCGAGGGGGCAAAACGCCGATTGCCGCCAGCTTCGGCGTTGGCGGCGGCGTCAAGCGTGGCGCCTGTCTTGAAAACAGCCCTACTCTATTCCCCCATCTTTCATGACGTCAGGATGCCGGCGCGATCCCACCGCTGCCGCAGCCGCTCGACCACATCAGCGCCCTCTGAAGGGTGGTGCAGGCGGTCTGCTCCACTCAGTATCTGAATCTGTTCGGGGCCAGATTGCAGCGCCGCATAGCCACGCAGCGCCGTCGCCGGCTGGCGCACCCGCTCCACCCAGTGCAGCGCTGCAACGCTATCCTCGACGCGCTGGCGCACAAAGAGCAACCCCGCCGCCACATCGATCAACCAATCTCCGCTGCTGCGCACATCCTCTGGCAGCATCTGCCAGTAGAGCGCCAGGTGTTGGGGCGGGATGCCAACGCTCAGCACCAGATCAGCCTCATCCGCTGCCTGCAGGTGAGCGCACCAGCGATCCGTTGCAGTATGCTCACTCGCAGCGATGGCGCCGGCGCCTGCCTTCCTCAGCGCCGCCGCGAGCGCGTCCGCCTCGGCGTGCACATCCTCCGGCAGCCCTTCCAACGTGATCGTCAGCCGCTGGCGGCGCTCCTCGTCGCGGTCGATTACCACGCCTGCCGTCATTAGCCAGCATGCCGCCGTCGCCTGCGCCCAGCGGATGCCGGGCAGCACATTGTCGACAGCCACGTGCAGCGTCTGCCGGTGGCGCGGCAGCGGCGTCAACTTGAGCGTCACTGCCGTGACCATGCCCAGTGTCCCGCATGAGCCGACAAAGAGCTTGACCAGATCATAGCCTGCCACATTTTTGACCACCGGCCGTCCTGCGCGGATCACGCGGCCGTCGGGCAACGCGACCTGCACAGCCAGCACGTTGTCGCGCCAGCCGCCGTAGCGCATCCGCAACGGCGCGTTGAGATTGGTCGCCAGCAGCCCTCCGACGGTGGCAGCGGGCCAGGGCGCGGCAAAGGGCGCCTGGAAACCATGCCCGGCGAGAAACTCGGCGAGTTCAGCCAGCGGCGTCCCTGCGCCGACGGTGACGTAGAGATCGTCGGGCGCAAAGCGGTGGACGCCGCGCAATTCCTGGGCAGAAAGCAGCAGTTCACCAGCGTCGCGTGCATTGCCGATGTGCTCGACATGCGACAGAATCCGCACGCGGCGCGGCTCCGCCGTACACGCAGCCAGGATTGCGGCGGCTTCTTCGGCGGATCGCGGCGCCATCACCACGCCGGTAAGTGGGATCGGCGCGGCGCGCTCCGGCGCCGGCAGGTCGTCGGGCAGCACCTTGCCCGGATTGAGCAAATTGTCGGGGTCGAAGGCGAGCTTGACATCGCGCATGGCGGACAGCTCGGCGGCGCTGTACATCGCTGGCATGTGCTGACGCTTCTCGATGCCGACGCCGTGCTCGCCGGTGATGCTGCCGTCTTTGGCAATGCAGATCGCCACAATCTCATGGGTGGCGGCAAAGACGCGCTCCATTTGGGCCGCATCCTTAGGGTCGCAAAGAATGCACGGATGCAGGTTGCCGTCGCCCGCGTGGAAGACGTGGCCCGTTTGCAGATCGTAACGCGCCAGCACCTGCCCGATCTCGCGCAATGTCTCCGCCAGGAAGGAACGCGGCACGGTGACATCGACCAGGTAAAAAGCGGGCGCCAGCCGTGAAAAAGCCCCCGCTGCGCTCTTGCGCCCATACCAGATGCGTTGGCGCTCCTCCTCACTTTGCGCAATGCGCAGGTCATAGCCGCCGTGCGCCGTGAGGATGGCGGCGATCTCCTCGACCTGGCTGTCGAGGCTTGCTGCGTAGCCATCCACCTCGACGATCAACGCCGCCTGCGCGTCGACGGGCAGCCCGACCTGGACATACGCCTCGATCATGCCCATGACCTTCTGATCCATCATCTCCAGCGTGGCCGGCATCAGCCCGGCGGCGATGATGGCGGAGACTGCCGCGCCTGCCGCTTCGTCGGAACGAAAAGAGACCATCAGCGTCTTGACCGCCGGCGGGTTGCGGATCAGTCGGATCGACGCCTGGGTGACGAGCGCCAACGTACCCTCGCTGCCGACAATCAGCCCGGTCAGATCGAGTTCGGGATAGTCGAACGCCTGCCCGCCGGTGCGGAGGATACGTCCATCCGCCAGCACCGCTTCGAGGCCGGTGATGTAGTTGGTGGTGACGCCGTACTTGAAGCAGTGCGGCCCCCCGGCGTTCTCGCCCAGGTTGCCGCCGATCAGCGAGGAGCGTCCGCTAGAGGGGTCGGGCGGATAGTAAAAGCCAAGCTGTTTGGCGGCGGCGTCCAGCGTCAGGTTGACCACGCCGCTCTGTACGACGCCGTTGCGCCCGATCGGGTTCAATTCGACGATCTGCTTCATGCGCGCAAATTCGACGATCACGCCGCCGCGCTCAGGCACCGCGCCGCCCGATAGCCCGGTGCCCGCGCCGCGCGCCACCACCGGCCGCCGGTTGGCGCGCGCCCAGCGCACCAACGCGCTCACATCGGCGGCAGCTTCCGGGTAGAAGACAGCGTCGGGCTTGCCGCGGTCAAAGCCGGCGTCCACCTCGAAAGCAATCAACTCGGCGGGGTCGGTGATCAGTTGATGGGGTGGGAACTGGTTCGATACAGATGAATGGATCATGGAAGTTCCGGTGATACGCGACCAGCGATCCTTGCGATGTGATCACGCGTAAATTTTGTTGCGCTGTTCGCGCCAGCGCTGAAACGATTCCGGTCGCTCACCAAGCCCGCGCCCCAACAGCAGTGTTTTGACGCCGATGTCCTCATCCGGGTCCGGCCAGTGAATGCTGGTGCGCTGGATGACAAAGTTGTTGCGTTCGGCAACAGTACCGTAACTCAGGCGCGGAAACCACAGCAGCGGTGCAGAAATCACACGCCCGTCGGCAAGACCGACGATCAGCTCGTCATCCGTCACCTCGACGTCGATGATTTCAGCGCGTGCCAGCCGTGCTTTTAGCAACTCAAGCGCTTGCGCAATGCTCATCCTATGCCTCCGTCCTAAAGATCGGCGCTCGCTCCCAGTTCATCGCTTGCAACTCGCTCTCCACGTAGCGCAACACAGCATCTTCCAGCGTCTGCGGATAGGCGAAGGCATGGCGCGCCGCCAGGATCGGGCCATGGTTGCGCATCACGCCTGCCAGCGCCATGTGCGCCATCACCAGGCTTTCACTATTCAGCCCCTGCAGGTCAAGCGCGGCCTCCAGCTCAGCGCGACGCTCCTCACCCAGATACGCGTTGAGCACCTTGACGCCGCGATCGCGTGGCCGCCCATAGCCTGTCATCAGGATGTCACTAACCAGGGCAAGCTCTACGTTCAGCCCCGTGAAGGCAACGAGCAGTTCGCGCCGACCGATGACGGTAGGCAACAGCACAATGCAGCGCCAGAACTCCTCGATCTGCGCGAGCAGGTTGGCGGCGACTTGGGCGCGGTCCAGCGCTGCTTCCTGAGGCGCGGCAAAATGGAGCACGCCATCACGATCCAGCAGCACCTTGTTCTTTGCTGGTTCGAGCACAGGCGGCGCTGCGTGCAGCCAGATGTCGATGCGCAGCCCCGCGTCGGTCAGCGCGTTAATCATCTGCCCGTCGAACAAGAGTTTATAAAGCACGAGCGGGCGCAGCGTCTCCAGCCAGGCGCGCGCATTGCGGCGAAATGCGTCCAGATCACTCACCAACAGATGCAGATCGATATCGGAGTAGCGATCCGCCTGATCCGCGCCCAAGCTGCCCGCCAGCCACGCTGCCCGCACATCCAGATCGGCGGCAAGCTGGGGCTGCAAGTCAGCGAGAAAGTCATGCTGCATTGGCATAGGCTCTCTCCAGAAGCTCAACGACGTGCAGCACCGTGGCGTCAAGCCCACCGCGCTTGACGCCGTAGATCATCTGCATGTAACAGCCGGTGTTCGCCGCTACGATGATGCCAGGGTTGGCGACGCGGATGTCAGCCAGCTTGGCGTCGAGCACCTGATTCGCCATCTCCGGCTGCAGCAGATTGTAGATGCCGGCGCTGCCGCAACACATGTCCGGCTGCGCCAGCTCGACCAATTCGACGCCAGGAATGGCGCGCAGCAGTGCGCGCGGCTGTCGGCTGATCTTCTGCCCGTGGCGCAGGTGGCATGAATCGACGTAGGTGACGCGCGCCTGGACATAGCCGGTGGGCGGGTTGTGCAGGTGATCGACCAGAAACTCGCTGATGTCCTTGACCTTTGCCACAAAGGCGCGGGCGCGTGCGGCGTAGGCGGGATCATCCGCCAGCAGATGGTCGTAGCCTTTCAATGCGGCGCCACAGCCGCCCGCGTTGTTGACAATTGCTACGAACTTGTCAGTGGGAAATGCAGCGATGTTCTGGCGCGCGAGTGCTTGCGCAAAGGTCGTGTCGCCGCTGTGCAGCGCCGCCGCGTTGCAGCACGTCTGCGCGGCGGGGAAATGGACTTCATACCCGTTGCGCTGCAGCACGCGCACCGTGGCGCGGTTGACGCCCGCCAGGAACGCATCCTGCACGCAGCCGGTGAAAAAGGCGACCTTGCCGCGCTGGGGAGCGAGCGCTGGCGCCGGGCGCGTCAGGTCAATGAAATCGAGATCGATGGGCGGCGCCATGCCCTCCATCGTCGTCAGCGCCAGCGGTAGGCTGGGCAGCACGCGCCGGGCGATCCGCGTCAGCCCCAGCCGCTGATAGAGCCACAGCCCACGCGCCAGCCACCGCAGACGGGCGCGGTGCGGCATCAATTCACGCAATCCAAACTGTTGAATGACGTTGGAAAGGCGCAGGGCGCGAGGCGCGGGGCGGCTGCCATGACCGGCGCCATTGTCAGCTGCGGCTGTAGCGCGGGGCGCCGCAGTCGTCACCCTGCGCCCTTTCTCCTTCGCCCCGGCCAATCCCGCCTTCGCCGTCTCCAGCAGCAGCCCATATTGCACGCCCGACGGACAAGCCGTCTCGCAAGCGCGGCAGCCAAGACAGAGGTCAATATGCTCCTGAAACGCGCCGTCAAGACCGATGCGCCCATCCGCCGCGGCCCGCATCAACGCAATACGCCCGCGCGGGCTGTCCATCTCCAGCTGGTTGATGCTGTAGGTTGGACAAGCCGGCAGGCAGAGACCGCAGTGAATGCACTGGTCGAGCTTGCGGCGAAAATCCGGCTGGTTAAGGAGATCGATGTGGGACATGCCCGCAATTATGGTGGAACCCTTCGCAATTTGCAAAGTTGTTCTGTGCTGCCTTCCGCCCCCCACCCTTCTCAGAGAGCACTGGGATATTGCCATTTCCGATGCCAGGTCGCAGAGCCACAAAGATGTGCAGAGAGAAAGTGCAAGGCATCGGGTTTTCTCTGTGTTTTTCTGCGCTGCTGCATCTCTGCGTCAAATCGGCTGATTTTACAACGTTGAAACCAGACGTAGTTTGAAGAAATACCAGTTACACCACGATCGCTGTTCAGCGGGTGTCACCCTCACCGCGAATCTGGCCGCGTGCTAGGCGGTCAAAGAGCTTGGTCAGGTTGGCGCTGGCGACTTCATCCAGCCCGACGCCAATCTCCGTGGCGATCTGCGCCAGATACCAGAGCACATCGCCTAGCTCTTGTTTGAGCGCCTCGCGATCGGCGTCGGAAATAACGCCTTGCTTGTCGCGAAAGATTTTTTTGACCTTGCCAGCGACCTCGCCGGCCTCGTTGACTAGCCCCAGCGTCGGGTAGACGATGGGATGGTCGGTGTGGATCAAGCTCCATGTCTTGCGCGACTCGCGCTGATACTCCTTGAATGCCTCGACTTGCATTGTCTGCCTCTTTACGGTTTTATCTTTAGTGGTCGCCCGTCGCTCATGCTACGCCGGCGTGCGTCCATTATCGCACAGGGCGCGGTCGCAGTTAACTTCTCGTCCACTCTGGAGATGTTCCATTGATAGCAGATTGCCGCCCTCCTGGAAGCGCTGCGCCTCCAGGAGGGCGGCAACTGTAACGTCATCGACGTCGCCTGCCGTCATGCTTTTCGCACAAGCCGCCAGTCAATCGGGGGACAGTCACGTTCGTGGCAGAACGAGACGTTTACGGTTCGCAACGCCACGGCGTGTAGTTGTCCGCAAAGGCGCGCACGCGGAATTCCGGCTCGCCGCGTAGGAAGTCGCCGGTGGATTGCACCACGCGGTTATCGACCCACTGTTCCACTTTGTACGGTTCGCCGGCGCCGCCAAAGCGATTCACGTCCACCGGCAGCCCGTCGATCTTGAGGTAGCCGGTCGGATTGATCGAGCCGATGCCTCGGCCGATGGCGACCCACTGGTTGGCGCTGTTGAGTCGATAGAGCTTGATCCAGGCGTAATTCTGCGGCTGCGGCGGCGCACAGGTGATGATGTTGCCGACGGCGCCGCTTGGCTCCTTACGCACCTCGATACGGAGACGGGCAAACGCGGCGCCCTCAGCCTCGAAATATTCCATGCGGATGCGAACCTCGCCGCCGTCAAGCGAGGTCTCGTAGCTGTGCTGGGTGCGCGCCTGCACGCGCCACTTGTCGATGACCAGCCGGTCGTTGATGAAGAGGCGCACGCCATCGTCGGTGTCAACAGTGAAGCGATAGCGGCCCCGGTCGAGACGCAGTGTGTTCGTCCAGCGCACTGAGAAGTTGTCGGCGGGCGTGCTGGGGTCAGGTGAGCCGTTGCCCCAGTTGAAATCAATGTCGCGATCCTGTCGCACTAGCGCCGGGCTGCCGCTCAGATCACGATTGGCGAAGTATTCGCCGATGTAGGATTGCGTCGGTTTGACCTGGCTCCATTCTGGTGTAGGTGTGGCGACCCCACCTCCGCCGCCACCGCCGCTGACCAATTCCCACGTCAGCCGCACCTGCGCGTTGCCGGTGAACTCGACATACTCCAATCGCACCGGGATCGTCCCGCCGGGTAGGTTGATTTCCGCCGTAAACTCGGTAGGCGCCTGTTGACGCCATTGATTGATCAGCAGTTGGTTGTTGACATAGAGGCGCGCCCCGTCATCGACCAAGACGCGGAAGCGATAGACGCCGGCGCCCAAATTGATTGCCCGGTTCCAGCGCACCGAAAAAAAGTCGCTGTTGACTACACTCGGCGCTGGCGAACCTGCACCCCAGTTATAGTCGATGGCGCCGCCCTCGCCACGCACAAGCACAGGCGCATTCGTCAGATCAGGATTGTTGAAGTACTCCGCCGTCCAGATTTCGCCAGCAGGCGGTGGGGCAGGCGTTGGCGACGTCGCGCCACCGGTGGGAAACCAGGTCAATGACACGCGCGCTTCGCCGGCATCCTCGAAATATTCGACGCGTAGCGGTGCGTTGCCACCCAGGGCAATGTCGCCAGATTCGAAAGTGGCGACGCCCTGCACGCGCCAGGCGTCAATCACGAGCTGATCGTTGACGAAGACACGCACGCCGTCATCCACTATCGCGCGGAAGCGATAGAGACCACTGGGAAAGTTGATGGTGTTCGTCCAGCGCGCCGAGAAGTTGTCGACGTTGATCAGGCCGGTGGCAGGCGAACCAAAACCCCAGTTGAAATCGACCTGGGCGTCGCTGCGCACGAGCGCCGGCGCGCCGAGCAGGTCGCGGTTGTTGTAGAACTCGCCGCGCCACTGGCCGCTACTTACGGTCTGGCCAAGCGCAGGCGGTGGCGGCGGCGTGGGAGCCGCCTGCGTGGGCACCGACAATGCAGCGGGTGGCGTCGCCGTGCTGTCCACCGACGCCCAGCCAAAGCGCACTACAGCTGCTCCACGACGCTCGTAGTACTCGATGCGCACGGTGTGACTGCCAGCGCTCAGCATGCGCATCGCCGCAAACGTACGCGTGGCGCCATGATCGTACCAGGCGTTGATGACAAGTTGATCGTCAATGAAGAGGCGCGCGCCGTCATCGCTGTTGAGGGTGAAACGATAGCTGCCGGGCTGCGTCACCTCCAGCGTGCGCGTCCAGCGCGCTGAGAAGTTGTCGACCGCAATCTCCGACGCAGGCGAGCCGAGACCCCAATTGAAATTGACATCGGTGTCGACGCGCGTCAGCACGGGTGCACCGCTGAGCGTGATGTTGTTCCAGTAGCTCGCCTGCCAGCCAGCGCCAGCAAAGGTCGCGCCAGGCGCCTGTGCGTAGACTGCGGCGGGCATCAGAGCGGCGGGCATCAGAGCAGCGAACAGCGTCGTCAGCAACAACCATGTCATGGCATGCGAGAAACGGGCAAGTTGGGTTTGCATCGATCGAACCTCACACAGTGACTACGATTCTTGGGTGAAATGCTCCTATTCCGATGTACGCTGTGTCTTCGGTAAAAGTTCCTCCAAACAGAAAGCTCAGTCCGCCGCTAACCAAAGCGAACTGAGCTTCCGCCGGGAATGAGGTGAGGCTCCCGTAGAGGTGGAAGGAGAAGAAGCACGACGGTCACGAACTTTGGCTCCCCATTCAAATTTCGTGCCGCACTCAGTGTAGTCCTTCCATGTTATCGGCTCGCTAACAGCGCGTTAATATTGTGTCACAAAGGTTTGCGCCTGACAGCGGCGTGCGGTACAGTTGCGTCATCCAGCCAATCCACCCTGCCCGGTGCATCGGGCGTCAATCATCTGACGGAGTGTACAATGAATATAGACCATTACCGGGTTGCCCCCAATAGTAAAATCGATCTGTCTGCATGGGACCCCAACGACAAGCGCCTGTTCGATGGCAGCAAGAAAGCCGGCGAGGCCGCACTACCAGCACTCAACAAGCGCCTCGAAGCGCTGCAGGAATTACTCTACGCTGAAGGCAAGCATAAGGTGCTGATCGTGCTGCAAGGCATGGACACCTCCGGCAAGGATGGCACGATTCGGCATGTCTTCGAGGGCGTCAACCCGCAGGGAGTGCGCGTCGCTAGCTTCAAGGCGCCCACGCCGTTGGAGCTGGCGCATGATTACCTCTGGCGCATCCATCAGGAGACGCCAGCGCGCGGCCAGATCGTCATTTTTAATCGCAGCCACTACGAAGATGTGCTCGTCGTACGCGTGCACAATCTGGTGCCGCCAGAGGTGTGGCGGCGTCGCTATGACCAGATCAACGCGTTCGAACAGCAACTGACGGAGGAAGGCGTGACGATCCTCAAATTTTTCCTCCATATCAGCAAGGATGAGCAGAAGCAGCGCTTGCAGGAACGGCTCGACAAGCCGGAGAAACGCTGGAAGTTCTCGACTGGCGATCTGGCGGAGCGTAAACTGTGGGATGAATACATGGCGGCTTATACGGCGGTATTGGAACGAACCAGCACCGCGCACGCGCCCTGGTACATCGTACCTGCCAACCGCAAGTGGTATCGCAACCTGGTGATCTCGCACGTGATCATCAAGACGCTGGAAGGGTTGAATATGCGCTACCCTGAGCCGGAGGCAGGTCTCGATCAGATAGTGATCGAATAACGCTGCTCGGCGCCAGCCCTGTTATCGGTGCAGCTCGGCATCGAAGCGGCGCACCAGCCAAACCAGCAAGAACGCCTGGTAGCTCAGCCCACCAGCGAGCGTCCACCACCAACCTGGCGCCGCACCCTGTAGACGCCACAGCGTCTGCGCCAGCCACCAGGTTGGCGCCACCATGAAAGGCAGCTGCCACAGCGCCGGCAAGAAGTAGGCGATCAGCGGCGGTGTGAGTACGACGCCGGCGGCTTTCATCAGCGCCAGCCCTTGCACCTTGTTTCGCGCCAGTGCTGCCAACGCCAGCGCCGCCAGCGGCGCCATTGGTGCGGCGCTCAACGCCAGCAGCGGGTAAGCCCACCATGCCAGCGTAAACAGCCCAGTGATCGGCATCACCAAGAGCGTCATCAACGCCGCCAACAGCGCCGGCGTCAGCAGCCGATAAGTCAGATAGGTGCGCAGCGGCAATGGCGTCACTTGCAGCGCTGTCAGCGTCTGCTCGTCACGCTGGTCGAGCAACAAAAAACCGATCACAGCGCCCCAGAAATAGGGCACGATCAGCAACACCGTATAGCCCATGAGCGGCGCAAAGTAGACAGCCATGTCGATGCCCGTCCACGTCGCTGCCTGCGCCAGCAATGGCGGCAACACCCAACGAATCGCCAGCGCCACCACAAAAGGCAACACCAGCATCCAGCGCAGCATGGCATCGCGCCCCACGCTATACACATCGATCGGGCCAAGCGCACGCAGCGCCCCCAACCGGCGCGCCAGGCGGCCGTTGATGTCGAGCCGCAAGTCCCTGCCTGGTTTGCCCAGCCGGGCGTCCGGAATCGGCATCTGTTCAACGACAAAACGTCGAAACGCCCGGTTTGCCCACCACGCAAATATCCCCACCCAGACCACGCCCATGACCAGGCCATAGACAAGCTGGGCAGGAGGAGTCGGCGTCACCGCCCCCTGTAGTAGCGCCAGAACCGGCTGCAAGGGATGCAGCAACAGGAGGGCGTCAAGCAGAGGGCTGTGCGCGAAGCCAAAGTAAGTGAGCAGGGGCGCGGCAAGCAATAGCAGGTAGACCAGCGACGGAAAGATGAATGTGTTGATGGCATCATAACGCGCCACAGCCGCAAAGCCAGCCAGGGCAAAGATCGCCGCCCCTAGCGCAATGCCGGCGCTCAAGGGCAGAAGCTGCACATTCAGCCCCATGACGGTCAGCGTGATCAGCCCATTCTCAACCAGTGAGAGCAACGCCAGCGTACCCACCTTTGCCATCAGGTACTCGCTGCTGCGTAAAGGCGACACGATCTGCGCCTCTAGGGACGCCTCGGCTTTCTCCAGCAGCACCAGCCCTGCCATGAAATAGAAGCCGTTGACCATCAAGTTGTTGACGATCATCACCGGCAGCAGCCACGCCAGATGAGTCGTTGGCAGCAGCCGTAACACGACGATGGTGAGCACTGCGACAGCCGTCGCCGCCCAGTAGAAGCCATTGCGCGCCTGCAGCCGCAAGTCGACCAGGCACGTTGCCCTGACGCGTGCGTTCATAGTGTCCTGCCTGTGACCTGCACAAAGATATCTTCGAGCGTCGCTTCTTGGGTGTGAATCGTCTCCAGATGCCCTTGTTGCAGCAGCGCCAGGAATTCAGCGTTGGCGCCCAATTCTGCCAGCGGGAACTCGCGGCGCGTGACGCCGTTGTCATTGTTCCCTACATCGATGCGCACCGCAGGCCGACCATAGCGCAGTTTGAGCTGGCGCGGCGCCTCCATCAACCGGATCTCCCCGTCCACCAGAAAGGCGACGCGGTCGCACAGCTCGTCAGCCACTGTCATATTGTGCGTAGTCAGAAAGATGGTCTTACCCGCCTGCTGCTGCGCTTTGATCAACGCCTTCACCATGCGCGCGTTGACCGGGTCGAGACCTGAGGTTGGTTCATCCATGAAGAGCAGGTCGGGGTCATGCAGCAACGCGCGTGCAATGCCAAGTCGGTTCTTCATCCCCTTCGAGAAATGCGCCACCTGCAGATCAGCGCTATCGCCTAGCCCCACCATCTCCAGCAAAGCGCGCGGCGCGGCGCCTTGCCGCTGGTAGAGCGCGCCAAAGTAGGTCAGATTCTCCAGGGCGGTGAGTCTGGTGAAATAGTTGGGTAGCTCGAAGGTGACGCCGACGTGTTGATAATAGTCAACTCCCCATGCCTTTAGGTCGCGCCCCATCACGGTGACGCACCCCTGATAGCCGCGCAGCAGCCCGATGAGAATGCGCTGCGTCGTCGATTTCCCCGCGCCGCTTGGCCCCAGAAAGCCGAAAACTTCACCGGGCGCTATCGCAAAGGTCAGATTCCGGATCGCAGGCTGGGTTGCTCCAGTGTAGGTGAAGGTCAGCTGTTCAACTTCAATCATGAGGTCACTTCCACGTCTAGGGCGCATCCGACGCCAACAAGCGGTGCAGGCCATGCACGACGCCACGCACGATTGCCAATAGCTCTTCCCTGGACAGCCTTTCCCAGTGCGCCAGCAACCAGCGATCGCTGGCATCGTCTACACCAGTGAAGAGCGCAGCCAGCAACGCCGCCGGCAGATCGGTGCGCACGACGCCCAATTGCTGTCCACGCTGGATCAACTTGACGACGCTCTCTTGCACCGCACTCAGTACTGCCAGGCCAGGGTGTTGCGCCAGATCAACAGACGATAGACGCCCCGCCGCTTTGACGGCGCCAAACGCCCACGGCTGTGTGTAGAAGCGCTCGAATTGCGCCAGGTAGAGCGCGGTCACTTTAGGCCAGAAGTCGTCGGCTTGCAGCGTCTCCACCATGGCATCAAAGTCGCCAATCAATGCGCCAGCATAATGCATCACCGTGGTCACAAAGAGATCGGCTTTGTCATCGAAATAGTAGTAGGCGGCGCCCTTACTAAGCCCTGCCGCTTCCAAAATCTGATTCATGGAAGCATTGTCGTAGCCATGTTGGGCAAAGGCGCGCGCGGCAGTTTCCAAGATCGCAGCGCGCTTGGACAGTGGTAATTTGGCGAAACGTGGACGTGGCATGGCTTCCTTCATTGTGTCAATGGTTTTAGACCATTTAATAAGACCGATATATTATACCATATGGTCTAATTGTATCAGCAAACTGCGACACTGGCAAACGCTACGCATAGGGGTATGGCGTGCGCAGCAGGCACACTTCACGCCGGAGGCGATACCTGCAAGGCGGCATATCACTTTGCCCCGCACGAAAAGTAGACCCCTGCGCGGCGCAGGAGTTTTGTCGCCGTTCACTTTGTTGCTAGAATGAGGAAGATTCGTCGAATGCCACCAGTGGACGCAACTGCATGTCCTACAACAACTCACCTTATCCGCCAAACCGCCAACGCGCTTCACAGGTGCTCACGATCAGCATCTTGGTTGCCTTCTTCGTGTTGATCGGGTTGAGTTGGCTGTGGTTTGCGACACAAAGTGGGTTGCTGTTGGCGCCAACGCCGACGCCGACCGCCACACCGCTGGCTGCGACGCGCACCCCGACGCCCGATGTGCGCGCAACCAACGTGGCCGAGGATATGTTGACGCAGATCGCCTTTGCCGCCACCTCTCTGGCGCAGCTCACGGGGCAGATGACCCCAATCGCCGGGGCAGACGCATCCCCACTGCCGCCAGGCGCGACGCAACAGGTGGTGCAACTCCCGCTGGTGTCGGCGGCGGGGCCGTCCACGCCCGCGCCGGGTCAACCCGACTCACCACTGGCGCCCGACTCACCATTGCTGCCCGACGCTGCGCAGACTGCGACGGCGGTCTTCCTTCCCAACATCAATCAGCCCAATCCAGAGCCGCCGACGGCAACGCCGACGCTGCTGGCGCCGCTGCCAGAGCCGCCGACGAACACCCCGATTGTCGTTGTCCCGCCCACCGACACACCGACGCCCTTCACACCCCTGTTTACACCTACGCCTACGATGATGTTCATCCAGGTGGCCGAGCTATCGGCAGTCGCACGCGGCAACGCCAACACGACAGTCTATGTCGGCCCCAGCACTTTTTTTACACCAACCACCAATGCCCTGCCGCCTTCCGCTCAGATTCGGCTGCGGGGACGCACGCCGAACGGCGATTGGCTGTTCGCCTGTTGCCTGAATGACAATCAAGTTTTTTGGGTGCGACCGGCGTATGTGACCATCACCGGCAACCCGACGCCGGTTGGCTTTCCTAGCGATGCCAATATCGGCAGCCCACAGTGGGATCCTAACAACCCTAAATGGCTGCCGATCGTGCAGATCGATCCCGTGTTGACGCCGCGCCCGCAGGCATCGGCGATTCCACCCGGCGACTTTCCCTTGCCCCGCTATGATCGCGCCAACACGGGACGCGTGCCTATGTTGCCTCAATCGCAATTACAAAATGGCTGGGGCGGTGGTGCATTGGCCAGCCAGCCGTTCCGCTCACCGGTGTCCGTATCGGGTGCGAACGTGCTGGCGATCAGCCAGGACAATCAATTGTACAGCATGAATCGCGACAGCAGCTCGCAACGCTGGCGCTACGAGCTTGGCGGCAGCGGGGACTTGATGCCGACCATCAACAATGGCCTGATCTACGCGCCCTTTGGCGGCAACCGGCTGCGCGTGGTGCAAGACGCCGGCAACAGCGCTAATCCCGTAGCTGACATCCAACTGCCGGCCAATGCCACGAGTTCAGCCACGTTTTTCAACGACGTGGTCTTCATTGGCGTTGGTGAGGGTGATGGTGCGCGCCTGATGGCGATGAAGCGTGACAATTACGCCGACCAGCGCTTCTTCGAGGAGCCGCAGGCCAGAATCTTGCAGCCTGCGATTGGTCAAGAAACCGTCTACGTGGCTGGGGGGCGTCTGTGGGCGGTGGACGCCAACTTCTGGCAAGGCATCGAAGTCATCTGGCAGAGCACGGTTGTCAACGATGCGACGACGCCGCCGGTCTACGCCTATCCAGGCGTGCTGCGCACGGCTGAATTATACGTAGCGGATGCGTCCACCAATGTCTATGCCCTGGATGCCAATACCGGCGCCGAAGTGTGGCGCCATACCGTCGGCGCGCAGGTCAGTGCATTGGCAATCAACGATGCCAATCTCTTCATTGCTGGCAGTGGTTTGCTGCGCGCGGTCTCGCGTCAGAGTGGCCAGCCGGTCTGGACGGCGCAGACTGGCGGTGTCTTGAGTGGCGGCCCATTTGCGACCGGCGACCGTGTGCTGGTGGTAACTCAGAGCGGCGCCGTAATTGTGTACGATGCAGCCACCGGTAACGTAGTGGCCGTCAGCTCCCTGCCTGGTGTCCTCAACGCCGCACCCGCCCTTAGCCTGGAGTGGCTCTTTGCGCCATCGGCGAATGCGATTCTCGGTTATCGGGGGGCGCCGTGACCGGGCAGACCTCAGCTGCCTCCACGCTGCGCCGCCCGGGGTGGGATGTTTTTCTGCTGGCGGTGCTGCTCTTTGCCGTGTTACAGGTCGTCGGTCTGGCTGAGCAGGCGGCGCTCCCCAACCGCCTGCAAGACGTGCTGCGTCATCCCGTGCTCGGCGCGTTGCTGCCGCCAGCAGGTTACGCAGCGATGGGCGATGTGGGGCCGCGCCCTGGCGAACCGATTGGGTTGCTCCTGAACGCGCTGGCGTTGGGTGGGCTGATCGCGTATGCTTTGCTCGATCTGGCGTTGCGAGAGCCGCACCGCACGCGCTGGAAGGCCGCTATGCTGGCGTTCATCGTCATGATGGCGGTCGTAGCGCCGACCGGCAAGCTGATTCTGCTGCGTGCGGCTAATGGGCCTGCCAGCTACACCCATGACGGCGGCGTGATCCAAACCGAGGCGACGATTCGCTTCTTGCTGGAAGGCAAGAATCCCTATGTCGAGGACTACGTCGCAACGCCAATGGCGGAGTGGGGCTTCAGCCAATATCGCACTGCGCTCTATCACTACCCCTACTTGCCGTGGACATTTGTCTTCAGCGCCCCCTTTTTCATGGTGGGGCAGGTCATCGGCTTCTATGACCAGCGCGTAGTCTATCTGTTGCTCTATGTATTGGCGATCGTATTTGCGGCGCGGCTGGCGACCGGCGCCACCGCAAGGCTGGCGCTGGCGGCAACGTTGGCGCTCAACCCCATCATGGCGCTCGACGTGATCTTTGGGCAGAACGATGTGTTCGTGCTGGCGTGGATCATCTTCGCCCTGGCGGCGTGGCAGGTGAGTCGCCAGCGCACCTGCAGCGGGCAAAACGGGCGGTGGTGGTCGGTGATATCGACGCTCTGTTTTGGCCTGGCCTGCGCCGCCAAGCCGACAGCATGGTTTTTTGCACCCTTCTACGGTCTGTTGCTGGTGCAGGGCGATGCGCGCCTGGCGCACGCCGGCTGGCGCGGTCTCTGGCAGGTCGCGCCTGAAATACTCAAGCGCGCCTTGCCTGCCATCGGCGTCTTTGTGCTGTTGTTGCTGCCCTACATGCTTTGGGACGGGTACGCGCTCTATGATGATGTCTGGCGCTGGAGCAGTGGCCAAGGCCCGACCGGCTATCAAATTTGGGGCTGGGGCGCCAGCAATTTCGTGCTGGGGTTGGGGTTGGTCACCGACCGATTTGCTCAGTGGCCGTTCTGGGTTGTCCAGCTACTCACGGCGGGGCCGATGTTAATCTGGTTTGTCATACGCCAGATGCAGCAGAACCGCTTGACAACGGCTGCCTGGCATTACGCCCTCTTTTTGCTGGTCTTTTTCTACGCCAGCCGCTTTCTCAACGAAAACTATCTGGGCTACATCCTGGCGTTTCTGGCGCTCGGCGCGCTGGCCGGTGACGAGGATTGGTCCCCAAAATACACAGGCGAGGGATTGCCCTCGCCTGCTGACGTTGATGCCCACACGGTAAGTTGATCATGCCTCTTCAGGCACCTGCGCTGCTTCCAACGCCGTGATGACATCCTCCTGAGTGAGAAACTGGTAGGCGGCTTCAAAGGCATCCAGATGCCGATCGACCGATTCCTCACTTTCTTTGGCGGCAATCGTGACAAGTACGCTGAGCGCTGCTACCAACGCCACGATGCTGGGTAGTGGGCCGATTGCTTCGGTCGGGGCGTAGATAACCAGGTCAGACATGCGGTTCACCGGGCTGGCCAGCGAACCGATGATACCGAGCGTTTTGGCGCCGCGCGCCCGCGCAAACTCCATGGCGCGCGCGACGTCGCGTCCATAGGCCGTTGCGCTGACGCCAATGACCAGGACGTGGCTGTCCAGAGTCATTAAGGTTGCCGCTTTTTTGACAGCATCATTGGGTAGATAGTCGGCCCGGACTCCGCGATGACGAAACTGTTGGGCAATCATTTCGGCTGCGGTTTCCGCGTATCCCTCGCCCACAACAACAATCCGCTCGACGCTCTCAAGGAGCCGGGCGACAGCGTTGAGATGATCGGGTGGATTTTGGACGAGCATCTGTTGCAGGTTTTGGCGTTCCTGCTCAATCCGGTCCTTGAAGATGCCAGCCGGATTATCCGGCGCCAGCGGCTTGGGTTCGTAAGCCGCATAAATCTCCGATTTGACTTGCTCGCGAACATCTTGGAGCAAATCTGGATAACCGTTGTAACCGAGTCGCTGCGAGAAACGTACCACAGTCGTCGTGTCAACGCCGACAGCGTAGGCGAGCTGTGCGGCTGTCATAAACGCAACGTCGTAGTAGTTGCTCATGATATAATCCGCGACTTTTCGGTAACTACGGCTTAAGTGGTCGTAGTACTCACGGATCTTTTCCCTATACATCTGGCCCCCCTAGAATGTATGAGTGATGAGCAAAGTCTGTTGTCTATTGGATCATGCGCGTTTCCTTGGTAGATTGCAGGAGTAGCCGAGTGCAAAATGCCGAAACTTCCAACTGCAAAGTATAGACCGGACAAATGTTTTTGTCAATCACTAAATCAAAAAAGCCATGTAAATGAAACATAGATTGACGACAAACGTTGCATTTTGGGGGCAAAGTTCGCGATAAATAAATCGTGAGTATGCATCACGAGTTGCGAACGCTTTCCCCTGCTGGAAAACCCGGACAGGATTGGCGGCGCGGCCACAACCATGCTATCATGCGCGTATGACAAGCGAAGTCAAACTGCCGGTGCGGCAGCAGGGCGACATCCGAGCGTATGGCATTCTGGCCTGGCTGCTGATCAGCCTGGTGTGGCTGGGTGGTTGTACGCGGGGCGCCAGTGTGGTTGCCGCTGAGTTGACGCCGACGGCGCCACTGGTGCAGGCAACGCCCACACCGACCATGACCGCCACAGCAACGGCAACACTCCCTCCCACCGCCACGGCGACGCCGATTTCGCTTGCGGCGCGCTTGCCAACACCTACGCCGACGCCGACTGCGACGCCATGGCCCACCTACGCGCCGACGCCCGATGGCTTGGTGCGCACCTTGCGCGTGCCCATCCTCATGTATCATTACCTGAGCACGCCGCCCGCTGACGCTGACATCTATCGGCGCGACCTTTCGGTGGCGCCAGAGCTATTTGCCGCCCACCTCGACCGTCTGTTGGCTGAGGGCTACACCGCCGTGAGCCTTTACAGCGTGATCGATGCGTTGCAGCGCGGGACGCCGCTTCCTGACAAGCCGGTGGTGATCACCTTCGACGATGGTTATCGCGACAATTACGAAAACGCGTTCCCATTGCTGCGTGCGCGCAGCATGCCTGCCACCATTTTTGTTGTGACCGACTTCATCGACGAGCAGCGCCCAGAGTATCTGACCTGGGACATGGCGCGCGAGATGCTCCAGGCGGGGATTTCCATCGAGTCGCATGGGCGCAACCATTTTAGCTTGGCTGGACGGGATGACGATTATCTGGTGTGGCAGGCATTGGGCAGCCTGGAAACGATCGAGTACGAGCTGGGCGTCCGTCCTCGCTTCGTTTCCTACCCGGCTGGCGAATACGATCAGCGCACAATCGACATCTTTCAAAGCGCAAACTACTGGGCCGGCGCCACGACAGTACAAGGCGCCATGTTGAACAGCGCCCAACCGTTCGAATTGCCGCGCATCCGCGTACGTGGCGATACGACCCCCGATCAGCTCATTCGCCTGCTGACGCTGGACTGGTAACGGGCGCACTCCACCCTGGTCGACAACGCAGCGGCTACTCGATCCGCCCAGTCACCTTGACGGTCGCCTTGATAGTCATCTTGACAGTCATCTTGACAGTGGTGGCGTTGGCCTGAACACAGGCAATTCAGGCGCGACCGCTAGCGCCCATGAGCTGCAACCGGTGACGGGCGACCTCATGCACACGCTGCATGGCGCGACGGAGCACGCCGTAGTGATCCTCGCCAGCCTCCAGACCTTCACGCGACCCCTGACACCATGCCCGCGATAACGCTGCGCCGATGTTGATCTTGACGACGCCCATCCTCACCGCTGCGCGCACATCGTCTGTATGGATGCCGCTGCCGCCATGCAGCACCAACGGCGCGTGCACCTTGGCGTTGATAGCGGCGAGCAGGTCGAGGTTGAGCCGGCTGGCCTGACCGTGCTCTGAGCCAACCGAGACCGCTAGCATGTCCACGTGACCGCGCTCGAACATGAGCGGCGCCTCATCGGGATTGGTGTATTCGTGGCTGCCCTGTCCGCCGCCGAAGGTGCCCAACTCGCCCTCGACTGCCGCGTTGAGGGCGTGCGCGGCGCGGGCAATGGCCGCCGTCTCCGCCAATGCTTCCTCTAGCGGTAGATCATGTCCGTCATACATCACGGAGTTGTAACCGGCGCGCAGACAGCGCAGGTTGTATTCGAGACCCGGCCCATGATCCAGGTGCAGGATCACCGGCACGGGCGCCTCCTGCGCCATGGCTCGGATCAAGAGCGGCAGAGGGCCAACATCCGCACCAAAGGCAGCGTGCGCCAGGTCGCCGGGATAGGTCTGGACAATGACCGGCGCCCGTTCGATGACAGCCGCTTCGATTACGGCCTTCGCCATTTCCAGATTGCAGACATTGAATGCGGGCATGGCAAAGGGCTGTCGATAGACTTCCTGGTAAAATTCGCGCGGATTTTGCACCAACATGGTTTAGCTCTTTCGGTGATGGTAGATGGCGTTATGCAGGGACGGCGCCCAACAACGCGTTGACCTCGTCGAGATCGGCGGCAGTCAACGGCCAGTCGGCGCCTTTAGCGTTACTCTCCACATGGGCGAGTGTTGTCGCGCCGGAGATGACTGAACTCACCTGTGGTTGCGCCAGCAGCCAGGCGTGGGCCAGTTCGGTCAAGGTGCGCCCGCGCGCCTGCGCCCATGCTTCCAGCGCTTCGAGTTTGTCGAAATTGGCGTCGGTCATGTAGCCCTGCACGTAGGGACTTGACTCACCACGCGAACCCGCAGGCGCTGCTTCGCCGCGCCTGTACTTGCCGGTGAGGAAACCGCCCGCCAGCGGAAAGTAGGGCAGGATGCCGATGTTGTGCGCATTACAGAAGGGGATCATCTCGCGCTCTAGCGCGCGCTCGAACATGTGGTAATGGTTCTGAATGCTGACAAAGGGCGTCCAGTGATTGAATTCTGCCAGCAGATTGGCGCGCGCCAGTTGCCATGCCATGTAGTTGGAAGCCCCGATGTAGCGCACTTTGCCGCTGCGCACGAGATCGTCTAGTGTGCGCAACGTCTCCTCTATTGGGGTGGCGGCATCCCAGCGATGCATTTGGTAGAGATCGATGTGGTCGCTTTGCAGACGACGCAGACTGGCTTCGACGGCGTTGATGAGGTGGTAGCGCGAAACACCCTTGTCGTTGGGGCCGTCGCCCATGGGGTGGAAGGCTTTGGTCGCCAGCACGACTTTGTCCCACTTGCCCTTGAGCGCCACGCCCAATGTGCTCTCGGAGCGTCCCTGCTGATAGACATCGGCGGTGTCGATAAAGTTGATGCCCAGATCGAGCGCGCCTGCAATGATCGCGTTGACGCCTGCTTGATCGACCTTGCCGCCAAATTGATTGGTGCCTAACCCAATGACAGAAACCTGTAGCCCCGAACGTCCCAACGAACGGTATTGCATTCTGATCGCTCCCCTTTGTTCCATTATTCCTGCTCAGAGATCGTGGCATTGCCTCCAACATTGCAACCTCTCTATGGTACAATTCGACGCCAAAAGGTGGAAATGTAGCTGCGGGAGAGCACAAACACATGAGCAGGATCGGCATCACTCTACATCCGTTGACTTCACCCGACCGTGCCGAGCTGGATTTGCTGGCAAGTCAGATTGCGGCGGGCGTTGTTGCTGCCGGCGGCGAACCGGTGATGATACCGCCTGATTGGGATGAAGCAACGTTGTACGCCCAATTGGCAGCGGTGGATGGGCTGATCCTCTCCGGCGGCGGCGACGTGGACCCCGCCCGCTACGGTATGACGCCAATTCCAGCCGTCGGCGGTGTGGATGCCCGACGTGACGAGACGGAGTTGCTACTGGCGCGTTGGGCGCTGGCGGAAGGCAAGCCACTCTTTGGCATCTGTCGTGGGCTGCAGTTGCTCAACGTGGCGTGTGGTGGTGCGCTCTATCGCGATATCAGTGAACACGCCGGGGCATTGCAGCACGCGTATTATCCCAACTACCCGCATGACTATCTGGCGCACACGATCACCATCACACCGGGCAGCCGGCTGGCGACGCTGCTGGGCGAGACAACGATTGCGGTCAACAGTCTGCATCATCAGGCGTGCCGTACAGTGGCGCCGACGTTGTGTGCAGTGGCTTACGCCCCCGACGGTATTGTCGAGGCGCTTGAAGTTGCCGGGCATCCGTTCGCGCTGGCCGTGCAATGGCATCCAGAGGCGCTGCCACAGGAAAAGGCGTCGCAGGCGCTCTTCGGCGCGCTGGTGCAGGCCGCGTCTACCTCGCTGGCGCGGCCTGCCGCGCCAGCGAGGTAGACGCGGCCTGCTTGTTATCACGCGCTGGCGAAGCGAGGACGGTGGCGCACACGCAGATAGAAGCCAATCCACGCCGCCGTCATCACTACACTGCCCAGCGCAGCGCTGAACAGCACCTGAGAGAGACTCCACCCCAGGTTGTCGTAAGCGTAGCCTGCCCACAGAGTGCTGAAGGACTGCGCCAGCGTGAACGCAGCAAATTCGAAGGCAAAGACGCGCCCGCGTAGCCGATCCGGGATCAAGATTTGCAGCAGGACGGCTGAGAAGACCCAGATGGCGCCGGTGCCGATACCGCGCATCATCGTTGCGCCAAGCACCCAGCCAAGCGACGGCGCCAGCGCCAATCCCAGGGTGCCCACTGTCATCGCAAGATAGCCAATCGAAACTGCCTTCAAGATGCCGCCCCAGGAGTCGCCCAGCCACCGTCGCACAATCAAGGGGCCAAAGCCAGTGCCGATCCCAACGGCGGCGTAGATCAGACCCAGGCTGAGCGTGCCATTGCCGTTGAGTGGGAACGCCTGCTCTGCCAACGGCACTTCCAGCACGTTGACGCCGCCCCATACCAGTGAGCCGCCGGACTTGATCAACGCAAACGCCAGCAACACCGGCTGCGCCCAGAGGTAGCGCATCCCCTCGAAGATTTCGAGCAAGGCCGTACGCGGGGTTGTGACTTGACCTGCTTCCTGAACTCGCCCGCGACTGCGCACGGCTATGCGCGTGACGAACCACGCTGAAAGTAAAAAACTCAGCGCGTCAAGGATGAAGGCCGTCTGCACGCCCAGAAAAGCCGTCGCCAGCCCACCCAGCAGCGCGCCGATCGCCAGCATCGTGCTCCAGGTAAAGCTGTCGAGCGCGTTGGCGGTGACCAGGTCTTCCTGCTCCACGATGGCGGGGATATAAGCCTGTTCCGCTGGTGAGAAGACGGCGCTGAAGACGAACTGCAGCGCCGTCAACACGTACAGCAGCCAGATGCGTTCCGGGCGATCCACAAAGAGAAAGCCGAGCACTGTCAGCGCGCGCAGCACATCCGTCCAAATCAGCAGGTTGCGGCGCTCGAAACGGTCGGCCAGCACGCCGGCGAAGGGACTCATCAGGAAGAGCGGCAGAAAGCGCGCCAGAAACAGAAAGCTGATCGCCGTACCGGCGCCGCTCAATGTGGCGATCAGAGTCGCCGAGGCCAGCAGATTGAACCAGTCGCCCAGGTTGCTGACCACGCGCGCAAACCAGAGGTTGCGAAAGTTGCGGTTACGCCGCAGCAGGGAGAGATAGAGTTCCACGTTCAATCACTTTATCGTATTTGCCGATGCGGGAATAGGGTGGAGGCCATCGACTCAGCCTGCCTTCTGGCGGAGCAGCCGGCACGCCGCATCGGCCAGCACGGCGACGCCCAGCGGCAAGGCGGACTCGTCGATGTCGAAGACTGGTGTGTGATGCGGACGGTCAAGTGCGTCCTTTTTGGCGCCGAGCATGAACATTGCCCCAGGCGCCTGACGCGTCATGTAGCTGAAGTCCTCGGCGCCCATCATCGGCTCCGGGTCGAGCAATGTGGGCGCGCCCACCAGATCGCGCGTGGCCACGCGGATGATGTGCGCCACCGCCGGGTCGTTATACATAGACGGGTAGCCGGGTTTCAAGTTCAGCTCGAAGTCGCCGCCCAACACGCGGCTGATCTCCAGCGCCCGGGCCAGCTCGTCGCGCAACTGCTGGCGCACGCTATCCTCAAAGCTGCGCATGGTGCCGGATAGGTAGACCTGGTTGGGGATCACGTTGGACGCAGCGCCGGCCTGGATGACGCCGATCGAGAGCGCGGCGGCTTTGGTCGGATCGATGCGGCGGGCGCGGATGCCGTGTAGCGTGTTGAGCACCTGCGCCAGCATGAAGGTGGGGTCGATGGCTTGATGGGGGAAGGCGCCGTGTCCGCCGGTGCCGCGCAGCCACACCTCGAAAGAATCCTCGTTGGCGCTGGCGTAACCGTCGGCAATCGAGATACGCTTACTGGGCATGTCACTGGCGACGTGTAGCGCCAATACGGCGTTGACGCCCTCCAGCGCCTTGTCCTCGATCATGCGTGTAGCGCCGGATTTATTCTCTTCGTCGCGCCACTCTTCACTGGGTTGGAAGAGAAAGCGAATCTGTCCGGCAGGGCGGTCGGGCATGGCGGCAAGCACACGGGCGACGCCCAGCAGGATGGCGGTGTGTGCGTCGTGGCCGCATGCGTGCATCACGCCCGGCGTCTGCGAGCGGTAGGGCACGTCGTTCTCTTCGTGGATCGGCAGCGCGTCCATGTCGGCGCGAATGGCGACGACGGGGCCGGCGTCACCCAGGTAGCCGACGACGCCGGTTTTGCCGACGCCGGTCTGCGTTTCGATGCCAAGCGCGGTCAGTTCATTGGCGACCAGGTTGGCCGTGCGCTGTTCTTGAAAGCTGAGTTCGGGGTGTGTGTGGATGTCGCGGCGCCAGGCTATCAACTGGTCGGCGAGCGCCTGTGCTTGCGTCAGAATATCGGCTGAAGTAGTCATGTGCGTCTCCCCACAAGGCTGGTCTGGATGATTGCCAACGCATTGTAGGGCACGAAGGGGGCGATGAAAAAACTGGGGGGATGTGCAACGTCGCACATCCCCCCAGTCGTCCGTGAGATAGTTTCCTGTCAGGCGTAGCCGATTATGCGGCGACGACCTTCTTGACCTCGATTTTCTTGGGCTTGACCGCCTCGGCTTTGGGCAGCGTCAGCGTCAGCACGCCATTCTCGTTGACCGCTTCGATCTTGTCAGCGTCAACGGCGGTCGGCAGCGTCACACTGCGCATGAACGAACCAAAGCGGCGCTCGCGGAGATGGTAGTTATCCTCATTGATCTCCTTGTCAGCCTTCATTTCGCCCTTGATCGTCAGCACATTGTCAGTCAGCGTCACTTCGACGTCCTCTGGCGCCACGCCCGGCACCGACGCTTTGACGATAAACGCATCATCCTTCTCGGCCACATCCAGCGCCAGACTCATCGTTTCGGGGCGCCGTTCCCACAAGCTGGGGAAGCGGGCAAAATCATCATCGAAGAAGCGATCCAATACCTGGCGCATGGTTGCCAACTCGCGATAGGGGTCCCAACGTGTAATGCTTGTCATAGGTATTACCTCCATTTCAAGATGTTCACCAAAGCCAGACAGTGGTTGCATCTGCGTTTGCATTTGCTCCTGTCTTTTGATTGTCAGTGTAGGCTGGCTCTGTCAGAAGAACGCAAGCGCGATGTTAGAAGTGCATAAGAAGGCGGCGCCTCCAACTTCACGCGCTCTCCCCAGCCTACCTTACATCTTGACGATGCCCAGCAACGCCAGGACAAGCAGAATCAGCGGCTGATGAATCATGTAGATCAACAGCGAGTGACGCCCTAGAAAGCGCAGCCCGCGGATCGGCAGCACGTCGCCCCAATCCGGCAGCGGGATGAGACGGCGGTTGTCGGCGTAGAACCAGTTGCCCAACCAGACGCCCAACAGCACCACGCCAAACCACGGGATCAGCGGGAAATAATCCACCGCCGGGTAGCGCGTCGGTGTGACGCCGAACGGCGCCAGCCAGCGGCCATCCAGAAAGAAGATGAACAGAGTGGAGCCGAGCGGGATCGACAGCCAACGCCCGTCGAAGTGGAATTGCTCGAGCCACTTGCCAGCGAGCGAGAAGACGCCCCACAACGCCAGGTTCAGCCAGGTGAAACGCAGGAGCGGATAGGCCAGGATCGTGGCGGCGCCGATCAGGTGCAAGATGCCAAAGTCTACATAGCCAACGCCCGCCAGCGTCACTACCAGCGTGATGATCATGCCCAGGCCGAAAATTTTCAGACCGCGTAGCAGAAACTTGGGGAAAAGGCGCGCGTCAGGGCCGCGCCGCGCGCGCTCGCGGCGGTAGACCAACGTGAGAGAAACACCGACCAGGATCAGAAAGGTGCCTGCGGTAAAACGTTGCCAATACTTCCAGAAGCCTTCCCATAGCACCACATTCGGAAAGACGCCCCAGTACCACAGATCCCACATCGCATGATAGACGATCATCGTGATGATGGCGACGCCGCGCATGGCGTCGATCTCCCAGAAGCGGGCAGCCTGGACTTTACTCTTGCTGGTTTGGACGGCGGCCGTTGTCGTTGCCATGCGCAGTTCCCCACTTTCCGACAAACAGGATAGGCGTTCAGTCAGTCGCCCGATTATACCATCGACAGTGTTTCCTGACAGCGCCCACTAACCTTGCACTTTATGAA
>DMDA01000015.1:3259-14561 GCA_003451595.1 Chloroflexota bacterium | reverse complement strand
ATCTCTAATCTCCAATCTCCACTTTACAATCCACTCCCCGCGCCCGGCGTCGTATCGAACTGCCAGAACTCGGTGAGGGGACTGGCATCGGCTTCCCCCGTGGACGCCGACGACGGCAGATGGTCGATGTTCATCACGCCGAGATAGATCAGCTCGTCGAGCCGCTCCTGCTTGAGCTGGCGCCCCCACAGCACCGGCGTGAGACCGCGCCAGCGTTCCTGCAAAAAGTCGCGCAGCAGCAAGTTCGGGCTGTCGAGCGGCGAATGCGTCGTGTTGAGCGTTGCCGCCGCGCCGTTGAGGTTGTGGCGCGGGGACTGCATGTAGGCGACTTCCCAGGCAGGCCCCTCGCCGTTGCCGGACGGCGGCGCTTCCGGCGCACGCATCCGCAGTTCGTGCAGGATGCCGGCGGCGCGGAAGGTGCAGAAGCCGCCCTGACACGGCCCCATGCCCAGGCGCACGTCGCGGCGCAAGTCGTCGAGCGTCACCGTCGGGTTGTTGGCGGCTGCCTGCTCGATCATCGCACGCGTCACCAGCTCGCACTCACAGATCAGGTCGCCCTGTAGCTTCGCCTCCTCGACTTCGTGCAGACGATGCCCCAGCCAGTAGTAACCCTGCTCGACGCCAGGAACCGGCGTTTCCGCCGTGCGGCACGGACGCTCGACGCCCAACTGCTCGCACGCTTTGTCCATCGTCTTTTCCGCCATCAGCCGGAAGGTCGTCCACTTGCCGCCGGTGATGGTGAGAAAACCAGCGACGCCGTCGCGCTGGCGATGGTCGAGCAGCGCCAGCGCCCGCGTGGCGTCGCGGCTGTCACCGGTGTAGCCCTCCTGATAGAGCGGACGCACACCCGCCCATGCCCGCAAGATGCGCGAGCTGCTCAACCCCGGCACAAGCTTGTCGCCCTCCGCCAGCATCAGCTCGACTTCCCACGGCTCGATGCTCAGCATCTCCGGGTCAGCAACGCGCTCGTCGGTGGTGCCGATGATGGCGACTGTGTGCACGGGCACCAGAATGTCGCCGTCGGCAGGCATTTTGCAGCGGTTGATCACGGTGTTGACCAGCCGATGATTGACTGCCACCATCACGCCCTTGCCCGGAATCACGCGGACGGGGATGCCCGCCAGCGCCGCGATCTTGCCCGCCCAGGCGCCGCTGGCGTTGATCGTCATGGCGGCGTCGATCTGAATTTCTTCCCCGCTGACGACATTGCGCACGCGTGCGCCGGTCACGCGGCGATCGCCCTCAGCGCCGGTCGTCAGCAGATCGATCACTTCGTGGTAGACCAGAATCTGCGCGCCCGCCTGCCGCGCCGCCTGTGCCGTGACGTGGGTCGCCAAGAAGCTGTCTGCCGAGCCGTCGGGCACCTCGAAGACGCGGCTGATGCGCGGGTTGAGCAGCGGCTCGCGGCGCAACGCTTCCTTCACGGGAATCTCCTCGCAGGGAATGCCAACTTTGGCGCACGCCGCCTTGAACCGGTCGGGGTAGTCGCCCTCATCCTCCGGCGTGACGACGAAGAAGCCGCTTGTGTCCTCGATGCAGTGCGTGTGTGTGCGGCGCAGGATGCGGTTCTCCTCGATGCACTCGATGGCGCTCTGCGGGTCTTTGACTGCGTAGCGCCCGCCGCTGTGCAGCAAGCCGTGATAGCGCCCGGTCGTGCCGTGCGTCAGGTCGCGCTTTTCCACCAGCACAACGCGGAAGCCGCGCAGCGCCGCATCCCACGCCACACCGGCGCCGGTCGAGCCGCCGCCGATCAAGAGAATATCGGTTGTCAATGTTTTCATATTGTCAATCATATTGGCAAGATGTCTCCCAGAGTCTCGCGCACAAGCGCACGTACGCTTGCGCCATCATGTAGTTGCAGCGCCTTTTGCGCCAACCGCCGCGCCGTGGGCATGGTCAGTTGGGTAATCAACTGCTTGGCGGCCGGGATGCTGGCGGGCGCCATGCTGAATTCGTCCAGCCCCAGCCCCAGCAGAATTGGGATCGCCAGCGGATCAGCCGCCATTTCGCCGCATAGCCCGACCCAGCGCGCGTGGGCGTGCGCGGCGCGCAAGACGGCGTCAATTTGCCGCAGCACCGCCGGATGCAGCGGATCGTTTAGCGCCGCAACGTGCTGGTTAGTGCGGTCGGCGGCGAAGGTGTACTGCGTCAGATCGTTGGTGCCGATGCTGAAAAAATCGACCAGCGCGGCCATGCGGTCAGCCATTGTCACGGCGGCGGGTGTTTCGATCATGATGCCCACCGGCAGGTCGGCGCGAAAGTCAGCGCCAGCAAGGGTCAGTTCGCTGGCCGCTGCCGCCATCAACGCCTGCGCCCGCAAGATTTCGTCCAGTGTGCCGATCATTGGAAACATGATGTGGATATTGCTGTCGACGCCAGCGCGCATCAAGGCGCGCAGCTGGGTTTTGAAGAGTTCGGGCATCGCCAGCGAGATGCGGATAGCGCGCCACCCCAGAAAAGGATTTGGTTCTCTGGGCAGGGCCAGGTACGGGGCCGGTTTGTCACCGCCGATATCAAGGGTGCGGATGATCAGCCGTCGCGTGCCAAAGGTGTGAGCGACGTTGCGATAGATTTCCGTTTGTTCTTCTTCACTGGGCGGCGTGAGGCGATCTTGAAAGAGAAATTCTGTGCGCAGCAGACCGACGCCTTCGGCTCCAGCATCGAGCGCCAGCGCAGCGTCCGCCGCTGCGCTCAAATTGGCAACCACTTCCACACGGACGCCGTCATGGGTGCGCGTCAGGCGCTGCGCCGACGCCCAGGCTGTGGCGCGAGCCGCTTGGGCGTCGGCCTGAGCCTGGGCGTAGGCGTGAGCGGTGGCAGCGTCTGGACCAGCAATGACGATTCCGTGCGCGCCATCGAGCGCGACGATCATGCCGGGTCGCACTGCCTCGAGCAAAGCGCTGCCGACGCCGACCACGGCAGGTATGCCCATGCTACGCGCCAGGATGGCGGTGTGGGCATTGGGGCCGCCACCAGCCGTACACAAGCCGATCACCCGGCTGCGATCGAGCGTGGCTGCTTGCGAGGGCAATAAATCTGTCGCCACGATCAGGGCGTCGGGAGGCAAGTCAGCCAGCGGCGATGGTGTATCGTTCTGCAACAGATGCAGCAAGCGGCGGCCGATGTCCTCCACATCGACAGCGCGTTGTTGAAAGACGCTGCCGCTCATGTGGCGGAAGCGCTCTGCCCAGCGGCGTACCGCGCGGCGCACAGCCGCTGTCGCTGCCTGTCCGCAACTGATGGCGCTGCGCACCTCGGCGAGAAAGTCGCGATCCTGGAGCAAGAGGGTGTGTGCACGGAAGATCACACCCTGTTCTTCGCCCAACGTGGCGCTCACCTGCGCGGCCAGGTCGTTGAGTTGCGCCAGCGCCTGTTGTTGCGCTTGCGTGAAGCGCGTCAGTTCCAGCGTCGGGTCGCTTCCCGATTCTTCCGTATCTGCATGTAAGCGTTCATCTGTGTGCAAGAGGTCTTGCTGTTCCGCCAGAATGACGGCCTGACCGATGGCAAAGCCCGGCGATGCTGCCAGCCCCGAGAGCACGGTTTCTCCGCGTCCCTCAATCATGGGGAAGGCGGGTGAGGGAACCCCTGGCGTTGTCTCGCCACCGAGGTCGTGCGCCACCTGACGCACCAGGGTGTTGACCGCTTCGTCGGCATCCTGACCGACCGCCTCAATGCGGATGCAGTGGTCTTTTTCAATGCCCAGTGCGATCAGTTGGTTGAAGCGGCTGGCAGGCGCTGGCCCGGCGCCGGTTGTTAAGTCGGTGACGCGCACCTCGGCGTGAAATTGCGCTGCGGTCTGAATAAAGCGCGCGGCTGGGCCAAAGTGCAACCCGGCTGGATTAACTACGATCACATCGGCGCCAGCGGTGTGCAGTGAGGGCGTCTCAGGCGCAGTATGTGCAGCAACCGGCGCCGTCGCCTCACTTGTGCGTACATGCAGGACAGCATCTTTGGCGCGTCGGGCTTCCGCCGCTTCGCGGGCAACGGCCTCCAGATCCATCCCGATGGACGCTTGCACCGCCGCCGCCATAGCGCCCTCGACAAAGGGGCCGCTAGAGAGGCGTACGCGCGCGCGTGTTTCCGCCGGCAACAGGTCGAGCGCCACCTGTCCGCTGATCACGGCGCTGCCCAGGTCCATCAGCACCAGCACGCCATCATCGCTGTAGACGGACTGGATCGCCTCTGCGATCGCAACCGGGTCGGTGCCGAAGGGCTGAAAGGGGTTGTCGCTGCCGCCCACCGCCACGATCGACGCTCGTCCTTGAATCTGCTGGTCTGCCAATGCCTTGACAGCCATCGACAGCTCGGTGCTGTGCGAGACGAGAACGATGCTGACCAAATCGTCTATCCTTCGACCCAGTCAAAGGTGCGCGTCACGGCTTTCTTCCATTGGGCATAGAGCGTGGTGCGTGCGGCGTCATCCGCCGACGGACGCCAGGTTTTATCGACGCCCCAGTTGGCGCGCATCTCGTCGGTGTTCTTCCAAAAGCCGACTGCCAGCCCGGCGGCGTAGGCGGCGCCCAGCGCTGTGGTCTCGCTGACACGCGGGCGGATCACAGGCACGCCGAGCACGTCGGCTTGAAATTGCATCAGCAGCTCGTTGCGCACCATGCCGCCATCAACCTTGAGCGCCTGCAACTCGACGCCCGAATCCTGGTGCATGGCGTCGAGCACCTCGCGCGTCTGGAAGGCGGTGGCCTCCAACGCAGCGCGGGCGATGTGACCGCGATTGACAAAACGCGTCAGCCCCACGATGACCCCGCGCGCGTCGCTGCGCCAGTAGGGTGCATACAGCCCCGAAAACGCAGGCACAAAGTAGATGCCGCCGTTATCGTCGACCGTGTACGCCAAATTTTCGATCTCGGCGGCGGAGTCGATCAGACGCAGATTGTCGCGCAGCCACTGCACCAACGCGCCCGCAATTGCAATCGACCCTTCCAGTGCATAGACGGTCGGCGCGTTGCCGAACTTGTAGCAGGTCGTCGTCAGCAAACCGTGCTTCGAGGGCACGATGTCGTTGCCGGTGTTGAGCAGCATAAAGCAGCCGGTGCCGTAGGTGTTCTTGGCTTCGCCAGCGTCAAAACAGGTCTGCCCGACCGTGGCCGCCTGCTGGTCGCCCAGGTCGCCGCAGATCGGGATGCGCCCGCCAAAAGGCCCGTCGTTGAGCGTGTAGCCGTAGATTTCCGGGTCGCTCGACGGGCGAATCGTGGGTAGCATGGCGCGCGGGATACCCATTGCCGCCAGAATCTCCTCGTCCCATTGCGTGCCATCGAGCGCCATCAGCATCGTGCGCGAGGCGTTGGTGACGTCGGTGACATGCTCGCCGCCGTTGACGCCACCGGTCAGGTTCCAGATCAGCCAGGCGTCGATGGTGCCGAAGAGTGCTTCCCCGTGCTCGGCGTCCTCACGCAGTCCCGGCACGTTGTCGAGCAGCCAGCGAATCTTGGGACCGGAAAAGTAGGTGGAGAGCGGCAAGCCGACTTTGGCGCGGAAGCGATCCGGGCCTTCGCTGCCTGCCAGTTCGCTGCACAGGCGGTCGGTGCGCGTGTCCTGCCAGACGATGGCGTTGTGATAGGGAATGCCCGTTTTGCGGTTCCACACCACCGTCGTCTCGCGCTGGTTGGTGATGCCGACGGCGGCAATGTCACTGGCGCGCCCGCCCAGCTTTGCCATCGCCTCAACGATCACGCGCGCGGTCTGCCGCCAGATTTCGAGCGGATCGTGCTCAACCCAGCCTGCCTGTGGGTAGATTTGTCGATGCTCCAATTGATGGGTGCTGACCGGCTCCCCGCGATGGTTGAAGATCATACAGCGGGTGCTGGTGGTGCCTTGATCGATGGCGGCAACAAACTTGCTCATGCACTGTCCCCTTCCTGGCAGGTCGAAATCAATCACTGTTATGTTCCGCCGCACAGAGTGATTCGGCGGCGCTCTGGACGAGTAGAAAGGCTGAAGTGGCGCCCGGGTCTTGATGCCCGATGCTGCGCGGCCCCAGATAGCTGGCGCGCCCTTTGTACGCCTGCATCGGGATTGTGGCTTTCATGCCTGCTTCGGCGGCGGCGGCGGCGGCTTGCAGCGCCGCACACAGTGTGGCGCCATCGTCGAGCGCCTGATGCAGGGCGATGATGGCTGGCATCAAGGCGTCAACCATCGTTTTGTCGCCGGGGCGCGCGCTGCCTCGCTGTCGGATGCCTTCGACGCCCGCTGCGACTGCGTTGGCAAACTCCACCGGCGTCAGCGTCTGTTTGCCAGCGGCCACCATGCCCATGCGCAGGAATAGCGTCCCATACAGGGGGCCGCTGGCGCCGCCCACTTTGGAAAGCAGCGTCATGCCGATGCCCTTGAACAAGACGCCGAGATCGTCCACGTGTTCGTGCGCCAACCGCATCCGCACCTCCTCGAAGCCGCGCTGCATGTTGATGCCGTGATCGGCGTCACCGATTTCGGCGTCCAGCGCAGTCAGCCACGCCTGATGCTCGGAAATTCTATCTGCATACCGGTTTATCCAGGCAATCATCGATGCGATTTCGACCATAGGCGTGGGCGTCATGATGTTGTCCAATTCTCAAGCGTCCAATTCTCAAGCGGGCGATGTAACCAGCTACCAACGCAACGCTGGTGTATGCACTGGTGCATCCCACCAATGCAACAACTCGTCGTCAACGGCAAGCAGCGTGAGCGAACATCCGGCCATTTCCAGCGCCGTGATGTAATTGCCAATCAGGTTGCGGCTGATTGTGATGTCGCGCTCCTCGCACAATTCTGCCAGGCGCCGGAAGATGATGTATAGCTCCATCAGCGGCGTGCCGCCCATGCCGTTGACCAGGGCAATCACACGGCTGCCGCGCGTAAAGGGCAGGTCATCGAAGATGGTGGTGGCCAAGATGTCTGTGATCGCGTCTGCGGACTGCAGCGGTGCGCGCCTGCGCCCTGGCTCGCCGTGGATGCCGATCCCGATTTCCATCTCGTCGTCGGGTAGCACGAAGGTTGGGCGGCCGACGGCGGGCACGATGCATGAGGTGAGCGCCACGCCCATGCTGCGCCCCTGTTCGCTCACCTTGCGTCCGATGGCGGCGACCTCTTCCAATGACGCGCCGGCTTCTGCTGCCGCGCCGCAGATTTTTTCCGCCAGGACAGTGACGCCGACGCCGCGCCGCCCGGCTGTGTAGAGGCTGTCTTCGACAGCGACATCGTCGTGGATCAGAACGGTTTGCACTGGCACGCCGGCAAGCTGGCATTCTTCGGCAGCGATGGCGAAGTTCAGCACATCCCCGGTGTAATTCTTCACGATAAAGAGCAAACCGGCGCCGCCGTCAACCGCTGCTGCGGCGGCCAAAATCTGATCAGGCGAGGGGGAAGTGAAAATCGGGCCAGGGCAGGCGGCGTCCAACATGCCGAGGCCAACAAAGCCGCCGTGCATTGGTTCGTGCCCGCTGCCGCCGCCCGCAATCACGGCGACTTTGCCACGCCGCGGGGCATCAGCGCGGACAATGTAATTGGGACAGAAGTTAACGCGCAGCAGATGTGGGTAAGCGTGCGCCATGCCTGACAAGGCCTCTTCGACGACGATCGCTGGATTGTTGATTAGCTTTTTCATTCCATCAACCCTCCCGCAAGCAGATCGGCCAGCAGGCGCCGCGCGTGCGCCGCTGCGATGGCCCGGTGGCTGATCTGATTTTTGACTGCCGCAGGTAGTTCCGCCATCGACGCGGCATAGGCAGGTACGAAGAAGACCGGGTCGTAACCAAAGCCATTGGCGCCGCGCGGTGCGGTCAGGATGCACCCCTCGACTGCACCTGTAGTCGTCCAGGTGCGCCCATCGGGGTGCGCCAGCGCTACGACGCAGCGGAAGCGGGCCGTGCGTTGCGGCTCTGGCGTCCCGTTCAGGGCGGTGAGCAACACGGCGCACCGCTGCTGGTCTGAGAGTCCTGGCCCGCCGTAGCGCGCCGAAAAGACGCCTGGCTCACCGCCCAACGCATCGACCTCCAGACCGCTGTCGTCAGCCCAGGTCAGCAATCCGGTCAACTCCGCATAATGCCGTGCTTTCAGCAAGGCGTTCTCTGTAAATGTTGCACCCGTCTCCTCGACTGCATCAGCGATGTTGACGTCGGCGAGCCAGGTCACAGCCAGGGGAAGGTCGGCGAGCAACCGGGCGTATTCACGGGCTTTGCCAGGGTTGTGAGTGGCGACGAGTAGTTTGGCGCTGTTCATCTTTGTCTTTCGTGGCACGGCAAATTATTGACTCCCTTCATGCTATCATATAATTTTGCGTGACGGTAGCTGTGCGATCAAGCGTTCTTTACTCACATCCTAGCCTGGCAACGAGGAGGGGGCGTGGTTCAATCTTACCATCCACTACGCATTTTCACTGGTTCTGCTCATCCCGCCCTGGCGCGCGAAATTGCCGATCTCCTGCACGTCAATTTGGGGCGTGCGACGACGCGACGCATGCCGGATAGCGAGATTCATGTGATGCTGGACGAGGTGGTGCGCGATCAAGATATCTTTTTCATCCAGCCGTGCAGCGAACCAGTCAACGAACATCTGATCGAGTTGCTGCTTTATCTTGACGCATTTCGCCGCGCCAGCGCCCACAGTGTGAGTGTGGTGATGCCCTATTTCCCGTACGCGCGGCAGGAGCGGATGGCAAAAGGGCGTGAGGCGATCAGTGCACGCGTGGTGGCGAACATGATCGAAATGGCTGGGGCGCGCCGGGTGATCTACGTCGATATTCACAATCGCGCCATTCAGGGCTTTTTCAACATCCCGGTTGATCCGTTGAGCGCCGTGCATCTGCTGGCCGACTATTTCCGAACGCCAGAATTTGCCGACGCTGCCATCGTCAGCCCGGATGTGGGGCGCGCGAGCATGGCGGGTAAGTATGCTGAACTGCTGAACCTGCCGTTGGTGGTCATGCACAAACGGCGGACTGACTTCAGCACGACGGAGACGACGCACGTGGTAGGCGACATTCAGGGGCGGCGCCCGATTATCATTGACGATGTGATGGCGGGCGGGAGCGTGCTCAAGCAGATCGATGCGCTCTATGATGCCGGCGCCACTGGAGGCGCCTATTTTGCCATCACGCATCCGGTGTTGCTGCCGACAGCGCTCAAGCGACTGGATGAAGATGACCGGATCGAACGTCTGGTGGTGATGAACACGATTCCCGTGCCGGAGAGCAAGCGTCATCCCAAGCTGGTGGTGCTCTCAGTGGCGCAACTGTTGGCAGACATCATCGACCGCATCTATCGCGGCGAGAGCATCTCGTCGAAGCTGATTTTGTCGTAGGAGGCATCTGTGTTTGGTCGCACCTCGCGCCCGGAACCGGACGCAATCGAAGTTTTGATCGGCGCGCGCGCTACTTTTAGTGGACAACTTCAATGCGACGCCAGCATCCGCATCGATGGCGCCGTCAACCAGGGACGCATCGAGACGCCTGCCAATGTGATTCTGACCGAGACGGCGACGGTCAATTGTGACATTGTCGCCCGGGTGGTCAGTATTCGCGGCAAGTTCAAGGGCGTCATCCAGGCTGAGCGCGTGGAACTTCTCAACGGCAGTCAGGTCGGTGGCGTGCTCAATGTCAATAGCTTTTACATGGATGACAACGTGCTGATGCGCGCTGCCGTCAATATTCGCGCCGACACGATGACGGATGTCAAACCGCCGTCGCCGCCGGCCAACCCGACGATCCCGGTGTTGACAGGCGACGCGTCATCGGGGACGCCGCCCACATTCCCGGTTGAGTAAACCACATACAATTTTGCTGGCGACCTCTTGGTTGCCACACCAAACCCAATCCAGACAGCGTTGAGCTGCATAGTTGAAAGGAAAGCAAGATGAGTGAGCGTACTGTTGCATTCCGTGACCTCCAGTTGCGCGTTTTGGGTGACGCGTTGCGCCCAGGCGACAAGGCGCCTGAGGTCGAACTGGCGACAGGGTTCCTGGCGAAATCCAAATTGCTGGCCGACACCGCAGGCAAGATTCGATTGGTCAGCGTTGTGCCCAGCATCGACACCAGCGTGTGCGATGCGCAGACGCGGCGCATGAACCAGGAAGCCGCCACTTTGGGTGAAAAAGTCGTCGTCGTCACGGTGAGCGTTGATCTGCCGATGGCACAGAAACGTTGGTGCGGCGCGGCAGGCGTCGAGCGCGTATTGATGCTCTCTGATTATCTCAATTTGGACTTTGGCAAGGCGTACGGCACTGCTGTGCCTGATCTGGGGGCTGAACAGCGCGCCATCTTTGTGATCGACGCCGACGATGTGATCCGCTACGTGGAGTACGTGCCGGGCATCGGCCAGCATCCCAATTACGACGCGGCGCTGGCGGCGGTGCGGGCGCTGCTCTAGGCGCCTCGCAGGCAGCATCTGGAGGGGCATCTCCATAGAAAGCAAAAACAGACAGCACATCGGTCAGGTTGAGGAAAGGGGGGAGCGACGCATGATCTGGGCATTCATACCGTTGGCGGCATTGATCGGCTATCTGTTCGGGTCAATCCCAGTAGGATTGTGGGTATGTCGGATGTACGGCGTCGATATCCGCACAGTGGGCAGTGGTCGCATCGGCGGCACCAATGCCTGGCGCGCCGCTGGTTTGAAGGCGGCAATTCCCACGATCATTGGGGATGCTGTCAAGGGCGCCGTGGCGGTGCTGTTGGTGCGCTGGCTCTTCTACCTACTCTTCCCTGAACCGACGACGATGTCTGTGGACGAGGCGCAGTTGCGCAAGCTGGCGCTCGATCTGGCGGCGGCGCTGGCGGGCGGCTTCGCCGTGATTGGGCACAACTGGTCATTTCTCAACGGCTTCAAGGGAGGCGCCGGCGGCATCACCACGGCGGCGACGACGCTGGCGCTCAACCCGCTGGTCGGCGGCGTAACGATCATCATCGGCGCCTTCCTGATCTGGTGGGCGCGCATCGCCTCCATCGGCACTTTCGCCGTGGCAGTGTCGGCGTTTGCGCTTTTCTTGATCCTCTCCGTCGATGAAATTTCGCCGTGGCCCTTTGCCATCTACGGTGTGATGGTGCTGGCGGCGGTGTTGATTGCGCTGCGCCCGAATCGTGAGAAGTTACGCGAGCAGAAGGAACGCATCATCACTTTGTGGTGATGCAGATGGGGGAGACTGATTGATGAGTGCACCGGCTACGACACGTCCAACAGTGAACTATGCGGCCTGGCCCGACGAGTCCGGTCACTTTGGCCCTTATGGGGGCAAATTTGTGCCCGAAACCTTGATGCCAGCCCTGGATGAACTGGAGGAAGTTTATCTCAAGTCCAAGACCGACAAAGAGTTCCAG
>DMDA01000015.1:2533-3038 GCA_003451595.1 Chloroflexota bacterium | reverse complement strand
GAAGATCTGGCGCACACCGGCGCCCACAAGATCAACAACGCGCTCGGTCAGGCGTTGCTGATGAAGCGCAAGATGAAGAAGTCACGCATTGTGGCTGAAACCGGCGCCGGGCAACACGGCGTCGCCACCGCCACCGCCGCCGCCATGCTGGGCATTGAGTGCGTGGTCTACATGGGCACGATCGACATGGCGCGGCAAGAGCCAAACGTCTACCGTATGCGCCTGTTGGGCACGGAGGTGCGCGGCGTCGAGTCCGGCAGCAAAACACTGAAGGATGCCATCAACGACGCCATTCGCGATTGGGTGACGAACGTGCGCAACACCCACTACTTGCTGGGCAGCGCACTCGGACCTCACCCCTACCCGACGATGGTGCGCGACTTCCAGAGCGTCATCGGTCGCGAGGCGCTGCGCCAGATGCTTGATCCGGAGATCGGTCCTGGTCGCCTGCCCGACGCCATCGTTGCGTGCGTAGGCGGCGGCAGCAACGCCATCGGCATCTTTC
>DMDA01000015.1:2144-2290 GCA_003451595.1 Chloroflexota bacterium | reverse complement strand
ATTGCTGGCGGCGAACATGCCGCGCGCTTCGCTGATCCGAAATTGGGGCGATTGGGGGTATTGCAGGGCACGAAAAGCTATGTCATGCAGGACGCCGACGGTCAGATCGCCCTGACCCATAGCATCAGTGCGGGTCTTGACTATGC
>DMDA01000015.1:0-1872 GCA_003451595.1 Chloroflexota bacterium | reverse complement strand
ATCATCCCGGCGCTGGAGAGCGCACATGCTGTGGCGCATTTGGTCGAGCTGGCGCCGCAGATGAGCAAAGATGAGGTGATCCTGCTCAATCTGAGCGGACGAGGGGATAAAGATTTGGGCACGATCATGAAGGAGTTGGGACAGCTATGAGCGGCGTCGAACGGATTCAAGCCGTCTTTGCTCGCGCCAAAGCGGAGCACCGGGCGGTCTTCATGCCCTATCACGCCATGGGCTACCCCGACCGTGCGAAAACGCTGGAAATTGTCTGCGCACTGGGTGACGCTGGCGCCGAGTTGTTCGAGATCGGCATTCCCCATAGCGACCCGTTGGCCGATGGCCCCACGATCCAGACTGCCACCTACACGGCGTTAATGCAGGGCACGACGGTGGCGGATTGTCTGGCAATGGTGCGCGAATTGCGCGCTGCCGGAATGGCGCAACCATTCTGTGCGATGACTTACTACAACCCACTCTTTGCCTACGGCGTAGCGCGCTTTGTTGCCGACGCAGTCAACGCTGGCATCGATGGCTTGATCGTGCCCGACCTGCCGCCAGAGGAAGCGGAAGAACTCGAACAGGCCTGCCGTCAGGCAGGGTTGGCCACCATCTACTTGTTGGCGCCCACCAGCACCGACGAACGGATTCGCTTCGTCGCCAGTCATTGCACCGGTTTCATCTATTTGGTTAGCGTCACCGGCATTACCGGCGCCCGCACCGACTTGCCCCCCGATCTGGCCGATTTTGTTGCGCGGGTGCGCAAATACACGAAGCTGCCGCTGGCAGTGGGCTTTGGCATTGCTACGGGCGAGCAAGCCGCCGCCGTTGCCCGCATCGCTGATGGCGTGATCGTGGGGTCGGCGCTGGTCAAGGCGGCGGGTGGTGAGGATGGGCTGGCGCGCGTGGCGGCGCTGGGTCGCGAGCTTGCCAGCGGGACGCACACGCCCCAACGTGACCTCTAGCCTCCAGATCGGCTGCACATTTCCCCAGAAAGCGCCAAACTTCCGGGAAGGCGCCACAGCTAGCGATAGATAATCGCCTCCATGGCAAAAAAGCAGGAAGGCCGTCTTGGGTTACCCAGAGACGGCCTCCTGAGCTTGGTGCTTTGTGACAATTAAGCGCCAGCGCGCCAGGTGCGGCGGCGTTCCCATTCCGGGCTGTCGAACGCATCGGTGCTGTCCGCAGCGAAGAACCAGACCAACAACTCCAGCGCCGCCACAATCAGCGCCACCACGATCAACGTTACCATTTGTCCTCCCCCTTCTTTAGCCAACCTCTTCAGCACACTCGCTGACCGGCTTGCCCAATGTTTCCAACCAGGCGCCCATGCGCACCAGCGCCCGACCTATTGCCAGCGCTATTGATGCAGTTGCCACACCACGTTGCGCCGATGCCCGCTCGACCTCGCGTGCAAGCCGCGCTTGCTCTACTTCGCGCCGCAGTTCCTTCTGCCGTTCTAACTGATACTCCCACTCCAACATTGCTTGCCTCCTGTCTCGCTTCCCTGCACGCGTTCACCTAGACTGTAACTTTCTAAAAGCATTTTAACAGTTACAGTATATCAACGACACTGTAACCTGTCAATACAAGTATTGATAGTTACAAGTAATTCGTGTATGCTGCAACTATGAAATCTACATCGCCCCGGCCTGATGTCATCTGGGTGAACTTCAGATACGGGGCGCGCCGCCTTCGATTGAAATCGAGGCTGAAAGCGAAAGTTGGCTCATGGTGATTAACAAATCGATTCGGTAATCGTAGATGCGGTTCGTAACCGCATTTTTCTGTCCGACGAGAACGTGCGGCTTAGAGCCGCGCCTACATCGATTGCCGGGTTATTTTGTTAATCCTCATAACTGTCTCTTATACACATCT
>DMDA01000088.1:136873-141579 GCA_003451595.1 Chloroflexota bacterium | reverse complement strand
CTGCCAGCGTGCGCTGATCGATGTAACGCATAGCCGCCGAAACCCAGCCGGGAACCTCCTCTTGCGGCGTGTAAAGCTCCTCGACAAAACGATTCGTGTCGTCCGGCGCCGTCAGTTCGACAAGATGGGGGTCGAAGATGGCAGCGGCGCCTTCAGGCAGCGGAGTCGCCACCCGCGCCGGATGGGTGTAGATCATCAACGACGACGCCGCAGGCGCCAACGTCGGGCGCTCGGCCAGGAAGAGTCGATAGGCGGCTGTCAGTGCGCCCAGATCGGGGTCGAGGCGCATCTCATGGTGTAACGTTGGGCCGGGGCGCAAATTCGCCAGTGTAGTGGTGAGCAGGCGGTGCGCCATCTCCGAATAGTTGCGCAGAGGGGAAGTAAGTGCACAGCCCCATGCGCCTGTCTGCGCCAGGAAAGCAGCAAGTTCATTGGGGCCGATGAAACGCGGCAACTTGCGATCCAGGTTTTCCAGCGGCGACTCGGCGACGGAGAGCGCCGCGCTTTCGCCAGAGAGGTAGCCGTGCGCCACAAAGTGCACCAGATCGATACTGCGCCCCGCCAGCGCCCCGCGCATCCATAAGAGCCAGGGGCTGGTCAACTGACCGGTCGGATCGGTGATGCGACTGCTGCGGTCCGGGATGGCATAAGGCGCGGCGCTCTGTGGATCGTGGAGCACGACGCGGCTGTCATTGGCGCCATAATAGCCAAGATGATTTGCCAGATCGTTCAGCAGCCCGATATCTGTGAAGAGATGTACGTTGGTCGGCCGCGTCGCCTGGTCGAGAACCATACGCGTCATGCGCGCCATGTAATCGCTGGCCATGAAGGCTTCTTCCGAGATTGGTTGACTGCTGCATAGGACAATGTTGATCTCGCCGGCGGCGCGCGCGGGATCGACCAGGTAGTCGGGCAGGCGCAACACAGGACGCTGCAAGGCGGGAATCAGCAATTGCTCCCAGGGGACAAACGCCAGATAGCCTGCCGGACTTTTCAGGTAGAGCCAAAGCGCTTCGTCGGCCACCATGCGGGCGTCCAGGGCAGCGCGCAGGGAGTCGAGCACAGCGCCGGGCATGGCGAAAGGATACCCTTCGAACATACACTGGCGGCGGTCGAGGTGATCCGGCACGCCAAGCTCCGTTGGATCAAGCTGATAGTCGAGCAGCGGCGTGCGCGTCCCGGCTTCATCGCGTTCCAGTGTGCACCGCACCTGCGATCTGCGCCCGGAAAGCTCAAACCCGATCACCAAAGTGGTCAGATCATACTGCCTGCGTAGCAAATACCCCATCGCAAACTCCTTTCTACAAGCGCCGCTGTACTGGAGAAGACGCGACAAAGACGTCTTGTGCGCTGTGGCTTGATTCACCCTTAAGAGCGCCGCTTCGGTCTCCGCCTCTCGCCTCACGCAGTCAACAGGTTGTACAACATCCAGTAAGTTGACAGGTTGTTGTAGTCACCATGACCGCCAATCGTGGACGTGGCATCGATGCCGATGAGCGGAGTCAGCGTGTTGAGGTCATAGCGGGCGCCAGCGTCGATCGCAGCGGCGTCGAGCACGTTGATCAACTGTTCGCCGCTGCCACGCGGCCCGTACCCGCCAAGAGCAGCGTAACGACTGGGCGGCTCACCGGCGGCGGCGATCTTCATTTCGCCCAGGTCTCTGTCGCGGCGCAAGACCAGGTGATAAAAGCGATGCAGCGCCGCGTCGCGCTGGCTGAAGGTGCACAGCAGGGGAAGAAAGACGCGGTCAAGCGCACGGCGATAGCCGCCAGGACGCTCCTGTCCGGTGACATCTGCCGCAAAGGCCAGGTGTGACAGCGCGCCCTGCATCAGCAGGAGTGAGTGCAGCGGGCGCGGCCACGTCTCACCCAAACAGATGGCGGAGAGCAGCACGCGACAGCCGTAGGAGTGGCCGAGGCCATGGATGCGTGCAGGGCTGGCCGCCAGCAACTCGCGCAGCAATGGCCCAACGCCGTGCGCGCCCACCACGCCGGCGCGATCCTTCATCTGATAGACTGTCAACCCGCGCACGATGAGGCGTGGGTCGAAGAACTGCCCCACTTCGCCGGCGGCGCCAGGGCCGACGAGACCGCCACCGGCAGTGCCGAACTCACCCAGTGGGCGTTCGGGCGCAGGCGCCAGCGCTGACCAGGCCGCGACCAACTCTTCGGCGCCGAGCGCTGCTGTGTTCTCCAGCTCGTCATCGGTGGCTGCACAGGCGGGGGCGACAAGCTGCGCTACTGCCTGCGCCTCTGCAAGGGTGAGGCGTGGCTGCTGCAACAGGGCATAGATCCTGGCCGCCGCAGTGGCAGGCAGCGCCTCCGCCAGGTCGCGCAGACGTTCCGCCTCAGCAGCGACAGCCAGATCGCGGCTCTCATCTGTTGTCGCTGCCATGTTGGGCGCCTCTTCCTCACCAAACGTAAGCGCTGCACTTGGCCAGTGGATGCCAATCAGGAGCGGGCGGAAGGATGTCGGCAACGCTAACCGGCGCTCTTGCACCATAGCGGTGAAGCCAGCGATGAAGCGTCGATAGGTCTGAACTGCGCCCGGCCAGTCGTTATTCCAGCCGTGCGAGAAGATAAAGATGTCGGTGTAATGTCCGGCGGCGACATCCTCCAGCAGGCGGGCGCGCGTGGCAGGCGCTTCGCAAATCCCGCGCTTGTCGAAAGGCAAAATGTAGAAAGGTGCAGGCGGCGCGTCAGGACAGGGCAACAACAGATATGGGCCGGGCGGCAACGTTGACATCAGGCAGGCTCCTTTGTGTGAAGGTGGGGGCGCGCAGCACGATTATAGCAGGTTTCGCGAATATGAAATACACCCATTTCACGGCCACGATGGGAGGCTAGAGACCACGCCGCTGATAGGGATGAACAAAATAACTCAGTGATCGGGATAGTCGCCTTCGGTATGCTTGGCCGCCGGCCTACGTAGGTCATCGCCTCCGGCGTGACAGCGTCGTCCACCGGAAGCGTCCGGCTGGCAGCCGAACCTGCGATGACCGCATCTATTTGTCAAATTCCATCAAGCGGCGTCTACGGGTGTGACACGCTCCACGGGTAAGGAGGCAACTGTCGTCAGAGACTTTGACGCCAAGTCGCATAGATGTGTAGAAGCAAAGCGCCAGGAATGCAGTATTCCGTCTATATTTATGTCGCGTCGGCGGGCAATTGGAAGCCGTTTTGTAGCCAGGTCACGACGGCGCGCATCTGAAACTGCTCCTGCTCGTTGAGAGAGGTGTATGCGTCCGAGATTGCCTGCAACAGGTCGGCGCTATCGACGTTTTGCACCAACGCGGCAAGATCGCTGCTACGTGTGGCCGGTTGTGGCTGAGCGCCAAAAAGGTTAGACAACAATGTCGTCAGCCCACCGCCTGCCAGGAGCGCACCGGCTACTTTGAAGAGCAGTTGTAGACCAGCCAGCAGGTCATCCGGCCCGTATTTTTCTTTTTTCTTTTTGCGCCGGATGTCGGCGGCAAGCTGTCCCTGCGGCTTCGGCTTCGGCTTTGCCTTGCGCGGCTTCGGCTTGCCGCTTGTTGCATGTTCTTTGGATTGCGCGGGTTTCTTCTTGGTCGGCTTCTTGGGGCTGCCAGTGGCGGCGGTGGCCTGCTCCAGTTCATCCTCGCGCAACAGATCGCCAGCACGCACGTAGATCAGCTCGCCGCAGTGAGGGCACTTGCGCTTACGCGTCGGCTTTTTCTCTAATTTGCGCCGGCAATAAGGGCAGCGAGAAAAGGACGGCTGCTCACTCATAGATGCTTTCTCACTTGCTTCTTCATATAGCCCAACAGTGCGTGCAAGCCGCGCACCCGCTGCGGCGTGATGACTTCGTGCAAACCCAACAGCATGTGCACGTCATCTGGCGTCGCTAGTACGGCATCCGGTGTAGCGCCATCCAGCCCCTCCACCAGAATCGCGGCATAGCCACGCACCGTCGGCGATTCTGGCGGAATATCCAGGTAAAAGTGCACCGCATTGTCGTTGATCTCCGTTGCCAAAAAGACTGGCGTCTGACATTCGTGCACCTGCTCCAGGCTATCGCGCTGCGCCTGAAAGCGCGCAGGCAACGGCGGCAGGCTCATGGCATACTCCAACAGGTATTCCATCCGGTCACGTGGAGGGGACTCGCGAAACTCCTCGATAATTTCCTGCAATGCCGATGGACAGCGTTCGATTTTTTCCTGCAGGGTACTCTCAGTCACTTTGCATCCCTTCTGATTCATCACGTCTAGGTGCAATGGGAAGCAGCAACAAGAGCTGTCGCATCAACGCCATTGCCATCTTGGAAAACAATCACTTGATCTTACCGAATGAGCAACTTTGCGTCAAGCAACCATGGCTACAAAACAAAGCCGCTCTTGCCTACGATAGAAGACCACATCGCACCGTGCGCCCGTGCGCCTGCTTCCACAATAGTGGCTGCGTTCCTTGCTGGTCTCGATGCGGTGCAACAGCTGCCACAAGCGGCTTCGTGCAGCATCCTTACGACAAGCTCTTCTGCACTGTCTGCGCCGACATCGGGGCAACATGTCGGTCAAAGTCGAGGGGCACTGCTCTTCTGCACCGTCTGCGCCGACATCGGGGAGGCGGCGTTCTTCCAGCGCGCATTTGCCTGCCGCGTTCACTGGACGCCTGGCGTGATCCAGTCTGAGCAGATGTTTGAAGATTGCTAATCCCGACGCCAGGTCGCAGAGCCGCAAGGATGCGCAA
>DMDA01000088.1:136274-136556 GCA_003451595.1 Chloroflexota bacterium | reverse complement strand
TGCGCTTCCGGCTGCTCAGGTGGATACACAGAGCGGTAGATCCCCTCGCGGGATGGGAGACCTACCGCTCTCCCTGACCCACCCCGATTGTGCCATATTTTGCAGCGGCTGTCTTGCACGATTTCTGCAAAATAACGCCTCATCCGGTCGCCAGCACCGCGTCCTGTGCCTCTGCAGCAACGACCGGCGTCACCCACACGGCGGCGTCGTAGAACATGCCGCTGGCGCCCATGTCGGTTTCCTCCGCTAACGTCACCTGATTGATATTGCGTCCGTCCAGGC
>DMDA01000088.1:133675-136022 GCA_003451595.1 Chloroflexota bacterium | reverse complement strand
TCGCCATCGGCAATTCCGCGCCGTGCAGCATCGTCAGGATGGATGTGCAGCACTGGCGTCCCCTCCCGTTGCAAAAAGCGCGGCACGTTGACAAAAGAAGAATTCAGGAACGAATGCGCAGGGGGAGAAATGCAGACCAATGCAGAATGCGGCGACCAGAAATCTGAATGGTGCGGGGATTGGAGATTGGAGATGGATATTGGCGCGTGGCTTGTTGCGATGTTGTCCATCGCGCCTGCCGTCTGCCAGCGTGGCGGGGTATAGGTCGGCAGCGGATCGTAGCCGTCGGCGGCCATGCGCGCACTGTAGAATTCGCATTTGCCGCTGGGCGTTGGAAAATTACCCTGGGCAAAAGGCAGGTAGGGGTCGGGAATGGCAAGGCGATAGAACCCATCGGCCAGCAATCGTTCCCACGTGAGACCGGCAAAGCGCGGGTGCGTCTGCGCCGCGACGAAGTTGCGCAGGATCGCCTCGTCGCTTTCCCGAAAGCACGCATCATCATAACCAAGCGCAGCCGCCAGGCGACGGAAGATTTCACTATTGGGCAGCGCCTCGCCCACCGGCGCAATCGCAGGGCGGTTGAGCGATAGATAGGCATGACCGTAAGCACGATGAATGTCCCAATGTTCGAGTTGGGTCGTCGCCGGCAGGATATAGTCGGCGTAGTCGGCGGTGTCAGTCTGAAACTGCTCCAACACCACAGTGAACAGATCGTTGCGCCGCAGCCCTGCCAGCACAGCATTCTGATCCGGCGTCACCGCAGCCGGATTGCTGTTGTAGACGATCAGCGCCTTGATGGGTGGGCCGACCTCGGCGGGCGCAGGCGCCGGGTCAATAGGGCGCGGGCGATAATGCGCCAGGGCCAGCCGCGCCGGGTCAAGGCTGAGGGCGTCGCCGAGACGATTCATATTGATGGTGCGCGGGAGAGCAGGAGAGGTTGAATGCTGAGAAGATGGAGCATTGGGGTTGACGACTTGCCCTTCTGGCCCAGTCTCCTGGTCGCCCCGTCTCCCAGCCACAAGCAAATCGGGGCGCTGCAAACCGCGTCTATCCAAATGGCGGAAGAGGCCGCTGGCGCTCAGCTGGATGCCACCGCCGCGGACGCGCCAGGCGCCGACAAGCGCAGGCAAACAGGCAATCGTGCGCATCGCCATGCCGCCGCCATAGTGACGCTGCAGGCCGTAGTTGACGCGGATTGCGGCAGGCTGCGCCGTTGCATACTCACGCGCGAGGGCTATGATACGCGCTGCCGATACGCCGGTGATCGATTCGGCGCGCGCTGGCGCCCATTCTTGCACACGCGCTGCCAACTGTTCGAAACCAAGCGTGTACCGCCCTACATAATCGGCATCATACAGCTGCTCCCCGACGATCACGTGCATCATTGCCAGCGCCAGCGCGCCGTCCGTGCCGGGTCGAATGGCGATCCACTCGTCGCCGGCTTGGGCGGTGCGTGTGTTGGCTGGATCGATGATGACCACGCGGGCGCCCTGTTTGCGCGCCTGCTGCACGAAGGGCCAGAGATGGAGGTTGCTGGTCAGTGTATTGCTGCCCCAGATCAAGATCAGACGAGCATAGGCGAAGTCTTCAGGTAGCATGCCTTCTGCTGCGCCGATGGTGTAGAGATAACCTTCAAAGCCCGCTTCGGAACAGATCGTGCGCGCAAGCTGGCTGGCGCCCATGCGATTGAAAAAGCGCGCGGCCATGCCCTCTCCCTGCAAGAAACCGAGCGTGCCACTGTAGGAATAGGGCAACACCGCCTCTGCACCATAGGTTTCAATCATTGTGCGCAGCTGCGCTGCAATATCGGTGATGGCATCGTCCCATGTCACGGGAGCGAATTGGCCGCTACCCTTCGGCCCGACACGACGCAGCGGCGTCATCAACCGCCCGGCGTGGTAGGTGCGCTCCAGGTAGCGGTCCACTTTGCCACAAAGCCTGCCCTGTGTAATCGGATGCTGTGGATGCCCCCAAATGTCCACGGCGCGGCCACTGCGCCGATCCACGGCAACCTGCCAGCTGCAGGTGTCTGGGCAATCGTGCGGGCAGGCGCCGGTGATAATTGTAATGGCGGGGTTATGTTGGTAGAGATCGATCTTTGTCATCCGTTGCTCTCTTCTGATCAACACTGTGCTGTTAACCTTTTTGCTGTTGGCATTGTACCGTATCACTGCAGTTCGTTGTAGCCAGGAGGCCAAGAAGTAGGTCATTGCCTCCGGCGTGACGAGGCCGCATGTCACGCCGGAGGCGATGACCTACGACACACCCTCTGCTCGGCGCTGGCGGCCGCGTGCGGCGACAAATCTCATGTCACGCCGGAGGCGATGACCTACGATACACCCTCTGC
>DMDA01000088.1:130168-133459 GCA_003451595.1 Chloroflexota bacterium | reverse complement strand
GGAGGCGATGACCTACGATACACCTTCACCATGAAGTTGAAGTACACCCAACCAGAAACCTATCGTTGTGCAAAGTGCACAAGGAATCCCTTCGGGCTTTTGGCAACTTTCGCGCTGGATTCAGAAGAGGCACATTCATATAGTTGTAACGATGTTTTTACTGATGCGCATTTGTAGCACTTCCATCACGTTTGCAACCGTCGTAGCCGTCCCTCAACCAGGTGAGGGTTCAGCTGGACGGTTTCTTATGTCCAATCATCTGTCAAATCACAAAAAACCGTAGTAGGAGTCCGGATTATGAGTCTCAACTGTAGTACGGCCCAAGATGTGACCAAGGCCATTGCGGAAAACAACATTGAGTTTGTCGATCTAAAATTCACTGATCTATACGGCCAATGGCAGCATTTTTCGGTGCCGGTCGCCCTCTACGATGAGGATGATCTCTTTAAGACAGGTCTGGGTTTTGATGGCTCCTCCATTCGCGGCTTCAAGTCGATCGAGAGCAGCGACATGTTGCTGGTCTGCGATCCGACAACGGCCTTTATTGACCCGGTTTGTGCGCATCCGACGTTGAGCGTGATCGCCAACGTCTATGAGCCGGGTACGATGGAAGCCTTTGCGCGCGATCCGCGCAACGTGATTCGCCGCGCAGAAGCGTATCTCAAATCCACCGGCATCGCCGACACCATGTACTGCGGCCCTGAAGCTGAGTTCTTCATCTTCGACCAGGTGATGTACGAGACCGGGCGCTATTCTGCCGCTTATGGCATTGAGAGCAGCGAAGCAGTCTGGACCTCCGGCGAATGGGGGCCGGGGCACAAGGTCGGCTATAAGGGCGGTTACTTCCCGGTGGCGCCCTTTGATCTCTTCCAGGACATTCGCTCCGAGATGGTCAACGAGATGATCAAGGCTGGCCTCCAGGTCGAGCGGCATCATCACGAAGTCGCAACGGCGGGCCAGACCGAGATCGATCTCAAGTTTGCACCAATGATCCAGATGGCTGACTGGATGCAGATTTACAAGTACATCGTCAAGAATGTGGCAGCCAAGTACGGCAAGACAGCGACTTTCATGCCCAAGCCGCTCTTTGAGGACAATGGCTCTGGTATGCACGTGCACCAGAGTCTCTGGAAGGAGGGCAAGCCGGTCTTCGCTGGCGACCAGTACGCCGGGTTGAGCCAGGAGGCCTTGTGGTACATCGGCGGCATCTTGAAGCACATCAACTCATTGCTCGCCATTTGCGCGCCGACCACCAACTCCTACCGTCGTCTGGTGCCGGGCTACGAGGCGCCCGTCGTCATTGCATACTCCGCCCGCAACCGCTCGGCGGCCTGCCGTATCCCGGTTTCGTCGCAATCGCCCAAGGCCAAACGCGTCGAGTTCCGCTGCCCGGACCCGGCTGCCAACCCCTATCTGGCGTTCTCGGCGATGCTCATGGCTGGACTGGACGGCATTAAGAACCAGATTGATCCAGGCAAACCCTCCGAGATGGACTTGTTCGAGGGCGAAACGCTGAAGAAGGTGCGCACCGTTGAAGGTTCGCTCTCCGCGGTGCTGGATGCGTTGGAGGCCGACCACGACTATCTGCTGGCAGGCGGCGTCTTTACCGAGGAACTGATCGAAACCTACATCCATTACAAGCGGATCGCCGAATTTGACGCCGTGCGCCTGCGCCCACATCCGCACGAATTTGTCATGTACTACGGCGTCTAGTCAGTCCCGTTTGCGGAGCGCTGCAATCGTCCCTGTGCGAGTGTAACACCGGTTGTTCAGCCGCATGCAGTAGCACCAATGCAACACCCGTGCCCGGCAAAGTTGCGCGGGCGCGGGTGTTTGTTTATAACGTGTATCACAAACAGGCCGTGACCACACGCTGACCGTGACCACACGCTGACCGTGACTACACACTGAAGGGCGAGGCTCAATGATGATTGCCTACAAACCAGAAGAATTAGAACGCATCGACGAAACCATCAAGCGCAACGACATTCGCTTTATCCGCCTCCAGTTCTCCGACATCATCGGCAGTTCCAAGCAGATCACGATTCCAGTGGATTATTGGGAAGACGCTGTTGCGCACGGAGTCTGGTTCGACGGCAGTGCAGTCGAAGGCTTTGCGCGCGTCGCCGAAAGCGACATGTATCTCAAACCTGACCTGGACACGTTCACCGTCATTCCCTGGGAGATGGATCTGTCGACTGCGCGCGTGATTTGCGACGTGTACACGCCCGACGGTGCGCCGTTTGAGGGTGACCCGCGCCAGGTGCTCAAGCGCCAACTGGCGCGCGCCGCTGCGATTGGCCTGGATTACTATGTCGGCCCTGAGTTGGAGTTCTTCCTGTTCAAAGTGCATGACAACGGCAACCTGTTGCCATTAACGCCTCATGATGAGGCAGGCTATTTCGACATCAGCACCGATCTGGCGCATAGTGTGCGGCGGCAAATGGTCGATGCCCTGACGGCGATGGGCATCGATGTTGAGGCGTCGCATCACGAGGTGGCTGCTGGCCAGAGCGAAATCGACTTTCGCTATGGCCCGGCGCTGACGACAGCCGACTCTGCGATCACCTTCCGCACCACAGTCAAGGCTGTTGCACAGAAGAATGGCCTGCATTGCACCTTCATGCCCAAGCCGATCGCCGGCATCAATGGTTCGGGTATGCACGTCCATCAGAGCCTGTGGCATCGCAGCACTGGCGACACCGCCATGTATGACGCCGACAGCGACTACGGCCTGAGCGAGATCGCGCTGCGCTTCATCGCTGGCCAACTGGCCCACGCTAAGGCGATCACGCCGATCATTGCGCCGCTCGTCAACAGCTACAAACGTCTGGTGCCAGGCTACGAAGCGCCGGTCTACATTTCATGGGGACGCACCAATCGCAGCGCCCTGGTTCGCATTCCGCGCATCTCGACCGGACGCTACAAGAGCACGCGCTGCGAGCTGCGCTGCCCCGATCCCAGCTGCAATCCTTATCTAGCCTTCGCCGTCATGCTGGCCGCTGGGCTGGATGGCATCGAGAACAAGCTGATCCCGCCACCGCCTGCCGAGGAAGACCTCTACCACATGGACAGCGTCCGCTCTGGCCTGGAAACGCTCCCCGGCGACCTGGGCGACGCCATCGATGCGCTGCGGGCAGACGAAGTGATTCAGGACGCGCTGGGCCAGCACGTCTACGAGCGCTTTATCGAGGCCAAAACGCAAGAATGGAACGATTACCAGCGCTATGTGACGCAGTGGGAGCTTGACCGCTACCTCAAGACCTATTGACAGAATGATTGTACTGACAG
>DMDA01000088.1:129133-129915 GCA_003451595.1 Chloroflexota bacterium | reverse complement strand
TGATTGTACTGACAGAATGATTGACAGAACAGTCACGGACAAAGCAACGGCGCCCATCTATGCAGATGGGCGCCGCCAGTTGTGAGATTGAAGCCCCCGCTATCAGGCTACTCGACGGTCTGGGCGGTCAGCGTCAAGCCTTCCGAACCCCACAAAGCCTCATCATATTCAACCGCGACGAGTTGATCGCCATCCTGCTCGAAGACAATGACGGTTGGCTCGGCATAGCTTTCGCCGTCCTGACCGGTAATGGTGATCGTCAAGGCGCCATCGGCATCTTCTTCCCAGGTTCCCACTTCAGTAACGACTGGTTCATCATTCAAGTAATCGGTGGCGAAGGTCAGGGAGCCGTCGTCGAACAGCGTCAATGTAATGATGCGGCCAGGACTGCTCGCCGCTGGCAGCGTGTCGGACTGGTAGCGCGCCATAACGGCAGGCGCCATCATCGCGTCCATCATCTCCGGCGTGATCTGCTCTAGCTTGACGAGTTCAAAGGGGCCATCGATCAATGTTTCGCCCTCACGCGCATATAGTGTGACCACCGGCTCGGCGTACTCATCACCGTCCAACTGGGCAGTCATCGTCACTGTGATCGAACCGTCAAGCTCCTCGGCCCAGACACCGATCTCAGAGATAGCGCCCTTGGTCAGATAGGTGGTGGTTTGCTCGGCATTGCCGCTGTCATACAGCGCCAACAGGACAACATACCCGGCGGCGTCGGCAGCCGGATAGACGTTCGACACATAGACGCCCGCCGGATCGACCATATTTGCCATCTCGGC
>DMDA01000088.1:128103-128931 GCA_003451595.1 Chloroflexota bacterium | reverse complement strand
GTGGTCGTCGCCTCGGCATACTCTTCGTCTTGCGTGCCGGTGGCTGTCACAGAAATCGTGTTGTCGGCGTCCTCCTCCCAGATGCCCACTTCAGCCACTACGCCCTTGCCCAGGTAGATGGAGAATTGCTCCATGTTGCCATTGTCGTAGAGCGCCAGCATCGTGATCAGGCCAGCAGCGTCAGCCGCCGGATAGACATTGGAAACCCAGATGCGCCCGAAATCTGCCATGCCTTCCGGTGTTGCGGTCGTGACATCGGCGCTTTCCGTCGCAGCGCCGCCCTCAATCAGCGCGTCCATTTCCTCCGGCGTGATGACCGTGAGTGCATGATAACGGAACACGCCGTCGGTCATCATATCGTCTTCGGGCGTCAGGGTAAGTGTAGACGACTCCGCGTACTCGCGCTCCTGGTTGCCCGTGAGCGTGACAACCACCGCGCCATCCTCGCCCGCTTCCCAGGCGCCCGTCTCGACAATGGCGGGATTGCTCAAGTAGAGGGTGACAACCTCGGCGGTGTTGTTAGGATAGATTACAATGAATTCCATCATGCCTGGGGCGCTGGCGGCGGGATAGAGACTCGACGCCCAGACCTGTATAGCGCCGGCGTCGTCTGTCTGGTTCACCGGCGCCGCTGACGCTGATGTTGTGACGCCCACACACGCCAGACACACAACCAGAAGCGCAGCAAAGATCATCGACAGGGTCTTGAATCGCATGAGATTCCTCCGGCAATTGAAGAAAAGTGATTGGCGCCCGCTCGGGATTTTATCGGCGCAGTGTTGCGTGTTGCGTAGGTGCTTCTGACAAGCAACACGTACTATGTAGCAC
>DMDA01000088.1:126859-127857 GCA_003451595.1 Chloroflexota bacterium | reverse complement strand
CCATCGTGCGTGTTCCATTACAAACCTTCTTTCGTTTCGGCAATCAAGTGATCGACAACAGCTTTGATGTCGCCGTCATTCGCCTCGTAAACGCGCAATTGACGATCGGCGCCGGTGCCATGCGCCAGGATATCATCAATCGGTTTCATCAGAGCACGAATCCCCAATTCGTCGATCTCTTCGTCAATCATCTCCAGCAGCTCGCGCACCAGCGCGCGCGTGGGCAGTTCTTCGGTCTTGCCGAAGTCGATCATCTTGCCGTCGATGCCGTAGCGCGCTGCGCGCCAACGGTTCTCGTCGATCAATTCGGTGCGATAGACGCGGAAAGTGATGTTGCGCTGACGCAGTTTCCACAACCAGAGCACCAATGCCTGGAAGATGCCAGCAATGGCGATGGCTTCATCCACACGCGTGCAGATGTCACAGATGCGGAACTCCAGCGTCGGATACTTGTGATGCGGCCGGCAGTCCCACCAGATTTTGCTGCCGTCGGGAATACAGCCAGAGCGGGTGAGTGCGCCGATCATGTTGTCCCAATCCGCCACCGTGCGACAGATTTCGGCGGTGCCGGAGCGGGGAAAGTCGGCAAAGACCGCCGAGCGATAGCTCTTGAGGCCAGTCTTGCGTCCGATCCAGAAGGGGCTGCTGGTGCTAAGCGCCAACACGTGCGGCAGCATGTAGCGCACAACATTCATCGTGTCGATGGCAAAGGCGCGATCTTCGATGCCGATATGCACGTGCATCCCGAAGATCAACAGCCGCTGCGCCAGCAATTGCATCTCCTGCAGCACGCCCTGATAGCGCGGTAGCGGCGTGACGGTCTGATTGAACCAGCGACTGAAGGGATGCGTCGCCGCCGCCACCACCGCCAACCCTTTTTGCGCCGCCAGATCGATGATAAAGCGTCGCTGTTTGATCAGTTCGTCGCGCGCCTGCTCCAGCGTGTGACAGACTGGCGTACCCAACTCGACCATCGCCTGATGCAACTCTGGCTTGAT
>DMDA01000088.1:125967-126643 GCA_003451595.1 Chloroflexota bacterium | reverse complement strand
ATGATCTGATATTCCTCTTCGATGCCGATCGTCAGTGAGGGTCGTGCGCTCATGCCAGGTTCTCCGTTTCCGCAACCAGATAATCGACGACGGCGCGTGGGTCTTCGCCATGCGCGCGCCAGACGGCAAGCTGCCGGTCGGCTGAGCTGCCGCGCTCCAGAATCGTGTAGCAATGTTCCAACTCATGCCAGGAGCTGAGCTTACGCGCCATCGGTTCGACGCGGTCGATCAGTTCGCGGATCAACGTGCGCGCTGGCAGTTGCTGTTCGATACCAAAATCGACCAGGTTGCCATCCAGCCCGTAGCGCACTGCCCGCCACTTGTTCTCAGCGATCAAGATGCGATCGTAGAGACGGAACGACATATTGCGCTGACGGAGATCGACCATCCAGGCAACGGTGGCCTGCACCAGCGCCGTGATCGCCAGCACATCGCGATAGGAGGGCGTCATGTCGCAGATGCGGATGACCAGCGTGGGGAAGCGATAGTGCGGCATCACATCGTACATGATACGACGTGGGTCGGGGATGCTGTTGGTGCGCATCAGAGTATCGACGTAGCTGCGATAATCGTGATAACTGGCAAAGGCGCCGGGGATGCCGGTGCGCGGCAGTGAATCGACTAACACGGCGCGGTAGCTTTTTAGGCCAGTGTCGCGACCCTGCCAGAAAGGCGA
>DMDA01000088.1:125331-125750 GCA_003451595.1 Chloroflexota bacterium | reverse complement strand
GCCACCACCTGCGCATCCTCTGCCATCTGGCGATACTGCGCCAGCATCTCCTCGCGACCTTCCCAGCGGCTAAAGGGATGGGTGCCTGCGCCGGCAATCTTAAAGCCGCCGGCAACGCCCAGTTCCAGCATCTGTTCGCGCACGCGCAACAACTTATCGCGTGCCTCATTGATGTCCACACAAACAGGCGTCCCTGTCGCCACCGCACCCTCGCGGATCAGCTTCGCCAGCTCGGCGTTGGGCGCGCGCTCATTCACTACCATCTTTTCGCGCGCCATCGACTGCGTAACGTACCCCAACAGTTCGCGCGACTCTGGGTCAATGAGCTGGTATTCTTCTTCGATGCCAATGTTGAAGGAAGGATAATACATGGGGTCAACCTTTGACGTTACAGTGACTCGAAAATTGAGCGATTGGGA
>DMDA01000088.1:124872-125010 GCA_003451595.1 Chloroflexota bacterium | reverse complement strand
TCTCTCAATCTCCTATATTCGTCGATCCACCACGAACGCCGGCACCACCGACCCGCCGCCCGCGGTGACATTGAGCAGCGTGACCTTGCTCAGCCGCACCAGACAGCCGTCGATCGTGTCGCCGTTGAAAATAAAGGG
>DMDA01000088.1:121841-124573 GCA_003451595.1 Chloroflexota bacterium | reverse complement strand
CCATATTCGTCGTTCGGCTTCAACACCAGCTCATCTCGATGCGCAGCGGCCCAGGGCAGTAGATCGATGACTTCACCGTCTGGCGCCAATGTCTTGCGTTCCTCCACGACGCGCGTCCACGGGATATGCTGACGGATCGCCTCCAGCTCCGTGGGTGTGAAGAGGTAAGCGTTGCGTTCGTCGGAGGCAACGGCAAAGCTGGCCTTCTTGTGCACCAACTTGCAGGTAAAGGGATTCGCCATACAAATGGCGCCAGCGCGCACCGCGTCGATGATTGGGTGAGACAGTCCATATCGTTGCAGCAATTCAGTCGTCAACACGCGTTTGTAGACGTAATCGACAGCGCGCCCGTCGGCGTAGAGCACGCCGTTGCGAAATTCCATCCGCTCCGGATCACAGATCGTAGCGGTGATGCCATAGCGAGCAAAATAATCCACAAACAAGTGGAACTCCGTAGTCGTTGGCACGCCCTCCCAGTCGACAATAGCGATATCGGGCAACTTGTTTCGGTTGCCGCGCCACTGGTAATAAATGCGCAACAAAGCGTCCACAGCACTGCGCCGCCCCACCGCCACCGGTTCAACGTAGTAGCGCTCTCCAAAAGCCTGCATCAGCGGCGTTTCCAGGAACAGGTCGGAAAGCACGTCGCTGTAGGCCATGCTCGCCGGGCTTTCGCCGTTGAGTTCAACGTAATTGAGGTGATAGCTGCCATCAGCGCGAACTGTCAGAAAACTGTCAAGCCGCGCGGTTGGGAGAATCGTATCGAAGCCTGTTGGGATCTGAATCAAGGTCTCCTCTTCAGGGGTGAGATGCACCTGTGTACGGAGCACCGGGTCCACGCGTAGCGCTTCCGCCAGCTTGCGAAAGACGCTGAGGACGACCGTGCTACGCCAACGCAGATAGTGCCAATCCATCCCGGTGTGCAGGAGTGGGCGCAGTACAGTTGTCAAAGGGCGGTCGCCAAAGACAAGCCCCCGCGCCGACAGCCCGGGCAGCAAGGTGTCCCATGTCTCCTGCGCCAGCGCGCCGGCTGTGCAAAGTTCGTGATAAAAATCGATCGCAAGTTGTCGTTGGCTCATGATCTTGGCTTATGATCTTGGCTTATGATTAAAGATTGTCGGTGCAGAGAGTTGGCAGAAAGGTGGCTTGTAGATGCAGCTATTATAGCCGTCTCCCCAACAGATGCAAGCAATGCAAATGGGGTGGTAGAGCGATTTCACAACATGCCCAACCATGACAGAAGGCGACATGCAAGCATGTCGCCTTCTGCACACAAAGGAGGAGGAAGAAACAATCACAGGTTAACCCAGAAGACTTGTAGGTTACCGTGAGGAATTGTACAGTTTTTGTGCCTGAATCTTGCAAACTATGTGGAATTGACGTGAATTTCCATTCCGTTTTGACGCGGCGCGTCCAACTGTGCTATGATTGAAAGAGATTCCAAATTGGTCGTTCAATGTGCTCCTCGGTGAAACGTCATGCCAGTGATCAAGCGATACCCCAACCGCAAGCTCTACGATACCGAAGCGAAACGCTATGTGACGCTGGAGCACATCGCGGCCTTGATTCAAGCCAATCAAGATGTACTCGTGATCGATCATGAAACTGGCGAAGACCTGACGACCCTCACCCTCTCTCAGATCATTTTCGAGCAGGAAAAGAAAGGCTCTGGCCTGCTTTCGCGCTCACTGTTGACCAACCTGATTCGCACTGGCGGTGACACCTGGGAGCAGGTGCGGCGCGCCCTGATCGCTCCTTTGCATATCGACGCCAAAGACGCACAGACGCCAACCGAACCTTCCCCGCTGCAGCGAATCGATGAATTGTTTCAGGATATGCTGGCAACGCTCAACCTGCCTACTGCGCGCGACCTGCGCAAGTTGCAAACCCAGCTGGACGAGTTGAATGCCAAGATCAGTGCGATGCTCGAATCGCAGCAGGCGGACGAAACGCTCGAAAAGACGCCAGCAAAGTCGGATGGAGCAGAGTGAGCAGATCATGCCCAAACGCAGCAAAGTCGCGCTTGTCCTGGCCGGTGGGGGCATCACCGGCGCCGTGTATGAAGTAGGCGCTCTGCGCGCCATCAATGACATCTTGCACGACCAGACTGTCAACGATTTCGATATTTACGTAGGCACGAGTGCTGGCGCCCTGATCTGCGCCTTGATTGCCAATGGTCTTACCCCTGAAGAGATCATCCAGACCATCGACAATCGCCATCCTGAAATCGGCGGTTTTGGTGTTGGCGATATCTTCCAGGCCGACATTCCAGATTATCTGCGCAGCCTCTTCAACCTGCCGCGTGCACTCTGGCAACTGGGCATCGCATCGCTTTCACACCCGCTGAACATCGCCATCTCCGATATCCTTTGGGATTTGGCGGACTTGCTGCCAGCCGGGCTGTACGACAGCAACGCGCTGGAGCGCTACGTGCGTCGCGTCCTGGAAATGCCGGGGCGCTGCAATCGCTTTGATTTCCTTGACAAACAACTCTTTATTGTCGCCACGGAGCTGGATAGTGGCAACCGCGCCGTCTTTGGGCAGGGCGGCAAAGGGATTGTGCCGATCAGCCGTGCTGTCGCCGCCAGCAGCGCCGTTCCGGTGCTCTACCGCCCGGTGCGCATCTTTGACAAGGATTACGTTGACGGCGGGCTACATGGCACCGCCAGCCTCGATCTGGCTATCGAAGCCGGCGCTAAACTCGTCATCTGTATCAACTCGATGGTGCCGCT